>NZ_JBFRDF010000009.1:0-231078 GCF_052113445.1 Paenarthrobacter sp. YAF11_1
ACGACACCCGATGCTGGCACCCACGTTACAAAGAGACCTGGCACCCGCGAAAGGAGCCGGCCGTGTCCCTATCAGCAGTCAACGCGTGCCTATGCTGGCACCCACGTTACAAAGAGACCTGGCACCCGCGAAAGGAGCCGGCCGTGTCCCTATCAGCAGTCAACGCGTGCCTCCGAACCCGGCGACAACACCCCCCGGATCATCAAGTGACAGGGCAAGAAAGTCATACCGGGTCCAGCGACCATCCCCGGCCTTCGGGGACGGAATAAATGTAACGGGGCTGCTCCTGGCACGCGTTTCAGCATTCTCGGCAAGGCGGCCAGGACTCAGGCGGCGTGCGCTTAGTCGGGGGTTTGTCGAGCATGTCTTCGCGATCGAAGAAGACTTTCAAGGGATTTCCGGGGAATCTGCGAGCAACGGGCCGAYTAGAAAGCGGCGATGCTTGCGACTCATTCCGAGACCCTGAATTTCCTGTTCGAGTTCGTCGTGGAAGCGAGGCGGTATCTCGCTGCTATCGATCATTTTGGAGCTTCTTTGAGCAAGGTGTTCTGTCGGCTCCTCCTCGTGGCCTTGAACGTTCTACGCCTTCCGGGGCTTATCAGAACAAGTTCAGCCCGGTGGCAGCGTCCCATCCATGCGGGTAGACAATATCCATCAACAGGTGTAGGCAGGTGTGGGTATGCGCCCGGGAATCGTTTGCGGGTCAGCATCTGCGGCAAAGGATCGGAAACCGGCTTGAATGGCATTCGAGATGCTCTGGCTTGATGGTCTAGGCTTTCTTCCGACTCCTTCGGGGGTTTGATATCAGCCCGGCTAGACGACGAAGCCCAGCGTCCGCAGCTACTCGACCAGTTCAGCCCTCTCAAGCCGCACTTTTCCAGCGACTTCTTGGCTGTGGTGTGCTTCAGGTTGGGCAGAGCGTGTTGCCAGCTTGCCTCGAACGGCATGTGTTGCAGCCGCAATCCCTATGGCGGCAACGAGGGCGACCCCACTGGCGACGTTTTGCCAGAAGCTCGTCACGCCTAGCAACGTCAAGGAATTACCCAGCAGGCCCAGGAAAAGAACCCCTACAAGGACTCCCAGTATGGAACCCTCACCTCCCGTCAGGGCTATGCCACCCAGCAGGACCGCGGTCAGTACGGTTAGTTCGAACCCCAGACCCAGTTGCCCCGCAGGGGCGCTGTTCAAACGGGCCACGGTCACCGTGCCAGCCAACGCAGCCAACGCCCCGGAAGCCACATAAAGGGCAAACGGTATGCGTCGGACGGCAATTCCCGACAAATATGCAGCCTCCCTGCTGACGCCGATGGCATAGACATGGCGGCCGGAAGGAGTCGCCGTCAAGAAGACTGCAGCGATGATCATTACCAGTGCCGCGATCAAAAGAGGGACGGGGAGGCCCGCTATGCTGCCGATGCCCAAAAACTGGAATGAGAGGTCGAAACCGCTAAGTGGCAAGGGGCTGAGCAATTGGTCAATGCCGCGTACCGCGGTCAGTATGCCCAATGTGGTGATAAAGGGCGACAGCCCCAACACTGCCGTTAACAGCGCGTTGAAGAGTCCCACCAGTGCACCCGCGGCCATGGCGGACACTACGGCGAGTGGCGCCGAGGCAAGGGGGCCATGCATAACATGGCCGGCGACGACACCCCCAAGTGCCAGGCTGGCTCCAACGGACAGGTCGATATACCCGGCGATGATCAGCAGCGCACAAGGCACAGCAGCGATGGCAATCACCGAAGCGTCAAGAAGAACACCCCTCAAGTTCTGCCATGTAAGGAGGCTTCCTGTGGATAGTTGGACGGCGATCACCAGCACTATTAAGACGATGATCAGTGGATTCTTTAGAGCAAACGATCGCAGGGTAGAAAGAGAAAGGGAAGGCATGGGAATGTCCTTTAGATCTGCTAGTGGGCGGGTTCTGTGTGGATGGCGGTCAAGAGTCTCGATTCATCCATTCCGGCCATAGGAAGGTCCGAGACAACTGACCCGCGGTCAAAAATGAGGCATCGATCTGCAAGTGAAACAATCTCCTCGGGATCATTGCTTGCTACTAAGACAGTCAATCCGCGGTGACGGGCAGCCTCCTGAATGACTCTGTAGATCTCCGCGCGTGCCCCGACGTCCACTCCCTGTGTTGGGTCATCTACCAAGAGCACCCGTATGTTTTCGTGGGCCGTGAGCCATCGTCCAATGAGAATCTTTTGCTGATTTCCTCCGGAGAACGCCCCGGCCGGAAGCCGTGGATTGGCCGGGTGCAGTTGAAGATTTCCTACGGCCTGTTCGAACAGCAAGCGTTCCTGTCGCTTCTTCCGGAAGGGCGAGGCGAGCTTGGCCATCGCTGGCAAAACGATATTGTCTGCTGCGGTCATGGTGGAGAAGAGTCCCTGTTGGAGTCTGTCCGCCGGTATCAAGGCGATGCCAGCAGAAAGGGCCTCCGCAGGTGAGCCCGGTGCAGTTGTCTTCCCATCCACGATTATCTTGCCGCCGGTTCTCTTTCTGGCGCCGAAGATAGTTTCCAAGAGCCGGGTGCGGCCAGAGCCGACGAGTCCATACAGTCCTATGATTTCTCCCGTCCGCGCCGCGAGGTCGATGCCATGCGCGGACCCGCACATGAGGCCCTCCAACGCGAGGACAGTTTTCGACCGGGAGAAATCCTGCCTTTCAATAGGGTGTGAACTCCCGCCAATGGCCCTGACAAGGTCCGTTTTAGTTACCCCTTCCATGGCGGAGGACCAAACCACGCTACCGTTTTGCAGAACGGTGACCCGATCGGCCAATCGCACCACCTCGTCCAGGAGATGCGTGACGTACACGATGGCCATTCCTTCCGACCGCAATTTGTCAATTAGCTTGGCGAGCCTGGCGGATTCGACACGTGAAAGGGCAGCCGTTGGCTCGTCCAGAACAAGCAGCCTTGCGTCGCGCCGTAGCGCTTTTGCTATCTCCACCAGTTGCTTTGAACCCATCGACAATTCAGCGACGCGGACGTTGGAGTCGAAGTTTGCACCAACCCTCGTCAGAACAGCTTTTGCCTCCAAATGTTGCCGCTTCTGGTCAACCATCCCGCACCGAGTGTATTCATCGCCGAGGAAGAGATTGTCGGATACCGACAGCGTGTCCACCAGGCTCAAATGCTGGTAGATGATCGCGACTCCGGAGTCTCGTGATGCACGGGGAGTCAGTTGTGTCGTCGATTCGCCATCGACTTCGATAGTCCCGGAGGTTGGGGCTGTGCCTCCACCAAGGCACCGGATGACTGTGGATTTTCCGGCTCCATTGTGTCCCAATAGAGCGTGGACGGTACCGGGTGAAAAGGTCAGCGAGACATCAGACAGGGCGTGTGTGGCTCCATACCTCTTGCTGAGGTTATGGACTCCGTAAGTCACCCTCAGCCGCCAAAGGATGAGATGAACGACGACAAGTCCGGTGTTTCTGCCGTCACGAGATAAACCGGAAGATCCATCGGCGCTGTCCTTCCTTCACTGGCTTCCACCACGATTTCAACGATCGCCGGAGCAATCTCTTCGGGCTTCACAGTGACAAGTCCGCGGGCAATTGAGTCCTTTGACTGTGACATCGCCTTCATGAGGGGAAGGTTGCCATCAAGGCCTCCAACGTAGGTCCTGGCATCCGAATCGCTGCGACCGGCTGAGAGAAGGGCTTGGTATGCGCCTTGCGCCCCATCTCCGGTGGCAGCCAGCACCATGGTCAGATCCGGGTTGGAAGATAGCACGGCACTGGTCACCGAAAGTCCTTGCTCCGGGGTTACGCCCTGCTGCGCCGCGACGATTTCCATATTCGGGGCAGCAGTCTTCAAACCCTCCAGGATTCCGTCCGTTCGTTCACGCCCGATTTGCGTAAGTTGGTCCTCAATGACAAGTACTTTGCCGCGCCCGCCTGTGGTGCGGCTAGCCCATTGTCCTGCGGACTCGCCTAGTAGGCGTCCGGATTCATGGAAGCTGAATTTCAGGCTTGTGGTTTGGGCTTTCATGTCTCCGGCATAGGTGACCCAGATTTTGCCGGCCGCCGTATATTGGGCTGCGATGTTCTCAAGACTGGCTGGGTCCATGGGGAAGGAGACGACTGCGTCGACGTCGGAATTAACTTTTGTGGTCAGGTTGCTGACCTGAGTGGCCAGGTCCGAGTTGTCGTTGGTTAGTTCTACGGTAATACCTCTTTCCTTGGCCTTTTGCTGTATTTGGGGGGTGAGTGCTGCATAGACGGGCAGAGAAGTAAATGGATAGTCGAATAAGACCTTGTCTAGAGGACCTGAAGCCTGCGCCGAAGCCGGGGCGTTGCCTGAGGCAGTGCTGCAGCCCGTTAGGGTAGCAGCGAGCCCTATGGCCAATAAGCCAGAAATGATGGTGGTTCTGGGGATAAACATGGTGGGGACCTCACAGTGCAGTGGTGGGGGATGGTGCCTTTGAAAGAAATACCCGGGTGAACTACTCGTTGGTGTGTAGGCGGGTGCCGTTGTCGTGGACGCACCGGCCCTCGAAGTAGGTGCGGAGCACCTTCGTCTCATGAACGATTGCAGGGCTGACCGCGAATATGTCGCGGTCCAAAATGATGAAGTCAGCGGAGAGGCCGGTCTTGAGCATGCCGGTCGTTGTGCCCAGCCCCATGGCCGATGCAGGGAGGCGGGTAAACGCCGCCACTGCTTGTTCCATGTTCAGAGCTTGGTCGGGGTTGAGTTCACCGGGGACGGTGGGGTCGGGGTTGCGGCGGGTAACCAAGGTGGCCAAACCAGTCCACGGGTCTGGAGTCGGGGCGGCGCAGGGCCAGTCGGAACCTGCCGAAACCAGTGCGCCGTCAAGCATCAGGTCCCTGAGTGGGGACGCGACGCTGTGGACGTCGGCAGGCACATGGTGCGCATTGCTCTCGGTCATGACGGACGGGAACCAGAGGTAAGGAGAGCAATCGGCTACGACGTCCCACTTTGCGAAGCGATGGACATCAGACTGGTCTATGTACGCCGCATGGGCGATCTGCACAATTGGACCGGAGCCACGGCTGCTTCGCAGCATTTCTGCGGCATCAAGGGCAAGCCGGATTGCTGCGTCGCCGGTGGCATGGATTTTGGCATGCAAGCCCCGATCTATGAGGGACTCCAAAGACTGCACCAAATCGTCCAGGTGCCAAAGTGTGTCTCCTACAAAATTCGGTTCTAAGCCATCATGGCTGCATAGGTAGGGCTCCAGCATGGCCGCTGTCCGCGTCATCGGCACGCCATCCAGGACGTACTTCGCAAATGTCGGATGCAGGTGCTTGCTGTGGTGAAGATCGGCAATATCGTACAAGTCGTCGCCAGTGACCCCCGGTTCGATGAATGGCCGGGAGGGCATGGAGGCCACCACATGGGCCGTCAGGTGGCCTACGGAGTCGAGCCGCTGAAGTGACTCCAAAGCGTAGGCCATCGTCGCGGACTCCTGAACTCCGGTGATCCCAAAGGAATTCAGCGTCTGTACTGCCTTTGCGAAAGCAAGATCATGATACGTATCCGGATCATCGATCCCGTCTGCGGCCGCTTCTTCGGCGTGTGCGGATGCCATCTCGTGAACGACGCCGGTTAAGCAGCCCTTACTGTCACGGACGTATCTGCCTCCAGCTGGATCCAAAGAGTCCGTTGTCACTCCCATGAGTTCCAAAGTCCGAGAACTCACCCAGCGGTTGTGCATGGTGTCATCGCGTAAAAGTACAGGCCGGCCGCCAGCTGCAGCGTCGAGCGCGAGAAGATCGCAACGAGTGATCTGCTCCAGAACGGTCGAGCCTATGATGCCACCGATTACCCATCCATCCCGAGGAAGGGTGGCGGACCACCTGCTGACCTCGTCCAGAATGGCCGGGATTGAGTCCGTGGGTTGTAGGGGAAGTTCGAAGGCAAGCTGCCGTCCACCCAGACCCAGATGAGCGTGAACATCAACCAAACCCGGAAGTACCAAACGGTTTCCAACATTCAGGACATCTCTCGGGCGTCCGGTTGACGCAATAACCTCTTCGGCAGATCCGATTGCCGAGATCCTGCCTTCCGTTACGGCGAAGGCTTCGACCCACTCGTTCGATGGATCCGACGTATATATACGTGAACCCACAACTGCAAAATTGTTTACAGTGTTCACTGCTACCTCCGTTCAGACTTGTTGTCAAAGAACCGATTGACCGCAGATCAGCTTGTGTGATGCAGGTCATGTTCCACATAGTATTGATGTAGTGAATCCCATAGTCAATAGCATTCACTAAAGGCGTTGAGGACTGTCGGATGAGGTAGCGTAGATCGGACCGATATTGGAGGAGTCGATGGGAGATCCATTGAAGGGGGAGGCGAGCGTCCCCGTTCGTCGCGAGGGCCGCCTAAGCCGCGGCTCATTGACGCGGGAGGTAATTGTTGAGGCGGCTTTGCGCATTCTCGATGAGGGCCCTGCATCTGGTCTAACTTTTTCCCGCCTAGGCAAGGAGTTGGGCGCGTCGCCAACGGCTATGTATCGCCACTTTTCCAGCCGGGAAGAGATCATTACGGCTGTCGCGGATGAGTTGGACCGCATGGCTTTCGACGGCTATAGCCCCGCCGAAGATTGGATGGACTCCCTTAGGGACCTTGCTTATCGGGCTTGGCATACGTACGAGCGGCATCCCTCCGCTGCCACGCACTCCTTCTATCGAACAACGCAAGGCCCCAACGAGATCCGCGTAGTAGACGCCATTCTCGAAGCGCTTGACCGTGCGGGCTGGCGCGGCCGCGATGCAGTCTTCCAATACCAGATGTACTCAAACCTGGTCCTTGGCCTCAGTGGACGACATGCGGCAATGATTTCGGCTACAACGGAGGCTGGCGTCGCTCCCGGAACCTTTTGGAAGCAGGAATACCACCCCATAAGGCCCGAAGACTTCCCCTTTGTCTCCGGGCTTCATGACGAACTCCGCGTCAAGGATGCCTTCAGTATCTATCAAGGACAACTTGAGGCGCTCCTTTCTGCAATGCGTTCAGCCCAGCCATCCTTGGCTGCGAAGCCGACGATGCCGCAACGTCCAGCTTGAGCCTGCGAAGGCTTCGCTGGGTGGGCCAGCATGAACCGATCGAAGGGAAATCGGCCATAGCCGGCCAGAGTGCCACGAACGGCTCTTCCTCCTCAGCCCCGTCCAACTCGGAGCAAACGAGTCAAAGCCGAGTAGTCCGGGATGCGACGGAGACAACCGCAAAAGGCCCTTTCTCGGGTCAATTTGTGAACCAATTGGATTGTAGGCTCCGGCGACGCCATGGTCGAAGACTAAAGTTCAAGAGGTAAGAAGCGACGCCCGCTCTCGGCGAAACCGATCAGGCGGTGCCACGTGTCGCATGCCACGCTAGGCGTCAAGGAACTTGATCTTCTCAAATGAATCCGGCGTGATCCGGATCCAGTTAGTCTCCACTAATGGCCCGAATTTGGCCCCACAACCTTCGTTTAGGGTACCCGTCACCTGCTCCGCAGCAACATATGTCCTTGCCAGATGTCCGCGAATCAGGCGACGCGGGTTTGCTGGTTCGGAATGCCGTGGCGGTTACACTGTTCCACCCACGGCTCTCATCAAACTAATCGGACCACCACGAAAAGTGCAGTCTTCACGGAGCGCCAACCCCACGCATTTCGTCCTCGTGGGCGAATTGCCATCGGACGCCCGACGTTCTCCTGCTCGATGACACGTGGTGCTCTGGAGGCCATGCACAATCATCCGCCATGGCAGTGCGTTTGGTCGGAGCATCCACAGTCTCTATTTTGTGAATCGGGCGATGGATCAAACCGGGATGGGGAACCGACAACGCATTCCTATCCGAACGAAGCGGTTACAAGTTACTCGTCTGTCCATGGACGGGTGCAGGGTTTACTTAGAATGCCTAAAAACGAGAACAAGGTGAATGGTCCATGAGATGGTCCTGAGGTAGCCCATGCTGTAGTCCATCATTTATGGGAGGGTGCTTGGCAGGCTTCGATGTGAGTTCCTTGGGAACCGGGTGTCGGCGGTGAGTGCCCCTTGGGTGGTGCCGCCTATCCAGGCGATTCAGCGGTTTTCTCTATGAAGGCTTGGCCCGGTCCGCGTGTGCAACGGACCTGCGGGCGCTCTTTCTGGACTGTCGCACGTACCGTCACAGAACCCGTCCGCGCCATTTTTGACCACCGTCCCGTGAGGAAAACGTTCAAAACGTCCCGTAGCCACCGTCGCGAGCATCGATATGTCAAGCCTCTGAAGACTGAAGGCGTGAAGTGTTTGAAGATCTGGCTACTTCTCGAAGTCCGGTGACGAGGCGACCCGCGCTGCTCGAAGGGCCTGCATCATGACTGTGAGAGCTTCGAACACGCCGAAGGTCTCTCCGAGAAAGTCCATGTAGGTGATTCCGTCCAGATCCTTGTCGGATATGACCTGTCCGCTTCGTAGGTCGTGGCTGGCGCTTCCGTGACCGATCGTGTTTCGGCGACCGCTGTTCAGGAAGGGGCCGAGGCGTTCCCGGCCGGCACCTGAGCAGCGTAGGCAATCTTGAAAGCACTCGGTAGCTTGTCGAATTGGGCGAGCGTATTGACCCTCCTGTTTTCCGGGACGGAGTCAGCGTGATCATCACCGAAAGCGTTGGCGTCTTGGCTCTTTGCACCGTTTTGGGCGACAGCGAGGATCCAAAGACACTTGCAGGCCACCTCGAAACCTTGCTGATAAAGGTCCCTCACTTGCGGGAACCCGTCACGGAAAAGCACCAGCTCGTCAAAGACTGCCGCTGCGCCTGCACCGACTTAGCGTACAAGTCGTCCAATCTCCCAGGCTTCGTAGTCAGCGACAACGTGCTCGAGAACCTGGAACAGGTCATTCGCGGTTTGCTTGGGATCTGAACCCCGGTCTCTGATGACGGTGATGTATGCCGGGTGCCTCAGTTCTGCGACGTCCCTGCGGCCATGCCGACTGAAGAGCGTGGCGCTACGGTCCCACGTCTTGCCCACCACGTTGACAGTGGCGACCCCGACACCTTGGTAGGCGATGGTCGTTCGCCCGTGAGCGCTTTGGCCCACAGGCTCCAGTTCGAGTCCCAGCTCGGGCACGCCATACCTCCTCGTCAGAGGGGTGTTCGCAATAAGCGCGCCCGCGTTCGAGCTCGCGACCGTACAGCCAAGGATGGCGTAAGCATCCGCCATCCTTCGCGTTGCTTTGGGGCTCGCTAGGCTTCGTATATATCGAAGAGGTGCTGCTCGGAGCGGTCGAGGTAAGCCGCCAAAAGGGACGCGGCCTCCTCGAAGCGAGCGTCAGCCAAAGCTTTGGCGATCTTCTCGTTGTCCTCGACGTACCGTGAGTAAAACTCCACGTTCACGGGCTCTTTGAAGAAGAACAGCCGCATTTCAGCGAGAACCTGGTTCATGAGGGTGTTCAGTCGCTGGCTTTCTGCCATTTCTACTATGGCGCGGTGGAACCCAAGGTTGGCATCGGCCAGGCGTTCCTTGTCCTTGGCTTTCGCAGCCTCTTTGCCGTCTGCCACGGCCTCCTGAATAGCCGCGATGCGTTCGGCAGCGCCGCCATTCCGGACTGCGCTGACTTCGATGGCGCGGCGGACGGTGTAGAAGTCCCGGAGGTCATCGGCTCCCGGGGCAGCGACGAAAACTCCGCGGTTGGGAAGGCGGACAACAAGGCGTTCGGCGCCGAGTTCCGCGAAGGCTTCCCGGAGGGTATTCCTCGAGACGCCAAGTTCTTCGGCGATGGTGGGTTCGTTGAGGCGCATGCCCGGTACCCACTTGCCAGTGATGAGTTGACGGCGAAGCTCCGCCGCAACCCGCGACGCGACAGCGGGAACCGCAACCCGCAGCCTCGCGGCGGGGCCCAGCTCGTAGTGGGCGTCATCCAAGAGTTCCCCAGCGGTGTCCATAGAGATGAATCTACACTCTCTCACGAATTTTCATGAAGAGAATCGTTGAACGATTCCCAAACTTAAGCAATGATGGGTCCATCACCTTTTCCTGAGATGAGGATCACAATGAATCAAATCGACTTGAACAGTGACGTCGGTGAATCGTTCGGGCGATGGAGCCTGGGCGATGACGACGCAGTGTTCCGTTCTGTCTCCAGCGCCAATGTCGCGTGCGGCTTTCATGCCGGAGACCCATCAGTCATGCGAGCTACCTGCGAACTTGCCGTCCGTCGCGGCGTCACCGTGGGGGCACACCCCGGCTACCGTGACCTTGCCGGCTTCGGCCGCAGGTTCATGGACATCGCACCGAACGAACTGGCCGACGACGTTGCCTACCAGATCGGCGCCTTACAGGCGATGGCGGCCATCGCCGGCACCACGGTCAAATACGTCAAACCCCACGGCGCACTCGGCAACGCGATCGTGCACCATCCAGTACAGGCCCAAGCGGTCGTGGACGCAGTTCGTTCAGTGGATCCCACGCTGCCGATCCTTGCCCTCGCGGGATCAGAAGTCCTGATCCGCGCAGAAAAGGCAGGGCTGCGGGGAGTGCCCGAGGCCTTTGCCGATCGTGCCTACACCCGTGAGGGAGCGCTGGCGCCCCGCAGCCTGGAGGGCGCAGTCCTTCACGATCCGGAGCTCATCACAGAACGCGTGGTCCGCCTGGTACGGGAAGGGAAGATCGAGACCATCGACGGCTCCCACATTGATGTCCGTGCCGAAAGCATCTGCGTTCACGGAGACACAGCAGGAGCAGTCCAGATTGCCTCAGCCGTCCGGGACGCCCTCGAATACCAAGGAATCGCTGTCAGGAGCTTCGTGCCGTGACCGACGACAAAAACCTGCCAACCCCACCAGCCCTACAGGAACACGAGAAGGCCATGTCCACAGCAACATCCCCGCAGCAGGCCAAGCTCCGCAAACGGAGTGCCATTAAGGCCTACATCGCCAGCCTCAGCGGAACATCGCTGGAATACTATGACTTCGCCATCTACTCCGTAGCGTCGGCACTGGTCTTTCCCAAAATCTTCTTCCCCGGCAATGACGAATTCGTCGGCCTCCTACTCTCCTTCTCCACGTTCGCCGTCGGATACCTTGCACGACCTCTTGGCGGGGTGATCTTTGGACGTCTCGGTGACCGGCTGGGCCGCAAGCATGTCTTGGTTGTCACGCTCCTGCTGATCGGCGCCGCCACCATCCTCATCGGCGTCCTGCCCGATTACAACGCGATCGGCCCGGCCGCCCCGGCGATCCTCGTCCTCCTTCGACTGGCGCAGGGAATCGGCGTGGGCGGCGAATGGGGCGGTGCGGTGCTGCTCTCCAGCGAATTCGGCGATCCAAACAAGCGCGGCTTCTGGTCCTCCGCCGCCCAGATCGGCCCGCCCGCCGGCAACCTCATGGCCAACGGCGTCCTCGCCATTCTGGCCGCTTCCCTCAGCAACGACGCTTTCCTTTCCTGGGGCTGGCGCGTGGCCTTCTTGGCCTCCGCACTCTTGGTGGTCTTTGGCCTGGTTATCCGCCTGAAGCTCGAAGAAACACCGGTGTTCAAAGCCTTGGTGGAAAACAACGAACGCTCCGAAGCGCCTCTGCGTGAAGTGTTCCGCAATGAACCCCGTGCCCTCATCGCAGCAGCCCTGTCCCGCATCAGCCCCGACGTGATCTACTCCATGTTCACCGTCTACGTCGCGGTTTACGCCACCAAAGAACTGGGCATGAGCACCGGCAACGTCCTCACAGCCATCCTCGTCGGCTCAGGGGTGCAGATTTTCATTATTCCGACGGCGGGTGCCCTCACCGACCGTTTCAACCGCCGACTCCTGTATGGCATCGCCGCAGCAGGCAGTGCCATCTACATTCCGCTGTTCTTCATCATGATCCAGGACCGCTCCGTCGTGACTCTCACCCTCGGCGTCGTCGGCGGCTTGATCTTCAACGGTCTGATGTACGGCCCGCAGGCAGCCTTCATCACCGAGCAGTTCCCTGCCCGCCTGCGCTACGCAGGCAGCTCATTGGCCTACACCCTCGCCGGGGTTCTCGGCGGCGCGATAGCGCCTCTGATCTTCACCGGCCTCTACGCGGCCACGGGAACCTGGTACCTGATTGCCGTCTACCTGGCCGTGTGCGCCGTGATCACCATCGTCGGCGTCTCCCTTGGCCGCGACCCCAAACCCGAAGAAGACCTAAGGCTCATCCATGACGTCAACGCCTGAGACCCAGCCCCACCTTCACAACGAATCCCGGGTGCGCTCAGTTAGGGCTGTTGGAGAACGCGGCGTGCTGGCCGAACTCGCGGCACCCCACGACGTGCTCGCACTGACCGACCTGCTTAACCGGAACCCATTTTCCGGGCAACGCGAGGTAGTCCCTGCAGCCGAAACAGTCCTGGTCACTGCCGAAAGCCCCACAGCCATGCTGAGGATCAAGAAAGGGCTGCAGCATCTGTCCATCCCGCCCTACCGGCACACGAGCGACAAACTCGTCGAAATCGAAACGGTCTATGACGGGGAAGACCTCGAAGTTGTTGCGGAACTGGCAGGCATCAGCCCCGAAGCTGTGGTGGCAGCCCACACGGGCCAGCTCTGGACGGTTGCGTTCACAGGTTTCGTCCCGGGCTTTGGCTACATGGTGGGGGAGAACGACGTCCTTACCGTCCCTCGCCGGGATACTCCCCGAACAAACGTGGAAGCCGGTTCGGTGGCACTGGGAGGCAGCTATACCGGCGTCTACCCCCGGCAAACACCGGGCGGCTGGCAAATCATTGGACACACCAGCTGCCCCATGTGGGACAGCGAACGCACAGAACCAGCTTTGGTCAGTCCAGGGACCAGCGTCCGGTACAAGGCCGTGCGCGACATTGCACAGGTGACCAAATCGGTACCGGTTCCCCGGAAGGTCGACGGTCCGGGACTCAAAGTTCTCCGAAGCCTACCCCTCACGCTGATCCAGGACCTTGGCCGTCCCGGGCACGCCGCTATTGGGGTCTCACGCTGTGGGGCACTGGACCAAGGCTCACTGCGCCGGGCCAACAGACTCGTCGGCAACCCCAGTGGGGCCGCGGCCATGGAAATCGTCGACGGCGGGCTGACTGTTCAGGCGGTGGGGGATCAGATTGTGGCCCTTGCCGGGGCCCCGGCAAGAATGCAGATCACTTCAGTTAACGGTTCGCGCGACGCCGATGTTGCCTGCCCTGTGGCTTTGATGGACGGAGAAACCCTGGTGCTCTCGCCGCCGACAACGGGGGTACGCAGCTACCTGGCTGTCCGCGGCGGAATAGAAGCCGAAGAAGTCCTGGGCAGTCGCTCGGCAGACACCATGGGAGGACTGGGCCCGGAACCATTGGCAGTAGGCCAGTTCCTGCCCGTCGCCCCAGCCCCAAGAACTGCGGTAGGGGAACCGGAACAACAACCGGATTTTCCCGCCGACGAAGTGTCCGAACTTGAACTGGGGCCCGGGCCCCGCGCCGACTGGTTCGCCTCCGACGCACTCCAGGCCCTGTTCAACCAAGACTGGACAGTCACGAACGACTCCAACCGGATCGGCATGCGGCTCAGCGGAACCCCACTGGAACGCATCCGCCATGACGAACTTCCCAGCGAAGGCACCATTTGCGGCGTGGTCCAGGTTCCACCGACAGGGCACCCGGTGGTGTTCCTGTCCGACCACCCCGTCACCGGAGGCTATCCGGTGATTGCCGTCGTCGCACCCAAGGACTTGGACAAGGCAGCCCAAATCGCTGCCGGAGGCCGCGTCCGCTTCAAACCTTCACCACTGATGACAGAAAGTACTTCCTGATGCGCAAGATCCTGATCGCCAACCGCGGAGAAATAGCCGTGCGGATCGCTTCGGCCTGTAGCGACGCCGGTCTGATCTCGGTGGGTGTTTACTCCGACAGTGACGCCGACGCCGCCCACGTCATGGCAATGGACGAAGCCTATGGTCTCTCCGGCCGTACACCTACAGAAAGCTACTTGGACGTGGACAAAATACTCCATGCCGCAAAACGCTCCGGGGCTGATGCTGTCCACCCCGGCTACGGGTTCCTCTCCGAGAACGCCGATTTCGCCCAAGCCGTCATCGACGCCGGTTTGACCTGGATAGGCCCCAGCCCTGATGCGATCCGTGCGCTGGGGAACAAAGTCACGGCCCGGCAAATCGCGATCCTCGCCGGTGCGCCCCTTGTAGCGGGCAGCCCGGGTCCGGTGGCCAACGCAGCAGAAGCACGCACCTTCGCTGAAGAACATGGGCTGCCCATCGCCATTAAGGCCGCCTTCGGTGGGGGAGGGCGCGGCCTCAAGGTAGTCCGGGACCTGGACGCAGTAGAGGAAGCGTTCGATTCCGCCGTCCGGGAAGCTGTCACCGCCTTCGGGCGCGGGGAGTGCTTCGTCGAGCAGTACCTGGACCGCCCACGGCACGTCGAAGCCCAAATACTGGCCGACACCTTTGGCAACGTCATCGTCGTGGGAACACGTGATTGTTCCTTGCAGCGACGCCACCAAAAACTCGTCGAAGAAGCGCCGGCACCGTTCCTGACCGATGAACAGCGCCACACCATCCACACAGCGGCCAAAGCCATCTGCGCGGAAGCAAACTACACCGGCGCGGGAACCGTGGAGTTCCTGGTGGCCGAATCCGGCGCCATTGCCTTCCTCGAAGTCAACACCAGGCTCCAAGTGGAACACCCCATCACGGAAGAAACCTCCGGGGTGGACTTGGTGCAGGAACAATTCAGGATCGCCCAAGGCTTGGCCCTCTCCCTGGACGAGGACCCCGCACCCCGCGGGCACTCCTTCGAATTCCGGATCAACGCCGAGGACGTAGGCCGCGGCTACCTGCCAACCCCCGGGACCGTGCAGTCCATCACTGTTCCCACCGGTCCGGGCATCCGGCTGGATTCCGGTATTACTGCCGGCTCGGAGGTCTCCGGGGAGTTCGACTCCCTCATGGCCAAACTGATTGTCACCGGTGCGGACAGGGATCAAGCCATCCGTCGGGCACGCCGGGCCCTGAAAGACTTCACCATCACCGGGCTGCCGACGCTGCTGCCCTTCCACCGTGCCGTGGTCGACGCCCCCGACTTCACCGACACGTTCGCCATCCACACCCGCTGGATCGAGACCGAATTTGTCCACGGCATCACCGCAGATTCCTCCTTCGATCCGCAGCGGCCGGATCCCCTGCCTACGGCGACCATTCCCTTGGACATCGACGGGAAGCGGGTCATGGTTGGCTTTCCCGGGAATCTGGCGCGACTGCTCGGCGCAACTTCCTTAGGCGATGAGTCCGCCGGCAACACAGGCGCTGAGTCCGGCAGCGCCGACCCGGAACTGGTCCGGTCGCCCATGTCCGGGAAGGTCGTCAAATGGCTCGTCGACGTTGACGCAGTTGTCCAGGAAGGAACGCCCCTGGTGATTCTCGAAGCGATGAAAATGGAAAGCGTCGTTCCTGCCCCGCACACCGGGCGACTTGCAGAAGTCCTGGCCGCAGCAGGCAGCACTGTCAAAGCAGGGGCGAATCTCGGCAGGGTCATGGGCGAATAAACCCTCACAAACCTGGGAGCAACGACGCGGCGGCAGGGAAGCCTGTCACCGCGCCGTTGCTTCTGTTTTTAGCTGCCCTCTGCAAGGTCCCGTGCGCACCGGATGAAATGCATGGTGAGGGTCTCAGAAGCCCCATCGCGGATGACCAAGGACAGTTCAACCAGATCCACCCGCTCGGCAAGATCGCGGACAACGAAACCTTGTTCCGCCGGGCCAATGGATGAATTCGGTGCCAGCGTGACTCCCAGCCCGCAGCCGACCATGGCGAGCTGGGAATGGATCGAGTTGGCGAAGTGCTTCGCCTGCGGGCTGAACCCTGCCTTCCGGCAGGCAGCGACCATCTCGTCATGATAGTCGGGGGAGATGGCACGCGGCAGCCAAACCCAGGCGTCATCCCTGAGCTCAGCAAGATCCACCGGAGTCCCGGACGCGGCAGCAAGATGCGTTTCGGGCAGGGCAACAACGAAACGGTCCCGGCGCAGCGGAACTGACGTGAGGCCTTTGTTGGCGCCGGATTGACGGATGATGGCGACATCGAGCTCGCGGCGAAGCAACCTGTCGGGCCCGTGATGGGTGTCGATCTCCGATACCTCCAGTTCGACGTCAGGCCAATCACCGGTGAAGCGGCTCAAGACTGGAGGCAGCACACTGTTGAAAGCTGAAGTCACTGCCCCAATGCGTAGGGTGCCGGCCATGCCCGAGATTGCTCTGGCGGCGACATCCTGCGCCCGTTGGGAGGCCTGGACCAGCAGCCGGCATTCTTCGAGGAACAGCGTCCCGGCATCGGTGAGCAACACTGACCGGCTGGACCGGGTCAGGAGGCTGGCCCCCAATTGCCGCTCCAGCTGAAGGATGGCCTGGCTGAGGGGTGGCTGGGACATGTTGAGCCTCTCGGCAGCTCGCCCGAAATGGAGCTCTTCGGCGACCGCTATGAAATAGCGTGCCTGACGTACTTCAATCATTGAGTCGCAAAACCTCTTCCAGCCATACAAACATAGACCTTCACTATATCAATCCGAGCCTGTCTACTGGAAGCATGACTTCCAAAACAACGCTCTTGGAGCACTACGCGGCACTGGATTCAGCTGCTGTCTCCGATGCCCTCGACGCCCTGGGCCTGCCGCCGGGACAGGCTGGTTTCCTGCCCGTCTGGGGAACCCCGAAGATCGTCGGATTCGCTGTCACCGTGCAGCTGGAACCATACGTTCCGGGTCCTTCCGGTGCGCACATCGGCGCGACAGCCGTCTCGGCAGCCAATGACACCAATGTCATCGTCGTCGCCAATGAAGGACGCACCGACGTTTCCTGCTGGGGAGGGCTCCTCAGTCTCGGTGCCTCGCTGAACGGGGTCCGCGGTGTCGTGGCGGACGGTGCATCACGTGACGTTCACGAAGCGAGGGAGATGGGCTTCCCTGTATTCGCCAAGGGACGCATCCCGGCCACTGCCCGGGGCAGGCTCCAGCAGCGCTCCACCGGTGAACCCGTTCAGCTGGGCGTGGTGACAGTCACTCCCGGCGACCTGGTGTTGGCCGATGAAACGGGCGTCGTTGTCGTCCCTGCCGCCCACGTTGACGAGGTGCTCGAACGCGCCCAAGGTGTGGCCGCACGCGAGCAGGCCATCGCCGCCGACCTGAGGGCCGGCGTCGCACTTCACGAAGCCATGCGCGACGCGCGCCTGGCAGGAACCACAGAGGAACACTGATGAACACCACCACTGAAACCAGCGTCATTGAACGCCTGGCAGCCCTGCCCACAGCCTCGATCTCCGATGCCATGGACGCGCTCGGCCTGCACGGCACACTGCACGGTTTGTCGCCGCTGACCTACGACTTCCGCGCCACCGGACCGGCATTCACTGTCCAGTACGCCCCGGCTGGCGAAAGCCGCGGCAGCGTCGGGGATTTCCTGGACGACGTACCGGCCGGGTCAGTCATCGTCATCGACAATGAAGGACGCACCGATGTCACCGTCTGGGGCGGCATCATGACTGAGGTCGCCGCCGAGCGCGGCATCGCCGGAACCGTCATCAACGGCGTCTGCCGGGACATCTCCACCTCGCTGCAGCAGAACTACCCGCTGTTCAGCCGCGGCAAGTTCATGCGCACCGGAAAGGACCGGGTCCAGCTCGTCACGGTCCAGACCGAGGTGACCATTAACGATGTCACCATCTCACCGGCGGACATCATCTGCGCCGACGCCGACGGGGCGCTCTCTGTACCCCGTGCCCGCGCTGAAGAGGTCGCCGACCTGGCCGAAAAGATCGAAGAAACCGAAAATCGGATTGTCGAGTCGGTCAAGGCCGGTGCCACTCTGGTCCAGGCCCGCAAAGACCTCGGCTACCACGACCTCCAGTGGGGTAAAAAGTGACCAATGCAGCCCGCGGACACTCCTCCGCCACCCTCTATGAAGCCTCCAAACTGCCCTGTGCCTGCGATCCCGGCATCAAACCGGCCTGGCCCGGAGCCAAAGTCACCGGACCGGCGTTCACCGTCCGCGGCGTCGGCGGCGACAACCTCGCCCTGCACCACGCAGTCCTGAAAGCACCGGCCGGCAGCGTCCTCGTCGTCGACATGCAGGGCGCCGAACACGGCCACTGGGGCGAAATCCTCGCCGCTGCAGCCCAGCACCGCGGCATCGCCGGACTGGTCATCGACGGAGGCGTCCGCGACGTCGACGAAATGGCGGAGATGGACTTCCCGGTCTTCTCCCGCAGCGTCACCGTCGTCGGAACTGCCAAGCACTACGCCGGAGACTTCTCCTCCCCGGTCCGCGTCGGCGGCCTGACAGTCCGCACCGGCGACCTCGTCGTGGGAGACTCCGACGGCGTTGTCGTCCTGCCCCGGGATGCCGTCGACGCCGTCTTGGACAAAGCCGACCGGCGCGTTGCGGACGAGCAACGCTTCCTCGGCGAAATCCGAGAGGGCAAAACCACCCTCGAGATCTACTCCCTCTAGACGGAAGAACCCATGACAGTCACGTCCTCTCCACAGTTGGGCGCTCCCGAACGGATCGCCGCCTCCAGCCGCCGCCCCGCCACCCTGGGTGCGGCTGCACCGGGCACCATTTCACTGGCCATGGGGGAGCCCGACGCCGGCACCCCCACCGCGGTTGTCGACGCTGCCGTCCGTTCCCTGGTTGGGGGACGGACCCGGTACTCGCCCATGACGGGAGCGCCGGAACTGCGGGAGGTGCTCGCGCGGAGGATCTCCGCCGGGCACCCCCGTGCGACCACCGCACAGGAAATCGTCCTGACCCACGGCGGCTCCGCCGGGCTGGCCGCGGCCATGCTCGCCCTGGTCAAGCCAGGGGAACGTGTGCTGATCCCGGAACCGACCTACTCCCTCTACGCCGACCATGCCGCTATGGTCGGAGCAGAGGTCCTCTGGATTCCAGCCCTCCCGGACGGTTCCCTGAACCTGGCGGCTCTCCGCCAGGAGGCTGCGGCGGCCCGGATGATCATCCTGTGCAACCCCGGCAACCCCACCGGGCGTGTCTATCCGGCTTCGGACCTGGCCGGGGTCGGAGAAATTCTGGCGGATCACCCGGACCTGCTGCTGCTCTCCGACGAAGCGTACGGAAGCATTGTCTTCGACGAACTTGAGTTCGTCTCGGCCCTTGACTTGGCCGAGGTTTCCGCTCAGGTGGTCTACTGCAGCACCCTGTCCAAAACCTATGCCATGACCGGGTGGCGGCTCGGTTTCGTCGTGGCTCCTGCTCCCCTGGCGGACAAGATCAACCTGATCCACCGCACCATCAACGGACCACTGAACACCTTCGTTCAGGATGCTGCCCTGACAGCCTTGGAAACACCGGACAAGGACCTCCAGACCCTGACGGCCTCCTACCAGGAGCGACGCGACATGGTGATCAAGGCACTGAACGGAATTCCCGGCGTCGAAATCCTCTCGCCCCAAGGTGCCTTCTACGCGTTCCCCCGCATCACCACGGCTTTGGGGTCGGACGACATGGTGGCCCGGTTTGCCAAAGCCGGTGTCCTGGTCCGTTCGGGAAGCGAGTTCGGTCCCTCCGGAGAAGGCCATGTGAGGCTCTCCTTTGCCACAGACGCGGCGAGCCTGGACGAAGGTCTTCGCCGCTTCGCGGCAGCCGTCAGGGACTTCCCGTGACAGGCAACACCGGGCTGACCATTGCCGTATCCAGCCTTGGGCTGCCGTCACGGGCCGAAAACGCCCTGGTCCGCCACGGGATACGGGCCGTCGAAGTGTTGACCACCTGGTCCCGCCTCGAACTGTTGACCCAGGTGGTCGGTCTTGGCGACGGGTCCTTGGACCTCATCGAAGCAGTCCTCGCGCACATGGGCCGCCACTTGGCCGCCGATGACGCCGGTCGCCGGTATCACCAGCCACGGGCGGGCACCAACCAAAGACACATCAAGAACCACCACGCCTGGGCTGTCCCTGCCCTTTGAGCCCCACCTTCCTGAATGGAGAATTCCTTGCCTGGCCTGACCAAGCTTGAGCCTTTCACCCTTCCGCTCGACGTCGACGGCGTCCGCGTCGACGTTGCCGGCATGTATCGCGCCGGTACCGGCATTCCTGTCGTCTTTCTCCATGGCTTTGGCTCCACCAAAGAGGACTATGCCGACGTCATCCAGCAGCCAGGGCTCGTCGACCGCCCGATCCTGGCCTACGACGCCCCCGGGTGCGGCGCAACCTCCTGCTCGGACCTGAACGCCATCTCCGTGCACTTCCTCGTCAGCGTCGCGAAAGAAGTCCTTGCCGCCCAAGGCATCGAGCGCTTTCATCTGGTGGGTCACTCCATGGGCGGTCTCACAGCCCTGCTCCTGGCAGACCAGGCGCCCTCCCGCGTTGTCAGTTTCTCGGACATCGAAGGCAACATAGCACCCGAAGACTGCTTCCTGAGCCGCCAGATCATCAGCCACTCCCACCCGGATCCTGACGGCTTCTTCAAGGACTTCCAGGAACGGGTATGGAAATCCCGGTTCTACTCCAGCAGCCTTTACGCGGCAAGCCTGCCCCACAAGGTCAGGCCCGGTGCCGTCCGGCCAATCTTCGAATCCATGGTGGAACTTTCCGACAACGGCGGCCTGATGGATCGCTTTTTGGCGCTGCCGTTCCCCCGCATGTACATGTACGGAGTGCAGAACAATAGCCTGAGCTACCTGCCACTGCTCGCAGAGAAGGGCGTTGAACTCGCCGAAATCTCCCGCAGCGGGCACTTTCCCATGTACTCGAACGCCCCCGAAATGTGGGACCGCCTGACCCGGTTCTTCCAGAGGAGCGAACAGTCATGAAACGCAGAGATGAAACCCCGGACCGGCTTGTCCGATACGACGAATGGCCCGCCCTGATCGGCGGCCACGTCCAGATCCGGAAGCATGGAATCCCGGTCCAGGCCGGCATCGTGGACCACGCCATGGCCGACTCTTCTACCGTGTGGCTCCGCGGCAGCGGCATCCAACCCCGGAGGGCTTTCGTCCGCAAGGAAGGTTACGAAGTCTGGATCAGGCCCCGGGACCTCCAGTTGCGCACTCAACCGGCGGCCGCAGCCTTCTAACGTAGTGCGGCCCGGGTCGCTGGGCCGCTTCCAACGGCCGCACAAGGATGTGCGGCTCAAACCCATGGAGAAAACATGAAAATTCCCGCGCATGACAGGGCGGACGAACTGGAGAACGAGCGGGAGCGCACCGGCGATGTTGCCTCGGCCGTCCGTGACTTTGCCAGTGAAGAACAGGGCTATCACAAGTCCCTGAAGCCTCGGCAAATCCAAATGATCGCCATCGGGGGAGCGATCGGCACCGGCCTGTTTATGGGCGCCGGCGCCCGGCTGAACGGCAGCGGGCCTGCACTGGTGCTGGTATATGCCATCTGCGGCTTCTTCGGCTTCCTGATCCTCCGGGCACTGGGCGAACTGGTCCTGCACCGACCGTCATCCGGGTCCTTTGTCTCTTACGCCCGTGAGTTCTACGGCGAAAAGATGGCTTACGCGGCCGGGTGGCTCTACTTCCTGAATTGGGCCATGACCTCCATCGTCGATGTCACAGCAGCGGCCCTGTACTTGAAATTCTGGGCACCCTATTGGCCGCCGCTTCAGGAAACGCCCCAATGGCTGCTGGCCCTCATTGCCCTCGTTGTGGTCCTCTCCCTGAACCTGGTCTCCGTCAAGCTCTTTGGCGAGATGGAGTTCTGGTTCGCCCTGGTCAAAATCCTCGCCCTCGTCACCTTCCTCATCGTCGGCGTCGCCTTCCTCCTCAGCGGTGCAGCCACGGACGTCGGCCCCACAGGCTTCGTCGTGTTCTCCGACAATGGAGGGTTTTTCCCGAACGGCGGGATCGCCCCGCTCCTGGCCGCCAGCGGGGTGATCTTCGCCTATGCCGGCATTGAGCTGATCGGCACCGCGGCCGGGGAAACCAAGGACCCGGCCAAGATCATGCCCAAAGCCATCAACAGTGTGGTGTTCAGGATCGCTGTCTTCTACGTCGGCTCGGTGCTCCTGCTCTCCCTGCTCCTGCCGTTCACGTCCTATAAGGGCGGTGAATCACCGTTCGTCACCTTCTTCTCCCACCTCGGCGATCCCCAGGCAGGTGCAACGGCCGCGACCATCATGAACTTCGTGGTGCTGACCGCGGCACTGTCGAGTTTGAATGCGGGGCTCTATTCCACCGGGCGGATCCTGCGGTCCATGGCCGTGAACGGATCTGCGCCTGGTTTCACCGGCCGGATGAATGCCAAAGGTGTTCCCTACGGCGGAATCCTGTTCACCACGGTGGTTGCCCTGCTGGGCATCGGTCTGAACGCGCTCGTGCCCTCGCAGGCCTTCGAAATTGTGCTGGAGATTTCCGCATTGGGAATTATCGGATGCTGGGCGACCATCATGCTGTGCCAGATGAAACTTCACCGGCTCTCCAACGCGGGGTTGATCACACGGCCCTCTTTCCGGCTGTTTGGGGCGCCGTACACCTCATACCTGACCCTCGCGTTCCTGGCCTTCGTGCTGGTATCCATGGGTTTTTCCGAAACCGGGCGCTGGGTCCTCGCTTCGCTGCTGGTGCTGATACCGCTTCTGGTCATCGGCTGGTTTGCGGCCCGTGAGGGTATAGTTGCAGCGGCCAAGGAGCGGGAAGGATATACCGGTAGTGTGCCCGTTTTGGCGAACCGCACCTTCATTGAACCRGAACGAACCCCGAAGGATAGCCACACACCATGACGATTCGGAACCCGGGAGCCGCCACCGTTCCCGCACTCGTTTTGACGGGGCATCATGCCCCCGTCAGCGGGTGGTGGCGGCCCGACGGCGAAACAGTGCCGTTCCGGCACGTCCCGCAAGGCGCCATGATGCCGGCCTTGCGTGGTCGTAAAGTCCGCTGGAAGCTGGAACTGGAAACCCCTTGGTCGGCGGAGCCGGAGCACGAGGGCTGAAGAGTGCCTTTGGGGCACGATCATTCTGTCGTCGCAGTCTTAGTACCCGATGGTCGCTCTTCGGGTAGATCCCAAGTGGGCGTCAATGGCGGTGCAGGTGAGGGCGAGATCCTCCCCGTTGAGCCCATCCACGATGGCCTGGTGTTCGTTCAGAACCTCAGCCGTCCGGGAATTTCCTGTGCTGATGGCTTGGATGCCGATCCTGAGCTGTCGTTGCCGCAAGGAAGCGTAGAAGTCCGCCAGGACAGGATTACCGGCAGCTTTGACGATGAGGTTGTGAAACTCGGTGTCCAGTTCAATGAAACGGACGGGATCGGAGGCGGCCAGTCGCTGTTGGTCGATGAGCCCTTGAAGAGCGACGAGATTCGCGTGGTCGTAGTGGCCATGGCTTGTCACTGCCCATTTCTCCACAACCGACCGTGCCTGCAGGTTGGCCCGCACTTCCTGATCTGTGATGGGAGGAACGTATGCACCCTTATGCGGGACGCGTTTGATGTAGCCCTCGGCCTCGAGTCGGAGCAAAGCCTCACGGACCGGGGTCCTGGAGGTGCCGGTGGCTTTCGCCAGGGTCGCTTCGTTCAGGAATGTTTCATCCTCCCTGGGCAACCCGGCGATGAAGGAGATGATCCACTGATAGGCGACCTCAGGAGCTGTCGCCCCGGGGGAGGGAACCGGGTCCATGGGAACCTTTCGTGGGTCAGATTTCCGAGAGCCCCGAGGCGGTGGTCCGGATATGGCTGCGGATGGCTGTCTTGGCCAGCTCGGGGTCTCCGGATTCCAGGCCATCAACAATGGCTTGGTGCTCGGCGATGACGGCGGCCTGCCGTTCGGGGGTGTTCATGAGTGCGCGGACGCCGATGCGGATGTGCCGTGCGCGGAGGTCGGTGTACGACTTGGTCATGAGGGAGTTCCCGACAGCCCGGACCAGTGCAATGTGGAACTCGCTGTCCCAGTCGACGAATTCGCGTTCGTGGCCGGCGTCGGAGCTTTCAAGCTGGTGCTTGAGCGCGAGCTTCATCGCGTCCAGTGGGGCGGTGCCTCGTTCCATGACGACTTCGGCGGCGTTGGTTTCGAGCACCGTGCGGTATTCGAGGGCTTCACTGATTTCCTGTCGGGTGACCGGAGGGATGAATGCACCGTGCCGGGGCACCAGCTGCAACAGTCCTTCGGATGCCAGGAGGAGGAAGGCCTCCCTGACCGGCGTCCGCGAGGTTCCGCCGACCTGTTCTGCGACTTGCTCCTCGGTGAGGAAGCTGCCGTGGAAGGCGGAGTCCGGGAGGATGGTGTCGCGGATGTAGTCGTACACTCTGTCGCGGTTGGACTGGCTGGGGGTCTGCATAGTTTAAGTATACTCTCCGCATACGCTGATCTTTTGGAGGCTGTCCCCCGCGGTGGGGCGCAGGAATCTCCCACGCCCCACCATGATGAGGACTAGCCGATGGGCGTGGCCATGGGTACCACGTCGTAGGCGAGGCTGATGGACCTCCCCAGTACGGGGTCGGTCAGCTCCGCCCGCCAGCCGTCAGCAAACTGGTTGACACCTTCGGCCATGTTCACGGTGCCCGATATGAGCACCGTTCCAGGGTTGAGCAAGTCGCGGTCCTTGAGGACGCCGACCCAGTGCGACGGCGGGAGCAGGTCCCCGAGAGTCGCCTTCTGGATCTGCTCTTCAACGCCGTTGTTGGTGACCCATGCCGTGAGCGTCAGGTCATCTACATGGTCCTCGACCTCGCTCAGCAGCCAGGCATCGGTGGCCAGAACGTCAGGAGAGGCGTTCTTTGACCAGGCAATGCCGTGAACCTCAAGCTCACGGTCGGTGTGGTCGCAGGCCAGGGTAAGAAGGACGCGTCCGTCGGCTGCGACAACGATGGCCCACTCCACTTCACCTGAGGTCTTGCCGTGTTGGACCGGCACAACGGTGGTCTGCTGGGCCAGGTACGGCGAAACCGGATACATGGTCGGCGTGACGGTCGGGGCGGGAACGCCCAGCAGTGCCAACTCCTCTACGTGGGCCCTGACGTGTTCCTGGTGACGGCCGGCGTATCCGCCGTTGAGGAGGTGGGTGACACTGACGTCAAGGGTTTCACCGCTGGGGAGAGTGAACTTCAAGGACATGATGGCTCCTTCAAAAACATTTGATTTGCAGGGTATTGCTGCGATCTGCATCATAGTATAGTGTGAGTATACACAGCCCATACGCTTCTGTATACAAAGCCCATACGCTTTGGATGACAGCTACAAAAGCAGCTTGTGTCAGGACCACCGCCCCCATCGGGGCTATGTCTTTCAAGGCACTCTTAATCAGGAGGCATCTAGTGACTGAACAAATATCCCCATCGCAACAAACAACCCCGGCACGGCCGGGCCAAGGCAAAAGAGGCTTCATCGTCGCCCTGACCGGGACGAGCCTGGAGTGGTATGACTTTGCGATCTACTCGGCAGCCTCCGCGCTGGTCTTCGGCCAGGTGTTCTTCCACTCCGACGATCCTCTGGCTGGCACCTTGGCAGCTTTTGCCACCTACGCCGTCGGCTACGTCGCCCGACCCCTCGGCGGTATCCTCTTCGGCCGTCTCGGTGACCGAATCGGCCGCAAGAAGGTCCTGGTATGGACTCTTCTTCTCATCGGCATCGCCACTTTCGCGGTAGGGCTGCTGCCGGGATATGACACCATCGGCGTTGCCGCCCCCATAGCTCTTGTCTTCCTACGGCTCTGTCAGGGCGTGGGCGTCGGCGGCGAATGGGCCGGAGCCGTACTTATCTCAAGTGAACATGGCGACCCGGGCAAGAGGGGCCTCTTTGGCTCCGCGGCCCAGATCGGCCCGCCGCTGGGCAACCTTCTCGCCAATGGCGCCCTGGCTCTCCTGGCGCTGCTCCCCAAAGAGGACTTTCTGTCCTGGGGCTGGCGTGTAGCGTTCCTGTTCTCCGCCGTCTTGGTCGTCGTTGGACTGATGATCCGGTTCAAGATCGAAGAGACACCGGTCTTCGAGGCCATCAAGGAACAAGGGCTGACCCCGAAGTCACCGTTGGCTGAGGTCTTCCGGACTGAACGCAAGGCACTGCTCGCCGCCACCTTGTCCAGGATCGCCCCGGATGTCATGTACGCCCTCTCGACGGTCTTCATCCTTACGTACGCCACCCGTCAGTTCGGACTCCAGCCCGGGCAGGCACTGCTGGCAGTGGTCATCGGCTCAGCCTTCCAGGTCTTCATGGTGCCGGCAGCGGGGCATCTCTCCGACCGGATGAACCGCCGACTTGTCACCGCCATCGGCGCGGCATGCTCCATTGTGTTCCCGTTCATCTTCTTCCCGCTGATGAGTATCGGATTCATCGGAGTTGTACTGGCCGTCATCTTCGGCTTGCTCTGCAACTCACTCATGTACGGACCCCAGGCCGCACTCGTCTCCGAACAGTTCAGCCTGCGGCTCCGGTAC
This sequence comes from Paenarthrobacter sp. YAF11_1, assembly GCF_052113445.1. NCBI lineage: Bacteria > Bacillati > Actinomycetota > Actinomycetes > Micrococcales > Micrococcaceae > Paenarthrobacter > Paenarthrobacter sp. YAF11_1. The sequence continues at coordinate 26,285 of NZ_JBFRDF010000009.1, forward strand.
GCAGGCAGCTCCCTCGCATACACCATCGGAGGTGTCTTCGGCGGCGCCATCGCACCCCTGCTGTTCACCTGGCTGCTCGGGACGTACGGAACGTGGTTGCCCCTGGCCATCTACATCGTCGTAGTCTCCGTCATCACACTCGTGGGCGTAAGCCTCGCCAAGAACCCGGACGCCCGTGAAGTCGCTGGCCACTCCATCTACTGACCGGCGCAGTACGTACCTCCAAAACGCACCATCAACCACTAAAGGAACATCAATGTCTTCTGAAAGCCTGTCCATCTCTGTCCAGCAGTTCGCCACTACGGTCAATCCGGCACAAAACCTGGAGCTTGTCCTCGACGCCGTTCGACGCGGCGCAGCGGCCGGGGCCCGCATCGTCGTCCTGCCCGAAGCCTCACTAGTAAGGTTCGGGGCCGCGCCTGCGGCCCACGCCGAACCCATCGACGGGCCATGGGCCTCCGCTGTCCAGCAACTTGCCAAAGACCTCGGCGTCATTGTCCTGGTCGGAACTTTCCAGCCCGCAGCTGACGGGCGGGTCCGTAACACCATTCTCGTTACAGGCGAAAACATTCACGCCGGATACGACAAGATTCACCTTTACGACGCCTACGGGTTCTCTGAATCAGCAGACGTGGAGCCGGGAAACGAACCCTTCACCTTTGAAGTGGACGGCGTCACCGTAGGCGTGGCAACCTGCTACGACGTCAGGTTCCCCGAACTCTTCCGCGAACTCGCCGATCGCGGCGCCCAAGTCATCATCGTGACAGCACACTGGGGAGCCGGGGAGGGCAAGGTCGAAGCTTGGCGTCTGCTCAACCAGGCACGAGCCATCGACTCCACGACCTGGATCGTGGCCTGCGACCAGGCGGACGCTTCCACAGCAGGCATTGAGGAGCCGGCAGGGCCACGATTCGGTGTGGGACACAGCCTCGTCGTCTCACCCATGGGCGTCGTTCTGCAGGAACTTGACGAAAAGGTCGGTCAGCTGGAGGTCACCGTCGACGTAGCGGCCGTGGAAAAGGCACGTCAGGTCATCCCGGTTCTTGCCAACCGCCGCTTGGGAGTGGCGGTGTAGTTACGACACCGAAAAGGGTCCCGACGCCCCACGCCGCCACAATGACTAACGCGGTTGGAGGACGTTGGGGCCCTTTCATTTTCAGATTTTGGTTTATAGGAACCGACCCTCAGTTATGAGCCACTTCAGCTGACGATCCTAGCCATAAAGCTTGCGTCTAGGGCATGTCGAGGGGGACTGCCCCGGCTTTTGTTGACTCGGGGTCTTAGGCCGCTGTGAGTGCGGTCCGGTTGATTGTTCCATATTCGATCGGCAGGGCTTCCCAGCCGTCTTTGCCGGCGCCGGCGGTGGTAGGTTCTCTCGATCCAGGTTGTGATGGCCAGCCGGAAGTCTTGCTTGGTGAGCCACCGGTGACGGTCCAGGACGTTCTTCTGCGGCAGCGAAAAGAATGACTCCATCGCGGCGTTGTCCGCGCAGGCCCCGACCCGGCCCATCGACCCTGTCAGGCCGTGGTGCCGGAGCGATTCGACGAAGTGACGAGACCGTAACTGGGCGTATTCAACCGGTCGAAGCAACACCTGATCATGGAGGTGTTGGATGTCGGTTCGAAATCGTCAGAAGCAGGTACGGGCGTATCGAGGGCAGATCCCTTCGCCGGGTCGTCCGTCAGTGGCCTGCCGCGAGTGCCGGGTACGGTTCTGGGTCGCGATCGCGAGTGGTGCGAAGACCCGGGACGCCGGCGTCGCGGCGGGCGTGTCAGAACCGGTGGCGCATCGCTGGTTCCTGCACGGTGGCGGTGTGAATCCTCAGCTGACCCCGAAACTGTCCGGGCGGTACCTGTCCTCGAGCGACCGTGAGGACATCGCATTGTGGCGTGCGCAAGACTGTGGGGTGCGAGAGATTGCTCGCCGACTGGGCCGAAGCCCATCTACGATCTCGCGGGAGCTGCGTCGGAACGCTTCGACGAGAACGTATCGGTTGGACTACAAGGCGTCTACAGCGCAGTGGCATGCCGAACGACGAGCCCGCCGTCCCGAGACCGCGAAGCTGATCACGAACGATGACCTCCGCGCTGACGTCAATGACAAGCTCAGCGGACACGTCAGATCGGGCGGAGGAGGCCGCTTGGGCCCGGTCGGCCCGGTCTGGGACGGGAAGAACAAGCCGCATCGGGAGGACCGCGAATGGGTGTGGGGTTGGAGCCCTCAGCAGATCGCGGAACGCCTGCCGGTTGAGTTCCCTGATGATCCAACGATGCGGATCTCGCATGAAGCGATCTATCAAGCTCTTTATGTTCCGGGCCGGGGCGGGCTTACCAGGCAACAGGCGTGGCACCTGCGCCGGGGCGCACGAAACGCACGCCACGAGTGCGAACACGTCAGCAGGCCTGGGCGCATGTCACCGACGCCACAACCTTGAAGAAGAGACCTTCCTAAGCCGACGAGCGGAAAGTCGCAGGCCATTGGGAGGGGGATCTCATCATTGGTCTCAACCGGTCAGCGATCGCGACTCTGATCGACCGCACGACGCGTTTCGCCATTCTCGTTCATCTGCCTCGGCAGAAGGGGTACGGGCTGGTCAAGCCGGCAAAGAATGGGCCTGCATTGGCTGGCTACGGGGCGGTCACGATGAAGAACGCCCTCGTCCGAACTTTCGAGCCGCTCCCGGCGGATCTGCGGTGCTCCCTGACCTGGGACCGTGGGAAGGAGATGTCCGCGCACGCCCTTCTGACGCAGGAGATCGGGTTGCCGGTTTATTTTGCCGATGCGAAGAGCCCGTGGCAGCGCGGGAGCAACGAACATCTCAATGGGCTACTTCGGCAGTACTTCCCGAAAGGCACCGACATCTCTCGCTGGAGCACCCCGGAGATCCAAGCTGTCGCTGACATCATCAATAACCGGCCGCGCGGCGTCCTGGGATGGCGCACTCCAGCGGAAGCCTTCGCGGACCAGCTAAGCTCAGTCCCAATAGCAACTGTTGCTTCGACCGGTTGAATACGCCCTGGTACCCGCGATCCGAGTGCACCACGGTCCCTGCCGGGCGGCGCGCCCGCACCGCGTTCTCCAGTGCGGCCACGGCAAGCGGGGACTTCATCCGCGAATCCATCGAATACCCGACGATCCTGCCGGAATAGACGTCCTTCACCGCGCAGAGGTAGAGCTTGCCCTCGGCCGTGGGATGTTCGGTGATGTCTGTCAGCCACAGCTCGTTCGGTGCGGCGGCGGTGAAGTCCCGCTCGACCAGGTCGTCGTGGACCGGCGGCCCGGGTCTGCGGTTCAGGCCGCGTTTCTTCGAGAACACCGACCAGATTACCAAGCTCAACGCGAAAGGCGACGCGCTCCGCGAGGCATTCCTGCAGGCGGGGATTCAGTGCAACGGATTCGGATCGCTCATAAGGATCTTTCCAGCCGACATGACTACTACGCGGTGGAAGGCTTACCGGGAAGGGGTGCTTCTGGGTACGTCTGGACTGATTGCGCTGTCGACAGCTATGGATGAGGGCGTCATTGAAGAGATCCTTCAGTGCGTCATCAGAATCAGCCAGCAGTAGTCGAACCTGGGAGACCCGGGAGTCGGACACTGGTTGTAGGCACCAGGCACCAGGCACCAGGCACCAGGCACCAGGCACCAGGCACCAGGCAGCCGCCGTAGCCCCGAGTTGAAGCTAAATCTGAAAGGCGCGGAACCTGCGTTCCGTGCCTTTCAGATCACGGGAATCCATACTCCTGCCCGGGGGGAGGAGGGCGCTACGGTTCGCCCGGCAGTTCGGCCCCAAGAATGATGCGGGACACTTGCACGGCTTTGTCGGCCATGATGCCGAGTTCCGCGTCGTTATAGTTGCCAGGAGCCCATCGCGTAGCACCCTCCAGAAGGGTCACCACCATCCCGACTCGTTCCTCTGGTTTGGAATGGCCCATGTCCCGGGCGGCAGCTGCGTACATGTTTTCGTGGAGTGCAACCCAGTCATCCACTTGGGTCCGCAGGTCTACGGGAAGGATCGAGGCCATCCTGTCGGTTGCCACGAGCAGGTCCCACAGATTGCTTTCGGGAAGCCTGACCTGTCTGGTGAAATGCAGCCTCACCATGGCGTCCCAGAAGTCATCTGCTGATTCCGCGTGATCAACGGCCTCGAGAAGTGCCGTGCCGAAACGGTGAAAGTGCCAGCGCAGTGATTCCGCGACAATTTCGTCCCTGCCGTTGGGGAAATGCGAGTAGAGGCTCGGCGGTTTGATGTTGACGGCGTTGGCGATGGTCCGCATGGAGACTGAACTGAACCCGTTGGCGATGGCTAGTTCCAGAAATGCCTCGAGTATGTGGCGTCTTGAAGCCCCTTGGCCGGCCCAATCCCATTCTTCCAAGCGGTGGGCGAAGGTGTCGCGGGCGGCCTTGTAGGAGGAACTGCTCATGCTTTGACCCTAACAGTCGTGGGGGTTGACCCTTCGGAAGCGGTCCATCGCCGTGGCACATTAAACATGGTCCAACTTTACGCAAACTCTTGGCTAACGACCATTAGTTAGCTACCCTGAAAGAGGCAAGACCAGCACGGCTGGTTTCGCCGCTATCAGCGCCTTAACAGAGAGGAACGGATCATGTTGGTCGAAGATTCGAACCGGGGGGCCAAGGGAAGCAACATGACCTTTGGCAGTGGGCTTTCTGGCATGGTCGCCGCCTACATCAGCGCCCGCGCGCTGGAAGACGATGCGGCTCACAACGACAACTGGCAAGCGCAGCAAGCCTTCCACCCCAAGGGTCAAGGCCGGGGGCGGACGTGGCTTGGCTCCCGCCGCCGCGGTGGTACCGCCGTCGTTTCTTAAATACCTGGCTCCAGCAGAAAGAACCAACTGACATGTCCTCTGCCGAAGTACTTTCCCCTTGGGTGCCGCGCGAGCCGCTGCTGCAAATCAACCGGCTACGCGAACTCTTCCTCATGCAGCCCCATGCCGACCTCAGCGGAATCCGACCCATCGTGGCACGCTCCTGGTACAGGAGCAGGGCTGCCGGCGTTGATGCTGTGGCAGACCGAGGATTCTTTGACGAGGGTCGCGTGGACGAACACACCATCCAGGCGGCAGGGCCACACCTGCAGAAACTGGACGAGGTTGCCGCGGACCTTGGCGGGTACGTCAACCTGACAGCGCCCAATGGCGTACTGGTTAAAGCGGACTACCTGCGGGATGACGGCTTCCCCGCCGGATATTCGCTCCTTGAGGAGAGCTGCGGAAGCAACGGGGAGGGCCTGGCCCTTGAGGAAGGGCGTGGTGTCTGGCTCGCACCCGAAGAGCACTTCCGTGAGGACATGCGCGGTAACTGGTGTTTCGCTTCCCTCGTCCGCGACCCTTTCCACAACAGGGTTCGGGCCGTCATCGGACTGACTCTACCCGGTAACCGGGTCACTTCCTTGGAGCCATCGTCCACTTTGCTGATGCTGGAAGGAGTTGCCTCCCGGATCGAGCGTGACATTGAGGTGCGGACCTCATCCAGGGAACGGGCTCTACTCAGCGAATACCTGAGGATCTCCCGACGCCGCGGCAACCGGGCAGTAGTTGCCCTTGACGGCAAGAACTCCCTCCTCAACACCACAGCAACGGCCACCTTGGAAGACGGCGACATTTCCGTCATCTCCGGGTATGCGAAAGCGGTCATGTCCTCCGGGCGCGAACTCAACTGTGAGGTCTCGCTCCAGGGGCCTGGGATCTCCACCCTGGAAGTTTCGCCCGTGACCTTATCTGCAGCCAATATCGGGGCAATCGTGGTGGTCCGCCCACACTCACCTACCAAGGAGCGTCCGACGCCAACCGATACCAATGAGGTAGAGCCGCAGGCTGCCTTGCCGGATGCGGCAGACAGACTCGTGAAGCATCTTGACGGGACGAGTATGGGCTTCAAGCGCACCTTGAGCCTTGCCCGGAAGGCAGTAGAGCAGGAGCGCTCCGTTGTCATCATTGGTGAGTTGGGTAGCGGTAAACGCCGGCTTGCCGGCGCAATTGCCGACACTCGTGGGCAGCACGTAGTGGTCGATGCCAGGGGTGGCTCGCTCCGGAACAACCAACTCCGGGACGTGATCCATCGAGTATCCACCGAGCTGCCATCAACATTGATCGTCGAACATGCCGACGAACTTTCCCAGAACGAGGCAGCAGAGCTCGCCCGGAACCTTCGGGGCAATGCCACCACCAAGCTTGCGTTCACCATCACTCACCCGACCGACGCCACATTGATACTGTCAGAGGCGTTCAACGTCTTGGAGATTTCGGTTGAGCCGCTACGCAACAGACGTGAGGACATTCCGCAGCTTGCGGTAGCTATTGCTCAAGAGATGGGAGACCGGAGGTTATCCCGACGGCTTCTTACAACGCTGACGCATGCTGACTGGCCGCGAAACATCGACCAGCTCCGAGCCGTAGTGTCCAACGCCGTTGAACGCGCCAGTGGAGCAGAAGTAACCGTAGACGACCTCCCGCAGGGGTTTCATCGGGTTCTGACCAAGGGGCGGCTGTCCCGTCTGGAGGACGCCGAACTCAGCGAGCTGCGAACTGCACTGCAGGAGGCATCGGGTAACAGGAGCCTCGCGGCAGAGACCTTGCAGATTGGCCGCTCCACCCTCTACCGCCGGATGGACTACTTCCGCAGCAGGGGCTTCGACCTCTAACCCCGAAACCGTGTAGTGAAGCAGCCGGCCGCCGCTAGTGGCCGGCTGCTTTGGGCTGTGCCCACCCTGACGGCAACCGGTGGGACACTGTCCCACCTCAGTGTCTCGAATTGGCACGGATGAACCTGCACATATCGCGTTGTACTTGAAATCACCCGGACACCGGCACCCTTCCAACGGGTGCTCGGCAGATGAAAAGGGTACTCAACGAACAGGACGACGACTATGACCCGCGATGCCCAGGGAACCATTCTTGTGGCCCCCCATCACTTTCCGAACCTTGACCGCGAGCACGCACTCGCGAAGGAGTTCGGTTACACACTCAACCCGGCGGCCGACGTCGAAGCCTTCCGTCAAGGCCTTCCCGAAGCCGACATCGTCATGATCACCCCCTACGCGAAACTCACAGCCGCGGACTTCCCGGTGATGTCCAAATGCAAGGCTGTCATCAGGTATGGCATTGGCTACGACAACATCGATGTGGACGCAGCCACTGCAGCGGACATTCCCGTGTCCATTGTCCCGGGCACCGCTTCGGAGGAAGTGGCCTCGCACGCGTTCGCGATGGGGTTGGCATTGGCCCGCCGTCTGACGGCAGGTGACGCATCGATCCAGAACCTCGGTTGGGCCGGGACCATCGGCTACGACACCCCGGTTCTGTCCGAACTCGAGGTCGGGGTCCTGGGGATGGGCCGTATTGGTCAACACGTTGCCCGCATGTATCAAGCCGTCGGGGCACGGGTCCGGGCCTATGACCCGTTCGTGACGGAGAGCTTTGTGGAGCTGACCTCCCTGGACGACATCCTGGAAAATTCCGACGTCGTCTCGCTCCACCTGCCGCTGTCCGCGGATACCGCGAACCTGATCTCCAAGGACGTTCTGGCGCGCATGCGCAAGGGCGCTGTGGTGGTCAACGTATCCCGTGGCGGTCTCATTGAGGAATCAGCCCTTGCCGAGGCACTCACCTCCGGCCACATTGCAGGTGCCGGCATCGATACCTTTGCCGAAGAGCCGCTTGGGGCTGAGCACCCGCTCCGCACGGCACCCAACACCATCCTGACGCCCCATATTGCCTGGCGTTCCAACCGCTCCACAGGTGCACTTCAGGAGGGCGCCGTTGAACGTGTCCGCTTGGCCCTGACCGGGCAGCCGCTCATCGACCTCGTGAACTGAAAAGACTGGAGAGAACCAAGTGGGAACAGAACACCAGAAGACCATCACACAAAGCCACCCTTTGGAGGATCCACATCTGCGCAGGGGGCCTCGCGGATTCCCCCTGTTGCCTGGCGGTTACGGCCGCTCGACCTACTACACGGGAGCTCCGAGCCCGTACGCCATCCGGGGCGAGGGCTACCGGGTCTGGGATGACCGTGGTCATGAACTGATCGACGCGAACAACAACTTCACCTCCTTGATTCACGGGAACGCGCACCCCGAAATCACGGAGGCAGCGACCAAAGCGCTCACCGCCGGCGCCAGCTGGGGAATCCCCAATCTCTACGAGTGGGAACTGGCAGACCTCCTGCTTTCCCGCCTGCCTGAGCTCGACCAGGTACGGTTCGCCAACTCCGGCACCGAGGCCGTGATGTCCGCAATCCGCATCGCCCGGGCGAGCACCGGACGCGAAAGAGTCATCGTCACCAAGGGCGGCTACCACGGAACATCCGACGTGGCATTGGTCCCGGGTGGCCCTGCCTACCAGCGTGGAGTAACCCGTGGCGTGATCAACGATGTCACCGCGGTGCCCCTCAACGACGTCGATGTCCTGCGCCAGGAAGTTGAAGCAGCACCGGACTCCTACGCAGCCATCATTCTGGACCTGCTGCCCAACAGAGCCGGCCTCCTCCGGATCTCCGAGGAGTTCGTGCACACCGCCAGGGACCTCGCGACCCGGTACGGGATCGTCCTGATCATCGACGAGGTCATCAGCCTGCGCCTGGGATTCAACGGCTTCAGCGGTGAATATGGTGTTTCCCCTGACTTGCTCACCACGGGCAAATTGATCGGCGGGGGCTTCCCTGTTGGCGCTGTTGCCGGCAGGGCTGAACTGATGGCCGAAGTGGATCCGACCCGTCCCGGTAGCTTGCCCCATGGCGGAACTTTCTCCGGCAACCCGGTCAGTATGGCCGCGGGGTCGGTCGCCTTGCGCCTCTTCACGCAAGAGGAAGTAAAAAGGCTGAATCACCTGGGCGACACGACCCGGGACACAGTGAACGCGAAGATCGCCGACGCCGGCTGGGAAGTGCGCGGCCGCGGCTCTCTGCTGCGCGCGGTTCCGGCGGGTGCGGAAAAAGTTGACGAGCAGACTCAGCACGAGCTGTGGTGGGCATCGTACGAGCGCGGCTTGCTCGGTTCACCAGCAAACCTGCTGTCCTTGTCCACCCCTATGGACGAAAAGGTTGCGGGAGACATCGCTGACCGCCTGGCCGACGCCGTGCTGGCCGTGGCAAACCAGAACCCGGCAACGGAAGGCGCGAAGTAACCATGAAGATCGTTTCCTACCACCACGAATCGGGTGTCCGCGGGGGAGTCCTCATCGACGATGCCGTCTATGACCTGGAGCTGCTCCTTCAAGGCTCCACAGAAGCCATCCACGGAGCCACGACTTCCGTCCGTGAGTTCCTGTCACTGTACGGTGACCGGATCCCTGCCATTTCCTCCGGCATTACAGCACTTGCCTCCGAGGACCCGGTGGCCCGCGTCGGCGCATTGAACGAGGTCCGGTTGACCACACCCATCACCGATCCGGCCAAGGTTCTGTGCATTGGACTCAATTACAAGGACCACGTTGCCGAAACCGGGCGTGCTTTCCCCGAGTATCCGGACGTCTTCGCCAAATTCGCCTCCACCATGATTGGCCCCGAGGACGAAATCGGCGGCGCCCAGATCAGCAATAACCTCGATTTCGAAGGAGAAGTCGCCGTCATCATAGGACGGCGGGCGGCTGAGGTCTCCGAGGACGAAGCCTTGGATTATGTCGCAGCCCTTGCGCCTCTCAACGATGTCACGGCACGCGATCTCCAGTACCGCGGCACCCAGTGGCTGGCTGGTAAGGCCGTGGACGGTTCAACCCCGTGGGGTCCCGCCATTGTCACGCTGGATGAAGTGGGAGACCCGCAAAAGCTGGACATCGCGACACGGGTCAATGGCATCGAAGTGCAGCGCTCGAATACCGAGCATCAGATCTTCTCCATAGCCCGCATCGTCTCCTACCTTTCGAGTTTCCTCACTCTCGAACCAGGAGACGTGATCGCCACAGGCACACCCCAAGGCATTGGTGCCAAGCGGAATCCTCCAGTCTGGCTTGAACCGGGCGACACGGTGGAAATCGAGATCGACAAGGTGGGCCTGCTGCGTAACCGCGTCGGCAAGCCCCAGCTTTAACCCCTCCAACTCTAAGAAAGTTAGATGACCATGAGTGAAGTACAGACACAACCAGGTGAAGCGAGGTACCGCATCGCCGTCGATACCGGTGGCACGTTTACGGACGTGGTGGTCGGCTCGAACACAGGCGACATGGCGGTCGGCAAGGCCCTAACCACCTATGACCGCGTTTTCACTGGCTTTGAAGCCTCAGTCCGCAGGGCTGCCGAGTCGGTTGGCTGGAGCGGCGATGACGTCCTGCGCAATGCAGACGTGATTGTTTACGGCACAACGCACGCAACCAACGCAGTTCTCACCGGCAAGGTGGCCAAGACTGCTCTCTTGACCACTGACGGATTCGCCGACACCCTCCTGCTCCGCGAAGGCGGACGCCGGGATGCTTTTGACTCCAAAGCTGCCTACCCTCCGCCGTACATCCCGCGTCACTTGACCTTCGAAATCACGGAGCGGATTTCCGCCGAGGGTGATGTCCTGGTGCCGCTGGATGAAGCGAAAGTGCGCGAGGTGCTCGGCTCCTTCAAAGAACAGGGAATCGAGGCGGTGGCCGTTTCTTTCCTGTGGTCGATCATCAACGACGCCCACGAGAAGCGCGTGGCGGAACTCATCCAAGAGATCCTTCCCGATGTTCCTTACACCTTGTCCAACGAGGCCAACCCAACAATTCGCGAATACCGCCGTTCCTCGGCCGCGTCGATTGATGCCTCGCTGAAACCGCTGATGGCGGACCACCTTGGCAAATTGCGCTCCGACCTCCAGGAGTACGGGTTTGGCGGTGACCTCTTGGTAGTGACCTCTGAAGGCGCCGTGCTCGACGTCGTAGATGTTCTGGACCGCCCGGTACTGTTGCTGAACTCCGGCCCCTCCATGGCACCACTGGTTGGTGCGGCCGCTGCTCCCGAGCGCGACACTGTGGTGGTCTGCGATATGGGTGGCACCACGTTCGACGTGTCCTTGGTTGAACAGGGCGTCGTTCGCCACACCAGGGAAGCCTGGCTGGGAGAGCCCTTTGTGGGCCACCTGACAGGTTTGTCCTCGGTGGCTGTTTCCAGCATTGGCGCCGGTGGTGGCAGCATCGCATGGATCGACGGCGGCGGTCTGCTTCGTGTGGGTCCGCAGAGTGCCCGTAGTACTCCCGGACCGGCCGCGTATGGTCGCGGTGGCGAGGAACCCACTGTCACGGACGCTTGCGTCGCTTTGGGTTACCTTGACGCCGATGGATTTGAAGGCGGATTCACGTTGAACCGTGAGGCTGCCATCCGCGCCATCGATACCCGCATCGCTGGCCCCTTGAACATGGACACCTTGCAGGCGGCACAGGCCATTTTGGATGTATCCGCCAACCACATGGCAACAGCAATCCGCCAGGCTTCCTTGGAACAGGGTGTTGACCCTCGAGGTGCCCTGATTGTGGCGGGCGGCGGTGCTGGTGCCATGGTGGCGGCCGCCATCGGCGTGCTCCTGGAAGCTGATACCGTCCTGATTCCCGCGACCGCGGGCGTGCTCGCGGCCTACGGCGCGCATCGCGCTCCGATTGCTACGGAATTCCTCTCGCCCTTGCACAACGACACCCGTAGCTTCGACGCTGGCTCCGCTTCGCGGGCCGTTGAGGAGCTAACGGGCAAGGCCGAGGTGTTCGCCAAGAGGTTCGATGGTGTGGGCGCCGCTCCCAGCGTCACCTATTTTGTTGATGCCCGCTACCCGGGCCAGGCCTGGGACTTGCGGGTGTACTTGGACGCTGCGCCCGACACTGCAGCTGATGCTGCGGGCATCGTTGAGCGTGCCTTCCACGAAGAGCACGATCGCCGCAACGGCACCCACGATCCGGACAGCCGCGTGGAGATCATCACGTGGGGCGTCAGGGTCGAAATCCCGCGGCCTGAGCTGACAAAAGATCAAGCCGATTTGGGCCGCGGGACTGAAGTCCACCGCACGGACTCCATTGTGTTCGGGGGCGAAAGTTTCAGCACCCAGCGATACCGCGGAGTCACCCTTGCCCCCCGGGACAAGATCGTTGGCCCTGCTGTCATCGACCAGCCCACAACCACCATCGTGGTGCCACCGGAGTGGAACGCCACGCTCGACGAACGATCCAATATCTACCTCACCCGTAAGGAGGCGTAACCATGACACGCGAATTCGATCCCGTAAAGCTCTCGGTCCTCGCTAATGCATTCGACGGCATTGTCCGCGAGATGACCAACGGCCTGCTGCGTTCCGCCCGTTCCTCTGTCATCAACACTGCCCGCGACTTTTCGTGTGCTGTTCTGACCGCTGATAACCAGCTGCTGGCAGCAGCAGAGGGCGTACCGGTGCACGTCTTCGGCGCCGGACCGCTCGGCGAGGACATGGTGCAGCTGCACGACGACATCCGTGAAGGTGACGCATTCCTGCACAACGATCCCTACATGGGCAACTCGCATGCTGCCGACCATGTGATCCTCGTTCCGATCTTCGTCCATGGACGTCACCTCTTCACGGCAGTCACCAAGGCCCACCAGGCCGACTGCGGCAACTCGCTGCCAACCACCTTCTTCGCCACAGCACGGGATGTGTATGAAGAAGGTGCACTGATCTTCCCGTGTGTCCGTGTTCAGCGTGACCATAAGGACATCGACGACATCATCCGTATGTGCCGGTCCCGCATCCGTGTGCCTGACCAGTGGTACGGGGACTACCTGGCATCGGTCGGTGCGTCGCGCATCGCCGAACGCCGCATTCACGAACTCGCCGAGAAGTTTGGTGTCGAAGACCTGGTGGACTTCGTGGATGCCTGGTTCGACTACTCGGAACGCCTCACCGCGACTGCGATCGAAACGCTGCCCGAGTACGTCCTCCATGGCTCCTCGGTCCACGATCCCTTCCCCGGAACCAGCGCGGACGGCGTGCACCTGCAGGCAACTGTTGAAGTGAAGCCCAAACAGGGCAAGATCGTTATTGACCTGCGTGACAACCCGGATAATCTCCCCAATGGCCTGAACCTCACAAAGGCCACGGCTACGGGTGCTGCCTTGGCCGGCATCCTCTCCGGCATCCCGGAGAACCTTCCGAGCAACGCGGGCACCTTCCGTCGAGTGGAAGTTCTGCTCCGGGACGGCTGCGCCGTTGGAGTTCCCAAACACCCGTATTCCTGCTCATCGGGCACCACCAACCTCGCCGACCGGGTTGTCAACATCGTTCAAGCCGCCTTCTCCCAAATAGAGGACGGCTACGGCACGGCTGAGGGAGCGGCGGGACAGGCACCGGCAAAATCTGTCATCTCCGGTATAGACGAACGTAACGGCAACGCCTATGTCAACCAGATCCTTGTTGGCGGCGTCGGTGGACCAGCTACACCCTACGTTGACGGCTGGCCTACGTATCAGCGACCCGTCTGCGGCGCACTGCTTTACCACGACAGCGTCGAGGTAGATGAGCAGCGCTACCCCATCTTGGTTCACGAACGCACCCTGGTTGCTGATACCGGGGGAGCCGGCAGGCAGCGAGGCGGACTCGCGACCCGCGTGACCATGGAACCCCGCGGTGAAAGCGTCACGCTCACCTACGGAATCGAGGGCAAGATCAACCCGCCGAAGGGGGTCCGCGGCGGCCACGACGGTGCCGAGCCGTCAACCTGGGTTGAGGATCTCACTACCGGTGAACGTCGCGAGATCCCCGTGGTGGGTCGCTACGATCTCCAGTCCGGCGAAAAGGTCGTATCCATCACCCCTGGAGGCGGTGGATACGGTGACCCGCTGGAACGCGACGTCCTCGCAGTCCTGGACGACTACCGCGAATCACGGATTTCCCTGGAAGCGGCCGTTGCACAATACGGAGTCGTTATTACCGACGGCGGCATTGACGAAGCAGCAACGGCCAAGACGCGCGAATCGCGCCTGGCCAGCTAGAAGTACCAGCCATAGCAACTGATTCCGGGGCGGGGTATAGTCCTCGCCCCGGAAGGTTTCACCAACTACTGACGGAGAATCACATGGAACCCATTCGAGTCGGCATTATCGGCGTCGGAAACGTTCTCAACCAATACCTGGACAAGATCGGTGTTCACCCGGACGTGAACGTCGTGGCACTCGCCGACGTGAACCCGGACGCTGTGAAAGCCCGGGCAGCGGAGTATTCGGTTGCCAAGGCGCTCTCACCGGATGAGCTTCTGGCCGATGACGAGGTTGAGCTGGTCCTGAACCTCACTCCACCCAAGCTCCACGCACCTGTGACACTCCAGGCGATCGCTGCCGGCAAGCACGTCCTCTCGGAAAAGCCGTTCGCTACTTCCCTCGAGGAAGCACAGCAGATTCTGGATGCCRCCCGGGAGGCAGGCGTCAAAGTGGGATCCGCCCCCACCACCTTCCTTGGCTCCGGCATGCAGACGAGCCGCAAGCTCATCGATGACGGTTGGATCGGAGAGCCTGTAGCCGCTTTCGCATCCTTCGCATGCCGCGGCTACGAGCACTGGCACCCCAACGTTGACCCCTTCTACAGCCCCGGCGCCGGCCCCATGCTGGACATTGGGCCGTACTTGATCACCAACCTGGTGAACTTCTTCGGTCCCGTGAAACGCGTTTCTGCCACAACACCGCGTTCATCTGAGACCCGGCCGCGTCCGGGCAAAGACGGCGAAGTCATCCACATCAAAACCCCGACACACGTCACCGGCACTCTCGACTTCGAGTCCGGTGCGACCGCCACCGTCATGGTGAGTTGGGACATTTGGAATCACAATCTGCCGCATTTGGAGGTCTACGGAACAGGAGGCTCCTTGGCTGCACCGAACCCGGACCACTTCTCCGGCGCTCCCGTGCTGCGACGTGGTGAACCCGGTGACCTCGCTCTGGACATGACTCCTCCGGGCGGAGGCGACTGGCGCGAAACGCCCATCACACATCGGGACGACGCCTACCGTGGCATCGGTTTGGCAGAATTCGGTTATGCCATCCGCAAGGGGCTGGAACCTCGCACAGGAGGGGACTTCGCTTACCACGTACTCGAAGTCCTGCTCGCCTTCGAGGCCTCCTCGGAGCAGAGCCGCCACATCGAGATCGAAAGCACCTGCCAGCGGCCACGTCCACTGCCTTCTGTGGGGCCGCAGGAGCCTTACCGCTTCGACTAAAAAGTCACCAAGAAAACAGCAGCCGACGGCGGTACACGCGTACCGCCGTCGGCTGCTGTTTTCTGCTTTCTACTGATTTACCGCTGAGGGAACCGGCCGCGTATCAAAGTGGGACACACCACGGCCCCCCGACGGTGAAAACCTGAAGTTCGGGCGAATCGGTTTGCAAATGCCGACGCACCTTCGAATTTAGGAGATCGCATGACTAGCACAGCCGCTGCTGACATCGGCACCGTGGTCGACAACAAGGCCGTCCGCCGCCGCACTGTCGCACAAGCAATCGTTGAATACCTTCAGGTCCAATACAGCGAATTGGACGGTGAGCGTCGTCGCCTCGTTCCCGGCATGTACGGCATTTTTGGCCACGGAAATTCCGTTGGATTGGCGCAGGGAATCGACGAGTATGGCGTGGATTTCCCCCATTACCAGGGCAAGAATGAGCAGTCCATGGTCCATGCAGCCATTGGCTTCGCAAAGGCTTCCAACCGCGCAGCCACCCTTGCGTGCACGGCTTCCGCAGGGCCGGGGTCCACCAACATGGTTTCCGGGGCCGCGACGGCAACCACCAACCGCCTCCCCGTGCTTCTGTTCCCTGCCGACATCATCAACAACCGTTTTGGTGATCCGGTGCTGCAGCAGATTGAGCATCCGGTAGAGAGGGACGTCTCCGCCAACGACTGCTTCCGTCCGGTCAGCCGCTATTTCGACCGCATCACTCATCCGGCCCAACTGCTGTCCACCCTTCCTGAGGCCATGCGTGTCCTTACCGATCCCGTGGAAACCGGCGCCGTCGTGGTCTGTCTGCCGCAAGATATTCAGGGCGCGGAGTTCGACTTCCCGGAGTCCTTCTTCACGCCGCGGGTGTGGCACATTCGTCGTCGCCCGGCTGTGGAGGACGAATACCGCGATGCTGCCGACATCATCGCGAACGCCGAGCGTCCCCTGCTGATTTCAGGAGGTGGTGTCCGGTACTCGAAGGCCCAGGACGAACTGGCACGCTTCAGCGCCGACTTCGGAATCCCGGTTACTGAGACCTATGCAGGTAAGGGCAGCGGTCCCATCAGTGAGCTGAACCTGGGCGCGCTGGGTGTGACCGGAACGGTGGGAGCCAACGAGATCGCCGATGGTGCTGATGTTGTCATCACCGTTGGTTCACGCCTTCAGGACTTCATCACCGCTTCACACTCGTTGTTCCAGAACCCCAACGTGAAGTTCGTCAACCTCAACGTTGGCTCGTTCGACGCTCACAAGATGGGTTCATTCCCGGTCATCGGCGATGCGAAACTTTCGCTTGCGGCGCTGCGGGAACGACTGGCAGCCATTGACTTCGGTACCTCCGCTGATTATCGCAGCGAGATCGCGGACGCCCGGAAGGCCACCCTTGAGGTGCGCAAGCACGATCTTCAGGCATTCCCCGGTGAAAACATGAGCCAGGCCCAGGTCATCGACGTTCTGAACCGCACCGCAACCAACCAGGACGCACTGATCCTGGGCTCCGGTGGTGTGGTTGAGGGCATCCACAAGGCCTGGGATACGTCCAACGGCGCCGAAATCCACTTCGAGTACGCCAACTCGTGCATGGGCCATGAGATTCCGGCCGGCCTCGGCTACCGGATCGCACGTGGGGACGCGCCGGGAGAGGTCTACGTCTTGATCGGTGACGGCACCTACTTCATGCAGCCAACGGAGCTGGTCACAGCCGTACAGGAACGCAAAAAGATCATCACCATTGTGATCGACAACCGCGGACACCAGTGCATCTGGCCGCTACAGGTCTCCAAGGGTGGCCCCGGGCGCGAGTTCGGGACACAGTATCGGGAACGCAGCAGTGAGTCCGGTCGCCTTGACGGGGCAGTTCTGGACTTCGACATTGCCGCCAATGCCGCCAGCATGGGATGTGCAGCTTGGTCCACCTCCACCGTTGAGGAGTTCCAGAATGCGCTCAAGGAGGCCAAGGAAGGGGACGGCCCCGCAGTGATCGTCGCTCGGGTGGAGCCCTGGCGCTACCTGTCCGGCAGCGGAGCCTTCTGGGACGTGGGAGTGCCTATGACCTCGCAGCGTCCGGGCAGCCAGGAGGGTACTGCAAAGCACTTGGAGGGCCGCGCCCGCCAGCGCTTCTACGCAGCCACTACTGCACCTGACCAGCGCTAAGCGCAACAGGCGGGGCCGTCATGTGACGGTCCCGCCTGACCCATTTACCGGACCATACTCAGCCTAAATACTGACAAAGGAGTACCAACATGAGCGCATTTGCCGTTATTGATCCAGCCACGGGAACCAAGCACGCACAATACCCAGCGGCCACAGATGCAGAGGTAGAAGCCGGCCTGAGCGCAGCCCAGGCTACCTACCAGGACTGGTCACGCACCACCACAGTGGCTGAGCGCGCTGCTTTGGCCAAGCGCCTGGCCGAACTCTTCGTGGAACGCAAGGACAAGCTGGCAGCCATCATCAACCGGGAGATGGGCAAGCCCCTCGCGCAGGCGGCCGGAGAAGCAGAGTTCTCCGGTTCCATCGCCGCAGCCTTCGCCGAGCATGCAGAGGAATGGCTGGCCGACGAGGACCTTGAGGTAGCCGATGGTCTGCGGACGTTCTTCCGGTACCAAGGCCTGGGCGTAGTTCTGGGCATCATGCCGTGGAACTACCCGTACTATCAGGTGGCACGCTTCGCGATTCCCAACATCATCCTGGGCAACACCGTGATAGTCCGCCACGCGAGCCAATGCCCGGAATCTGCTCTGGCACTTGAAGAGCTGTTCCGCGACGCCGGCTTCCCGGACGGCGCCTACGTCAACCTCTTCGCCACACATCAGCAGATCTCAGACATCATCGCGGACGACCGCATCCAAGGCGTTTCTCTCACTGGCTCCGAGCAGGTGGGCGCAATCGTGGCTGAGCAGGCAGGCCGTGCCTTGAAAAAGTGCGTGCTGGAGCTCGGCGGTGCCGACGTTTTCATTGTTCTCGACACGGACGACCTGGATCAAGCAGTGCGAAAAGCTGTCATGGGACGTATGGGCAACACCGGTCAGTCGTGCAATGGCTCGAAGCGAATCGTCGTGCTGGATAAGCACTTCGACGAGTTCTCCGAAAAGTTCAAGGCAGCCATTGCCGGCCAATCCTACGACAACGGCGACTTTGGCCCGATGTCTTCAGATTCAGCCACTAAGTTCCTGAAGGGGCAGGTACAGGGAGCGCTCGATCAAGGTGCCGAAATCCTGGTGGGCAATAACGAACCGCAGGGCAACGTCTTCACCCCGACAGTCATTACCAACATCACTCCTGCCATGGACGTCTACAGTGAAGAGCTCTTCGGACCGGTTGCCCAGCTTTACAAGGTCAGCAGCGATGAGGAAGCCATCAAACTCGCGAATTCGTCGCCGTATGGCCTCGGATCCGTGGTGATTTGTGATGACCACGAGCGTGCCGAGCGGGTAGGCAACCAGCTCGACGTCGGAATGGTGTTCATTGGCGCCTACGACCTCAGCGGAGCCGATGTACCGTTCGGCGGTGTCAAGAAGTCCGGTTATGGACGGGAACTGGGCAAGGTGGGCATGCTCGAGTTCGCCAACAAGAAGCTGTTCCGCTTCGCCAAGTAATTAACAACCCAACAAGAGGAGGCCGGATCATTGACGATCCGGCCTCCTTTTATTGCGGGTGGAGTGAGGTTGTGCCTAGGCCTGGTAGGTGGTTTTCCCGGAAACCTCCGGAATCTGGACCCAGTCGCCGGAGCCGGCGCTACGCAGCGAGGCATCAACGAGTTCGGAGGCTGACCAGCCATCCGCGGCGGACGGACCCAGTTGTTTCCCTTCGGCCACCGAACGCAAGAAGAGTGCCGCTTCAATGGTCTTGAGGTCATTGAAGCCGATGCCGGGGCCGGGTCCGGGCTGGAAGCGGCCGAACTCGCCGAAGGACGGGGGAGTCATGATGGTGCGATAGCCAGTGCGGTCGGTGGCGAGTTCCAATTGGTTCATTCGTTCGAAATTCCAACGCAATGATCCCTCGGTGCCGTAGACCTCGATGATGTACTCGGCGTGTGGGCCGATGGCGACACGGGTGGATTCGAACATGCCGATTGCCCCACCCTCAAAACGGGCAAGCATGGCCGTGTAATCCTCGTTCTCCACCTCTCGGGTGACTTCGGAAGCCTGACCCATGTCGAAGGAATTCGAGGAGTTGCCAGCGGGGAGCGGCCGGTCCTTGATGAATGTCTCGGTGACGGCGTTCAGCGACGTGATGCGACCCACCAGAAACTGGGCGAGGTCGAAACCGTGGCTCAGTACGTCGCCCAGGACGCCGGATCCTGCACGTGCCTGCTCATAGCGCCAGGTGAAGACTTGGTTTGGATCCGAGGCGTATCCGGTGAGGAGACGGATCTGCACATTGGTGATCTTGCCCAGAGTTCCGGACCTGATCAGCCTGCGCGCTTCGGCCACTGCCGGGGCGTGCCGGTAGTTGAAACCAACGGAGGTGATGAGGCCAGCGGCCTCGGCCCCTTGGGCAATCTCACGGGACTCGTGGGCGCTGCGGCCCATGGGCTTCTCAATCCAGAAGTGTTTACCTGCCTCGATGGTGGCAAGCGCTATTTCATGATGAAGGAAGTTGGGTGAGCAGATAGATACGACATCCACGTCCGGGTTTTCCAGCACTTTGCGGTAATCCGTGGCCGTTTGCTTGTAGCCGAGCGCGTCTTCGGCGTGATGGCGGCCGGCATCGTCCGGGTCGGCAGCGATCACCAGCTCTGGATGGCGGGGCAGTTCAGGAAAGAACTGCTTGGTCGCCAGATACGCGCGGGAATGCAGCCTCCCCATCCATCCGACCGAAATCAGGCCAACCCCAAGGCGGTTTTGCTGTTCCAAGAGCGCTCCTTAGTCTCTACCGCTGTCCCGCGGTGCTGTGCCGCAGACTGACGGCGGCATCTGTTGATCAGCCTAGGAACGTTGTCAGTGTGCTCTGTGTCTCAATGTGAGACAGCTGGGGGTAGCTGCGCGCTGTTTTAGTGGGACGTACTAGTCCGCCACTGCCAAGCAAGAGGAGCCCGTCGCCGATGATGGACCGCGAGCAACAACTTCGAACGGAACCCCTTCGGGTTCTCATCACTGGTGCAACCTCAGGCGTTGGGGAAGCGACCGCAAGACTCTTCGCCAAGCGGGGTCACCGGCTCGCGTTGCTGGCCCGGCGTTCTGAAGAATTGCAGCGTGTGGCAGACGATATCGACGCCGGCGCCCACACGGTGGTTGCCGACGTCGCCGCTGCCAGCGAGGTCAAGAACGCCGTGCGGGGCGCGATCCACACACTAGGTGGCTTGGACGTAGTGGTCAACGCTGCGGGTGTAGCCGGACATGTTGCGTTGGAAGACCTTACCGAAGACCGCTGGCACGAAGTGCTGGAGACAAACTTGTCCGGCACCTTCTACGTGGCGCGGGAGGCTGCACTCCATATGAGACGGTCCGGTGGCGGCTCGATCGTCAACGTCGCATCCGATCTCGCCGCCATGGGCGTGCCAGGCCTTGTTCACTACTGCGCGGCGAAAGCAGGCGTTGTGGGACTCACCCGCGCCATGGCACTGGAACTGGCGCCACTGGTCCGAGTCAACGCCGTTTGCCCGGGACCGATTGACACGCCCATGGTGCGTGAAGGGCTGGCCGCGGCGCCGGACCCAACAGAGGCCCGGAGATTGAAAGAGAGCACTGTGCCGCTGAACCGTCTCGCGGATCCCGACGAAGTGGCAGCAGCCATCTATTTCCTGGCGGTCGACGGAACCTTTGCGACCGGAACCAGCATGGCGTTCGACGGCGGCACCTCGGCCGCGTAGGCATCGTCACCAATTACCTGTCAAGACCGATCAAGCCCAAGGAGCTAAAAGACATGGAAGAGTCGAGCTATAAGGACCTCCGCAGTGCGCGCTGGTTTGCACCCCACGACCTCACAGGATTCGTTCACCGAACAGCGATTCAAGCTGAGGGCTTCTCCCGCTTCGCACTCAAGGACAAACCGGTCATCGGCATCGCGAACTCGTGGTCGGAGCTTGTCAACTGCAATATTCACTTCAAGCTGCTGGCCGACGCTGTCAAGCGCGGTGTCCTCATGGCCGGTGGGCTGCCCCTGGAGTTCCCCACCATTTCCCTGGGCGAGAGTCTCATGAAGCCTTCAGCCATGCAGTTCCGAAACCTCATGGCCATGGACGTTGAAGAATCCATCCGCGCCTACCCGTTGGACGCCATCGTGCTCCTGGGCGGCTGCGACAAGACCGTTCCAGCCCAACTCATGGGTGCTGCGAGTGCGGACGTCCCGACCATCATGCTCACCGGTGGGCCCCAAGAGCCGGCGCACTTCCGTGGTAAGCAGCTTGGTGTCGGCACGGACACGTGGAAGTATGCCGATGAGCTGCGTGCAGGAAAGATCACCGAGGCTGACTTCGACGAGCTTGAGTCGGCTGCCAAGCCCTCTGCTGGACACTGCAGCGAAATGGGAACCGCCTCTACCATGACGTCGCTGGTTGAGGCTCTCGGCATGTGTTTGCCGGGCACTGCATCAATCCCGGCCGTGGACGCGCGTCGTGCCCAAGCTGCCGAAGCCACAGGACGCCGGGCAGTTGAAATGGCCATGTCACAGGGACCAAAGCCAAGCGAAATATTGACGAAAGAGGCGTTCGATAACGCCATCACCCTCCTGATGGCCGTGGGTGGTTCCACTAACGCAGTAGTGCATCTTCTGGCGCTCGCGAGGCGCGTCGGTTACGAGTTGCCGCTGGATCGCTTCCATGAGATTTCGCAACGTACGCCTCGCATTGTCAACGTCCGCCCCTCGGGCGAGTACTTGGTGCAGCAGCTGTTCCAGGTGGGCGGCATTTCCACGGTACTCAAGGAATTGGCGCCGCTCCTGAACAAGGACGCCATTACCGTCACAGGTGAGTCCCTCGAAAATGGTTACAACTCGGCCCCCGAACCCGATGGCGTAGTGGTCAGCACGCTCGAAGCCCCATTTGATGCCTCCGGAGGCATCGCCGTCGTCCGCGGCTCCTTGGCACCCAACGGTGCGGTCATCAAGCGAAGCGCGGCATCCAAGGATCTGATGCAGCACAAGGGATCGGCGGTGGTGTTCGAGGACATTTATGATCTTGGGCGCAGGATTGACGATCCCGAGCTGGACATCACCGAAGACTCTGTTCTGGTCTTGCGAAACAGCGGGCCCGTGGGAGCTCCCGGGATGCCTGAATGGGGCATGCTGCCCATTCCCGAAAGGCTGTTGCGGCGCGGCATCCGTGACATTGTCCGTATTTCCGATGCCAGGATGAGCGGCACCGCCTTTGGAACCACAGTGTTGCACGTATCGCCTGAGGCGGCGGTGGGTGGACCGCTGGCGATAGTCCGGGACGGGGATCCCATTGTGCTGGACGTAGAGAACCAGCGCCTGGACCTGGATATCCCCGCGGAGGAGATCAAGAGCCGACTTGCCGAACTCAAGCTCCCCGAACCGAAATACCGGCGTGGCTACGGACGGCTCTTCATCGATCACGTCAACCAGGCCGACGAAGGCTGTGACTTCGACTTCCTTAAGGGCCTTCCTGATGAGGAACCGCAGCGTTTGCCCTATGGCCTCATGAGCGGTTGGCAGGGCGGCTGGTGAGTAGCTACGCGTCCGAACACGAGAACAACCGGGGGAGTGCCGATGAGGGGAAGGCCCGGGGAGCTGTGTCGCGGCCGAAAGTGATGGTGATTGTTCAGGAGGGCCGGCCGCTGCCTCCGCTTGAACGGTTGGAAGCCGAAGCTGATGTCGCGGTGGTGCGCACTGCAGATGAGTTTCGGGCCGCCCAGCCAGGAACAGAGATCCTGTTCCTGAACGATTTCCGGACCAAACTCCTTCGGGAAGTAGGACCCGGCGAGTTGCGCTGGATACACACGTCCAGCATCGGTGTGGACAGCCTCATGACCCGGGAGATCATTGACAGCGACATTGTGGTCAGCAACTCCCGCGGCGTGTGTGAGCGCCCCATCGCTGAGTGGGTCCTGGGGGTGTTGCTGATGTTTACCAAGGATTTGCGCCGCACCATCGAGCTTCAGCAGGCCCGGACATGGCAGCACCGCGAAACCGAGCCACTGCTGGGCCGGAAGGTCTTGGTTGTGGGGCCGGGACCGGTTGGCCGCGAAACCGTCCTTCTCCTCCGTGCTGCCGGAATGGACGTCGACATTGTGGGTCGATCTGCGAGGAATGACGCACAGCTGGGACACATCTCCGGTTTTGATGACCTTGACCGGCTTCTGGGCATCGCTGATGACGTGGTGCTGACATTGCCGCTCACAGAAGAAACCCGCGGCCTGTTCAACTCGTCGCGATTCAAGAAAATGCAGCCCGGAGCTCGCTTGGTAAATGTGGGCCGCGGGGCGGTAGTGGTGGAGCAAGACCTTCTGGAGTCACTTGACTCCGGCCGCCTGGGCGGCGCAGCCTTGGACGTTTTTGAGCATGAGCCGTTGGATGCCGCTCATCCGCTGTGGAGCCGGCGGGACATCCTGGTCTCACCTCATGCCTCCGGGGACCTGATCGGGTGGCGGGGAAAAGTGGTGGATAGTTTTGCCCGGAACCTCAGCCTCTGGAAGGCCAATGAGCCCTTGAATGATGTGGTGGATCTGAAAAAGCTTGATTCATCTTCTTCAGCCATGGCGCCCGAAAGGCCCTGATAAAGCCTTTTCCCATGGGATATTTCGTGAGCCGAACAGACCGGAATATCCCATGGGATCCCGTGTCCCAAGCTGGTACAGTGCTTCCACGATCCCCGTCGGTAGTGTGATTCAGCACTCAAAATTTCGCGACGAGGATTACATGTCAAGCACACCAAGAGGTACGACGAAAACGCCGGCTCAAACCCAGGAACACAAGCTCAGCGGCAACATGGGCGTGGGCGAGCTCGTGATGAACGTTCTCGCTTTTTCATCACCGCTGACGACCGTTGCAGGCACACTGCCTGTGATGCTTCTCTTCAGCGGCCATACGGCACCGGGCATCTACCTTCTGGTGACGCTCATGCTGCTGATTTTCTCAGTCGGCTTCGTCAAGATGAGCCGCAGCGTTGAAGCTCCCGGCGGTTTCTATTCATTTGTCACAGCCGGCCTGGGTAAACCGGCGGGCCTCGGGGGAGCACTGCTGGCGCTCATTGGCTACATCTTCATAGGGTTCTTCGCACCGTCCCTTTTCGCTCTCACGCTCCAGAGCTTCGTGGTCAACACACTGAACGGCCCAGACATCCCCTGGTATTGGTACGGGCTCGGCATCATCGCCATCACCACCGTCTTGGCCTATAACCGCATTGACCTCTCGGCAAAGGTCCTGACCGTTGTCATGCTGCTTGAATCTGCAGTAGTCATCATCTTCGACGTTGCGGCCTTCTCCACAGGATCCGCAGAGGCGGTTCAGGGGATCGGCTTCTCCATGCCATGGATCACCGATGCCGGATTGGGGCTGGCGTTGTTGTTCGCCGTCGGAAACTTTTTCGGGTTCGAGGCGACCGTCATCTACCGGGATGAAGTCAAGAACCCGGATCGCACCATCCCCAGGGCCACGTACATTGCAGTGGTGGGCATTGGATTGTTCTACGCTGTGGCGGCGTGGGCTTACACCTCCTTCATCGGTCCTGACAAAGTCCAGGATGCAGCTGCAGCAAACACAGTGAATCTGTTCAACGATGGTGCCACGGTGCTGGTGGGAAAGATCTTTGCGGATATTGCTATTGTCCTGCTCATCACCTCGATCCTGGCGTCAATGCTCTCGATCCAGAACATCGCCGCCAGGTACAGTTTCTCGCTGGCCGCCGATGGAGCGTTGCCCTCGATTCTAGGTCGCGTGCATCCCCGTCATAAGTCGCCCTACATGTCGGCATTGGCCATTGGCCTGTTGTGGGCCGTCGCAACCGTCGTCTTCACTGTCATTGGGGTAGCCCCAGAGGCCTTGTACCCGATTGCAAGCGGGAGTGGCACTTTCGCAGTCCTGCTTCTGATGTTCATCACCAGCTTTGCCGTGCTTGTTTATTTCGTTCGCCGCCGGCGGGTGGACCCGGATTCGGTCTGGAAGACCATCGTGGCTCCGATTATCAGCGTCTTTTTCCTGGGGCTCATCACCTACTTGGCCATCACAAATTACCCGGAACTTATCGGTGGGTCGGCAATCATGACTGCCATCTTCATGAGTTTCACTTTTGCCTTGTTCTTCGGCGGGATTGTCTACGCATACCTCCTGCGTTCCAAGCGGCCTGATGTTTATGCGCGCTTGGGCCGGCAAAAGATCGACTAACAAAAAAGCTTCCTCTTCCATATAGACCTGGAGATCTGCAATGACGCATCAAATCAGAGTCGGCCTGTTCGGAACCGGGCGCATAGGCCAAGTACATGCCATGAGCTTGGCTACCCTGGACGAGGCTACGCTGTCTTGGGTTTGTGATCCCTTCATCGAAGGTGCTAAACAAACCGCAGCTGAATTCGGTGGTCGGGTGACCGACGATCCTGATGAAGTGTTCGCTTCAGGTGAGATCGATGCTGTCATCGTGGCCTCTCCCACGGCGACTCATTTGGACCTCGTCGCAAAGGCGATCGAGGCGGACGTGCCAGTCCTCTGTGAGAAACCGATCGACCTGGAAATTTCCCGCGTGAACGCCTTTCGGGAGATAGCGGCATTGTCAGACGTTCCCGTTGCCCTTGGCTTCAACAAGCGCTTTGACCGCCATTTCGTGGAGCTGAAACGCCGCGTGGCCGCTGAGGAAATAGGAGTTCTGGAGCAGCTGCTGATTACCAGCCGGGACCCGGGGGAGCCCCCGGCAGGCTATCTTCCCCAGTCCGGCGGAATCTTCCGGGACATGACCATCCATGACCTCGATATGGCACGATACTTCATTCCAAATATCGTTGAAGTTTCAGCGCAGGGTGCAAACGTATTCAGCGACGCCATCCGTCACGCGGGCGATTTCGATTCCACCGTTGTCACCTTGCGGGGATCCAGCGATGAACTCGTGACGATCATCAATTCGCGCCACTCAGCCTACGGTTATGACCAGCGGATCGAAGCCTTCGGGTCAAAGGGGCTTCTGCAGGTTGGGAATAAGAACGATAACCTCGTCCGGCACTGGGGTCCTCGATCCGTTGAGTCCATAGGGCCATACCAGGACTTCTTCCTGGAGCGCTATGCAGAGGCCTATCGACTGGAAGTTGCAGAGTTCCTCCGTGCTGTTCGAGGCCTGCCTTCCAGGAGTCCCGGGTTCGAGGACGGCCGTGCTGCATTGATTCTTGCGGATGCTGCGGAGAAATCCGCCCGAACCGGCACTGCCGTTGAAGTGGACCTGAGCTAATCAGGTTATAAGGCCGCCTGGCCTGGGCCGCAGATGTTCCCGCAACGACAACTGCGGCCCAGGCCGGGCATTTTTAATTGTCAGAACGCTGGAGATGCGGTGCCAAGGGAAAGGATGGGTAGCCGGACATGAACACAGCCCATAAGTCAGAGAACTCAATGCAGGCCAGCTGGACGCCGCCCGCCGGGTTCTGGGAGAAGGTGGAGCCTGGCGACGCTGTCCGTTTGCAGAGGCCCGGTTGGCCTCCCTATGACGGATACGTTGACGACGCGACTCCCGACGGTGATATCGTCTGGGTTCTCTCGGTGGGTGAGCGTCGACTATTTCACGTAGCCGACGGCTACAGCCTCGTTGCGTGGCCGTAAGCAGCTGATTTTAGCTTCCAGTATTCTCGCTGGAAGCTATTTTTAGTTGAGTTGTTGAAACGTATCATTCTCGTGTTCCAAAGTGGCACACATCCATGGAACGCTCATCCGTCAAAGTTCTAGTAAGTGAAACAGTGTGGCGAAGGTCACGCGGCTCGGGGCTTTTGAACCATCCCGAATCAGCAGGTCAAACAACGTAGTTTGATGGACCGCGCCTCAAGTGTTTCACCGGATCATTCACATGGCCCTAACGAACGAGGATGAGATGACCGAAGCACCACCGGCGACCCCTCCACTGGTCGCCCTCAAGGACATACACAAGACATTCGGAGCAGTGTCCGCCTTGCGCGGCGTCAGCATCGATGTCCAGCCTGGCGAGACCTTCGCACTGCTGGGCGACAATGCCGCCGGCAAATCCACGCTCATGAAGGTACTGACGGGCGTGTACCAACCAGACCGAGGTTCCATCGAACTGGACGGCAAAGCGACTGAGTTCCCAACCCCATCAGCTTCACGCGATCAGGGCGTGGAGATGGTTTACCAGGACTTCGCCTTGGCGGACAACCTTGATGTTCGTTCCAACATCTTCCTGGGCCGGGAGCCGCAGAAGAACATCCTCGGCCCCCTATTGCGGATCATCGACCGCAAAAAGATGGAACTCGAAACCAAACGGGTACTCGAACGCTTGGACATCCCCATCAATCCGCGGCTCAAGGTCAAGAGATTGTCAGGCGGACAGCGTCAGGCCGTCGCCATTGGCAGGGCGTTGGCATTCGATGCCCGCTTGATCATCATGGATGAGCCCACGGCAAACCTGTCGGTAGCCAAGGTGGACAAGCTCATTGAAGTGACCCAGCGCCTCAAAGATCTCGGCATCGCCGTCATCATCATCACTCACCGGCTGGATGAGGCATTTGCCGTGGCAGATCGTTTCGCGGTCATGCGCCAAGGCCAAGTAGTGGGTCGCTTCCGGGTTGGTGAGGTTACTGAAGCGCAGGTAGCGCACCTTATCTCCCACGGCACGTTGGATGACTATATCGACGACGGCGCCGGCATCCCTGACAACCGCCGCAAGATCGGAAGCACCTCATCGATGGATGTCGTTGATGTGATGGCCGCTCCTGGCACTACGAATGCGAGCCACTCATGAGTCTCACCATGGAAAACATCAAGACCAAACTCGGGCCGGCTGACCTTAAAGAAGGAATGACCGCCACCAAGATCAAGCGCTTCATTGGTGACTATGGGATCATCATTCTTTTCGTGGTAATCCTCATTTTCCTCGCAGCCGTTGCGCCAAACTTCCTGACCCTGAACAACATCGTCAACGTGGTCCGGCAGTCGTCCATCATCGGACTGATCGCCCTCGGGATGACGTTCATCATGATTACCGCCGGCATTGATCTTTCCGTCGGCTCAATAGTGGCCTTGGCAGGTATGACCTTTGCATTGCTTGCCCCGGCAAGCGGTGGCGCGTTCTGGCTACCGCTGATTGCAGGCCTTGCGGTCGGCCTGTTGGTTGGCTTCCTGAGTGCAGCGTTAGTGGTTTGGGGAGCCATCCTGCCGTTCCTGGCAACACTGGCGACGATGGCCATTGCCCGTACGGCAGTCCTGGTCATGACGGACGGGCAGGTTGTTTCCGGTCTCAGCGGACCTGCTGAATGGCTTGGGTCCGGTTTCATCGGCCCGGTTCCGGTCCCGGTGATTATTTTCTTGATCGCCGCAGTTATCTGTGAGTTTGTTCTCAGCCGCACCAAATTCGGTTCGCATGTATATGCCGTAGGCGGCAACGAAGAGTCAGCCAAGAAAGTGGGCATCTCCACCAGCCGGGTGCTCTTCACCGTTTACCTCATCGGTGGCGTGACAGCCGCGCTGGGCGGACTGGTTCTTACCGCCCGTCTCGACGGGGCTGCGCCCGTAGCTGGCACCGGCTACGAACTTCAGGTGATTGCCGCCGTCGTCATTGGAGGAACGAGTCTCTTCGGTGGCGTAGGCACCATCCGCGGAACGGTCATCGGTGTCCTCCTGCTGGGCGTGGTCATGAATGGCATGAACCTGATGGGGGTCTCGTCGTACTACCAGCAAGGAGTCCAAGGCGTCATCCTGGTGCTCGCCGTGCTGCTGAACCGGTGGAAGTCTGACTAGCCACTGCAATAACTGAAATGCCCCGAACCCAATGGGGTCCACAGAACCAACAATCTCCTCAGCAATCAGAACCATTGAAAGGAACCATCATGGGAATGCGACAGAAGCTCGCCATAACCACCGCTATGCTGGCCGCTGGAGCCCTCACACTCACCGGCTGCGGGGGGAGCAGTACCCCCGGCACGTCGGAGGCTGCCGGCAAGTCCTACAACATTGGCGTTGTGGTTCTTGACCTTCAGGACCCGGACCTGGCGCACATGACGGACGCCATGAAGAAGACGGCCGATGAAAAGGGCGTCAAGCTCAACATCACCGACTCCAAGAAGGACGTAGGAAGTGAGCTCAACCAGGTTGAGGATCTTCTCACCCGTCAGGTAGACGCCGTCATCATGCAGCCTTTGGATGGCGAGGCCAGCCAGAACGCAGCGAAGCGTGTCATCGCGGCCAACATACCGCTGTTCATTCTGTCCACCGAGTTCGCCGAAGGTTCGGACGTTGGATACAAGAGCTACATCGGTGTGGATGACACCGTGGCCGGTGAAATGCAGGCTGAGTACCTGAACAAGGCTCTTCCGGAGGGCGGCAACATTGTTTTCGCCGCGGGCATCTACGGTGCCTCCTGGACCGATCGCCGCAAGAACGGCTTCGACAGCAAGATCAACAAGAACTTCAAGATCGTGGCTGAATTCCAGGCGAAGGGAAGCCGTGACGACGCCAAGCGCAACATGGAAGACACGCTTCAGCGCTTTAGCGCCGGCCAGATCGACGCCGTCGTGGCCAACAATGACGAAATGGCCATCGGTGCAGCCTCCGCTATTGCTGACGCGGGACGAACCGCCGAGTTCAAGGCCGTAGTCGGCGTTGACGGTACTGAACCAGCCATGCAAGACATCAAAGCCGGGACAATGACTGCCACCGTCCGTCAGGACTCTGCTGGCCAGGGCGTCAAGGCAGTTGAGGTTGTCACGGACTTCCTCAAGGGCGGGAACGTGGAGAACCGCTACACGCTGCCGTTCACGCTCATCACTAAGGACAACCTTTCCGAGTTCTTGAAGTAAGCAGCAAGATCAGTCAAGCGGGCACAGCGGGTTTATCCGCTGTGCCCGTTCTGTTTTGGCACAATCCAGGGCATACCGCGGCTGCCTACACTTCTTCCTGAAACCTACGAATGGAGAACGCAACCATGCCCCATGGTGACAGCGGCGACACGGCTTTGAGGCAGTTGCTCGCCCGGTTGGAACATCACGGCGTCGAGGTGGACGACTCTTCGCGAAGGCTGTCTGAATACTCCTACGATGCATCGAATTATCGGGTAAGACCCGCCGCCGTGGCTTTCCCAAAAAGTGTCAATGACGTACGAACAATCGTGCGCCTATGTTCGGCGTTGGTAGTACCGATGACGACGCGCGGCGGGGGTACCTCGATGGCAGGGAACGCCATCGGCGACGGTTTGGTGATGGACCTCTCCCGCCGCATGAATGCAGTAGGGGCTCTCGACGCCGAAGATAGAACAGTTTGGGCCGACGCTGGGGTTGTCCTCGGTGAGCTGCGCGCCCACGTTGAAAAGGCCACGACGGGTACTCTGACATTTGCACCGGATCCTTCCTCCCTGACCCGG
Source organism: Paenarthrobacter sp. YAF11_1 (assembly GCF_052113445.1). Lineage (NCBI taxonomy): Bacteria > Bacillati > Actinomycetota > Actinomycetes > Micrococcales > Micrococcaceae > Paenarthrobacter > Paenarthrobacter sp. YAF11_1. Next base: position 56,892 of record NZ_JBFRDF010000009.1, read on the forward strand.
GCCACCATCGGTGGTTCCATCGGCAATGACGCCTGCGGAAATCACTCCGTGGCCTATGGGCGTATGACGCATCATGTGCGGGAAGTGGATCTTGTCACTGCTGACGGCGCTTACCTGAGGGCCGGGCGTGGCTTTCTCCGCGCTGTTGACGAATCCGACACCCACTCCGTTGCTCGCGCGCTGGAGCTCACTGAGGGCCTGGAGGCTTTGGCCGCAAAAAACATGGCCAGGCTACGTGTTGAACTTCAAGCCATTCCCAGGCAGGTTTCCGGGTACCACGTGGGCCATCTGCTGCCGGAACACGGATTCGATGTTGCCGCCGCATTGGCAGGCAGCGAAGGTACGTGCGCTGTCGTTGTTCGCGCAAAAGTGGGCCTCGTAGCCAAACCCCTCACCACAGCCCTACTGTGTCTGGGCTACCGCGACACCATCGACTCCGCACGTGATGTCACTTCCATTTTGTCCGCCAAGCCGAGCGCCATCGAGGGGCTGGATGTTTCGATCGTGGACATCATGAGGCACCGGCGAGGAGCCGCCAGCGTTGAGTCGTTGCCTGGGGGGAGTGCCTTCCTCATGGTGGAGTTTTCGGCCGACACTTTGCAGCTGGCCGACACTTCCTGTCAGGAACTGGCCGACAAGCTCGGCGCGAACGGGCGCGTTGTTGATTTCAGGATCGTCACTGACCCTGTTGAGCGAGGAAAGCTGTGGCGGGTACGTGAAGACGGCGCCGGACTCTCGTCGCTGCGGATCGACGGAGTTCAAACGTGGCCGGGCTGGGAAGATTCTGCTGTGGCCCCTGAACGGCTTGCCGACTACTTGGCGGACCTTCTTCCACTGGTGAAAAGGTACGGCTACACCGCCCTCATGTACGGCCACTTTGGAGCGGGGTGTGTGCACATGCGGTTGGACTACGACCTCCGCAGCGACTCCGGACGTAAGGTCTTCAGTGACTTCACCCATGACGCGGCTGACCTGGTGGTGACCCATGGTGGCTCGCTGTCCGGCGAGCATGGTGACGGCAGGGCACGCAGCGAATTGCTGGAAGTCATGTATTCCCGGGAGATGATCGGCATCTTCAGGTCCTTCAAACACCTCTGGGATCCGGCACAAATCCTCAACCCCGGGATCATCGTTCATCCAGTTCCCTTCGCTGCCTCGCTGGCCTTGGAAGGTGTCGTCAAGCCTGGACCCACTCACGGTGGGCTGACCGCAGACCCGGGTGCCGCCGTCGTGCTTTCCTCTGGAAATCGCGAACTGCTGAAGGTCTCCAGTCCATTTGTGGGTAACTCCCACGCCTGTATCGGAGTGGGCAGGTGCCGTTCCACCAGCGGCGGGTTTATGTGCCCCAGTTATCGGGCCACGAAGGATGAAAAGGATTCGACCCGTGGCCGTGCGCGGGTGCTGCAGGAACTGACCCGGGCAAACGGCAGCAGCAAGGATGGCTGGTCAAGCTCGGAAGTCCGGGAGGCCCTGGACCTTTGCCTCTCTTGCAAAGCCTGCTCCACGGATTGCCCCACAGGTGTAGACATTGCCGAGGCAAAATCAGAACTGGTCGATGAGTACTATCGTGGGCGGATCCGGCCGTTCACGCATTACTCCATAGGGTGGCTGCCGCGGTGGCTTCCGTTGCTGACGCGGGTGGCGCCACTGGCCAACCTGGGAGCATCATTCCGGCCGTTCAGGCTTGCGGGGGAGTGGCTGGGCATCAGTGCCCGACGACGGCTCCCGGCTTTTGCGGCGAACGGCCGGATCCGAAAGCGGGTGCGGGAAGCCGATTTTGCGGGCAATGCCGACATCCTGGTGTTCATCGACAGCTTTACCCGCGCCTTTAGGCCCGAGGTGGTTCCGGCTGCTGCCCGCGTGCTCCGTGACACGGGCAAATCCGTAGGCTGTACGCCGGACGCCTGCTGCGGTCTGACGTGGATCTCCACGGGGCAGCGCGAAGGGGCCCGACGGCGGTTGGCTCAGTTGATCAGCAAGCTCGACGACGGCACGGACCGGGACATTGTTGTCCTTGAACCCAGTTGCGCTGCCACCATCCGGGACGAAGGTCCGAAACTGGTTGGAGGGGAAGCTGCTGAGAGGGTCGCGGCCAGAGTTCGATCCTTCGCCGTCGCCGTGGACGAGGCCGTTACTCGAGGATGGAGACCGAAGGCCCTGCCGCCCGAATCAGCAGTATTGCAAACGCACTGCCATGAGCATGCCGTGTTCGGTTCGGGCGCCCAGAAACGGGTCCTGGAAGCCTGGGGAGTTTCCAACCTGGTGGAATCGTCCTCGTGCTGTGGCGTGGCCGGCAACTTCGGTTTCGAGGCAGAGCACTTTGACATGTCGATGAAAGTTGCGGAGCACTCGATCATTCCGTCAATTGGTCAGGCTGATGCTGGTGCACTGGTTCTTACGGACGGGTTCAGTTGTGCCATGCAGGTCTCGCAGGTGGACCCTGAATACACCAGCAAGCATCTGGCCGTGGCGCTGGATCCGTATAGCGCCCGATGGGCGGACTGAATGGAGTACTTTGGGGTCTTCCTGGTTCTAGTGGCTGCCGGGTTGCGTTTGGTTGGCGACCACTTGGCCAAGCCCGGCCCGCAGCCCCGGGCTACAGCAACAGTGCGAGGTGTCCACAGCGTCCCGCCTCGTGCAGCGGCGCTTCTGATTGCTGCGTCCGGGATCTTCATCTTTGTTGTCAGTATCAGTTCGCGTTGAGTCCGTGAATTCTATTGTGCGGTGTCTCAAACTGACACGGATGGAAAGGTCTGCAGGAACCCAAACTGGAATTGACCAAAAGGCACAACTAATTCTTAAGGGTTGATCCCGATGATGAACAGGAAGCTCGCACAAGGGCGGCACGTTGAGTGGCTGCGAACCTCACCTCACTCCAGTGAGACGGATTCCGGAGAGCGCGGCGACCATTCGCTAAAGCGGTCTGGCAGAACTGTTCATCGACTCCTGCAGGAAATGTCGGAGGGCCGCGATACGAGTGATGCGTGGCCGTGGCCGATTCGGGGCATCTAGACCCTCCAAGCTGCGGTCCGTAGCGCTTGTTCCTGGCACTGTGTTCAAGCGCTACGGCCCGCTTTCTTTCCTTTCGCAGGAGAACTGAGGGCGTGGTGAGTCTCCAGGATTTGGCTTTCATTGCCTGTGAACCTGGAAAGCTGCTGGTGGAGATACTGGCGCCGGCTGTTCCTGGTCCATACGTAGAAGCATTCATGGAGGCCGTCCAGTCTCTTGAATCAGTCGCAATCAATGGTTTTAAGAAGATGAAAGATGGCGTCCTTCTCGACTACGACGAGCGTTCCATAGGTGCGAAGGACCTCGAGGCTTTCCTAGCGGCTGCCTATTCAACGGTCACCTATGACCATGGCGAGCATCGTCCATCAACGCACATCTTGCCGATCACGTTTGGAGGTCCGGCGGGACCGGACCTGGCTGTGGCAGGCGTCCTTTTAGGTACGTCGGAAAGCACCCTGATCAGGCGGATCTGCCGAAGTAGACACACTGTGAGAATGTTCTCGGAGCCCGGGGCATCTGCGCTCCTCGAATTGCCGTGGTCGGACAGTGGCCTCCAAACACTTCAGGCGAGCAGATCCAAACGGGCTGTGCCTCCAGGGTCGCTGACCCTATCTGGTGCGGGCCTGACCATTGCCAGTCGCGCAGCCTATTCAGACGAACTTATCATCGGGCGGGTGACCGAGAGATCGGTCGGAACTGCCGCGCTCCTGCGAATGGGCGATCATATGTGGCTGAGAGGACGGTTGGATTCTTCCTCTATGCTAACGAGTGTTCGTTAGCTAAGCTGGAGTCGTCACTGTCGATCAACGGGGTGGGTGATGTGAGCGAGTCGCCGCGACTGCAAGCTAATGCCGCTGTCAGAAAATTCCTGTCAGGGCGTGATTGGTCAATGCAGACTCCGACCCGGCGCCGAATCGTGGCGGGCTTCCTGCAACTCGCTGCGACCCGCGGTTTTGAGTCAGTCAGCCTGCGCACCTTAGCCAGGGAGGTGGGTATGCAAGCACCCAGCATCTACTCGAGCTTCCCGGGGGGAAAAGACGAGATCGTGGCGGAGTCGCTTCGGTGGTTTACGCATGCCTTTGCTTATGACCTTCTGGCTGGAGCCGAGAAGGCGACGTCTGCCGAGGAGTACTGGGCTGCGCTTGTCCAAGGCCACCTGGCTCAGCAACTGCAAAGGCCCGAACCGAATATATGGGACCTACTGGTCGCTACGGACAAGGTGGCACGCTTTCTAAAGGACGAGGTCCGCGCAGAGGCCGACCTTTGGACCAGTCTCCACCAGGACATGTTCATTGCTGCAGCCGATGAGATGGGGCTCAAGCTCTCGGCCTCTACCGTCCAACAGATACTCACCTTGCTTGACGGTGTTGGTCGATGGGCCGGTCGGAGCGGCGGGGACCAGGAACTTTCTCTGCTGACTGACCGGGCCGTGGCCCTGACCCTTTCCATCGTCGAGATCAACGCCGAAATCCGAGGTGCCGTCTAGCGGCAATAGTGCGGCCTACCCGGTCTCGCTGGGGCATCCATTGGAAGGTGTCCCAAGGTGGCACAAGGGCGCGACGCCGGCCATCGATACTGTGATTCGGAACTCATAACCAAGTGACGAGGCCTACATGCAACACAAGACAATTGACGCTCCTCAGGCGACGCGCCATGCCCAGGAAACCCGACTCAGCGGCAACATGGGGGTGGGGGAACTTGTGATGAACGTGCTGGCATTCTCGTCACCTCTGGCCACCGTGGCGGGAACTCTCCCCGTTCTCCTGATGTTCAGCGGCCAGACCGCCCCAGCTATCTATGTCCTTATAACTCTGATGTTGCTGATGTTCTCTGTGGGCTTTGTGAAGATGAGCCGGAGCGTCAAGGGACCTGGCGGCTTCTACTCCTTCGTTACGGCCGGCTTGGGAAAGCCTGCTGGTCTTGGAGGCGCCTTTCTTGCGTTGTTTGGCTACATCTTCATCGGATTCTTTGCACCTTCGTTCTTCGGTGTGACCCTTAACGGTTTCGTCATGAATTCCCTGAATGGCCCGGATGTCCCTTGGTATTGGTACGCGCTAGGTATTATCGCTGTGACCACACTCCTTGCGTATAACCGCATCGATCTCTCGGCGAAGGTGCTCACTGTCGTCATGCTCTTGGAAGTGGCCGTGGTGGTGGTGTTTGACATCGTGTCCTTCTCAGCCAACGGGATGGAGGCAGTTCAGGGAGCGGTCTTTGCCCTTCCCTCCCTGGGGGATGCAACTCTGGGCCTGGCGCTGCTGTTCGCCGTCGGGAACTTCTTCGGATTTGAAGCCACGGTCATTTATCGGGATGAGGTCAAGAACCCTGACCGGACCATACCCAGGGCGACCTACATCGCAGTTGTCGGCATTGGGCTCTTCTATGCCCTTGCGGCGTGGGCGTTCATTGCTTTCCTGGGCCCTGACAACGTACAGGCCGCGGCGGAGTCCAATACTGTGAACCTCTTCAACGACGCCGTTGCAGCTCTGGTTGGGAAGATCTTTGCGGATATTGCTGTGGTGCTGCTCATTACGTCGGTACTCGCGTGTATGTTGTCGATCCAGAACATCGCGGCGCGGTACAGCTTTGCATTGGCGCGAGATCACGCGTTGCCAACGGTTCTTGGGCGGGTGCATCCCAAGCACAAGTCGCCATTTGTTTCAGCCTTGGCCGTTGGAGTCATCTGGGGTGCCGCTACGGTCGTCTTCACAGTTCTGGGAGTTTCGCCTGATGTCCTTTATCCAATTGCCAGCGGTAGCGGTACTTTTGCAGTGCTGCTCCTAATGTTCATCACGAGTTTTGCTGTGCTCGTTTACTTCCTGCGGCGCCGCAGCTTTGCACCTGAATCTATTTGGAAGAGCATCATAGCTCCACTGGTCAGTGTCATTTTCCTCGGCGTCATTACGTACCTGGCTATCACCAACTACCCTGAACTGATCGGCGGTTCAGCCCTGCTCACTGTGATCTTCATGAGCTTTACCTTCGCCCTGTTCTTCGGCGGCATCTTTTACGCGCTCTTCCTCCGATCCAAGCGTCCCAACGTTTATGCGAGGCTGGGCCGGCAGAATGTCGACTGATCCGCATCGGGACCCTTCCGCCTTCTTCTCTTTCCCCAAGCGAATCGCCACGGTCGCTCGCTGCTGCCAATGTTAGGAGAATCCCAATGAACAGCTACTACCCGCTCGCTCTTCTGCTCGCGCGACAGGAAGCGGCGCAAAGCGCTCTGGAAACGGCAAACAGCGCTCTTCCACACGCCCCTGTCGTCCCTGTCCACGAAGGATCGTCACATCCTTGGTTGGATGCCCTGCGCGGGCGCGTTGCAACGATTCTCCATCGCGTTGCGTGGGCACTTGAGCCAGAGGATCACATCGGCATCGATCACTAGCCAGGCTTTTCGCGCCAGTAGCGGGTGGACTGATTGCGCTTCCGCGCTCCGATCCATGAACTCAATCTCCCGGACGGTGCCAGGGCTTGGACACGGCACCGTGTAGAGGCCCAGCCCTAGCCCGATACCCCAACAGGGCATCATCGGTCGGCTGTTCCCTTCAGGGCATGTCGAGCCGGGTTTTGTAGGCGGTGTTTTTGTTGGTGTTCCAGCCGGCGATGATGCCGGCTCCGAGCATCTGATCGGTGAGACGTGCGAAGCGGTAGCCGGGGTCCGTGTCTAGGGCGAGTTGCATGTATTGGTGTGCTTTGGACCCCCTGCCTTCCCACCAGCTGATGTAGCCAATGGTGGTGAGGATGGGTGCCGCGTGTTGTGGGCTGGTCCGTGTGTAGGCGTGGAGGAGGAGTTGTTGCGCCCATTCGACACGTGACCATTTTGGCGCGGTCTGGGTTTGGGCGAAGAGGATGTGTTGGGGTGGTTCGTCGATGCCGGGGATGTCGGCCATGAGCCGGTCGCGGATGTGGGGGAATTGGAAGTTCGCGATGAGGGTGGCGCACTCGGTGTCTGTGGGGAAGTCGTTGCATTCCAGCATCGTCGTCCAGAGTTGTCTGGCTTGTTCCGCAGCTTGTCGCGGCGCCTGGGCTCGGATGGTGTTCATGAGGTTTTCGACGGCGATGGCGTGGTCTGCTTCCTGGGCTGGCGCAGGGAGGACGATTTGGTTGGTGGGTTCGATGGTGCTGCCGCGGTAGATGAATTCGGCGTTGACGCGGCTGTATTCGGTGGTGCTGAGGGGCAGGCTGATGTCTTGTCCGGGTTCGCTGTCGTAGGGGGAGTAGGTGTTGTCGTCGACGAAGATTCCGTCACGGATGGTGATGCCGTTTTCGGCGAGGACTCCGGTGAGTGCGGCGATGGTTGCTGCGTGTGGTTTGGGCTGGCCGGGTTCGCAGTAGTGTGAGGTGTAGAGGGCGAAGACGATGCTCGTCGCGCTGGTGTCGCTGGTGAGATAGCTGCTGACCGTCCGGGCGTAAGGGATTTCTGTTCCTGGTTGGCGGGGTAGGTCGATGCGGAGGGTGGCGCCGACCTTGCCTTTGTCCAGGGTGATGCAGACGAGGCTTTCCTTTGGCCAGAACCCTAACGTGTGCCCGATGAAGCTGAGCAGGTCTGCAGGGTCTTTGATGGTGAGCGAGTTCATTGTCCTGTTCCTTTGTCTGCACGTTGTCTCGTGGTTATTGGTCTTATGAGCGTTCCGATAAAGGCCCTACACGCTGGTGTAGGGGCTAAGGTGCCGCTTGGCGGACTGCTCCGGCAGGATGGTTGCGACCCAGGGGCTCCGAGTAGAGTTTCCGGATCGGTCACGCTAGGTAGCGCCTGGTTCCTTGGAGGGACCGCAGCGACGATCGGCTATCAGAATGACAAACAGCGGTGATGCTTCCAGTCGTTCATGGAGCGTCGGTCGCACGGGAGCATGATTCACCAACAGTGGCCCTTAACAGCGCGCCGGCGTTGACAGTTTTTGGGCCCCAAGGAGAGGCGCTCTTGGGATCAGGCCTTGCGCCGGCCCCTTCCTGCGCCCGGCTTAAGTCTTGCGAACCCGTAGCAACCAACCTTGGGTGACAGTCCCTGCGGGACGGCCTTCAGCACTAAGGCACGGTTCTATTGGGAGTCTCGCCATAGCCCCTGCCGGACTGAAATCTTCTTTACTGGCTTCCTGATGACAGAAGCGCGGATTGTGTCGGTACCGACTGGCATGATGAAAAGAAGACTTTATCGACATGAAGGAATCCGCGATGTCCATGGGCACGATTGAACAGAGAAAACCCTGGGTTAGGGCCGGGGGCCGCTGCACATTGTGCAAGGTAGACCTCATGGAGGGATCGCTTACATTCAAGACCGTTCCTGTGGGTGAAGGGGCACACATTGTGGGCCAGCAGGCTACGGAAGGTTCGCCTCGCGGCCTTGATCCGTTACCGGAAGCCGACCGGGATCTAGCTGACAATATTCTCCTGGCCTGCTCAAGCTGTCATACGGAAATAGATAAGGCCTTGGTTGCCAAGCTCATGACCGTTGCTGAATTGCGGCGCCGCAAGGCTCAGCATGAAGACGAAATCCATCACTTGACCGGCATGACCTCGGACCGGCGAAGCACAGTGCTGCGTGTGCAGGGGTGGGTTCGCGGAGCTGCGATGGAGCTCGGACGCGACACTGCCGCAGCTGCCGTCATTCGATCCAGCGATCGGTTTCCCTTCTTCCTTCCCGCTTACGACCGGCGAGGCATTGAGATTGACCTGCGCCATATTGACGGTGAAGAGGAAGGCAGCCCTTCCTACTATGCTGCAGCGCAGAAGAAGATCGAAACAGCCGTGCGGGACCGAATCCATGAGGGCATCCGGAGCAACGACATCGAGCATCTGAGTGTCTTCGCTATCGTCCGCCTGCCTCTGCTTGTGTACCTCGGCTGGCAGCTCGAGGACGGAGTAGCAACCGACGTCTACCAGCGCCACCGTAGCAGCGGAGGCTGGGAGTGGCCTCAGTCCGATGCCGCCCCCGACACCGCCTTCAAGGTAGAGGTCCTCCGTACTGCTCCGCACGAGGCCGAGGATGCCGTCCTTATCACTAACCTCTCAGGGACCACGCCCGTCAATGACTTGCCAGCCGATCTCACGACGGCTCCGGTTTTCAATCTAAAAGTGAGTGGCGACAGCGCGCACGAAGACATCATCGCAAACCGTGCCTGTCTGGAGTCGTTCCAGGCCACTGTCCGTCGGTTCTTTTCAGGGCTTGAGTCCAATAAGAAGATCCGGCGTCTGCACCTTTTTGGCGGAATGCCCGTCTCGGCTGCAGTGACCCTCGGCCGGAGTCTCAAAGCCCGCGACCTGCGACCCTCGGTCGTGCTGTACGATCTCACCTCTGACGGCTACCGCCGAGTTATGGAATTCTGATGGACATCAACGCCCACTTCGTCGCCTTCCTCGACACGACCGTCAATCTCAAGCAGTGGAAGCTCGACAAACTCGACGGTCACGTAACGGCAATCGTAAGCGCGCTGCAAAAGGACACTGAGGTCGGCCCGCTGTATAAGGAGCACATTCCCCAAGGTTCATGGGCGCACGCCACCATCATCGAACCTGTCGGCGCCTTCGACCAGTTCGATGCAGATTTCCTGCTGCACCTCGAAGAAGATGAAGCTTGGTCTGAGGACCCCGGGGAATACCTGCGCAAGGTCCGCGCTGCGTTCAAAGCTACCTCGACCTACAAGGACAAGGTGACCAAGAAGAACAGGTGCGTACGTATCGAGTACGCCGGCGACTGCCATGTCGACGTAGTGCCCCACCTCACTCTCAGCGACGGTCGCCAGGTCATCATCAACTACGCCGAGAACACCTTCGAGGAAACCAACCCTGGTGGCTTCAGCGACTGGATGCAGGAACGGGACACGCTCACAGGCGGCAACCTGCGCAAGGTCATCCGGCTGATGAAATACCTCCGTGACTACAAAAACACGTTCGATTGCGTTTCCGTCATCCTCACAACGCTTCTGGGAGGTCGGGTTCAAGCCTTCAACGCAGATTCACGTTATGTTGGATTCAACGGCGTGGTGGTGGGAGACGCCGACGGTGTGGTTAACCTTCTGGATCACGGCATTGCAGAAGACCTGCCGGACGCACTTCGGCAGTCATTCGTTGCCGGGTTGGACGTGGAAATGGGCGGAAATGTCTTCACCGACGACGACGGTGCGCGGCTGAGTCCCGACGACGTGCCCTTGGTACGTGTGGACGACGCCGTTCGTCGGGTTCTCGGCTTGAAGCTTGCCCTTGGTCTGTTCGATGATCCCTACCGGGAAGCCGAACACGAGGTGACGACCCCTTCACCCGCCAGTCGACAGGCGGCGCTTACGACGGCTGAGAAGGGTCTGGTACTGCTCAAGAATGAATCTGTCCTGCCTCTTGGCAAAGCACCGAAACGGGTGCTGCTGGTTGGGCCCTACGCAGAGAGTACTGACCACCTCGGAGCCTGGGTTCAGTCGTTTGCGGAGCCTGCCAGCTCTCTGGCCGACGCCATTCGGGAAGAGTGCCCTGAATGGTCGCTGACAGTGAGGGAAGGGACTGGCTTCTTTGGGGGTCAGTCTCGCCAGATAGCCGATTCAGTGGTTGACGTTGCGGAGTTCGACGCCGTTGTGGTTGCTGTAGGGGAGCCTTCTGCGCTGACCGGAGAAGCTAGTTCCCGAAGTGATCTGCGGCTTCCGGGTGCTCAGGAGGAACTGATACGAGCCGTCGCTGCGACCGGTAAGCCCACGCTTGTGGTCATGTTCAATGGGCGACCTTTGGTAACCAGCTCATGGATTGATGACGCGCCCGCTGTTCTTGAGGCCTGGCATTCGGGGTTGGAGGGACCGCGTGCCGTGGCACGAGCCTTATGCGGCGCAGTAAACCCCGGAGGTCGTCTCCCCATGACTTTCCCCCGATCGTCCAGCCAAGTGCCAATCTACTATGACCACGAAAACACCGGACGCCCCGCCACGGTCTCCGGTTCCCTTGACGGCGCTGCCGTTGACGTCGGGCTCATGGGTCCCGGCAATACGGACGACCATTACACATCGAAGTACAAAGACCTGGAACTCGGACCCCAGTTCCCCTTCGGCCACGGCCTTAGCTACACCTCGTTCGAGTACGGAAAGCTCAGGCTCTCAGCTCCGGAAGCTTCGCTTTCAGACTTGCAACGCGGCAGTACCGTAACCGTGGAAATCTGTGTGGAAAATTCGGGTGAGCTTGGAGGCGATGAAGTCACCATGGTCTTCATTAGGGATCTCGTAGCGTCTCTCGCCCAGCCAGTCCGTAGGCTCAGGGCATTCACCAGAACCAACTTGAATCCGGGGGAGACCCGGACGCTTTCCTTCAAGCTGGGCTGGAATGACTTGGGCTTCTGGGACAACGAGGGCCTCTACGTTGTGGAACCAGGTGCTTTCGAGATTCATGTAGGCGGCGGACTCGAATGTACGAGGGTGGCAAAGTTCAGCATCGTCAATGAATAGCTTGCGGCAGGCTGTGGAGTGGGGGAGGCAAGTATCCCTGGCGCGATTGAATGTTTGTGACACTGTCCACGTTTTCCACCTCGGGCTCGTCCGTACCGCTGCCGGACTGGCCCGCATTCCGCATGTCTCCGCTACTTCCCGGCGCTTCCAAGGTCGAGAATCCCGTTCGAGTCCCACCTCGGGCACAGCATACCCCCTCGTCAGAGGGGGTTTTTGCTTTAACGTGTGTACATTTTGGGTGGTCAGGTGCCTCTGACACTGGCCGCGGGGTGTGCCTGGCGCCGCGGGTCGCTTGTTTGGTTGTGGGGGAGCGGGTTCAGGGTCGTGGTTGGCCTACACCTCTTCATGGGTAAGGGGAGTGAGCACGACATGACTTCGTTATTTTGCGTCAAAGTTCCTGGGTCTGGCGCGTTACTGGCTTAAGAGACATGCCGGGCGGACACTTTGTCCGGCCAAAGGGGGGTTGGACATTGTCCAGACTTAAATCATCTTTATCGCGGCTGCTTGCGGCCAGGCTCTTCCCTACTTGGGTCTTCATTTACTCATGCGTGTGAGTGGCTGTAGCGAGGCGGATCCGGAAGCACTCTACATGTGCAGGGTCATTCTGCTGAGAGTTCGGTGGCCACGGTCGGCCGAGTGCTATCAAATGGGTCCTGGGCGTGTGACGCCCCCCATCGGCGGTGATTTCGAGGGGTGCGAGGGTCGGTACTCCGTCTCAGGGGGCGCACCGGCACGCCTGATGCGGTGGCGAGGCGGGTTGACGAGAACACCGTTCTCCTGCAGTTGGTTCAGGAGGGCAAGAGTCACGGTTTGTTTGCGGCAAGTTCACATAACGTCCGAGAAGGCTGGCCATTATCGTTTCCCTCGCCGTCGTCCAACGGAGCTTTAGAGCCGTGCGGCTGCTGCGGCCGGCGTTGGTCGGATCGGTTTCTCGTCCGTACCTTTAATTACCCAGTACACGACAACGACAGCAAGAATGCCGATGACCGGCGTGAGGTAGGCCGCCCAGGCTGTGCCGATCGGGGCAAAGCCGACCGAGAACGCAGCGATATCCCAGATGCCGTGTAGTGCCATTGCCCAGATGAGAGAGCCTGTGACCCGCCGCACGATGTAGAAGCTTGTACCCGTCATCGCGGCGAGGACCACTTGTCCGAGAGTGTTGGTGATGGGAGCACCGAGGGCGGCGTTGATGAGGTGCATGGCGCCGAACAGGAGGGAGGTGAGTAGCCACACCCATACTTCGGAGAGGTGTGAGCGGAATGCCGTCAGAAGGAGCCCTCGTGACATCAGTTCTTCGCAGAATCCGACGGCGATCCCGAGGGCAAGCAGGGACAGGAGGAATGATGCGTCGAATTTTGACCAGTCAGTGTTCGAAAGGTTCATCACGGCGACAACGAGCATGAGCGCGGGGACGAAGATCGGCCACTTGTGGTGCGACCGCTTTCGCTCGAACAGCGCGGGCTTCCACCACCCCAGGAGCCATGTGGTGATGGCGAGCAGCACCGCGCCGACGGCGAGGTCGAGCACCGCTCCACGCCAAGTGAACTCGGCGGACGTCCCGATGTCGGTGTATGACACCCCGCTGAGTTTTGATACGACGTAGATGACGAGGACGTAACCGACGTAGATGGCCAAGCCAATCCAAACACGAGGGGTGATGCGCATGCGCTGTTGCCTTTCAGCCGGCGAAAGATTCATTTGCTTCAATCTATCCGGTGGCTGCGGAGCCAGTAAACGAGGTCACGGTGTCGAGCGCGTCGCGAGTCAGCGCCCTATCGACCTGGTGGCGCAGTCGGTGGTGACACCCTCAGTGCTCAGCTTCACTGCGCGAAATGGTGACTGCGTCCGAATTCCGCCGCTCGGTCGTACCGTCGCACCGAGGGGGTCTTGTCCCCGGCACCGCGCAGTAGATTCCTGCCAGGTATTCCGAATGGTCAAGGGACGCCGGCTGCTCCGGTGCATTGCGGCCAGGCAGGGGCGATGGTTCGGCTCTGTGTCGTGTCAGGCTTGGGGATCGAGTGCGACGTCGAGTTTTTTGTCCAGGATCTGGGTGAGATGCTTCACCTCGTCTTTTAGGAGCTGGAATGGCAGCTCGGGGCTTGGTGCGAAGGGTATGACAACTACTGCCTTTGCCGGGCTTCGCGTGCCTCAAATCCTTCCGCGGTGCGGCCGTAGCCGCCGTCGTGTTTCATTCTTTGCGACCGGAGTGTCTCCTCTGCAGAGCAACAGAGCAACACCTCCCAGGAGGACCAGGCTCGATTCTGTTTCTAATGCGCGTTGAGCGTAGGGGCGTTCCAGCTGGCGAGTATCCTCATGGCGTCTGAGGTCGGGGAGCCGGGCGCCACGGTGTAGACCAGCATAACCAGTCCTGGGTCTGTGGAGAGTTCGAATGATTCATACCCGAATTCGAGGTCTCCGACCGTTGAGTGGGTGAGCATCTTGTGCCCGGACCGGTACTTGAAGACATCGTGCGAGGCCCACAATGAGCGGAATTCTTCACTTTGCGTTGAAAGCGTCCCGATGATTTCGATCAGCTCTCTGTCGTAGGGGTCCAGGGCTGTTGCGGCGTGAAGCAGCGCCACGACATTGTGTTTTGCCGTCTCAAAATCCCGATGGAAGCGTGGGGCGCGGGAGTCCAGAAACAGGTAGTGGGCGTAGTTGAAACGGTCACGGGACCCGTCATCGGGGAGGGAATAGAGTGCCCGGCCGAGTCGGTTGGACGCCAAACGGTCGAGTCGCGCGTTCTGTATGAACGCCGGGGTGTCGATGGAATCCAGCACGCTCTGTATCCCAGGCCGGACAGTGGTGCGATTGGAGGGTTTCCGGCGTGGCGGGCGCCGCTGCGAAATTCGGGTGAGATCAAGAAGATGGTCGCGCTCGTCTTCATCGAGCTGCAGGGCGCGGGCGATGGCCTCGATAACTTCACGGGATGCGCCGGAGATTTTGCCGCGCTCGAGTCGGGCGTAGTAGTCCACACTGACACCGGCCAAGTGCGCGACTTCCTCCCGGCGAAGGCCGGGAACCCGGCGGGCTCCGCTGTACAGTGGCACGCCCGCCTGCTCGGGGGAGAGTTTGGCGCGTCGGGACGTGAGGAAGCTCCTGATCGCGGATTTGGAATCCATGTCTCCAAGGGTATGCCTGGTGTTGCGGGCGCTGGGAGGACCTGTCAGTACCATGCTGGTCCGTAGTTGACGTAGGGAGCCTCGAGTTCTTTGGCTTCTTCACTGCTCAGTGTCAGGGACAGCGCTTCAGCGGCCTGCTGGAGGTGGTGGGGCTTGGTGGCGCCAACGATGGGCGCCGAGACTGCGGGATTTCGCAGCACCCACGCCAACGCGATTTGAGCCATGGCAACGCCGCGGGCGTCCGCCACTGCTTGCACTGCGTTGATGACGGGCTCGTCGTAATCGGTGTCGAAAGCCTGGACCACTTTGTCGGTGGTTGACCGGGTACTTTGTTCACCCGCGGGGCGGGTGAGTCGACCTTTTCCGTTGGGAGAGTACGGCACCAGTCCGACACCCATGTCAGCGCACATGGACATCAGCTCGGGCTCGTCCTGGCGTCGCAGCAGGTTGTACTGGTTCTGCATGGACACGAACGTGGTCCATCCACCGCGTTCTGCTGCGTGCTGGAGCTTCGCAAACTGCCAGGCATACATGGAGGACGCGCCGATGTAGCGTACTTTGCCGGACTTGATGACGTCGTGGAGGGCTTCCATGGTTTCTTCCACCGGGGTGTCATCGTCAAATCTGTGGATCTGATAGAGGTCGATGTAGTCCGTGCCCAGGCGGGTCAACGAGGCGTCGACCTGCTCCAGGATGGCCTTGCGTGAGAGGCCTTCGCCGCCAGGGCCGTCGTGCATCCTGCCACGAACCTTCGTGGCGAGGACCACATCTTCACGCCGTGAATACTGCTTGATGGCGCGCCCAACGATCTCCTCGGACGTGCCGGCCTGATAAACATTGGCCGTATCCCAGAACGTGATTCCCAGCTCCAGGGCCTGACGAAAGAACGGCCCGGCCGCATCTTCGTTCAATGACCACGGGTGGGAATTCTCTGTGGAGGGGTCGCCGTAGCTCATGCAGCCAAGGGCTAGGCGGCTGATTTTCAGTCCGGTGCTGCCGAGTCGTGTGTATTCCATGGCTGGTCCTGCTTTCAGGTCGGTGGCTGGTTCGTCTCCTTCGAACCTAGGTGGGTTCTGCGTTCGGAAACAGGACCTGTCAGACCATGTCTCAAGGGGTCCTTCTTCGCCGTCGGATGTCAGTTGTGCTGTAGGCCGCGGGCGGCGCGGAGGGCAGATGCCCTGCGGGACCGCAGGAGCACTGATGCCAATGCCACGAGGGCGAGCACGATCACGGCGCTTCCGATGGTGAGGGCTGTTGCCGTCATTCCCCACGAGGAGGCCAATACACCGGCGCCGATGGCCGGCACACTCGTTGCGAGGTAGCTGATGACATAGACGGTGGCAAGCAGAGACGCGCGTTCGCCCGGAGCTGCCGTGGGCATGATGGTCCGCATGGCCCCTTGGAATCCGCCGCCGAAGCCTACCCCTGCGATAGCGGCCCCCACGAACAACAGCACACTTTGATGGCCGACAACACCGACAAGAAGGACTCCGACACCGGCTGCCAGTGCAGTTGCGCCGACCACGAAAGCTCTCAAAGGGTGCATGGTGCCCATCACGAGGACGGCTATTGCTCCTGAGATGGTCAAGGCGAAAACGAACCAACCGCCTACCAGGGGCGAGTCGGAGCCGGTTTCGGCGCGGACCAGGGCGGGGCCGAGGGAAAGAACGAAACCGCCAATGGCCCAGATGGCAACCAGCATAGGTGTCGCGGCAAGGAGGGGACCTCGGGCGGTCTTGGGAACGGTCACATGTATCGCCAGGGACGCTAAGGCGCCGGGCTTCCTCGGGGGTGGTTTCGGGTAGCCAGAAGGCTGCGACCAGCAGAGCCGCGAACAGCACGGCAAGAACGATGAAGACCTCGATGGTCGGGAACGTGGACACGGTGGTGAGGGCCGCTGATCCGAGGGTGCCGGCGGCCATTCCGAGGATTGGGGCGACGCTGTTCATGACGGGGGCGCTGGCCGGGAAGAGGTCGGTGAGGCCGGCTGCCAAGGCGGCCGTCGCGGCGCCGGTGGCCAGGCCTTGGAGGGCCCGGGCCGCAATGAGTTCCGTGGAGCTGCCCGCGACGGCGAAGAAGACCATCGCGGCGAGTTCCAGAATCAGTGCGGCAATGATGACGGTGCGCCGGCCCACGTAGTCGGACAAGGCACCGACGACGAGAAGCGCGACGAGGAGCGCGATCGAATAGGCCGCGAAGATGACTGTGATCAGGAGTGCCGAAAGCTGCATCGATGACTGGTACATCGCGTAAAGGGGTGTTGGCGCGCTGGAGGCGGCGAGGAAGGCGATCGATATCGCGGCCTGCAGCGCAAAGGCTGATCGGGGACTCATTCGGTGGGTGATCCGCACTGGCAACGAGGTGGCTTTAAGGTCCGTAGACATAGCTCCTGCTTTCGTAAAGCAAATATTATGCGTTTAGCCCAGACTATGCCCGAATTCTCCCAAAAGCAATATTGCTGCGTTAGGCTGGATCCATGACGCCTATCACCGGATCCAGGCCCGGCGGCCGAAGTGCCCGCATCCAACAAGCCGTTCATGAGGCGACCAAGGAGTTACTCCTGACGACACGCCGTGACGACCTCAGCGTCCCGATGATTGCCACCCTCGCCGGCGTGAATCCGACCACGGTATACCGCCGTTGGGGCGACCTGGCAGCCCTCTTGTCGGATGTCGCCGCGGACCGCTTCCGCGCAACGGAACCGCCGGCCGAAACCGGCTCACTGGCTGGTGACCTGAGCCTCTGGGCCGAGCACTTCCTCGAGGAAATGGGCTCAGGGCCGGGCCGGTCCTATGTGGCGGACGTGCTGGCAGGCGACAGCAGCGGGGAGAATACGGGAATCTGCGCCCAATACGCCACGGACGCCATCACCCAGATCCTCGCCCGATTCCCGGATGGCACAGCTCCGTCGGTCAGCGAGATCATCGACCACGTCGCTGCCCCCATCCTGTATCGCATCCTCTTCACCAAGGAGCGCCCTGCCTCTGGTTACGGACGCCAGTTGGTCACCAGCCTGCTGGCCCGCAGCACCACCCGGTCGTTGTCCTGACTCTCGCTCAGCGGCGCGCCGGGGTTGAAGGGCAGTACGGCTTGGCCATGCGGTGAGCTTTTCGAACGGTGGTCACCTGTCTTGGGGCGGTGTCGTGTCGGCGCCGGGTTGGTCGTTGCGCAGCTGTGCCCAGTGGCGGAGTCGTTCGTTGATGGCGCGTTCGTAGCCGCTGGTGGTGGGTTCGTAGAACGTTTCCCGGGAGAGGCCGTCGGGGAAGTAGTTGGCGCCGGAGAAGCCGGTGTCGGTGTCGGGGTCGTATTGGTAGTTTTTGCCGTAGCCCAGGTTTTTCATCAGGCGGGTGGGTGCGTTGAGGATGTGGGCAGGTGGCATCAGTGATCCGGTGCGTTTCGCGGCAGCCGATGCCTTGTTGAACCCGCGGTAGACGCCGATTGATTTGGGGGCGGTGGCGAGGTAGAGCACGGCCTGTGCGATCGCGAGTTCGCCTTCTGGTGAGCCGAGGCGTTCGTAGACATCCCATGCGGCGAGTGCCTGCTGCACGGCGTTCGGATCGGCGAGGCCGATGTCTTCGTTCGCGAACCGGGTGATCCGGCGGGCGATGAACAAGGGGTCTTCTCCGCCGTCAAGCATTCGGGCCAGCCAGTACAGGGCGGCGTCGGGGTCAGAGCCCCGCATGGATTTGTGGAGCGCGGAGATGAGGTTGTAATGGCCTTCTTGTGACTTGTCGTAGAGAGGTGCCCGCTTCTGTACTGCGGCGGCGAGCATGCCTGGGTCGACCGGGGCAGGGAGGGACTGGACCTGTTCGATCATGTTCAGCAGGTACCGGCCGTCCCCGTCAGCCATCGCGATCAACGCATGGCGCGCATCGTCATCAAGCGGCAGCCGCCCGCCGAGCAGATGCTCCGCCCGGGTGACGAGTGCGCTGAGGGCCGGGTCGTCGAGGCGTTTGAGGACGAACACCTGGCAGCGCGATAACAACGCACCGTTGAGTTCGAAGCTGGGGTTCTCTGTTGTGGCCCCGACGAGCACGATGGTGCCATCCTCCACATAGGGGAGAAAAGAGTCTTGTTGCGCGCGGTTGAAGCGGTGGATCTCGTCAACGAACAGCAAGGTTCCTTGCCCGATCTCTTGCCGGCGCTGCGCGGTCTGGAAGACCCGGCGGAGGTCAGCGACGCCGGAGAAGGTGGCCGAGAGCGGTTCGAAGGCGAGGTTGGTCTGCTCGGCGAGGAGCCTGGCGATCGTGGTCTTGCCGCATCCAGGCGGCCCCCACAGCACCATCGAAAACAACTGGTGCACGCCGACCATCCGCCCGACGGGCGCGTCCGCTGCGAGCAGGTGATCCTGCCCGACGACATCGGACAGGGTGTGGGGCCGCAGGCGGTCCGCCAGCGGTCGGGAGGCGTCGTCGACGTCGAACAGCGACGGTGGTTGCTCGGTCATGGGTGCCGTTTCTTGAGGGTTTGGCCAGCGAGATCATAGGAATCGTGCACCAGGTCTTTGATCAGTGAAGCGGTGATGCCCGCGCCTGGTCCACTGGAAATCCAGTGCTGCTTGTTGAGGTAGCGGCCGGCAGTGATCGTGTCGTGGTCGCGGCGCAACGCGTCGCCGTGATGCGGGTCGGCCTTCACGGTGATGATCTGCACGTCAGGCTCATCGCCGTGCATGCAATCTCCTTCGTCCTGAATGGCATTGAACGCTAATACGTACGAGCGTACGCACTATGCCTGGCATTGGAGAAAATGTGCGCCGAGGGAAACCGATGCCTAGACACGCGCTATTCGGTCGATGTCTTCCAGGAAATCCTTCTCGACAGCTTCGGTCACTGTTGCACGCGTTCCCTCGATGGCGTGAAGGTAGGCGGCGGTGGTCAGGGGCATCTCCATGGTAGTTGGCTGATCGGATTGAACAGCAGATTCCAGGGCCTTTTGTGAGGCCTTTCTGGCGGCGAATTCTATGTCGGCCGGGGAGAACCGATCGCTGGCTTTGGCCAAGACATCCACGTCGACGTGCTGGGCGAAAGCGGACGGTATATAGCGGTTCCAGATTGCGATGCGGGCTATCAGGTCGGGCGGACCAATGGGTATGACGTAGTCGAAACGGCCGTGGCGGAGGAAGGCGTTGTCCAGTGAGCGGATGAAGTTGGTAGCGCAGATCAGGAGGCGGCCTTCTTGTTCCCGGAATGCCGGGATGATTTTGAGGAGTTCATTGGTGACTCCTTGGAGCGGGGACGTGGCTTCGCCTGTTCGGGTGGCCGCGATTTCCTCGACCTCATCGATGAAAACGACTGCATGTTCGAGTTGGCTGATGTCCAGGAAGACTTGGCGCAAGGCACCGGCCAGGCCTTGGGGGTGGGCGGCCAGCCGTGATGGAAAAACTTCAACGAATGGCCAGTCCAGCCGGGAAGCTATGGACTTGGCGAAGGTTGTTTTTCCGGTTCCCGGCGGACCGAAGAGGACCACTGAACGTGGCGGGGAGACACCCAGTGATTTCGCGAGTTCGGTGTGTGCCAGGGGAAGGATGAGGCGCTGCTCAATCAGGTGCTTCTCATACTGCATGCCGGCAAGTGCTTCCCATAATCCGTGGGGCAGGAGCCGGCCTCCCAACTGGCTGAGGGGGCGGGTTTCCTTGGGGTGTACCGGTATGGTCCTTTCGAAGTAGTGCAGGTCTTCTTCCACGCGGTAGTCGCTATTGCGGAATGCCCTGATTCTGGTCTCAGAGGCTGGGACCAACGCGGAGATCCTCCTGACTCCCCGGCTGGCCAGTTTTCCTTCAACGTGGGCGAGTAGCGCACTGCCCAGGCCTCGTTCCCGCCATTCCTTGGCTTGGGCGAGAGTCAACACCCAGGCCCGATCGTCTTGAAGCACGCAGGCTACGGCGCCGATGATGGTACCTTCGGTCACGGCGACGACGGCCAGCCCATTGGTGCAGGCGTCGATGATCTCGGCAAGGGTGTACACGGGGTGGGCGCCGGAGGTCCGTGAATCTTGCCAGACGTCGATGAGTTGGTCGAGATCATCGAGGTGAAAATCCCGGATTATCCAAGGTTGCATAGGAACAGTCTCCCGTCTTTGTGTTCTTGGGACTGGTGACGAGTTGGCGGAGTTCCTGGGGCGATTTGTTGGAGTTCGCGAGCAGCCCGCATGCTCCCGTGATGGTCCCGTGAACCAGCAATGATGCCCGCACGTCGTACTGCCCGGATGGTGGCCTCGGGATCGGTTGTAGCATCAAATCCTCCTACTCCGGGAGAGTCTTCCGGCTTTTTCGACGGAATCTTTTGTTATCCGTTCTCTACGAGGGCTGGTTCGGTGCGGGGCAATGGGACATGGCACGCCCAGTTGCAGGCATGATGTTCAGTTGCTTGACTGCTGGATCCACGCTTCGATCCCGTCGGCGGTGCGGGGGATCGCGGCCGATAGATTCTCTGCGCCCTCTGCTGTCACCAGGATGTTGTCCTCGATGCGTACTCCGATGCCGCGTAGCTCCTCCGGCACCGTGAGGTCATCGGGCTGGAAGTAGAGTCCCGGTTCAATGGTGAAGACCATTCCGGGCTCAAGGATGCCGTCGAGGTACATCTCCCGGCGGGCCTGCGCGCAGTCGTGTACGTCGAGTCCGAGGTGATGGCTCGTGCCGTGGACCATGTAGCGGCGATGCTGTTGGTTTCCCTCCTCCAAGGCCTGCTCGACGCTGACCGTCAGTACACCCCATTCGACGGTTTTGCGGGCAATGACTGCCATGGCGGCGTCGTGGATGTCACGGAACCGGATGCCGGGACGTGCGGCGGCCAGGGCGGCGTCTGCTGCTTCCAGGACAGCCTCATGGACTTTGCGTTGCGCCACAGAGTAGCTTCCGCTCACGGGAAACGTTCTGGTGATGTCGGCGGTGTAGTAGCTGTCCATCTCCACGCCTGCGTCGAGGAGAACCAAATCACCGTTCACAGCGGGTCCGTCGTTGCGGGTCCAATGCAGGAGGCACGAGTGCACACCGGCTGCTGCGATCGTGTTGTAACCTACAGTGTTTCCCTCCGCCCGGGCCCGGCTGTTGAATACTCCGTCGATGAGGCGCTCGGCGCGGACATGGCCACGGATGCGGGGGAGGTCGGCGATGACGTCCGAGAATCCGAGGGCGGTGGCGGCTACGGCATTCCGTATCTGCTCTACCTCGTAGGGATCTTTGACGAGTCGCAGTTCGGAGAGGTCGCGGGCAAATCCAGCGTTGCGTATGACTGCACCGGGTTCCCGGCTCCCGATGGCATCGGCCAATTCCGGGTCGGCTTCCGATATGGTCACGGTCGGGTGTGCGGCTGTTGGGACGTGGCGCAGGAGCATGTCCAGATCGGCGATGTCGCGGGTCTGGAGTCCGAGGTCGGTGGCGACTTGCCGGAGAGAAGGTCTCGGGCCAATCCAGAACTCACCGATTTCCGGGTTCGCGTAGAACTCATCCGAGCCGCGTCCGGCCCGTTCGCGGAAGTACAGCGTCACCTCGTGGGTGTCGCCTGCTGGTTCGAACACGAGCACGGCTCCGGGCTCGGAATCGCTGCCCCATCCTGTCAGCCACGCAAACGCAGAGTGCGCCCGGAACGGATACGTCATATCGTTCGCTCGTTGTTTGAGGCGGCCCGCCGGGGCGAGCAGACGCACGCCTGGGTACCTTACGGAGACCCGCCTGCGCCGGTCTGCGGCAAATGCGGCCTGTTCCCGGGGCTGGGGCAGAACTTCGACATGTCTGGCCCAGTTTTCGCCAATGGCCTTCTTGAAGGATTCGGAATCGGGTGTGGTTGAGCGGTTCGAAGAGGAACCTGCATGAAGAGAAATAGTCGTTTCGGGGGGAGTCATTCGTCCACCTTTGATGGGAGGGTGAGGCCTCGTTTGAACCACGTGCGGAAGGCGCTGAGCTCGCTTATTCCAGCCCGAAGCGGCCGATGCGTTCGTAAAGGTGGGGTGTGCGGTAGCGCATCCATAGAGCACGGGCAACGCCGATCCCGAGGA
Source organism: Paenarthrobacter sp. YAF11_1 (assembly GCF_052113445.1). NCBI lineage: Bacteria > Bacillati > Actinomycetota > Actinomycetes > Micrococcales > Micrococcaceae > Paenarthrobacter > Paenarthrobacter sp. YAF11_1. Next base: position 79,429 of record NZ_JBFRDF010000009.1, read on the forward strand.
CTACAAGGTTGACGCCGGGGAGTATCCAGTTGATCGGGCCGCTCTGGGCTGTGTAGAACTCCATGTTGGCCAGAACCAGATAGACAACTACGGCCAGGGCAACCGCAGCCAGCGAGGGTGCGACAAACACCGTCCACCGTGATTGGCCACGCCGGTCCCTGAGGAAGAACGCGACCACTGCGATTGCAGTGAGGCACTCCATCGCAGGAATGCTGACCGCGACGGGCACGCTGCCGAGGACGAAGAGGTCCAAATAGGGGTCGAGTCCTGCGACGATGCAGAGCAAAATGACCACCAGTGTGAACGTGCTGTGGGCGAGGCTGGCCACCCAGGGTGCATTGGTTCGACGCGAGCGGCGAGCGAAGACGGCCGGTATCACTCCGTCGCGCGACAGTGCGTGGAGGTACCGGGTTGTGGCGTTGTGAAAAGCACTGACGGAAGCGAACCAGCTGCAGACGACGAGGATCGAGATGAGGTTGGCGAACCAGTCGCCGACGTACTGTCGGGCTGCGATGGCAAACATCTCGGTGGGCGTTGCGTTGGCGACGTCCACCACTGTCGAGCCGAACGCCTGAACGATTGACCAGGCAACAAAGGACTGCAGCAGTGCGATAACGGCGATGGACCCGAACGTTGCACGGCGCAGCGTGCGCACAGGATGTTTGGCCTCTTCACGGAACAGCGCAGTTGCCTCGAATCCTGCGAAGGCCGCGAAGACGACGAGAAGAACGACGCCGATTTGCCCTTCTGCGATGGCCCCTGGGCTCAATGCATCGAGGGATAGGCCGGAGGCGCCTCCTTGGGAGACAACGGCTACGCCCAGGATAGCGAGGACCGCCACTTCCGCGATCATGAAGAAGCCCAGCACCCGTAGGTTGAGCTCGACATTCAACTGCCCCAGGATGCCCATCACCAGGACGCCCCCGACGGCCCAAACCGGCCAGGGAACGGCAACACCGAACAGCGACTGGCCTGTCTGCTCGGCAAATACGGCGAACGGACCCACCGCTCCGGCGGATACCAGGGCGTATGCCAGTGCGGCGACGAACGCGACGCCGATGCCGAGTGGACGGCCCAGGCCTGCGGTGATGTAGGAGAAGAGCGCGCCGGCGTTGGGGACGAACCTGGTCATGGCCACGTATCCGACGGCGAACAGTGCCAGGAAGCCGCCGGCGATGAGGAACATGGCGGCAGTGCCAATGCCGCCGCGGCCTACTGCCAAGGGGATCGATCCGACGGCGAACCCAAGGGGCGCTGCGGCGGCGATGACGAAGAAGATGATGTGGCGGGCGCTCAGCGTTCCGGTCGGTGCCCCTTGCGGGCCCCGTCCGCCGGGAGCCGTCGCAGTATTCGATGACCTGTCGGTCATGGCGTTGCCTTTCGATGCGAAATACCGAGTGTGATTTCTGGTGGGGAGAAGGTGTGGCGGGTAGTGCAAGGAGTGGTCATTCGGGAGCCCCGAAGCCGCCGCCGCCACCTGTCAGGATTTTCAGTTCGTCCCCGGCAGAGAGATGCAGCCCGTTGACCTTAAGCAGGTCCGATCGTTGGACGCTGCCCGAGATTTCCACGCGGGGCGGTTCGCCAGGGGAGCCCCCGTTCAGTCCCCAGGCGGGGGTCAGGGAGCGGTCGAGCCAAAGGAACAGTTGCGTTGGTTCGTCGAATCGGTAGCTGCGGACGATGCCGTTCCCTCCACGATGCATGCCCGCACCACCGGAGTCGTGCCTGATGGCGTATTGCGTAACCGTGATCGGGTATCGGGATTCCAGCGCTTCAACGGGAGTGTTCCGGAAACTGCCATTGAGGACGTTGATGAGTCCGTCGGCTCCGTCTGACCGGCTGGACGCACCCCAACCGCCGGCGTGTGCTTCGACGCAGAGGTAGTCCGTGCCGCGAAAATCCTGGCCGGCAAAGTAAGTAATCATCGAATCACCAAACTGGGCCGCCGTGACACGTCCGGGCAGGACGTCCGCGAAGGCGCTGATGAAGAGATCCACCAGAAGTCCCAAGGTGGTGTAATACCAACCGCAGGCCGCTGGCTCCTCTGCATGGTGAACCGACCCCGGACGCGTCAGCACTTCGACGTTACGGAAGCATCCGCCGTCGAACGAGCGCTCGGGGGCGAACAGCAACTTGTAGGCAACGCGGATGGCGGCAACGGCCTGGGCGCGTCCGCAATTGATGGGCCCTGTTGTTGAATCGGGGCTCTGCGTTAGGTCAACGGTGAGTGTGTCGCCATGGACAGTGATCTTGATCGGGATCCTGACGGGGGCGTCCAGGATGATGCCGTCATTGTCCATGCAGCCGCTTCCGGTGTAGACGCCGTCGGGTATGTTGCTGACGGTATCCCTGTCGGACTCCTCGCTCTGGCGGAAGATTTCATCGCGAGCTGCCTCGATGACGCCAATGCTGAAGCGCTTGACGATCTCCAGCATGCGGCGCTGGCCGATCCGGCACGAGGAAATCATGGCGTTGATGTCGCCTACGATCAGCTCTCTACTGCGGCTGTTGCGGCGAATGATGTCGATGATGTCCTGGTTTGGCCCGTGGGCTGTGCAGATCTTTACCGGCCCGAGCAGGAGACCTTCCTGATATACCTCTGTGGTCTCGGTTCCTCCGCCGGGATCTTTACCGCCGACGTCGGTCACATCGCCGCGGACGGCGACGTAACCGATGATCTCGCCCTGAGAGTGTACGGGTGCAAAAAGGGTGACGTCGTTGACGTGCGTGCCCTGGATGTAGGGGTCGTTCAGGATGACGACATCGCCTTCGTTGAGCCACCCGGTCCCACCCCTGCGACGAAGAGTCTCCTTGATCGCTTCATCGAGGTTTCCCAGGAACAGGGGCAGGCCGCTGGACTGGCCCAGGACGTCTGCGTTGCGGTCAAGGATGGCGACGGCGGCGTCCTCGTTTTCGTAGAGAAGCGGCTGGAAGGCTGAGCGCACCAGCGTTGCGTGCATGTCTTCTGCTGCTGACAGGAAGAGGTTACGGACGATCTCTGTGGTCACTACGTCGGTGTTCATCAGCTGACCTTTCTAAGAATCATGGTGTCAAAGTCGCCGCGCGTGGCCTGCCACGACGGGGGGACCAGGGTTGTTGAACCGTCTTCCTGGATGATCGCGGGCCCGTTGACCGCTGCGACGCCAAGTGCGCTCCTGTGCACAACGCGCGCGTCATGGGTGACGCCGTCGATCCGCACTTTCCGGGCTGATTCCTTGGGGACATCCGGGCCAGGGCCTGACGATTCTGCCGGAGCCGAGCCGACACAGCCAACAGCAGCGAGCCTCACATTGACAAACTCGACGGGTGATTCGGGCATGCTGTGCCCGTACCGGCGCCGGTAGGCGTCGTGGAAGAGGCCAACCGCATCGTCCCCGCTGGCAATTTCGACGGAGATTGCATGCTCCTGACCGACGTAGCGCATGTCCGCCGAGAATTCGAACGTCTTGTCGTCGTCGGGGACGCGCTCGGTGTCCAGCAGTATTGATCCGTGGGCTTCCAATTGCTGGCATGTCTCATGGAACATCCGACGCACCTCCGGGTCATCCGCCAGGCCGGAGAGAGGTGCGGAGACGTCGTGCCGGATGTCGGCGTGCAGCATCCCCCAGGCCGAAAGCACACCGGTTGCGAAGGGAACAATTACTTCCCGGATTCCGAGTTCGTCCGCCAGGGCAGCACCGTGGAGGGGACCCGCACCCCCAAAGGCCACGAGCGCGAAATCCCGGGCATTAATACCCCGTCGCATGGTGAGAGTGCGGATGGCGTTGGCCATCATGCCGTTCGCCACCGCCACGATGCCTTCCGCGGCGGTCTCCGGCTCAATGTCCAAGGCTTTGCCCAGCCTGCCGACGGCCATCTGCGCCGCGTCAAGGCTCAGCTTCATCCGGCCACCCAGGAACCAAGCCGGATCAATCCGGCCCAGTACCACCTGGGCGTCGGTGACTGTAGGCTCAGTACCACCCTGTCCGTAGCATGCCGGACCAGGGTCGGAGCCGGCACTCTTGGGACCCACTCGAAGCCCGCCGGCTTCCGCGCGGGCAATGGAACCGCCCCCGGCGCCGATGGTGTGCAGTTCAACGACCGGCATCCGCATGACTTGGTCGGCGATTTCACCTTCGGTAGCCAGCGTCATCCTGCCGTCGATCACCAAGCTCACATCAGATGACGTTCCACCCATGTCGATGGCGATCAGGTTTGGCCGACCGAGCGAGCGGGCAAGTGTTTCGGCGGCAACGACGCCTCCAGCGGGCCCGCTAAGGATTGTTTGGATGGGTTGGCGCGCCACCAGTGTTGCCGAGCATATCCCTCCGCTGGACCTCATGACCTGCAGCGGAGCACTGCAACGCCGTTTGTCCAGTTCCACCGTCAGCGCTGTGAGGTAACGGTCAACTGTGCGCGCCACATAGCCGGTGGCGAGTGTGGTGGACGTCCGCTCGAACTCTCCCTGTTCCGGTGCGACTTCGTGGGAGAGAACTATCGAGGCCTCAGGCACGAGGGCGGCGAGGCGTTTGCGCAGGGTAATTTCATGGGTGGGATTCCTGTGGGCGTGGAGAAAGGAAACCGCGACGCTCGTGATGCCCTCCGCCAGCAGCCAGCCGGCAATCCGGCGGACGTCGTCGTCCTGCAGTGGCCGTTCCACGGATCCGTCAAAGCGGACCCTTTCATCGACAGAGACGATGGCATCCTTAGCGACGAGCGGCGTCGGCCGTTCAGGCGTCAGGCTCCAGATTTCCTTGTTCCCGCCGCGGCCCAGGATCGGAACATCTTCAAACCCGGCTGTGGTGATGAGTGCAATACGCTCACCAGTGCGGGAAAGGAGGGCGTTCAGGCCCGCGGTAGTCCCGTGAACAAGGAACTCGATGTCCTCCGCGATGCCAAGCTCGTCCAGGCCCCGGAGCATCCCAACGCTGGGATTATCCGGTGTGCTGAGGACTTTATGGAGGAGCGTGCTGCCGTCGCACCTGTTTTGCACGACGATGTCGGTGAAGGTTCCACCGATGTCCACTCCTACCCGTAAGTCTTTCTTMATGATGTATCCCTTGATGGTGTGAATTTGATTCGGATTTACTGAGTCAGCCGCCGGATCAGTTGGCAGATGAACCGGGAAGCGCAGCTCTGCAGTCGTGGATGATCGAGACTTCGGCGTCGCCCAAGGCGCCCTCCGCGGGGTCCAGCAGAGCCCTCAGCTCATTGGCAGCGGAGGCCCGTTCCGGGTTCGCCAACCAGGACTGGTAGGCCGGTTCGGCGTCCCAAACTGCGCTGATGACAACGCAATCCTGGTGGCGAAGTGGAACGCGTATCTCCGCTGCCAGGCACCCCGGTTGCGCGAGGGACCTCGCGAGGATGCCACGTTCCTCATAGAAATCCAGAACATCTTGAACGAGGCCAGGACGGGTTTTCAGGTGCAATTGAGTCCTGATCATTGGGGTTCCTTCCGGTCGAACGGTTCACTGCGGGTGGTAATCCTGAATCAGGACTCCCGCATCACAACGCGCCGACCAATGCAGCAGTACGACTTCTTTGTCAGTTGGGCAGTGCAGCGAATGCCCGTGTCCCGTGACCTTCTGCGAGCGACCATTTCGTCCCGAATTGGTGGGGGGGATTTGTTGGTCGAACGTTGTGGCGGGGGTAACACTTCGCTTGTATGAGCGTCCCACCCCAGCTAATACCTGTCAAGTGATAGGTAGTGTATTTTTGAAGTAACAGTCACCCATCCAGGTGGGTGGTCGCGGAGAGTCGCAGGGGTCCCTTCAGCGTGCCGTCCGGTCGGAGGCGGGGGATGGAATGCGGACGGGAATGTCACGGTCCCGCGTGAAAGGATGGAGCCATGCCAACCGAAATAAGGCCAGTACGCACCGGTCGTCCACGCAGTATCCCGGCGTCCGATACTGAACACTCGCCCCGGGAACAGATCCTTGACGCCGCCGCGGCGCTCTTCGTCGAAAACGGATTCACGGCCACATCGACCCGGACAATAGCCGAGCGGGTCGGCGTCCGTCAGGCATCCCTCTACTACCACTTCGCGAACAAGGAAGAAATGCTCGACGAGCTCCTCACCGCGTCCGTTCGACCCGGTCTGGAGGTTGTTCGCAGCCTTGAGGCACTCGTCCCTGCTTCGGCCAGCGCGGCCGGCGCCCTCCACGCTGCCGTTGTTCTGGATACAACGACACTGATCAAGGCCGCGCACAACTTCGCCATCCTGTGGTTGCTTCCGGAGGTACAAGGTGAGCGCTACAGCACCTTTCGCATGGAGCGGCAAGAGTTGCTCAACGTCTACGGAAGGCTTGGAGCTGCTGCTGCAACTGAGGTGGTGGCAGCAACGGTTTCGGAGGAACAACTGGGCGCGATCATCATCCACCTCACGGAGCTGATCAGCCATTTGCGTCGGAGCGGGGAACCGGACCCCGCGTACTTGGAAGTGATCGCCGCAACCGCTCTACGCGCGTGTGGACTGGACGCCGCCGCCGTCGAAGCCGCGATCGCCGAATCCGAGCGACTCCGCGTCAGAGTATAGAAGACCGCCAGAACGGCAGTGAAGGAAGTACCTCACCCACATCGCGGAGTACGGGTAGGACAAATCCCCTTACCGAAACGGCAGCCAGGTGCGTTGATGTGACCGGGACAGGGTGAACATCGAGGCCGTTCACCAGTGGTTGATCCGGGCAAACGGCGCGAAGACCGCTGGCCCGGTCCTCGCCCGGAACCAGGGACACGGCCGACGGCGGGATGCTGAGCCCCAGCCCTGCGGCCTTCAGCACTGCTTCTTTGGCAACCCACTGACGCATCCTCGACGACACGTCCAACTTGCCCATGATGGCCGCCTCACGGGGAGTAAGAACGTAGTCGTCAAAGCCGTCGAAGAGCTCTGACGGGACGCGTTCAACATCTGCCCCGACGCTGGCTGAGGCCGGAGCCACTGCCGCCATCACCATGCCGTGGCTCCGGGACAGGCTCAGCGACATTCCAGGCAGGACCGTCCGCCCATGGTCTGTGCTGCTACAGCCCGGGCACTGGCGGCTGATGTCCAACCCTTGTGCCGCCTGAACGCCCAGCCCCAACTGGTGCGTCGCGAGCAGGCGAAGCAGTACATGCGAGGCTGCGTAGTCCTGGCTGTCCGCCACGTTCCGAAACCGTCGTCGGGCGTCATTTTCGGCCGGGGAGAGGAATCGCTCCAGGCCGCCGACGCCGGAACACGCCGCCTCGACGACGGCGGACGGCAGAATCAAATAGCCGACGCCGGGCGTCCCAGACTGGGCGGTCACAGCTTGCTGATGCGTCGGTACTTTGCGATCGCCAGTGGTGCGAACACAGCGATGATGGCAAGGCTGCAGGAGACGGCGTAGACGAGGGCGTTATCGGCAGGCCATCCTCCGGGCGTAGTGAAGCCGGAAGGTGCAGCGTTTCCGAACAGCTCACGTACGGCCGTCGCAACGGATGTCACGGGGTTCCATTCGGCAATGGCGCGCAGGGGACCTGGAAGGGACGCCGTCGAAACGAAAGCGCCGGACACGAACGTCACCGGGAACAGCCACACCAGACCAAGGCTCTGGGCCACTTCGACACTGCGCGCGGTGAGGGCAATCAGCGCCCCAATCCAAGAGACGGCGAACGCGAAGAGCAACAGGACGCCCAATGCCGCCAGCAACTCCAGCGCGCCGGTGTTCATCCGCCAGCCGACGGCGACACCGCACAGCAGGGTCACCGCGATGGAAATGACGCTGGTGTACAGATCCGAGGTGGTGCGTCCCAGGATCACCGCGACACGGGACATGGGCAGTGACCGAAAACGGTCAATCAACCCCAGCTGAAGGTCTTTCGCCAAATACACGGCTGTAAAGGAAGCATTGAAAGTCAGGGTTTGGGCCAGGATGCCGCCAATAAGGAAGCTGCGGTACTGGTCGCCACCCAGGGAACCGCCGAAGACGAAGCCCAAAAGCAGGACGAACATGACAGGCTGCACGACGCCGGTGACCAGCGCCCCCGGGGTGCGGAGAACGTTGAGCAGGTTGCGGTGGGCAATGACAGAGCTGTCCCGGACAGCGGCGGTAACGATGCTCATGCGGGTACCCCTTCCTTGCTGTCGCTCTTGCGGTTTTCCGAATGCGCGTTTCCTCCGGTGAGCTGGAGGAAGACGTCGTCCAGTGTGGGACGGCGCAGCGACGCTTCGGTGACAGGCAGGGACCGATCGTCCAGTTCGGCCAGGACGCGCACAAGGACGCCGTGGCCACCGCGTGCTGCCACGGAAACTCTCAAAGCGGCCTGGTCCAGCTCGGGGGTCGCCAGCCCGCCGGTGGCCCCCGCCAGCACCGAGGCGGCCGCTTGCAGGTCGGCTCCATCGCGCACAGTAATCTCCACGCGTTCGGACCCGGCGCGGTCTTTGAGCTCGGAGGCAGTGCCTTCGGCTATGACGGTGCCGTGGTTGATGACGGCAATGTGGTCCGCCAACCTGTCAGCTTCTTCAAGGTACTGGGTGGTCAGGAGGACGGTTGTTCCTGCGGACACCAAGCCGGCAACCACGTCCCAGGTATCCAGCCGACCGCGCGGATCCAAGCCGGTGGTGGGTTCGTCCAGCACCACCACCTTGGGCCGTGCCACCACGGCTCCAGCAAGGTCCAAGCGGCGTCGCATGCCGCCTGAGAAGGCCCCGGCCCGCTTGCCGGAAACGTCCGTGAGCCGGAAATCCGCCAACAATTCGTGGGCACGGGCCGTGGCATTCCTGCGGTTCATGCCGTAGAGGCGGCCCACCATGTGCAGGTTCTCAAAGGCGGTGAGCTTTTCATCCACTGCGGCGTACTGCCCGGAGAGGCCAAGGTTGCGTCGTACCAGTTCAGGCTCAGTGCGGACGGAATGTCCGGCTACCCAGGCATCCCCTGAATCCGGTGTCAGCAAGGTGGTGAGGACCTTGACAGTGGTGGTTTTGCCGGAGCCGTTGGGCCCCAACAGTCCCAGCACAGTGCCTTCCGCCGCTTTGATCGTCAGGCCGTCCAGGGCCGTGAAGGCGCCGTAGGACTTGCGGACATTTTCTACCCGGATCACTGGCTGGCAGCAAGCTCGGCAACCTTGCGGGGAGCCATGTCCAACCACGTTTGCGACACGTACTCCAGGCAGGCTTCGCGGTTGTCCGGACCGAACATGGCTACCCACCCTTTGGGTGTGGCCGCGAATGAAGGCCACAAGGAGTGTTGCTGGTATTCGTTGACCAAGACGGAGAAGGTTGCTGAAGTGTCATCAAACGGGTTCGTCACGAGGATTGACCTTTCGGGTTGTTCCGGCGTTAACAGTGCCCCGGGTTCCGGAGCGTTGTAGGTCATTCGGACTCACCCCCCAAGCTGGATGGCCAAGGCGGGCATGATTGAGGGGAGAGCTGCGTCACTTAACATCCGGGAGTGCCTGTCCGGTACCTCGACGTCGGTGATGCTCCCGGTGATGTAGGGCTCCCAGGCGTCCGCTCCCGGTGTCCCCGCAGGCACGTCCACAGTCGCGCGGAAGAGCAGCAGGTCGCCGTCGAATAGGGCTGGTTCCTGTTCTCGAATCAGCCGGGCCAGCACTGGGAAGTTCTCCACCATGGCCTCCACGGCATCGAGCGGAACAGTACCCAGCGGGTTGTGGTTCCTGCGGAGGATTTCCTGGGCCCTGCCAGCGTCAAGTCCTTCAGCGTCGGCTTCATCAAGTGCATACCCTTGCGCCTCAAGATAGGCAGCCCAAATTCCGGAGCCGTTTCCGACAATGTCGTTGTTCTTCTGGGTTCCAGGAAAAGCGTCAAGGATGGCCAGCGAAGCAACCTTTTCGCCTAGCTCCTGGAGTCGTGTGGCGAGTCGGTGAACCAGATGCCCGCCGAAGGACCAGCCCAGAAGGTGATAAGGACCCGACGGCTGCACCGATCTGATGCGGGCTATGTAGGAGTCCGCGAGTTCCGTCAGGTTCTCCGCAGTGACACTGTGGGTGGAGCCCGGTTCCATGCCTGGCATTTGAAGCCCGATCAGCGGCCGCTCAGGATCCAAGGAACCGAGCATCGAGGCAAATCCCCAGGCAATGCCCGACGCCGGATGGACGGCGAACAGGGGTGCCTTGGTGCCGCTGGTGCGCAGTGGAAGGATCTGGCGCAAGCTCTCCGCAGCTCCTTCCTCCGCACCGCGTGAGGCCTCCTGCAGCAGGCCTACCACTGTCGGTGCACGGAAGAGCGACTGGACCTGGAGCGAGGTTCCCAGCGCTGCGTTAATACGGGCAATCAACGGTTGCGCCAGGAATGAATGCCCGCCCAACTCGAAGAACGATTCATCCACCCCGGCTTTGTCCAGGGACAAAACGTCGGCGAAGATCGCGGCCACCGTTGCCTCCCGTGGGGTCCGGGGCGCCGTGCCGGACGTCCGGGGAGCGCTGGACGCTTCCGGCAGACCCGCAAAGTCCACTTTGCCGTGGTGAGTCAGGGGAATCTCGTCGATTGTCACCACAACCGCCGGCACCATGTAGTCCGGCAACAAGCTGCGCAGATGTGTGCGGACGCCTTCAGTGAAGGCCGCCACGTCATCAGGACCATCAACGGTGGTGCCCGCCTCGGGAACCACCCACGCCACCAACCGCACACTGTCCCCGGAGGGCACTGCCCGGACGACGGCGGCTTGGACGTCCACGGCTGTAGTGGCCGCCTGCTCGATCTCCCCGGGTTCCACGCGGAAGCCACGGATCTTGAGCTGATCGTCGTTGCGTCCGGAGAAGACGATGCTCCCATCCCAGTGCCGCGCCACGAGATCTCCCGTGCGGTACATGCGCCCACCATCGGCGCTGAACGGATCAGCCACAAAGCGTTCAGCCGTCAGGCCAGGCTGGCCGCGGTAGCCGTTGGCCAACTGGCAGCCCGCGATGTACAGCTCGCCGGGAACCCCTGGAAGCGCTGGCTGCAGCAGGGGGTCAAGAACGTACAGGTTGGTCCGGGACGTGGCGTCTCCCAGCACAGGAACTCTGTGGTCACTGACGCGCGCCATCACAGTATCGACCGCTGCCTCGGTGGGCCCATAGAGATTCCATGCAGTGACGTTGTCCTTGCCGGAAAGAGCGTCCCAGAGGGCGGGATCGAAGGCTTCGCCCCCCAAGGCAAGGCTGAAACCGGATGCCAGGCCGGCTCCGTCCAGCACCCGGGTGAATGCTGGTTCTGTCAGCAGTTGCCGGGCGTAACCGGGCGTTGTTTCCCAGACGCTGATCTGGCGGTCTTCAAAGTATTCGGCCAGTGCGGCAGGATCGCGCCGGACGTCGTCTCCCACCATATGGAGCCGATGCCCGGCAATCATCCAGAGGATGGGATCCCACGACGCATCAAAGCCGACTCCGGTGGTGTGAGCCACCATCTGTTGGACTCCGGTGGTGTCCGGATCGAGTCCCGCAAAGAGGGTCTCGCCATGAGATTCCAGCAGCGCTGCCAAGGCGCCATGGCTGACCTCCACACCCTTGGGCCTGCCCGTGGAACCAGAGGTAAACATCACGTAGGCGAGGTCGCGTCCTGCGGGTTGGCGCTCAAGGAGTTCCTGGACGGAGCCCAACCCGGTACCGCCTCCGGGCCCCAGGAGTTCGGGCAACAACACCAGCTGCGGAACCGCAGCACCGGGGTTCCGGGCAGCCATCATGGACAGCAGGACTGACATGCGTCCGGATTCCGGTTCAGAGCTGACCACCACAGCAGGTCCGGCATCTTCCAGGATGGCCACCACGCGGTCGTCCGGGTACTCGGTATCAATCGGGTTGTAGACGGCGCCCGCGGCAACCACGCCCAACAAAGCCTGAATGGTTCCGGCGGACCGGGGCAGGAACACCGAGACGACGTCGCCAGCGGTGATTCCCCGCTGTTCCAGTCCGGTCGCCACGCGGCCCACGGAACGGGCCAGCTCAGCGAAGGTATGCTCGCCGGCGTCGGTGACGAGCGCTACGGAGTCCGGGGCAGACTGGACGGTGGCAGCGAAGGCGGCCAAAACGCCGTCGGGCGCTTCTGCTTGATGCCCGACGGCGGAATGCCGTCCCGCTGTAAGGGTCGCCAAGGCGGCGGCTTCCTGAGGATCAAGTAACGTCAGTGCGGCGATGGGCGTGTCCGGATCGGTGGCAGCCCGCTCCACGAAACGCACCAAGCCTGTCACCAGCCGTTCAATGGTGGCTTCCTGGAACATGGCCGCGTTGTACTCCAGGGTGGCTGACAGTCCAGAGGTGGCCGGACGGAAGGTGAAGGAGAGATCGAATTTGGCCTCCCCGGAGCCGTTCTCCGGCAGCGGACTGACCCTGGCGCCCGGCAGGTCTGGAACGGAGGCGGGGGAGCTGTCGACGGTCAGCATGGTTTGGAACAGTGGATGCCGCCCCAGTTCACGTTCGGGATTCAGCACCTCCACGAGCCGTTCAAACGGCACGTCGTCACCATCGAACGCTGCCAGGACGCTGGTCCGGGCACGGTCCACCATGCTCCGCAGCGTAGGAGTCCCGGCGGCACTGATCCGCAGTGGCAGGGTGTTGACGAAGAACCCCACCAGCTCTTCCAATGCCGGGTCCGCTCGTCCGGCCGTGGGTGAACCAATGACGATGTCATCGCCGGCACCCATGCGGTGCAGGAATCCGGCCAGGACGCCGTGGAGGGTCATGAAGAGGCTCGCGTTGGAGGTGGCCGCCAACGAGCTCAGGGACTCAAGAGCGGCTGCGCTGAGCTGGAACGTGCGCTGTTTGCCGGGCTGCCGGGCCTCACGGGGACGGCGGGCATCGGCGGGCAGGGTGAGCTCCGTCGGAATGCCGGCCAGGGCCTCCTTCCAGACCCCGACCTTCCGGGCTGTGACTCCAGCAGCGCCAAGTTCCTCCTGCTGCCACGCACTGAAGTCCGCGTATTGGAGGCTGAGTGGAGCACGGCTGTTTGCCGCTCCGGTGAGTGCGGCCGAGTAGGCCTCTGAAAGGTCCCGGGCCAGCGGTGCGAGGGACGCGCCGTCGCTGGCGATGTGATGGAGAACCAGCTGGAGGACCCATTCGGGATCGTCGCTGTAACCGCGGCGCAGGAGGATGGCGCGCAGGGGGAGGTCGGTGCTGACATCGAAGCCCTTGCGTGTCTCCCCGGCCAGGATCGTGTTTTCCTCTTCTTTGGAGTTCACCGGGATGATCCGCAGTAGGCCGTGGGCTTGCCCGACCGGGTGGACCCGCTGGTGCGGGGTGCCGGCTGCCGCCGGGTAACTGGTCCTCAGGACCTCGTGCCTGGCCACCAAACAGTCGACGGCGGCGGACAGGGCTTGCTCATCTACCTCACCCTCCAGCCGGGCGCCCAAGGAAATGTTGTAGTCTGCCGAGCCTGGATCCAGCTGATTGAGGAACCACATGCGTCGCTGGGCAAAGGACAGGGCAGGGTCCTCATCAGGGACGTCAGTACGTGTGGCGATCCACTCCGAAAGGGTTCGCCCGGTCTCCGGCGCGTGGTCCGCGTGAACTGCGGGGCCGTCGTCGAGCGTTGAACCATCCGGCCGTCCGGACGACACAGCGGCCAAAAGTGCCCCCGGAGTCGGCAGGTCAAAAAGTGTCCGCAGCGGAAGGGCAGCGCCGAAGGCTTCCCGGATCTTGCCCATGATGGTGATCGCCAGAAGAGAATGGCCTCCCAGGAGGAAGAAGTCGTCGTCCATGGCTACCGTGTCCAGCCCAAGGACCTCGCCGAAAATTCCTGCCATGACATGCTCTTCCGGCGTAGACGGAGCCAGGCCTTTGCCCGCTCCGGCTGCCGCGGGTGCCGGGAGGGCCTTGCGGTCCAACTTGCCGTGCGATGTCAGGGGAAGAGCCGGGATGGACATGATCAGCGCGGGCACCATGTAGTCAGGCAGCTTTCGTGCGGCGTGCGTTCTTAGCTCTGCACTGTCCACGTCGCCCACGACGTACGCGATGATCCTCTGGGCCGGATTGCCATCGGGTACGGCCACTGCTTGTCGTACCTGAGGATGGTCGGACAGGGCTGATTCCACCTCACCCAACTCGATCCGGAACCCGCGCACCTTCACTTGGTCATCGGTCCGGGAAAGGAACTCCAGCGCGCCGCTGGCGTCGCGCCTCACCAGGTCGCCAGTACGGTACATTCGGCTTCCGTCAGCGGCGAAGGGATTCGCCACGAAACGCGAAGCCGTCTCGGCGGGTCGCTGGTCGTATCCCTGCGCCATCCCGTCGCCGGCCAGATACAGTTCGCCGGGGACACCGGTTGGAACTGGCTGCAGGTAAGGGTCCAGCACCCAGGCAGAGGTGTTGCCGGCTGGCCGGCCAATCACCGGCTTGGGGCCGGTGATGTCCGCCATGACCGAGTCAACGGTGAACTCAGTGGGGCCGTAGAAGTTCACCGCCTGAACGGAGGGATCAGCGGCCAGTCGCTCCCACAGGGCCCCGGACACGGGCTCGCCGCCGAGGGCAAGGATCAGCGGCCGGTCACGTTGGTGCTCCAGCAGTCCGTACTGCACCAATTGCGCGGCAAAAGACGGTGTGGTTTCCAAAACCCCGATGCCATGGCTGAGGCAGTACTGGGTGAGGCTTTCAGCGTCGCCGCGCTCTGCGTCGGCCACCATGTGCAGGTCGGCACCGGCGACCATCCAGAGCATCGGATCCCACGCCGCATCGAAGCCGAGCCCGGCGATGTGCGCAACGGAAACAGGGTTTCCCGTGCCTGCCGCGAAGCGAGGCGAAAACAGCGTGCGGTGGTGGTGCGCGTAGAGGTTGGCCAAAGCACCGTGCGTCACCGCCACGCCCTTGGGCCGCCCGGTGGAACCCGATGTGTACAGCACGTAGGCGAGTTCCGCGGGACCGGGCAGGCGATCCGCCAGCATGGTGTCTGCGACCGCAGTGCCGGTCTCCACGAGGCTGGCGAGAGTCACTGCCGTGACAGCTTCGACGCCGGTACTCGCCTCGTCGTGGATAATCACCACCGCTGGGGTGCTGTCCTCCAGGATCATCCGGATCCGTTCCGTGGGATAGGACAGATCGATGGGGACGTAGACCGCACCCGCCGTGAGCACGGCAAAGGCAGCGGCCACGACGTCCGCTGAACGTGGGATTGCCACCGCCACGCGGTCACCTGGACGTACGCCCTGGGCGGTGAGTCCCTTGGCGAGTGTGTCCACCCGTTCCTGGAGCTGGGCGAAGGTCCATGATGCCTTCGCAGTAACTACGGCGGTGCTTGACGGGCGCAGGGCGGCAGTCTCGGAAAGCGCGTCCAGGATGGTGGGCCACGGAACGGCGTCTTCTGTGGCAGCGCTGTGGGCCAGGACATCGGCATGATCAGCCGGGCTCTGTATCCGCAAGCGGTGCAGGCTCACGCGCGGGTCTGCGGCGAACTGCCCGGCAACCAGCGCAAAACCCTCAGCCAGCCGTTCCACCGTACTGCGGGTGAAGAGGGCAGGGTTGTAGGAGAGGGATCCTGAGATGCCGGCACTGGCTGTTTCGGCAAGATCCACAAGGAGGTCGAACTTTGCCCCGCCCGGCTCCCTCCCCAGGTCCGCGGAGGCTTCCAGACCTTCCATGGAGAGCGTGGCATCGGGGGTGTTTTGCAGCGTCAGCATCACTTGGAACAGGGGATGGCGGTGGCGCGAACGCGTCGGGTTCAGTTCCTCCACCACACGCTCAAAGGGAGCGTCCTGGTTTCCGTACGCGTGCAGGTTGGTGTACCGAACGCTTTCCACCAGCTCGGCTGCCGTCGGGTTTCCGGACGTGTTGGTCCGCAGCACCAACGTGTTGACGAAGAAGCCCACCAGATCATTCAGTTGCGTATCGGTCCGACCCGCCACCGGGGTGCCGAGCGGTACGTCCTCGCCAGCGCCCGCCTTTGTCAGCAGTGCGGCGAGCGCGGCCTGCAGCACCATGAAAAGGCTTGCATTGTGCTTCCTCGCCAGCGCGTTCAGGCCCGCCGTGGTGGCGGCGTCCAGTTCCAAGGGAATTGACGACGCCGGGAGCTCGCCTTCGCGGGTTCCGCGCGGGAAGTCGTAGGGTAGCTGGAGTTCCTCCGGGGATCCCTTGAGCTCGCGTGACCAGAATTCCAGCTGCCGCGAAATCGGGCTGGAAGGATCGTCTTCCCGTCCCAGGGCTTCGCGCTGCCACAGGGTGTAGTCGGCGTACTGGACGGGCAGGTCAGTGGCGAGCGCTGCCGCTCCGTGCAAACGTGCTGTGTAGGCCTCGGACAGGTCCCGGGCCAGCGGAGACAAGGACCAGCCGTCGGCCGCCACATGGTGCAACGTGATGGCCAGGACGTGGTGGTCGGGTGCCAGCTGGAACAAAACCGTTCGGACCGGGAGCTCTGTGGTGATGTCGAAGCCGCGCTGGGTCTCTGCTTGCAAGGCCCGTTCCAGATTGTCCGAGTCGCACTGCACGGCCAGGAGTTTCGCCGCCGATGCCACGGACGGAAGGATTTCCTGGCGCGGTTCACCGCCGGACCAAGGGAAGATGGTGCGCAATGTCTCGTGCCGGGACACGACGTCGATGAGCGCCCCTTCCAAGGCACCCACATCCAGGCGGCCCTTCAGGGTCAGGACTACCGGGATGTTGTAAGCGCCGGACTGGTGGTCCAGGCGGTTCAGGAACCAGAGCCTGCGCTGGGCGAAGGAAAGGGGGATGGCTGCCGGCCGCTCCACAGCTCGCAACGAGGGAGTAGACGTTCCGTCGGATTCCAACGCCGCAGCGAGCCCCGCGACGGTGGGCTCTTCGAAGATGGTGCGCAGGGCCGGGGCTGAACCTGTGGTGTCCCGCAGGAACGCGGCCAGTCGTGTGGCCAGCAGTGAGTGGCCTCCCAGCTCGAAGAAGTCGTCCTCAAGGCCTGCGGCTTCCACGCCCAGAATCTCGCGAAAAGCTTCGGCCACCACACGCTCGGCAGGCGTCCGAGGTTCAGTGGTTGCTTCCTCCGGTCCTGGCGTTGGCAGTGCACGGGTGTCCAGCTTGCCGTTGGCTGTCAACGGTATGGACTCGATGGTGACGACGGCTGCGGGCACCATATAGTCCGGCAAGGTCCGGCGTGCCTCCTTGCGAATGGCTGCCGAGTCCAGTGCCTCTATGGCCGCGCCGCCGTTGGTTCCATGCCCGGGGTCGGCGGCGGTGACGTAGGCGAGGAGTTGGTCGTAGCCTGCCTTGTTCTTCGCCACGGTCACCGCGGCCTGCGCCACCCCTGCGATACCCCGCAGGACTTCTTCGATCTCGGCCAGTTCAATCCGGAATCCCCGGATCTTGACCTGCTGGTCCATCCGCCCAAGGAACTGCAGGGTGCCGTCGTCCAAACGACGCACGACGTCGCCGGTACGGTACATGCGCGAGCCGTCTTCAACAAAGGGATCGGCCACGAAACTCCCGGCACTCAATCCGGGCTGGTCAAGATATCCGCGCGCGAGGTTGGGGCCCGCAACATAGAGTTCACCGATGGCATTGATCGGAACCGGGTTGAGGCCCGAGTCAAGGATGTAGTGCCGGCTGTTGGCTACCGATCCTCCGAGGGTGACATCGGTGCCGGGTTCCATCACAGCAGTCAGCGAGTCCACGGTGGTTTCGGTGGGGCCGTAGAAGTTATAGGCCACGACGCCTTCATGGGCTGCCAACTCGCGCCACGTAACTGGGTCCACGGCTTCGCCGCCCAGGGCAACCACAGAGGGGTGGGCGTCCTGGTCGAAGAGCCCACCGGCCAGCAGGGCCTTGGCAAACGACGGCGTTGTTTCGATCGAGTCGATGTGTTCTTCGGCCAGGAACAGGCTCAGGGCTTCGGGATCGCGACGCGTTTGGTTGTCCACCATATGCAACTCGTGACCGGCCAGAAGCCACAGGATTGGATCCCAGGACGCGTCAAAGGACAACCCCGCGGTGTGGGCCACGCGGAGGTGACGGCCGAGCCGCAGCGTGGCGGGGTCAAAAATCCTGTCCCGGTGTGACGTGAGCAGGTTCAGCAGCGCCAGATGTTCCACGCCGACGCCCTTGGGGCGGCCGGTGGAGCCGGACGTAAAGATCACGTAGGCAAGATCGTGCTGGCCGGCGAGGGGCGCCAACGGCGTCGCGTCGTAGTCGTCCAAAGACGCAGTGGTCACGGCGGAATCCAAAACCGCCACAGGGATGCTTGTCTCCGGCCTTCCTTGATCAATGCTCACGGTCAAAGCAGTCTCCGTGAGCAGAATGACCGGTGCCGCGTCCTCCAACATGCCTTCCACACGACCTGCCGGGTAGTCCGGGTCCAACGGAACGTAGGCGGCTCCGGCATTAAGGATGGCCAGAATGGCAACAGGCAGCAGAACGCTGCGGTCCAACCGGACGGCGACCGTGGTCCCAGGCATGGCTCCGCGCTCGCGGAGGAAACGGGACAGTTGGTTGGAGCGCCGTTCCAGCTCTGCAAAGGTCAGGGAGCGGTCAGAAGCAACGACTGCGGTTCTTTCGGGTGCCGCTGCGGCCACCGATTGAAACTCCTCAACAACCGTGTGGCCCGGCAGGTCCACGGACTCGGCGTCTCCCTCGGCGAGCAGAGACTGTTCTTCCGCCGTCGACGTCACTGACAGGGCCGCCGTCGGATCTTCAGGGCTGGCCAGAAGCGAGCCCAGGAGTCGGACGAACCGCGTCAGGTGCTGGTCCAGGCCTTCTTGGCTGTAGAGGCCAGCATTCGCCGCGAACTGCACTGTCACTCCGCCAGACGCATTGTGTCCGAGCCCATGGACAATGACGGACAAGTCATCAATGGGGCCAGTGGACAGGATGTGCATGCTGCCGGTTGCCTCGCCGAACGCGATGTCGTCCAGCACCGGAAGGATATTTACCGATGGTCCAAGGTAATTGCCCTGCCCGCTCATGGACTCGTAGCGGGTTCGCTGGTGGATCAGGGCGCCGCGGAGTTTTCCACCCGTAGCGGTCACCATGTCCTGGACAGTGGCCCCCGGGGTGATGTGCAGCCGGATCGGGACGATATTGGACAGCATGGACGGCGTGGACTTGGCCAGCTTCCCTCGACGGGCCGTGACGGGCAGTGCGAGGGAGACATGCTGTTCGCCAGTCATCCTGTGCAGGTAAAGGGACACTGCCGTCAGAATCAACGCCGGCGCGCTGCCGGACGCTGACTGAAGGGCATCGACCGCGGACTGGGGGAGCGTCCGGGTGGAACGCAGCAGGGCGTCGGCCGTTCCCAAGGGGCGGCCGGCGAGTCCAGCCGGGGTTGGTTCGTCGTCGAGTTCGTCAATCCAGTAGGCCGCGTCGGCTGCTGCCGCGGCGGAGTCCTGGTATTCATGGTCGTCCGCAATGAGTTCATCAAGCGTCGTAAAATCGAGGGCCGCGGCCTTGGCCATGTCCTTGGCGGCGCTCAGTGCCTCGTAAACTGCAGCGACACGACGCAGTACCAGCACAGCGGAATATCCGTCCAGCAGCAGGTGGTGGACGCGCTGGTAAAAGAAGTGCCTGCTCCCGGAGATCCTGATGACCTCGGTGTGGAGTAGCCCGCCGTCCTCTACTGTGCGTGCTTGCGCCATGTCAGAGTCCATCAGCGCGCGAGCGGTTTGTTCGCGCGTGGCTTCGTCCCCGCAACCGCTCAAATCGGTGAACTGCACCGTAGCTTCCATGGCTTTTGCATACTGGAACGGGCCGTCATCGTCTTCACCGAATGCCAGGTTCAATGCCGGCGTCTCCACAACGGCGCGAGCCACGGCCGCCTCCAGCCGTGAAACATCCAGCGGGCCAGTGATCTCGATGAACTGTCCAATCTGATACATCGGGCTGCCATGCGCCAACTTTTGCGCGTACCAGATGCCTCGCTGTGCTGCAGTTAAACCCATCCGGGCCGGTGCCTGGTGCTCCGGAACGCCGGGCTGGTCAGGGGAAGCGGGGATAGGGGAGTTCATAATCCTTCTCTGCGGTGGGGAGGTGTGGGAAAGCAGCGGCAGCCCTGGGAATCAGGACTGCCGCGTCATGGTGCTCTGCTACTGGAACTGGCCAAGCTGCAGAAGGCCAAGCACTTCACCGTCGATGAGTGGTCCATTGATGAGAGGGCCGTTGATGATTCCACCGTTCAGGATGCCACCGGCAAGGAAGCCGCCGAGAATTCCGCCGTCGAGGGTACCTGCGCTGGAAGGGGCCGAAGTTTCACTTGCCGTCGTTGGGGCGGGGGCTGCTGTGGCTGCTTGTGCAGGGAGAGAAGCAAGGGTGAAGGCGGAGGCTGCAAGGACGGTTCCGACTGCGATGCGGGCGGCGTTCCTGGTGGGCTTGTTCACGGGGTCTTCTCCATTTACGTAGCTGATGTTGTCCGCGCGCCACAGGGTGGCGCGCCATCAGTCATTCGGAGCTGCCACGCTCATGGATGGGAATGGAGTTTCTGCAGTCCTTCGGCTTGTGTGTACCGGGCGCAGCCGGCACGCAAAACCTAGCGCCGCTTCGGCCGGTAGGTTCGCCCAAAACTGCGTTCGGCGCCCTCATACATCTGGACGAGCTCCCAATCGTAGCGGCGCCCGCCGGGGACATCGAAGATGCGGGTGCCATCGCCGAGGAACACTGGGGCCACGAAGACTTGGAGTTCGTCGATGAGGTCGAGTTCCAGTGCTTGGCGCGCGATGTCGGCGCTGATGATCTGAATGTCTTTGTCGCCGGCGATCTCCTGGGCGCGGCGGACCGCCTCCACGATGTCGCAGTTAAGCGCAATGATGGTGGGGTCGTCGGCTATCTCCTCAGGCCGGTGGGTGAGGATGAACTCGGTCCCGGACCAGGCGCCGCCGTAAGCCTCGGCGGTCATCTGATCCCGCTCGTCCCGTTGGGCTTTCGCGGCGTCGTAGCCGTCCCTGCCGGAAATGATCACTGCTACCTCGCCTGCCATACGCTCCGTGGTGCCGTTTTCGAGTGGTTCGGCATCGGATAACCAGCTCATGTCGTGTCCAGGCCCAGCGATGAAACCGTCGATCGAGCATGTGAATCCCCAGGCTACTTTGCCCATGTCTTTTCCTCGTGTGGAAGGTAGTTTAAGGTTAGTCCCCGGCGGTCCGTGCTTGTTCCAGATTGGCCGCGTTCGCCAGTGCCTCGCTTAGGTTCTCCCGCTGCTCGCCGGTGAGCTCTACGGCTGCGACCTCCGCCAGCAGTACGCCCGCCCGAGCCCGGTCACCGAGCCGCATCGAGAGCTCGGCGCCGTAGACCAGCGCTTCCACAAGGTCAATGACTGGCGTCGACGCGCGGTGCCTGTTCAGTGCGCTGTCCAGGATCCGGGCGGCCTGCCGGGTGTCGCCTTTTGAGTCGCCCAGCACCACCGCGTTCTGCATGGCCTTCGCAAGCTGGCTGGTCGGTTCGTCGGTGCTGTCGTCCGCCGTGTCGGTGTTGTGGAAGATCCGGATCCAGTTGCCGCCGGGGTCGACCACCGAGAAGCCGGCGGCGTTGCCGGTGTTCTTCCGCTTGCGTGGCCTGGTCATTCGCGGGATACCGGCGACCAGCACCTTGCCGTGCACCGCGCGCATGCCGGCGGCGAAGGCTTCGTAGAGAGCCATGGTGTCCTCGACCAGGACCACACACGACCCGTACGAAGCCTCCGGGTCGAAGCCGTCCAACCCAAAGAACTGCAACTGGAAGTCTTCGCGACGGAGGCCGACACAGGGGTAGGGCTTGGTCTGCCAGTAAGTGCGTTCGAAACCGAGCATCTCGTAGAAGTCCGCGATCTCGTCGATGGATCGGCAGGGCAGCAGTGGCACAGTAATCTCGCCTGACATGGCTTCATCCTCACGCGTAGGAGAGCAGCAACTCTGCACAGCGTACGGCAAAGTTGCGAGGGGTGCTCAGAAGCGCCGGCGGCGGCTCTGGTTCAGCCGGAATCTAATCGGTGCGGTCTGGTTGGGTGAAGGTAAGACCCAGCAGGGCGTTTTCGGTGACTTCGGGCAGTGCGGGGTGGATCCAGTATTGGTTGGCGGCGAACTGACGGACGTCGAGGTCGAAGGCCAGGACCGTGATCATTTGCTGGATCAGGGTTGATGCTTGGGGGCCCATGTAGTGGGCGCCGAGGAGTTTGCCGGTGTCTTGGTCGGCGATGAGCTTGCAGATGCCGGTGGTGTCTTCCAGGGCCCAACCGTAGGCGACGTCCCCGTAGCTTTGGACTTTGGTCGTCACGTTGTGGCCGTGTTCGCGGGCTTGGGATTCGGTCATCCCGACGGTGGCGATCTGGGGGTGGGTGAAGGTGGCGGCGGGGACGTGGTCGTGTGGCATTTTCTGCAGGTTTTCCGGGTTCAGCAGGTTGTGGCGCACTGCGCGCATCTCGGCGTTGGCGACGTGTTTGAGCATGAAGGGCGATGACACGTCGCCCAGGGCCCAAACACCCTCAGCGGAGGTTGACCGGCCGTACTCATTGACCTTGATGCGCCCGGCCCCTGTTGTCTCGATCGCGCCGGAGGGCAGGTCCAGCAGATCCCCGTTGGGGACGCGCCCAGTGGCTACCAGCAGTACCTCCCCGGTGGCGGAGGAGCCGTCGTCGAGCCTGACGGTTATGCCTTGGTCTGTCTGGTCGGCGCCGATGATGGTCCTGCCGGACCGGACGGCGAAGCGTTCGGCGGCGAGGTCGTTGAAGGGGGCGTGCAGGTCTTCGTCGAGGTTCCGCAGGAGTGTGGAGCGGGCGATGATGGTGACGTCGGTGCCGAGGGCGTCGAAGACGTGGGCGAACTCCATGGCGATGTAGCCACCACCGATGACCACCAAGGATTTGGGCAGCTGGGGGAGCCGCATGATGTCCTCATTGGTGTGGTACCGCACGCCCGAGGCGGCGATGACCTCGGGGATGAAGGGGCGCGAGCCTGCGGCGATGACGACTTGGTCACCCGAGATGGTTTTCTGGTGGGGGCCTTGGCCCGTGCGCAAGGTGCGTTCTGCGACGAAGACTGCGTGCTGGTCATAGACATCGATGTTCGGGGTCTGTGGGCCGCGGCGGTATTCCTCACCGGCGGCCGCGATTGGGTCGACGCGGTTCTCGAAGATCCGGCTCACTATGCCCGGCCAGTCTACGGAGTTGACCTCGGCATCCAGGCCCAGCCGTCCGGACCTGGCGGTCTGCAGCGCGGTATCGGCGGTGTGCACGTACATTTTCGAAGGGATGCAGCCGGCGTTCAGGCAGGTGCCGCCGAACGACGCTTCCTCGATGATCGCGATCGACCGGTCTTCGAACCCGGGTCCGGGAATGGAGTTCCCGGAACCCGTGCCGATGATGACCAGGTCGTAATGCCGATCCACGGCGGCCTTGGTGGCAGTGGTGTGCATGTGGGTAGTCCTCACTCTCGAGTCTTCTCAACCCTACTGAACACGGCGCGAAGGGATAGGCCGATGGGCGCCCTCAGCCCGGATCAGCGCTGGCTGGCCGCTGTTCGATAAGGGTGAGCTGGGTGCCGTCTGGATCGATGAGGTATCCGGCACGGAGACCCCACGTCTGCCTACGCACCGGATGGAGGCGTGGCATCCCGGCGGTAGTGACCGGGACGCCGGATTGGAGAATGGCGGCGTAGAGTTCGTCGACGTCAGCTACGCGGAGGCAACACATGAAGCTGCTGGAATACGGATCGAGCCCAGGGGCCGGAAAGAACTCCAACTGCAGTCCGGCCCGGGCCAGGATCATCCAGCCCTGATCACGGAACCGGCGTTCAAAACCGAAACCACCGTAGAAGGCTTCAGTCACATCGAAGTTTCCAGAGGGGAGATTCGGGACGGCAAGGTCGCGTGCCGAGGTCAAGGCCATGTTCCCATAGTAGGTAGACGGGACACGCCAGGGGTGTCCGTGAAGCACGGACACCCCTAACGAATTACCCAGTCGCCCGACCAGGGCATAGTGGAGTCAACTTTTCGCTGGCCGGTTCTGCTCGTTGTGTATCCCCAACGCACTAAGCGATCGGTGCCGGCGGTTGTTCCCCGCTCAGCACGGCGAGGGCGTTGTCGGCGGCCAGCATGGCCATGGCGGTGCGCGTCTCCACAGTCGCCGAGCCAAGGTGCGGCAGGAGCGCAACGTTGTCCAATTCCAGTAGCCCGGGATGGACGTGGGGCTCCTGCTCGTAAACGTCGAGTCCGGCTCCTGCGATTGCCCCTTCCCGGAGAGCTGTTGCCAGCGCATTCTCATCGACGATGGGTCCGCGCGCGGTGTTGACGAGGAACGCGGAGTTCTTCATGGCGGCGAGTTGTTCTGCCCCGATCAGGTGATGGGTGCCGGGACCGTAGGGGCAGTGCAGGGAGACGACGTCGGAGACGGCCAGGAGCTCGTCGAGATCGACGCGTCGTGCATCCAGTTCGGCAGCGATCGTGGGATCGATCTCGCTGCGGGACTGATACACGATTTCCATGCCGAAGGCTTTGGCCCGGCGCGCGGTCGCTTGGCCGATGCCGCCCATGCCTACGATGCCGAGTGTCTTGCCCTGCAGGCTGGACCCGAGCAGGAAAAACATGCCCCACTTCCAAGGCTGCCCCGAGCGGATGAGTCGTTCACCCTCGCCGAGCCGACGGGTCGCCATAAGAATAAGGCCGAAGGCGATGTCGGCCGTGGCTTCCGTGAGCACGCCCGGCGTATTGGTGGCCATGATGCCCCGTTCGTTGCAGGCGGGTACGTCGATGTTGTCATAGCCGACGGCGACGTTCGCCACGACTTTGAGCTGCGGTCCGGCGGCGTCGAGCAGTTCGGCATCAACGCGCTCGGTGAGCAGGGACACGATGGCGTCGGCACCAGCTACGCGACGCAGGAGTTCTTCCCGCCCAATGGATTCCGGGCCACTCCACGCATCGACGTCGTGTTCCGCGCGAAGCTTTTCAATCGCAGAGTCGGGGATGCGTCCCGTGACGACAACCCGGCTCATGCTGCCACGATCCATTCGCGGAGCCGGCCGAGGCCATCGCGGATGTTGGCGACGTCGATTCCTGAGTACGCGAGCCGGATGTACTGCCGTTCTTCTCCAGGTTGGCGTCGGCCGAAGTGCTCACGAGTGCAGAAGGACACGCCGGTTTTGTACAGCGCGTCGCTGGCGAAGTCGCCCACTGCCGTGTAACCCATTGTCTCCATGACATCGGTGACGTCCGGGAACAGGTAGAAGGTCGATTGCGGCACGGCGACGTGCATTCCGGGGACGGAATTGACGAGCTCGCAGGTAGCATCCCGGCGCTCACGCAGGATGTCGAGCATCTGCTGGACGGGTTCCTGGGTGCCGCGAAGTGCTTCGATGCCTGCCCATTGCACGTAGTGGGTGGTGCACGATTCGTCGTTGGTGTTGAGGGTGCTGAGGACTTTTGCGATCTCAAGTGGTGCGACTGCGCAGCCGAGGCGTGAGCCGGTCATGGCGAATTTCTTGCTGAAGGTGTAGAGGATGACCGTGCGATCTGCCATGCCCGGGATGGACGCGATCGAGCTGGAGGCACCCTCGTAGCGGGTCTCGAAGTAGGCCTCGTCGGAGAGGACCCAGAGGTTGTGCTCCTGGGCGATCTGAGCGATGGCCTCACGCTCAACCGCAGTTGATTCTGCGGAGATGGGGTTCTGCAGGTCGTTGTAGATGATCGCCACCGTGTTAGCGGTGATGGACGCGCGAACTTGGTCCAGGTCGATCGAGAAGCCCTGGCTCGTGGGGACGTAACGGTACGGCACCGCTGTGCCTCCGAGGTATTCGATCTGCGATTCGTAGATGGGGAAGCCGGGATTCGGGTAGAGCACCTCCTGCCCGGGGTTCATCACAGCCTGAAGGAACTTCGTGATGACCGGCTTGCCGCCCGTCATCACCACGACGTTATCGGCAGAGAAGGTCATGCCACGGCGTGAGCCGAGGTCCTCGGCGAGGGCTTCGCGGAGCTGTGGGATGCCTGGGCCGGGACAGTAGCCCGTGTACCCGTCAGCGATTGCCTTGGTCATCGCCTCGACGATATGTGGGGCGGTTGGGATGTTGATGTCCCCGAGGTGGAAGGGGTAAACAAGATTCCCCTTCGCCTTCCAGGCCGCCGCAGCTTGGGCGACGCTAAAGGCGGTTTCCGTGCCGAGCCGTTCGAGTCGATGCGCGAGTTGCTGCATGCTGTTTACTCCTCGTTGAGTTAAGAGTCTTCCGTAGACATCTAATACTTAACTAATATATCAGGAATGGCATGTTCCGCGAAAGGACACGAACGTTCGAGCGGCGACCCCGATGAGCAAACCCGTTAATCCACCAACGGGGAAATGCCGCATTGATGGGCTCGGTCGATTGCGGGTTTGCACGTCATCCGTTGGGCGTACTACTGTTTTTCTACTGAACCGGCATGGGTGAAAAGGCTCGGTGAGGCGGCGCGAATCACCGCTGTCCACTCCTAGGATTTCACCCCATTCCCGCTGAAGCCCCTCCCGTGGGGCCTTCCCAATGTTGCAGGGAGTGAGGTTGTAAGTATGCTTATGATATTTGCTAGTTCGGATATCCCGACATCCGTGGTCGAGGTCTTCGGTCTCCGTCGTTGCGAGGAGTAGTCCATGGTCAGCTTTCGTCCCTTGGCCCGCATCGCCTCGGTCTTGACCACCCCGCTTGCGCCGGAGGATGTCATGGCGCTGTTCAACCCGGTCTATTCATCCCGTCAGTTGCGGGGGGTCGTCACCGAGGTAGTCCACGAAACAGCTCAATCAGCCACCATCTTCTTCCGGCCCGGCCGCGGCTGGCATGCCCACCTCGCCGGCCAGTGGGCGAGAATAGGCGTAGAAATCAATGGGGTCCGCCAATGGCGGTCCTATTCGCTGAGTGCGCCGGCTGGTAAAGGTCCGGCCATCACTGTCACGGACGTTGGATCCGTTTCCGGAACCTTGGTCCGTAAGACCAAGGTGGGTGACGTCCTCTTCCTTGCTCCGCCCCAGGGCGACTTTGTCCTCCCTGAGCACCCCCGTTCACTACTCATGCTCACAGCGGGAAGCGGCATCACTCCCGTGATGTCAATGATTCGGACGCTTGTCCCCAGCCGCCCCGATGCAGACGTTGTCCTGATCCATTCCTCCCGCGAAGAAGGCGACAGTATCTTCCGCGAGGAACTGGACGAACTTGCTGATCAGTTTCCCAACTTCCGCGTGGTGCAGTGGCACACCAGTGGACGTGGCCGCATGAACTTCGCATCCACGGCCGTCCTCGAGGACGTGTGCCCGGACTGGCGTGACAGGGCAGCGTACGCGTGCGGCCCTGGGTCTTTCCTGGATGACGCCGAAGCTATGTGGAACCAGGCAGCGTTGACTCCTGCCGCCACGTCAGGGAAGTCAGCCACCGGTGGAACAGGGCACGGCTCGCTCACTATCGAGCGCTTCAGCACCGAGCTCCTGGGCGGGGACGGCAGTGAAGGCGGCGTGGTCACGTTCGAAACTTCCGATCGCGAGGTCCAGGCCGACGGCGGTGTCCCTCTCCTCGACGTCGGCGAGGACGCAGGGGTGCTGATGCCCAGCGGCTGCCGCATGGGTATCTGTCACAGCTGCCTGACTCCTTTGCTTGCCGGGAGGGTCCGCGATCTGCGCACCGGTGAGATCCATGGGGCGCCCGGGGAACTTATCCAAACTTGTGTCTCGGCAGCCGCCGGGCCCGTCAACCTGGAAATCTGAGGAGTACAACAGCATGTCAGTGGTTTCAGCCAAAGGCTCCGTCACCGCCGTCGGATCCAAGACCCGGCGCGGTGCCCTTGCTGATGCGGGACGGCCCACGGTTCGGCCGCCGGCGGCCGCACACCTGAGCGACGAGCAAGTAGCCCAACTGGGCCGTGAGCTCGATGCGATCCGTGACGAAATCCTTGCCAAGCGAGGCTCCAGCGACGCCGCTTACATCAGGCGGATGATCAAGATCCAGCGTGGGTTGGAAATCTCAGGTCGTGCCGCATTGCTGGTAAGCAAGAACAAAGCTGCCTGGTTCACCGGCACGACACTCCTCAGCCTGGCAAAAATCCTGGAGAACATGGAACTTGGCCACAACATCCTCCACGGCCAGTGGGACTGGATGCGTGACCCGGACATCCACTCCACCACCTGGGAATGGGACTTCGTTACCCCGTCGCGTTCGTGGCAGCACACGCACAACGACCTCCACCATCGCTGGACCAACGTGGTTGGCAAGGATCGCGACGTCGGCTACAACCTTCTGCGCATGGACCCCGACCAGGAGTGGAAGCCCTTCAACCTGGGCAATCCGCTCTACAACGCAGTGCTTGCGCCCGTTTTTGAATGGGGCATAGCCCTCTACGACTTGGAGATCCCCGAGTACAAGGAGGGCCTGAAGTCGAAAGAGGCCATGAACAAGGACCTCAAAGCGTTGGGGCGGAAGGCGCTCAAACAGTTTGCCAAGGACTATGCGGCCACCCCGGCCCTGGCAATGCTGTCGGGTTCCGGGAAACAAGCCCTCTACGGCACACTCGTTGCCAACGCCGTCCGCAACGTCTGGGCGCACTCCGTCATCTTCTGCGGCCACTTCCCGGAAGGAACGGACACGTTCACAGAGGACATGGTGGAAGGCGAAACCCGCGGTGACTGGTACGTCCGTCAGATGATCGGATCCGCCAACATCTCGGGCTCACGGTTCATGCACCTCATGACAGGGAATCTGTCGCACCAGATCGAGCACCATCTCTTCCCTGACCTGCCGTCCAACCGCTACGCCGAGATTGCGCCCAAGGTCCGTGACATTTGCCAGCGTTACGGCTTGAAGTACACCACAGGGCCGCTGCTGAAACAGGTCGGTTCCGCGTGGGCTAAGGTCTTTAAGCTCGCTCTCCCTTAGCCCGCCCTGCCTTAGCTCTGCCGCTTGAGTGCGCGTCCCAGGCGCGCTGCCGCTTCCTCAAGCTTCGGGGCTGGAACGTCGCCGTAAGCCAGGCGCAAGTGCCGGTCAGCGTCGGTCCCCGGACCCGAGGGGAAGAACGAGCCCCGCTGGTACTCAACACCTTCGGCGCTGGCGTCGGCGGCAAGTTTGTCAGGGTCCACCGATGAGTCTGCCAGTTTGGGCCAGAGGAACAGCCCGCCGTCGGGAAGGACGGTCTCGAACGCGCCTGGTGCCTCGCGATGCAGTGCTGCAACAAGCGTTTCGGCCCGATTTCGATACAGTGCACGGGCACGGTCCAGTGTTGCGTCGAAGATCCCGGGATCGGAGGTCACCAGTTCTCCTATGATCGCTTGAACCAGAGTGGAGCTGTGCGAATCCTGCCTGCTCCGCAAAGCCACAAGATCGCGGGACAGTCGCTCGGGTGCCACGGTCCAGCCGAGGCGAAGTCCCGGGCCCAGAGTTTTGGTGAACGTGTTGATGTGGAGGACGTGATCCGAGGCATTGAATTCCCCCACGCTCTCCTGTTCACCGGCAAAACGAAGTTCGCGGTACGGGTTGTCGGCCAGGATCACGAAACCGTAGTGCTCGGCCAGCCGCACCAACTCCTTCCTGGCCTCTTCGGGCAGCGTCCCTTGGGAAGGATTGTGGAAGTCCGGTACGGTGTAGAGCGCTGAGGGGCGGGCGCCTGCGCGCAACTGGTCCGAAAGATGATCAACGTCCAGGCCCTTGGGCCCCACGAACACGGGCAGGGTCCGCGCATCCGACAACTGAAGCCCTCGCAGGAACAGCGGAAAGATTGGGTTGTCCACGGCCACCAGGTCTCCGCGTTCCACCACGGACTGGATGGCCAGGGAGAGCCCGTGGAAGCCGCCGTTGGTGATCAGGATCCGATCCACCGGAACACCTTCGCGATCGGCGATCCACTCACGCAGCGGGGAGATGCCTTCCGTTCGCGAGTATTGGAGTGCCGGTACGCCGGGCTTCGCCAGCACTCGGGCCGTTGCGGCGGCAAGTTCCGCCGTGGGGAGGACCCCGGGGTCAGGGATGCCGCCCAGAAGTTCGATGGCATCTGCCCTGCGGTCCCGGAGCGTTTGGTCGCCGAATCCTTTCGGTGCAGTGAAGGCCTCGATCAGCGCGGGACGCCGGGTGGTTGTCAGGGTCTGGGTGGTCATGCTGTGGCCTTTGCTAGTTGTTTGACTTCTGTGGCTACCGTGCCAAGCGGGGCAGCGGCAGCCGGTGCAGCCAGGGGGATCGAGTCGAGGAGTGCACGGGTATAGGGATGTTGCGGTCGCGAGAAGATGTCCTCCACAGCTCCGTCTTCCACCACTTGCCCCTTTCGCAGGACGGAAACGGAGTCAGCCACCTGCCTTACCAACGCCAAATCATGCGAGACGAACAAGTAGGTGAGGCCCAGCTCGCGCTGCAGTTTGGACAGCAGTTCCAGGATCCCTGCCTGCACGCTCACGTCCAGGGCGGACGTCGGCTCATCCAGAACCACGACGTCGGGCCTCAACACCAACGCCCGGGCAATCGCTACGCGCTGGCGCTGGCCACCGGACAGATGCGCAGGCCGCCTCGTCGTGACATCGGCCGGCAGCCCCACGGCTGCCAACACCTCGTGCACTCGCTGGGCACGCTCCGGCTTGGAGCCCACACCGAACTGGTCCAGGGGCTCGCGGACGATCCTGCCCACACGCCACGTGGGGTCCAGGGAGGTGAATGGGTTTTGGTAGACCAGTTGGAGGTGCCGGCGGATGTCGCGCACTTCCGCACGCGACCTTCCCGACGTCGATTGGCCGGCAACCGAGATCTGCCCACTGTCCGGCTGTTCCAGTCCAAGCAGCAGCCGCACCGCAGTGGTCTTGCCGGAGCCGGATTCGCCAACGAGTGCGTGTGTCCGTCCGCGTTCTATGGAAAAGGACACGCCGTCGCAGGCAAGGATGTCCTTTCCACCGGCCGAGAAGCGCTTCGTCACATCCTGGACATCAATCTGGAGGCCCGCTGACGGTGAGGCGATTGCCCCACTTCGGGAGCCGTCGTCGTGCGCCGTATGAAAAGCAGCACGCTGGTCCCGGTACCGGTCCGGATGAAGCGCGGGGACGTCCGCTTGCAGGCTGCGCGCGTAGTCCGTTTGAGGTGAAGCGAAGACGGCCTGCGACGAGCCGCTTTCCTGCACTGCGCCGTCCTTCAGCACCACCAGGGAATTGGCCCGTTCGGCCGCGATGGCAAGGTCGTGTGTGATGAGGAGCAGGCTGATGTCCAGCTCCTGGCGGAGCTCGGTGAGCAGGTCCAGGATCAGTTTTTGTACGGTTACGTCCAGGGCGGACGTAGGTTCGTCGGCCACGATCAGGGACGGGCGGGGCAGCACGGTGAGCGCGATCAGGACGCGCTGGAGCATGCCGCCCGAAAGCTGGTGAGGGTAGGAGTCGTATACCCGTACGGGATCGGGCAGTCCCACTTGCTCCAGCACCTCCAGGATCTTGCCACGGCGAACTGACGGATCGGTTTCGCCGAGCAGCGCCGCAGCTTCATGTGCCTGCGCGCCGATGGTCCGGACCGGGTTTAGCGCGGAGGCGGGGTCCTGCGGGATAAACCCGAGTTCCCGACCGCGCAGGGGACGGAACTGCTTTTCGGGCAAGGCCAGAACGTCCCGTCCGTTCAATGCCACTCGGCCCGTGGCCGTCGCTTCACCGTGGGGGAGCAGGCGCAGGACGGCCTTGGCGATGGTCGACTTGCCGGAGCCGGATTCGCCGATAAGCGCCAGGCTTTCGCCTTTGGCGACCGAAAAAGAAACGTCATGAACGACGGCGGTGGGACCGTAGGCGATCGACAAGCCTTCCACCGTCAGTAGGTCAGCTGACACGTCGGTGTCCTTTCGAGGAGTCGTCATATCACTTGGCGTTTCGCAGCCAGCGGCTGATGCGGTTCACGGACAGGACGGTGACCACGATGACCGCAGCGGGCGCGTACACAAGCCAAGGAGCTGTGACGTAGGTTTTGCCCGAGGCGACCAGGAGTCCCCAGTCCGAGGCAGGGGGCGGATCGCCGTAGCCGAGGAAGGCCAGGGAGGCGATGACCAGGATGGACGTACCGAACTGCAGGACTACCAAGACCAGGACCGAGCGGTACGCGTTGGGAAGGACGTGTCCCAGCAGCGCGTGCAGCCGGTTTCCGCCCTCAAGATAGGACGCTTCAACGTAGGTGGCGCTGCGGACCCGCATCACTTCTGCCCGCATCAGCCGGGCAAAGACTGCGACGGCGGACACTCCGGTGGCGATCGCGGCGTTGATGGTCTGGAAACCCAGTGAGCTGACGATGACAACTGCGAGGAGGAAGCCGGGAATGGCCAGCAGGACGTCAACGAAGCGGCCCAGGATTGCATCCACCCAGCCTCCGCGGAAGCCGCTGGCCAGGCCGATGATGCTGCCGATCACCAGGCCGATGAGCACGGCCACCAGTGCACTTGTTACCGAGGATGCGGTTCCGTGGACTACCCGGGCGTATTGGTCGCGGCCGAGGTAATCCGTGCCGAACCAGTGAGCGGCGCTTGGTGCCGCCAACTTGCTCGCAGTATCGCCCGTGACAGGGCTCAGGGTGGTGAAGAGGCCTGGGACCAGTGACCACAGGATGACCACCAGGACTACGGCGAAGGACAACATGACCGTTGCCGGGGGCAGGCCGGCGTTGAGTTTCCTGGGCGCCGCTCCACTGTTCCGGAGCTGTGTGTTGCTGAGGATGGCAGTCATGCGCCCACCTTCTCCTTGAGTTTGGTCTCGCGGAGCTTGACGCGGGGATCCAACAGCGGCGAGGCAAGATCCGCCACCAGGTTCACGGCGACGAAGACCACGGCTGACAAAGAAACGATTGCTTGCAGGACCGGCTGGTCCTCACCGGTAACGGCCTTCTGGACCACGGTGCCGATCCCGTCCCGTCCGAAGATGGTCTCAGTGATCACAGAACCGCCCAGCAGTTCGCCCACGATGAGGGCCACCATGGCTACCGACGGCAGGGCTGAGGGCTTCACAAGATGTTTCGCGAAGAGCCTGGCCTCGCTTAACCCGCGTGAACGGGCCACCGCAGCGTATTCCTGCCGGGATTCATGGTCCAGGCTCGCGATCAGGACTTCGGCCAGGGGCGCTGAGACCGGGATGGCCAGGGTAATGGCGGCGAACAAGGTGGCCACCGGGCTGTTGGGATCGGTGGTGGTGAACGAGTGCAGCCGGAAGGCGAAGAACTCGATCAGTACCAGGCCGATCACGAAGTTGGGGACCGACAGGAAGAACGACGGTATGGACCGGACCACTGCAGCCCATTTGCCGGGCAGATACTGCGCGCCGTAGGCAATGGCGACAGCAAAAATGACGGCGATGACAAGGGCGGTCGTGGCCAGCGTCAGCGTCGAGGGCAGGGCGTCACCCACCAGTTGGGACACTGGGAGGTTGGATTGCAGCGAGAATCCCAGTTCCCCCCTCAGGAAGCGTCCCAAGGACAACAGCAACTGGACAATCACCGGTTGATCGAGGCCGTAGAAGGCAACAATCCGCTGGATGTCTTCCTCGCTCAGGCCGTGCTGCGGGTCCCTGAGCGTATTGGTGATGGCGTCGCCCGGGAGGACGCTGATGATCAGGAAGGTGAACACATAGGCGAGAAGGACGACGACGATCGCCTGGCCTGCGCGCGTCAGCGCAAAGCGCCTGTAGTCGCCTGTCACTGCGAGATCCAGGCGGTGTAGAAGTTGGCGTATGCCAGGCCGTTGTACTGGACGTCCTTGATCTTGGGGCTGATCAGGTACAGGCGCTGGACGAGTTGGTTAAGCGGGATGAAGTAGCCCTGTTCGAGGACGTACTGCTGCAGTTCGTCGGCAACCTTTTCGCGGGAGGCCCGGTCCGAGGCAGTGGCAATTGCGGTGGAAAGCTCGTTCAGCTTCTGATCGCTGGTACCGAGTCCGAACCAGTCTTCACCCTTGTTCTGGCTGGTCAGGACACCGGCGACCGTTCCGACGTCGACGAAGCTGCGTGAAGTTTGGAAGAGCGGCGGCTTGCTGGCCTGCACCGCGGCGTAGCCGGCGACGTCCACCACCTTGAGATTGACCTTGATGCCCACCTTCTTGAGCTGCTGGGCGATCAGCTCATCCTCTGCCTTGGTGGACGGCACATAGGGGTTGGGTGTCAGTGTGAATTCGAGGGTCTTGCCGTCCTTGGAACGGTAGTCATCCGAACCGGACGCCCATCCGGCGTCGTCGAGGATTTTGTTGGCTTTATCGGCGTCGAACGTGAAGCTTTCGCTGAACTCGCCGGCTTCAGGAACGTTGCCCTGGATGAACGTGGTGGCGGCGTTCCAGTCGCTGGTGTAGACGGTTTTGAGGATCTCTTCGCGGTCAATGCCGTGCTGGATGGCCTTCCGGACAGCGGGATCATTGGTGGGGAAGGCCTGGGTATTGACCTGGAATCCATCCACGAAGCCCAAGTATCGAGGTGTTCCGACTGTGAAGCCTTGGGCCTTGAGCGATTCGATCTCTTGGGGCTCCACGTTGAAAGCGACGTCAGCCTGACCGGAAACGACCGTAGATGTCCGGACCGAGGTGTCCTTGATGACCTTGTACGTGATGGTGTCCAGACGCGCCGGGCCGGTGTGGCCGAGTGCGGCCGGGCCCCAGTTGTAGTCCTTGCGCTTCTCCAGAACATAGCTGTCGCCCTGCTTCCAGGACTTGACCACGAACGGACCGCTGCCGATCTCCTGGCTGAGGTCCGCCTGCGCTTCCACCGGGAGCGCGAGGGTTTTCGGGGAGAGCAGGATGCAGCCGTGATAGGCCAGTGTGGCAATGAAGCCCAGCGCGGGCGAGGAAAACGAAACCTTGACTGTGGCTGCGTCTGTGGCTTCAGCAGAAACGAAATTGCTGGAGGGGAACAAACCCACCTTGCTGACGCCGCGGGTGGAATCGCCCTTCGCCCAGGCATTGAGGTTGGCGACCACGGCTGCTGCGTCCAGCGGACTGCCGTCGGAGAACGTCACGCCCTGCTTCAGGTGGAGGATGAAATCCTTGGCGCCGTTGAGTTCTTCCCAGCTCTCGGCAACCCACGGGCTCAACTCGCCCTTTTCATTGACATACACCAGCTTGTCCGTGATCTGGCCCCACAGGTTGCCCTCGTAGCTGGAGATGGATGTCTTGCTGGAAACCCAGCCGGTGTCATACCCCTGAATCAGGAAAGTGACGTCACCGCCATCCACCGGTGTGGTGGAACCGGCGCCCGTGCTGGCGGTTGTGCCGCCGCACGCCGTGACGAGTGCCGTGGTACTGAGCGCGCCGAGGCCTGCAAGGAAGGCCCGCCTGCGGAATTCAGGGTTGTTGAAAGTGTTCATGGTTAGCTCCTGATGCGTCATGGTGCGTTGGGGGATGCTGCGGGGCAGGGCGGTCAGATGGCCTTGCCGGGATTGAGAAGTTGCTGGGGGTCGATGGCTGCCTTGATGGCGTGCTGCACCTCGCGGCTGCGCTCCGAGAGTTCCAGTGCTGCCCATTCGCGTTTGATGGTTCCCACGCCGTGTTCGCCGGTGACCGTCCCACCGAGGGCAAGCGCCACCTTGACGAGTTCAGTGGCCGCTTCCAGGAGGGCGGCAGGTGGGTTCGCGCCGTCGTCGGGCGTCTTGTCCTTGGTGATCAGCGGGTGGAGGTTGCCGTCGCCGGCGTGCGATACCGCGGAAATGGCCACGCCGAAACGCGCTTCCAACGCCGGGAAGGCAGCGTAGACCTTGGGCAGTTGCGACTTGGGCACGGCGATGTCCTCGCCGATGTACCACTTGTCCTGGGGGAGGCCACGGCCGCTGCGGCGCAGTTCCCAGAGCCGCACTGCGTCGTCATCGGACTCCACGGTGACCCGCCCGCCGGCGGCGGTGAGCGCTGTGGCGAGGTCGGCGGCTTGGTCGCCGATACCGTAGCCGTCGATTTCCATGAGGATCAAGGCGGCCCCGCGTTCCCGCAGGGCGGTTCCGGAGTAGGCGTCGATGTTGGCCAAGCTGGGGGTGTCGAAGAATTCGATGGCGGCCGGACGGACGGGGGAGAGCGTGATGGCCGCGAGGCCTTCGGCGCCCTCCGCTGTGCTGTTGAAGAACGCGCTGACGGTCTTGCGGGCCACCGGGATGGGACGCAAGCGGACCGTCGCTTGTGTAACGATGCCCAGGATTCCCTCCGAGCCGACAAACAGTGAGGTCAGGTCCAGTCCCGTAACGCCCTTGATGGAGCGGTGGCCGATGGTGATGAGGCTACCGTCAGCGAGGACGACGTCGAGCGACAGGATGGACTCGCGGGTTACTCCGTATTTGGCGCACCTGAGTCCGCCGGCATTGGTGGCAATATTGCCGCCGATGGAGGAAATATCGAAACTCGCTGGATCAGGAGCGTAGAAAAGCCCAAACGGTTCAAGGTGTTTATTCAAATCCGCATTGATGACACCGGGCTCTACTACAGCTACTTCATCCAAAGGGGAGACCTCCAGGATGCTGGTGAGTTTCTCGGTGGAAATGACCACCTGGTCTTGTCGTGCGGTGGCTCCGCCCGACAGGCCCGTTCCAGCACCACGCGGCACCACCGTCACGCCAAGCTCCGCGGCCAGCTGCACTGCCGCCTGAACCTCGGCGGCCGTCGAGGGAAGAACGACGCCGGGGCCCGGATTTCCGCTGTCGGCTGCAGTTTTTGCCGTGGCTGCGTCGTGGCCGTAGCGGGTGGTCCGGGGGCCGGGAGCCAGGATCTCAATGCCTTCGACTCGTCGCGAGAGTTCACGGATGTAGTCCTGCAATGCGGTGTGTTCTTCGGTGAGCTGTTGTGTTGTCATGCGGGCGTCTCTCCGTCCGGGTGCATGACAAGGCATTCCTGCGCGAAGCACCCAAAGGCTTGTGATGGAAATCCCGGTCACAAATGACTGGGTCCTCAAAAGCTAGCGGGATTCGGAATTTACGCGCGAGTTTCCTGAAACGTCGATCAATAGTTCTCAACCGGGGGTAGTAAACAGGACTATTAAGTAAGAGAACGTCATTCAGCGAAAGAATTGTTTATTGGGGGTGCTGCTTCGCCCGCCAGCACGGCGAAGATGACAGTTGTGGTCTGTTTGCTACGCCCAGGCGTCGCGCCGAGAAGCCCGATGTCGCTCGGTGACCGACTGGTTAGCTTGCATGACCGATTCAGCGCCGCCGCCGTTGCTTCGCGTACGTCTGGCGTCCGGGCAAGTACATCAATAGGGACGTGCCGGCCGCCTGACCCAGCCCGGCTTCTACTGTGGCTTGAAGGGCGAGAGTCGGCGGATTCTCTGTCGTGCAGCAGAAATCAGGGGACGTGCTTCCAGGGCTCCTGACTTCACAGAAGACAGCACCTTACGGAGGATGCCACTGAAGCGATCCTTGCTTCGCAGGTTGTGCGTCAGGTCCCAGGTGGTTCGGATGGAGTGCACGGCGAGAACAACGATGAAGAGTGAGATCACCAGGCCGGCAACTGAGGCGGCCACGATCATCACCCCTGTGATGTGCACCAGGAGCACGGCAGAAATCACAACGGTGTGGGCGTCAAAAAGTTCCATATTCATTTCTCGCGGAGTAGTGGGTGGGGTGGTTTTCGTGGGGAATCCCGTTGCCGGGATTCCCCCTAAAACAGAGGCCAGGGCACCGCTGGCATGTCACCGCTTGGAGCCGGGAACTGTCCTAGCAGGCGCAATCTGGCGCAGCGTGTGGCCAGTGATGCGACTTCTTCGGCGCTCAGCAAGTCCGCGAGGTTTTGACCCAGCCCACCGTTCAAACCCTCGGCCACACGATCGATGCCTTCTAGTTCCCCGGCGGCAAGCGGGTCGCCCAGCCATCCCCACAGCACCGTGCGCAACTTGTGGTCATGGTGGAAGGTCAGTCCATGGTCTACGCCGTGTCGGCGTCCGTCCGTCATGGCAAGGATGTGGTCGCCTTTACGGTCGGCATTGTTGACGATCATGTCGAAGACCGCCATGCGTCTTAGCGCCGGCGAGTCTTCGTGAATGAGGGCGACCATCTGTCCCTTCTCATCCTGTCCTTCGAGCACGTGCTTCCATCCCGTCTGCGGCACGCGGTCCGTTGCGACCAGGTCCACGGCGCGCTGGGAAGGGTCTTGCTCTTGCCAGAGTTGCACCATTCCTTCGCCCAACGGGCCATCGCGCAGCCAGGTGCGTGGCACGATGTCCCCACCGAATACCTGCGACACCAGGTAGGCAGCCACTTCCCGGTGAGCCAGATTGCCATGGGGAAAATCCCAGAGCGGACTTTCGCCTGCTATCGGCTTGTAAACGACTGTGACGTCCCCGATGGCGCCCAGGAATGTCGCGTTTGAAGCCGTCGTGATGCGGCCAGAGAGCGTCAGCTCGGCGGTCGCCAAGTCCGGCGCCGGCATCACGCCTCGGGAAGGGTGCAACTGTGCCCGTCGGCGTCTACGGGGTATCCACACAGCGGGCACGTCGGGCGCCCGGCGCCGACGATTTCACGGGTGCGCTTGGCGAATGCACGGGCGGTGCCTACAGGCATGCGGACCAGCAGCATTTCGGCTTCGATTGCGCCGTCCTCAACAAGCGGTTCGTCGTTGTCATCAGCATCGACCTCGGCGATGGGGTAGGCCTCAATCACCACCTGCGCCGTGGTCGGATCCCAACCCAAGCTCATGGCTCCGGCGCGAAACTGCTCGTCAACTGCCTCAAGGGGCTCGTTGTCCACAAGCTCAATGGGAGTACTCGTCGGAACGCTGAACGGGTTGCCCTGAACGGTGATGAGCTGGTCAAGGATCTCGTCGATCTTCTCCGCAAGCTGGGCCGACTGCTGCTTCTCCAGGGCAATACTCACGATCTGTTTCCCCGCGCGCACCTGCAGGTAGAACGTCCGCGACCCCGGAAGGCCAATGGTCCCAACTACAACCCGATCAGGCCAGGCAAACTCGTGAACACTTGTAGGCATGTCAGTATTTTAGGCACATAAGATTCACGGCGCGTTCTGACCTGCACCGCCGCCCACCGGCGCATCGCCGGAATGCATGCCGTTCGACAGCCATGACAGATCACCGGCATCGGTGTTGGTCGCGTAGACGCTCGGCCGATCAGCCCCGTAGCGCACGATCGAAATGGAGGCGGGGCCAACGTTGATACGCTGGAAAAGGTCAAGGTGCATGCCGAGCGCGTCGGCAAGGATTGACTTGATGATGTCACCGTGACTCACCGCCACCCACACCGCTCCTGGCCCATGCTCGGCTTCGAAGGCTGCATCGTGGCGCCTGATTGCCGCCACGGACCTGGCCTGCATCGCGGCCATGGATTCTCCCCCGGGAAACACGACGGCGGATGGTTGCGTTTGCACTACTGGCCACAAATCCTCGGTTGCGAGCTCACTGAGCATGCGGCCCTGCCACTGGCCGTAATCACATTCGGTGAGATCGATGTCGACCGGCGCATATGGCGTGCCGGCCTGGCGGGCGAGAATCAACTGGGCGGTCTGCCGGCAGCGCTCAAGAGGACTCGACACCACCCCGACTACCGGCACGGCTGCGAGCCGGTCTGCTGTCACAGCCGCCTGTTCGCACCCCATTTGATCCAGGCTCACGCCATCGGCCCGGCCAGCCAGCAGTCCAGTGGCATTGGCTGTGGTGCGGCCGTGCCGCACGAGAATAACTGTCGCCATCCACCCAGCCTAGTTCCCCGCCCGTACCTGCGTGGTTCGGTGAATCGCGTGTTCCCGTCTCAGGCCATCATCAGGGCCTCGGCTTGTTCGGCCAACAGCAGACCTTCACCCACAGCGATATCGAGGACGCTCTGTCCGGACACA
The DNA here is from genome assembly GCF_052113445.1 of Paenarthrobacter sp. YAF11_1. Lineage (NCBI taxonomy): Bacteria > Bacillati > Actinomycetota > Actinomycetes > Micrococcales > Micrococcaceae > Paenarthrobacter > Paenarthrobacter sp. YAF11_1. The sequence goes on from NZ_JBFRDF010000009.1 coordinate 118,938, forward strand.
AGAGCCTTGTGGGCGATGTCGGCAGCAACGGCGTAGCCCAGCAGCGGAAGCAACGCTGTGGCTTGTGCTGTGGAGGCCCGTGCCCGGGACCGCAGCAAGGCCTCGTTCGCTTCGATGCCTTCAACGCAAAGGTCCCGCAGAACATCTGTCCCGTTGGTCAGCCAGCTCAGTGATTGCAGCAGGGCGTGAGCGATGACCGGTTCAAAGGCGTTGAGTTGAAGCTGCCCATTGTCTGCGGCCATGGTGACGGTGAGGTCGGCCCCGGCCACGAAGAAGGCTATCTGGTTGACGACCTCCGGAATCACTGGGTTGACCTTGCCGGGCATGATGGAGGAGCCCGCCTGCCGCGGAGGCAAGCGGATCTCGGCCAGCCCTGTTTGGGGACCGCTGGAAAGCAGCCGCAGGTCGCTGCAGATCTTGGAGAGCTTGATGGCGGTGCGTTTGAGCGCTCCGGAGAACGTCATGAACGCACCGGTGTCCCAGGTTGCTTCGACGAAATCGTGGGCGCGGACCAGTTGCACTCCGCTCACCGCTGAGAGCTTGTCGATGATGCGCTCAACATACAAAGGGTCGGCCGTGATGCCCGTTCCGATCGCCGTGGCGCCCAGGCTGCACTCGAGCAATAGGGCAGCCGCCTCGCGCAGACGCCGTTGGTCTTCCTCGAGTGTCACGGAGAACGCAGTGAACTCTTGACCGAGGGTCATCGGCACGGCGTCCTGCAATTGCGTGCGTCCAACCTTGGGGATGGCTGCGAAGGCCTGGCCCCGTTCGGCGAACGCTGCCGAAAGGAGGCCCAGGCGTTCCAGCAAGTCCTCCAGTGCGAACACCAGGGCCAGGCGCACCGCCGTCGGGTAGACGTCATTGGTGGACTGGCATTTGTTGATGTGCCCGATCGGATCCACTACGTCGTAGGAGCCGCGGGAATGGCCCAAGGTCTCCAGTGCGAGGTTGGCGATGACCTCGTTGGCGTTCATGTTGGTGGATGTTCCGGCGCCGCCTTGGATGACGTCCACGGGAAATGCGTGGTCAACGTCGCCGGAGGCCACAGTTTCGCAGGCCAAAGCAATGGCTTCGCCAATCTCGGCGGGGATCAGGCCCAGCTCGGTGTTGGTCAGCGCTGCGGCCTTCTTCACGAACGCGAGAGCGCGGACAAGGTGCCGGTGGGTTCCCAGTTGGATGCCGCTGATGGGGAAATTGAGGATGGCCCGTTCGGTGTGGATTCCCCACAGGGCGGATTTCGGGACAGCCATGGAGCCGAGGCTGTCGTGCTCGATTCTTAGTCCTGTGGTCATGAAGTAATCGCGATGACTTTGGGCTGGGTCATTTCCTCGTAGGCGAAGTGGACGCCTTCGCGGCCCATGCTGCCGTACTTGGAACCGCCGAAGGGCATGGCGTCGTGGCGGTAGTCGGAGGAGTCGTTGATCATCACTCCGCCTGCGTCAATCGCTTTGGCGGTGGCCAGGGCCCGGCCCAGGTCCTTGGTGAAAACCCCTGCCTGCAGGGCGTATTCGCTGTCATTGGCCAGTGCGATGGCTTCCTCGGCGGTGTCGAACGGCTCGACCAGGACGATCGGGGCGAACAGTTCCTCGCTCCAGGCTTCGCAGTTCCGGGGGACTCCGGTGAGAACAGCGGGTGTGAGGACCGGCCCGTTCAGGGTTCCGCCCGTGAGGAGTTGAGCCCCGGCGGCCACAGCCTCATCGATCTTCCGTTTCGCGTCGGCGGCGGAGGCATTGCTGATCATGGGCCCGACGTCGGTTTGTTCGCTTCGCGGGTCCCCGGTTTTCAGTGCAGCGGTTTGCACGACGAAGGCCTGAACGAAGGCGTCAAAGACTGATCGGTGGACAAGGATGCGCTGGGCACCGATGCAGTTCTGCCCGGCGGCCCAGAAAGAGCCCGAGACGCAGGCTTCGACGGCGGCTGGAAGGTCCGCGTCGTCGAAGACGATAACGGGCGCGTTGCCGCCAAGTTCCATGGACAGGCGCTTGAGGCCGGCGTTCGCAGCGATCGCCCGGCCGGTGGCGAAGCCCCCGGTGAAGGAGACCATGCGGACCAGCCTGGAGGAAATGATCGTTTGGGCGATCGTGCGGTCGCCCAGGACAACACTGACGAACTCCGCGGGCAGTCCGGCCTCACGCAGCAGATCCACCAGGAGGATAGCCGTCAACGGTGTCAGTTGCGACGGCTTCAGGATCACTGTGTTCCCGCCGGCGATCGCCGGTCCGAGCTTGTGCGCTACCAAGTTCAATGCGTCGTTGTACGGGGTGATCGCGGCGATGAGTCCCAACGGTTCACGGGTAAACCATCCCTGACGGTTCTCAGAACCGGCGAACGAGTCAAACGGGACCACTTCGCCAACGTTCCGGCGGGTTTCCGCCGCAGAGAGCTTGAGGGTGTTCACTGCACGGGAAACTTCCTTGCGGGCCTGCTTGATGGTCTTGCCGGCTTCGGCGACGATCAGCTCAGTTACCTTCTGGGAACGCTCCTGCAGAAGATCGGCGGCGGTATCCAGGATCCGGCCGCGCTCATGCCGGGGCATGGCGGCCGCTGCCGGAGCGGCCGCAGCCGCGCGGATAAGTTCTACGCGGACGTCAGCGTCGGAGCACTGGTCCAGTGTGGCCAGGACGGTGCCGTCAAACTTGTTGCGCACCACCAGATCCTGGATTGCCACCGGCGAGTTGGCTTCTGCAATCGCTGTTTCAGGCACGGACGGCTCCTTTGACGAATTCGTCGACGGCAATGATGTCGGAAATGAGGGCGTAAGCAGTCTCGACGCGACCAGCACCCGGGCCGGAAACTGTGACAGCCCCGAGCAAGTCGGTGGTGAAGGAGACGGCGTTGGTGGCACCGGAAATCCCGGCCAGCGGGTGGTCAGCCGGAAGGGCGATGGGCTGGACAGATGCGGTGATGCGGCCATCGCTTTCGCGGCGGGCTTCGCCGATCAGCTTCCAACGGAGGTCGTTTGCCAAGGCCTGGGCGACGTCGTCACTGGTGATGTCCTGAATGCCCGTGGTTTCCACGTCAGTGGGGTGGATGTTGGCGCCGAGAAGTTCGTTGGCCAAAATGGCAACCTTGAGCCGAACGTCGGAACCGCCAATGTCAGCGGTGGGGTCAGCTTCGGCGTAGCCGAGGTCCTGGGCTTCGGCAATGGCCTCGTCCAGGCGCAGACCGGCTTCCATCCGGCCCAGCACGTAGTTGCTGGTTCCGTTCAGGATCCCCTGTATGCCATTGAGTCCCAGGCCCCCAAGCATCTTGTGGGCCAGACGGATCACTGGCGTACCGCTCATGACGGCGCCTTCATACTCAAAGCGGACGCCGTTGTTTGCAGCGAGCTTGCTCAATGACGTGCCCTGCAGAGCCACCGGTCCCTTGTTGGTGGCGACCACGTGCTTGCCCGATTCGATGGCCCACTTCACGTGCGAGACGGCTGGTTCGCCGTCGACCGGGCTGGTGAAGGTGGCTTCGACGACGATGTCGGCGGGGCTGTTCTTGATGACCTCTTCGTTGCGGGGGTCGTGGCTGCCGCCCGGCAGCCCGTCGAAAGAAGACCCGCGAGGCATGGCCAAAACAGCGGCAAGATCAATCCCATCGCCCTGGACCAGCGAGCCAAAGGCGAGGTCGGTGATGGCTACGACGCGAAGCTCGAAGCCGAGGGAAGCGAAGCGCTGCGGTTCATCGCGGATCAGTTCTGCCAAGGCGCGGTTAACGCCTCCGAAACCGATCAGGGCCAGGTTGTAAGTAGTCACGGGATCTCCTTGGGTAGGGCGGTGATGCTGTCCTCTAAGCCTCAGTCCTTGGAGTGTCAGTTACCTATGTACGAATCGCTCGTCGGAGATGCCGAAACGCCCAATTGCGGGCAGTTTGATCCGTGGCCGCTTCAGATCGCGAGTACTACAGTGGATGTATGGCTGCAGGCCGCAATCCGCTCGATGAGCTGAGGGAAACCATTGGCCATCTGGCCAATCAACTCAAGCTGCCAGGTTCAGAACGCGTTGACGACCTTGTGGGTGATTTCATCGGTGCCCGGCCCGGTCCGGCACGGCCGTTGTCCGAGGTCCAGGCCGAGCTTGATGCGCTGGTCGGACTGGAGACCGTGAAGGAACAGGTCAGGGCCTTGGTGGCATTGCTTCAGGTCCAGGCACGTCGCAAAGCCCACGGACTGCCGGAGGTGGCCACATCCCAGCATCTTGTGTTTCTCGGAAACCCGGGCACGGGCAAGACCACCGTGGCGCGGCTCCTGGCAGAGATGTACCGTGCGGTGGGCCTGCTGCAGAAAGGACACCTGGTCGAGGTGGACCGTTCCGGCCTGGTAGGGCAGTACGTTGGGGCAACGGCCATCAAGACGGACCGGGTGATCCGGCGGGCGCTGGACGGCGTCCTGTTCATCGACGAGGCCTACGCGCTGGCCCCGGAGGACGGCCGGATGGACTTCGGCCCCGAGGCTATCGAGATCCTGCTCAAACGGATGGAGGACCACCGCCACCGTTTGGTGGTGATCGTGGCCGGTTACCCGCGCCTCATGGAATCCTTCCTGCTCTCAAACCCCGGGCTGCGGTCCCGTTTCGCCCGCGAGATCACCTTCCCCGACTACTCCGTGGACGAACTCGAGACGATATTCCAGCAGATGCTGGCCCAACACGAGTACACGCTGGAGCCAGGCGCGGATCAGATGTTGCGGCGCATCCTGGCCGGGCTTCACGCGGGCGAAGACTCCGGGAACGCCCGTTTCGCCCGCACCCTGTTTGAGCAGTCACTTAATCGCCAGGCACTGCGGCTGACGCGCGGCGACGAACAGAGTCTCGACGCACTCGACCGTGAAGCGGTCATCACGCTCACCGAGGATGACATCGTTGAGGCGGCTCTTGCCCTGGGCCAGGAGCCGCAGCCGGAACCTGCTCCGGAACCGGAGCCTTCACGCTGGTGGCGCTGGTTCGCCTGACGGCTCGTGCCGACAGAGCTGCGTCGATCCGGTGGTTGGCACCACTGCCCAGACCGGGTGGTGGTCATCAGGTCGACCTCCGTGCTTCACGCGTCCTAGCCCTTTTTGCGAAGCCCTGCCTGTTCGACGAGTTCGGTCAGCCACGGCCGGTGTCCCTGATGGAACACCATCCCATCCGGCAGTCCCTGCACGGTGGGGACCGAATCGGCAATGTCGATGGTCACCCTGCCGCCCGCCATGGGCGCGTTGGTGATGTGCAAGTCGCCGTAAGAGGCCGGCAGCTGGGGATCCATCCAGAATCCGCCGTGGGACACATGGGCGTCGTACCTCATGAGGCTCGTGATCAGCTGGATGGGTGAGGTGGCAGCCCAGGCTTGGGGTGAACAGGCTGTGGGGTAGGGCACGGGTTCGCTGTACTGCTCCCGGCTGAATCCACAGAACAGCTCGGGGAGGCGGCCTTCGGAGTGGTCGGCGGCATCGAGCAGGGCTGTAGCGATCCGTTGAGCTTCCTCTACGAATCCGTAGCGCATCAGCCCCGCCGCGATGACAGCGTTGTCGTGCGGCCAGACGGATCCGTTGTGGTAGCTGGCGGGGTTGTAGGCGCCCATGTCGGTTGCCAGCGTGCGCACGCCCCAGCCACTGAACATCTCAGGTGACATCAGCCGTTCTGCCACGAGCGGCGCCTTGTCCTCGTCCACTAGGCCGACCCAGAGGCAGTGCCCCATGTTGGAGGCGCACGCGTCCACCTGCTGCTTATTGCCGTCCAGCGCAATCGCGTAGTAGCCCCGGTCCGGCATCCAAAATTGTTCGTTGAAACGTGCTTTCAACCGGGCCGCGCGATCGGCGAGTTCGCGCGCCAACGGTGCGTCTCCGGCGTCGTACGCCATCCACGCCCGGGCCATGTACGCGTCATAGACGTATGCCTGGACCTCGCACAGCGCGATCGGCGGCTTGGCGAGCCGTCCGTCCGCGAAGTTTATCCCGTCCCATGAATCCTTCCACCCTTGGTTGATCAGCCCGCGATCATTGAGTCGCTCGTATTCGATGAAACCATCGCCGTCCCTGTCCCCGTAGTCCCGGATCCATTCGAGGGCACGGTCTGCGTGGGGGAGCAGGGCGGCGATGGTGTCCTTGGCGAAACCCCAGCGGCTCACCGAACCCAGCACCACCACAAACAGGGGAGTGGCATCGATGCTGCCGTAGTAGATGGACTTCCCGCCCAGGGCCAGGCTGCTGGAGACATCCAACCGGACCTCATGCAGGATCTTTCCCGGTTCTTCCTCAGTCGCAGGGTCAACCACCCTGCCCTGCCGCTCAGCCAAGGTTTGCAACGTTCCCAAGGCCAATGAGGGATCAACCGGCATGGCCATTTCCGACGCCCACAACGAGTCCCGACCAAACAGCGTCATGAACCACGGGGCTCCTGCGGCCACAACCACTCTTTCCGGGTGGGCAGGGTCCTCGATTCGAAGGGCCCCGAGATCGTCATAACTCCGCCGGAGTGTCCTTTCGATCGAGCGGTTACCCATCTGCAGAACGGGAATTTTGGCCACCCATTCCTGCCGGCGTCGATCGCTTCGGGACAGTTCGCCGACGGCGGGACGCACTACGGACCCTGCCAAAACCGCCCCTTCAGATCCGGGCGTGACGGTGAGTTCGGCGCTCCAGGAGCCTCGCGCCGGGATGGTTGTCCGGTAGCTGAAACCGTCACGGTCCGCTTCAGGGATGTCGGAACTTACGACGACGGACTTCCGGACGTCCTGCCAACGGGCGCGGATTGTCAGTGTGGTGGCATCGGCCTCGCGGCTTACCTCCCACTGCGTCTGCACGCGCGCTTCCTTCACTTCGAAGACATCAGCGAAGTCAGAACCTACGCTGATCGCGATGAGGCAATCTGCCGGCTTCGTAGAATAGTTGCGCACGGTGATGTGTTCCACCATGCCAACGCCCAACTCCCGGGTGCGTTCCACGATCAACGGGGTGTCCGCGTATCCATCGGACATGGTGATACGTCCGGCGAAGCCTGCCCTGTAGGGTTCCTTCGTTTGGGCTGTCAGGGGTTCCACAGACTGCCCGTTGACCGTCAGGCCCCACGCGGAGAGTATCCGGGTGTCCTGGAAGAACAGGCCGTGCGGATGATCCGGAGTGATATCACCGCTGGGCTGCGAGATACAGAACGAGGTTCCCTCCACCAAGGTCACTGTCCCGGCGCCCAGAGGGCCGGCGGCGGTATCGGCATTCCATCCGGCCATTTTCCGGGCTCCTTTGGCGGTCCTGCTGCGTCCTCGCTGTCCTGCTGCATCCCTAGAGTGACGCTACTCTTGCCAGGCGATGCGGGCCAGACCATAGAGGGACGCCTAACGGCTCAATTTCCGCCCACCCGGTTCTACCGGGTTGTCCCTCCTGTGTCCACACCGTGACCATTTCCACTCAAAGCTATCGTCGATTGTTGACAATTGTTAGGATGGGGCATGTGCTCTTCCAAAGACGGCGGGCATATTTACACGGGTCTGAGACCCAGAAGGAGCAGCAATGGTCAAGGCCACTGTCATGAAAAATGCCAACACCCAGAACCCCGGCGAACACCTTCCAAAGCCCACATCAAGCACTCCCGGTCAGACGGAAGTGTCACTCCGCCTGTGGGCCCGGGAAGGACTAAAGACCGGTATCTGGGAGGCGACCCCCGGTGTGTCCACGAGTACCAGGCCCGGCTATGACGAGATTTGCCAGATCCTCAGTGGCTCAGCGACCATCACCGAGGAAGATGGAACCAGCTTCGACGTCGGCCCCGGCTCGTTGTTCGTTACGCCGGCCGGCTGGACGGGAACGTGGACCATCCACGAAACACTGCGGAAGATGTGGGTAGTGGCCGACCTTCCCAAGGTCTAACAGCGAAGGTCCCATAGATGAAAGGAAGGGCCCGGTTCAGTGAACCGGGCCCTTCCTTTGATGCGGATAATCGATGAGGCCTAGGCGATTATTCCCGTTACTTCAGGCTTGGAGGTGAGGTCCTCCACGGCCTTGTGCATGTGGCGTTTGATGGCGTCCTGAAGGCCGCTCCGGTCACGTGCTTCGAGCAGGTCCAGAATCATCTGGTGTTCCTGCACCAGTGCATCGATACGCGGATAAGCCACTTCCAGGCTGAGGATACACATCCTGGATTCGGCAGCAAGGGTCTCGTAGATCCGGATCAGGCGCGTGTTTCCGGTTCCGGACACAAACGCCGTGTGGAACTGCATATCCAGCCGGGCGATAGCCTGCCAGTCCGAAGCTGCAACCTGCTTGGCCATACCTCGGATGATGCCCTTGAGTTCCCTGCACGTATCAGCAACCTGATCCGGCTCGGAATCCAGAAGTGTGCTGGCGGCAGCCAATTCCACTGCCTCGCGGACGGCATAGATCTCCCTGACGTCCTCTGTGGAGAGCTCCAGTACGAAGACGCCCCGGTTGCGCTTGCTCACCAGGATGCCCTCCTGGCACAGCCGCTGCAGTGCTTCGCGGAGCGGGCCCCTGGACGTGCTGAGCTGACTGGCCAGTGCGGATTCGTTGACTTGCTGTCCAGGCCTGAAGGCTCCCTGGACAATAAGCTCCCGCAATTGGTCAGCGATCAGCTGCGCCGTGGGCCGGCCCTCCAGAACGAACATTCCCTCCGGTGCCGCCATTGACATCCCCTCATTCCATGCTCGGCAAGTTGAATCTATTAGACCGCTACTGCGGTGTACTTGTATTCCAAAAACTCTTCAATCCCAATTTTGCCGCCTTCGCGGCCCAACCCTGACTGCTTGACCCCGCCGAACGGAGCGGCGGGATTGGACACCAGGCCCGTGTTCAGTCCGACCATGCCAACTTCCAGGTCAGCCGAGAACCGCAATGCCTTTTCCATGCTCTCGGTGAACACGTACCCCACAAGGCCCCACTCAGTGTCATTGGCCAGGCGGAGGACTTCGTCTTCGCTGTCGAACGCCGTGATGGCAGCTACTGGGCCGAAGATTTCCGTGGACATCAACGCGGCGTTGGTAGGCACATCCATCAAAACGGTGGGGGAGTAGAAGTAGCCCGGCCCTTCCGGACGGCTTCCGCCGGTGAGGATGCGCGCGCCCTTGGAAACGGCATCTGCAACAAGGCTTTCGACCTTTTCCAGGCCCTTCTGCTCAATGAGGGGTCCGACGTCGGTCCCTGCCGAAGCGCCATTGCCCACCTGCAATTCTGACATCTTTTTGGAGAACTTCTCGCCAAACTCTTCCACCACGGAACGGTGGACGAAGAAGCGGTTGGCTGCCGTGCACGCCTCTCCCATGTTCCGCATCTTTGCTTTCATGGCTCCATCTACAGCCTTCTCAATGTCTGCATCCGCGAGGACGATGAAGGGGGCGTTGCCGCCCAGCTCCATGGAGGACCGCATGACGTTGTCCGCAGCCTGCCGCAGGAGAACCTTACCCACCTCGGTAGAACCGGTGAAGCTGATCTTGCGGGCGATCCCGCTGTCCGTCCAGGTCCGGACCACGCCGGAAGCGCTCGACGTCGTCACAACGTTCAGCACGCCGTCGGGAAGTCCTGCTTCCTTGAAAATCGCCACGAGCGCCAACGACGTGAGGGGCGTCAGCTCCGCCGGCTTGAACACCATGGTGCAACCGGCAGCCACTGCCGGCGCGATCTTCCGCGCGCCCATGGCGAGCGGAAAGTTCCACGGCGTCACCAGCACGGAAGGCCCAACGGGTTCCTTGGTAATAAGGATGCGCGTGTTGCCGTCCACGGAGGAGGCGTTGTCGCCACCGATCCTTACTGCCTCTTCGGAGAACCAGCGGAGCATCTCGGCGCCATAAGCCACTTCGCCCCTTGCTTCGGCGAGGGGTTTGCCCATCTCGGCAGTCATGATTGCTGCCAATCGATCTGTATTGGCGATGACGAGGTCGAAGGCGCGGCGGAGAATGTCTGCGCGCTCACGGGGAGTGGACTTCCCCCACGTTGCCTGTGCGCGTCCTGCAGCTTCGATGGCCAAGGCTGCATCTTCAGGGGTGCCATCGGCGACATGCGCAATGACATCGTTCGTGGCGGGATTCTCCACAGCAAAAGTGGCGCCGTTTGCAGCCTTCTGCCACACGCCGTTGATGAATAGATCGGTCTGCAGTGTTGCGGGGTCAAAGGAGGTGGTCATGATGGCTCTTTCAGTGGTCGTCAGGTTAGGAGGTGGCCGCTTTGAGTGCTTGCGTGAACCTGGTCAGGCCGGCTTGGATTTCGTCGCTTGTGACGTTCAACGCGGGGATGAGGCGGATGACGTTCCCGTGCGGCCCACAGGTGAGGAGCAGGAGCTCTTCCTTGATGGCGGCCTGTTGGACAGCCAAAGCAGTGGTTGCGTCCGGGGCCTTGTCAGCGGCTGTGAACTCGACGCCCTGCATCAGGCCCCGGCCCCGCACATTGCCAATTCCGGCGAACTCGGTTTGCAGCGCCTCCAGGCCAGTCCGCAGTTCGTCGCCGCGAAGAAGCGCGTTTTCCACGAGGTTTTCGCGCTGGATGACGCCAAGAGTGGCGACGCCGGCGGCTGCGGCCACAGCGTTTCCCCCATACGTTCCCCCTTGGGAGCCAGGCCAGGCTTTGCCCATCAGCTCTGCTGAGGCGGCGATTGCCGAGATGGGGAAGCCGCTGGCGAGGCCCTTGGCGGTAATGACGACGTCGGGCGTGATTCCGGCCCAGTCGTGACCCCAGAATTTACCGGTGCGGCCTACCCCGGCCTGGACCTCATCAAGAATCAGCACTATGCCGTGTTGATCTGCTCGTTCACGCAGGCCTTGGAGGAAGGCCACGGGGGTGGGGATGTATCCGCCGTCACCAAGCACTGGTTCGATGATGAAGCCGGCAGTGTCGCTGGGGGCGCTGATGGTCAGCAGGAGGTGGTCCAGTTCCTTCAGGGCGAAGTCGACGGCGCTAGCTTCGTCCCAGCCGTACCGGTACCAGTGCGGGAACGGGGCGACATGAACCCCACCCATGATGGGGGAGAACCCGGATCGGAACTTGGTGCCGGCCGTCGTCAGGGATGCCGCGGCGACGGTCCGGCCGTGGAACCCTCCCTGGAAGGAGATGATGTTGGGACGGCCGGTGGCCATACGCGCCAGGCGGATGGAGGCCTCAACAGCTTCGGAGCCTGACGTGGCGTAAAAGACGCTGTCCAAACCCTGTGGCAATACGGTGCCCAAGAGTTCGGTGAGTTCCAACAGCGGCTTGTGCATCACCGTGGTGTATTGGGCGTGGACAATCTTGCCCACCTGTTCACGGGCTGCGGCCACAACATCGGGGTGGCAGTGACCGGTGCTGGTCACACCTATCCCGGTAGTGAAATCGAGGTATTTCTTGCCGTCGGTCGCGTGGATCCAGCTGCCGGCCGCGTGGTCGACAACCACAGGGGTGGCTTGCTTCAGGATAGGGCTAAGTGTTGCCATGGCTTCATACTTTCTTAGGAACTGTAGATTGTCAACAATACGCGATCGATAGGGTATTCCCCCGCCGAGGCGGAACTCTTCAGGTCTCTTGGAACCTCTGTGGCCGAAGGAAGTCCAAGCCGTCAAACCAGCGCTTGCCAAGTGCTTCGCTGGCTGCAATTTCCCCGTAACCGGAAGCCATCTTGAAACCGGCTCCCGAGAACCCGGTCGCGGAGTAAATCCGGCTGGACTCGCCGAGGAAGCCCATCAACGGCTGCGAGTCCGAGGTGAAGAGGTCCGGGAAGGCATCCGAGCGTACGATGCTTGGGACCAGGCCAGGGAAGAACTCCGAAACTGTCTCCGTGGTTTCAGCAATCTCTGCAGGTGTTAGATCCCGGGGCACTGAGTCGGCGGCGGGAGTTGGTGCTCCACGACCATCAAGCGTGGCTTTGACGGTGACGCCATCCACTGCCGGTGCACCGTACATAGAGCTATCGCCGGAAATCCTGATGAAGATCGGAAATTTCTCCGGTGAGAATTGTTCTGCGTCACGGGCGACGAACCATGACAGGAAGATCCTCTTGGTTTCGGTGTGAGCCCTGAGGTATTCAGGCATGAGCTGCTTGGACCAAGCGCCCGAGGCGACGATGGCTCGTTCGAAGGTCCAGGATTTTGTCCCCGACGTGATAACGACGCCGTCGTCGGTTTCAGTGATGGTATCGATCGGCGTGTTGCTGTAGATGGTTGCGCCGTTGGCCTCGGCTGCGGTGATGGCGGCGGTGATGGCGCGGTCCGTTCGCAGGGCGCCGGCCTTGGGGTCGTAGACGGCCATGTCGTCGGCACGCAGATTGTGTTGCGGGTAGCGGGTGGCCATTTCCTCACGGCTGAGGATCTCGTGGACGGCTCCGGTGATTCGTGTGGTCTCAAGCAAGCTCTGGAGGTATGGTCCGTCGGTGGTGCCGATGGAGAGTCCGCCACAGCGAGTGAGGATGTCTTGCCCGGTCTCCGCTTCGAGTTCGGCCCAGAGTTCGCGGGAGCGGCTCAGGATGGGGTAGTAGGCAGGGTTGCCGCGGTAAACCATCCGGAAGAGCCGGGTGTCTCCGCCGGCGGCACTTCGTGCGTGTGCAGGGGAGTGCGCTTCAAATCCCACGACGGAATCGGTGAGTCGGGAGGCTTGCCAGAGGGCCATGCTGCCGATGCTGCCCAGGCCGATGATTGCGAGTTTTCCGTCCATGATCAGAGGACCTGCTTGAGGAAGGATTGGGTGCGGGGTTCCTTGGGGTTGGTGAGGACTTCGCGGGCGTCGCCGCGTTCTACGACGTTGCCTTCGTCCATGAAGATCAGGGAGTCGGCAACTTCGCGGGCGAAGCCCATTTCGTGGGTGACGACCACCATGGTCATGCCTTTTTTGGCGAGGTCTTGCATGACGGCCAGGACTTCGCCGACTTTTTCGGGGTCCAGGGCGGAGGTGGGTTCGTCGAAGAGGATGATTTCGGGGTTCATGGCCAGGGACCGGGCGATGGCGACGCGTTGCTGTTGTCCGCCGGAGAGTTCGGCGGGGTAACGGTCGCCGAAAGCGCCGAGGCCGACGCTGGTGAGCAGTTCCTGGGCTTGCTTGGCTGATTGTTTTTTGTCGGCGCGTTTGACAAGGACAGGGCCGGCCATGACGTTCTCGCGGGCGGTCATGTTGGGAAAGAGATTGAACGACTGGAACACCATGCCCACGCGGGTGCGCTGTTGGGCCAGTTTTTTCGGTGGGAGGGCGTGGTAGGCGGTGTCGGTTTCGTAGTAGCCGAAGTCTTCGCCGTTGACTTTCAGGATGCCCGAATCGACGGTTTCGAGGCCGTTGATGCAGCGCAGCAGGGTGGACTTGCCGGAGCCGGAGGGGCCAATAATGCAGCAGATTTCTCCGCTGGCGATTTCAAGGTCGACATCTTTGAGGACTGTTTTGGGTCCGAAGGATTTCCGGATTTTTTGGGCCTGGATGGTGCCGTCAGCGTTCATCGTGCTATCCCTTCCGGTGCGGTGAGTGTCACTTTGCGGGCTTTGCGGGGGACCCGGGCGGAGGTGTGTGAGTACTTTTGCTCGAGTTTGGACTGGGGGTAGCTCAGCAGCATGGTCATCACGAGGTACCAGAGGCTGGCGACGATCAGCAGCGGGATGGTTTCGTAGGTTCGGGCGTAGATCAATTGGGCGCTTTGGAGCAGTTCTGCTACGCCCAGGACGCTGACCAGGGAGGTGCCCTTGAACATGCCGATGACCTGGTTGCCGGTGGCGGGGATGATGGACGGCATGGCCTGGGGGATGATGACCTTGCGCATTTTCATGGCCCCGCTCATGCCCAGGGAATCGGCCGCTTCGATTTGGCCTTTGCCGACCGAGGAGAATCCGCCGCGGATGATTTCGGCCATGTACGCGGCTTCGTTCAGGGTCAGGCCGATCAGGGCGGCGGTGATCGGACCCATCAGGGCGTTGGTGTCGATCGCGGTGCCAATATCGGTGAACGGGATACCGATGCTCAGGTTCGGGTAGAGGGCCGAGAGGTTGAACCAGAAGATCAGTTGGACCAGGACCGGGGTGCCGCGGAAGATCGTGATGTAGACCCCGGCGAGGGCGGCGATGGGTTTGATGGTGGAAGCCCGCATGATGGCCAGGCCCAGTCCGAGGAGGGTGCCCAGGGCCATGCTCGCCACGGTGAGGAAAATGGTGAGCATCAGCCCGCGCAGGATGGATTCGTGGGTGAAGTACTTCGCTACGACATCCCACTTGAAGTTCGGGTTGGTCGCGACCGAACTGAGGACGCCGATGCCGACCAGGATGCACACGACCCAGGAAGCGTACTCAAACGTGCTGCGCCGCTTCAACCGCGGCTTCAGCGCCGAATCCAACCCGCTCATCGCTTTACTTCTTTCCATAGTCACTTGCTTCATAGGAGCGCCCACTAGTTCAGCTTGGCGTCAGTGATGGCTCCGGATTCCAGCCCCCAGTTGTCGAGGGACTCTTTATACTCCGGGGTCTGAAGGACGGACTGGAGGGCTGCCTGGAAGGCCGGGACCAGCGGTGAACCCTTCTTCAGGCCGATGGCCGTCAGGTCGCTGGAACCGACGTCGACCCGACCGACGAGGACGAAGGAGCCCGGCTGCTGCTTCTCGGCCCATCCGAGTGCGGTGGTGTCATACAGAATGCCGTCGATGCGCTTGGAGTGCAGCTGGGTGAGCGCGTCCTGGACGTTGGGCAGCGTCACACCGTTGATGGCCGGCTGTCCCTTTGACGTGCAGGTCTGCTCGCTCAGCGCGGGGAGGCGCTTGAGCTGGCCCGTTGATCCCTGGGTTACGGCGATGTTCTTGCCGCACAGGGTCTCTACCGTGAGGTTGAGCGGGTTGCCGGCGGCCACAGCCACAGAGTTGCCGGCCTTGAAGTAATCGATCATGTCCAGGACTTTCAGTCGTTCTTCAGTCTTGGACATGGTGGTGGCGGTGAAGTCGAAGCGACCGCCATCGAGCCCGGGAACAATCGTGTCGAACTTCGTGTCCACGAACTTCAGCTTCAGGTCAAGCTTCCTTGCAATGAGCCTGGCAATGTCCGGGTTGAGGCCAATCGCAGTTGTGTTGTCTTCAGCCAGGAACGTGGTGGGCGGGTAGTGAAGGTCCATGGCGACCGTCAGCTCGCCTTTGTCCTTGATGGCCTGTGGCAAGAGGGCCACGGCAGCTGAATCGGGCTGCACGCCTTCGGATATGTCTGTGGTGTCGGCAGTCTTGCTGCTGTCCGCGGAGTCGCTGTTGGCGGCGCCTCCACAGGCGGTCAGCGCCATCAGAACGGCAAGTCCAGCAGCGGCGGTCTGCGCCTTGGTTCGGATCTTCATAGTAGTTCCCTTCGAGGGAGTCGGGCGGTGGGGAGGGGGAAGTCTTGAGTTGAAATGTGATCCGGATCTCTCCGTCATCTAGTGCAATGCAACCCCCTCAACAGTAGATTGTCAACAATTTACAGAAAACTTTTTTGACCCCGCTCACTCAGTTGAGAATCATTCTGGATGTACGCCGTAACTGTTGACAATTGACAATTTGGCGTCCTAGAGTCGAAGCAATGGTCGAGCAGCTTCCCGGCCCGCCCTGCAGGACATTGCGGTGCAGCCCCATCGAATCCGGCACCTTCACATACGGCCGGACCGCCCCCATCCCCAGACACCTGACAAGAAACGGAATCGACATGGCAGAGACAAACTTCCGGCCGAAGTACATCTCCTTTGATATCTACGGCACCCTGATCAACTTCGACATAGATCCCACCACCCGGCGTCTGCTGGATGGACGTATCTCTGAAGAACAGTGGCCCACGTTCAAGAAGCAGTTTCGCGGATACCGCTTTGACGAAGTCCTCGGTGACTACAAGCCATACGAGCGGATCCTCCAGGACTCTTTTGACCGCGTGTGCAAGCGCTGGGGGATCGGACCTACCGAAGGCGCCGGCGCAGCTTTCGCTGACGCAGTCCGCGGCTGGGTTGCCCATGAGGACGTGCCGGCCCCGCTGAAGCTGATGGGTGACAATTACCAGCTCGTGGCTCTGTCCAATGCGGACACCAGCTTTCTGGACATCAGCATTCCCAAGCTCGGCGCCAACTTCCACTCCGTCTTCACTGCCGAGCAAGCCCAGGCGTACAAGCCGCGCTACCAGGCCTTCGAGTACATGCTGGACACCCTGAACGCCAAGCCTGAAGACTTCCTGCACATCTCCTCACACACCCGCTACGACATGCATCCCATGCACGACATGGGCTTCCGGAACCTCTGGATGCTGGACCGCGGCTACGACCCCATCGGTCATGGCTACGACCTCAGCACTGCGAAATCCCTGGACGAGATCAACAAGCACCTCGGACTCTAGAACGACTACGAGGCGAAAGGCCACCCCGTGAAACTTGTTCCCTACTGGCTTGATACTGCAGAGCCATCCGGCGATTACCGCCGAACACCGGTCCCGGAAAATGTTGATGTTGCGATCATCGGCGCGGGCTTTACGGGGCTGTCCGCGGCCCTTGAATTTGCCAAGCAAGGAGCCAGCGTGGCTGTCTTCGAGCGACACACTGTTGGCTGGGGTGCGTCGGGCCGTAACGGGGGAATGGCTACCACTGGTTTGGCCATTGGTTTCAGTACCGCAGTCAAACGCTACGGGGCGCCCCGCGCGGTTGAGATGTTCCGCGAGTACAACGACGCCATCGAAACCATCGAGAAGCTCGTCCACGACAACGGCATCGACTGCGACTTCAAGCGCTTCGGCAAGCTTTCGCTCGCGTTCCACAAGTCACACTACGATGGCTTCCTGAAGTCCCAGGAGCTGCTTGCGAACCTTGTGGATCACCACGTAAAAGTCATCCCGAAGGCAGAGATCCACAGCGAAATCGGGACGGACTTCTATCAGGGGGCCATGATGGATCCCCTGGGTGCAGGCCTGCATGTGGGCAAGTTCGTTCACGGGCTGGCGAAGGTGGCCGCCGACCACGGCGCAGATATCTGCGAAAACGCAAGTGTCACGGAGCTGAACAAGGTTTCTGGTACGGTGCACGACGTCCACACCACCCGGGGCATTACCCGTGCAAAGCAGGTCCTGGTGGCCACGAGCGGCTACACGGGCAACGTCACCCCGTGGCTGCAGCGCCGTGTGATTCCGGTAGGCAGCTTCATCATCTGCACTGAGCCACTGTCCGAAGAGGTGGTCAACCGCATTCTTCCCAACAGGCGCCAAGCATCTGACAGCAAGATGCTCACCTACTACTTCCGCATTACCCCGGACAACAGACTGCTGTTCGGTGGGCGCGCCCGCTTCGCGCTGTCCAGCCCGGATTCGGACGTCAAAAGTGCAGAGATCCTGCACAAGGCAATGACCGAACTTTTCCCCTATCTGTCCAAGGCCAAAGTGGACTACATCTGGGGTGGCCTTGTGGACCTTTCCATGGACCAGATGGTGCACGCCGGCGTTCATGACGGGCTGTTCTATTCGCTCTGCTACAGCGGCCATGGCGTACAGATGGCCGCCCATATGGGCAAGAAGATGGCCCACTACATGGCCGGAGATAAGCAGGCGAATGTGTGGGAAGACCTGAAGAACCCGCCTGTGCCCGGCCACTTCGGCCCGCCGTGGTTCCTGCCTTTCATTGGTGGAGCCGCGAAGATCATCGACCGCATCAAATAGGCAGGGCAGGACCCATGAGTTCATCGACCAAAGTCGCTCAAGCGCGCCCAAAAACACGGCAGGAGACCGCCTACAGGCGGGCAAGTATCGCCGCCCTGCCCGGCGGTGCTTTCCTGGAGGGCCGTTGGGAGACGGCTGACAGGATCCTTGAGGTCCGGGATCCCGAAGACGGCGTTCTTCTGGGGACAGTGTGTTCCTCCACTCCACAGGATGTACGGCGGGCGGTTGCCTTCATTTATCGCCATCTACAAGAATTTGATTGGACTCTCCGGGAACGGCGGGAGGCCTTGGACCGTGCTGCGGTGTTGCTCGCGGAGCAAGGCGGGCGGTTCGCGGAGATCATTGCCGCGGAAAGCAGCAAGACCATTACCGAGGCTGAGCGTGAAGTGCGCCGGTGCATCGAGACGTTGCGACTATCCGCTGCTGCGTCCAGCGAACTTGTCGGAGAGACTCTGGCGTTTGACGACAGTGTCGCCGGGGCCAATAAGATCGGCTGGTACATCCGCAAACCCGTGGGCATTATCGCGGCCATCACCCCCTTCAATGATCCGCTCAATCTTGTAGCGCATAAGCTGGGCCCGGCGTTGATCGGAGGCAACGGCGTCGTACTTAAACCCTCAGGACGCACACCGCTGACCGGGCTTGCCTTCATCGAACTGTTGTTGGAGGCGGGCGTTCCTGCCGGTCGACTTGCCGCCATCGTTTCGGGACCGGGTGTTTCGGAGGCGATCGTGACCGACCCAAAGGTTGATCTCATCTCGTTCACGGGCGGACCGAATACTGCCGACCGTATCGCTGCCGCCGCGGGAGCGAAGAAGATCCTCTCTGAACTCGGCGGCAACAACGCAACAATCGTCTGCGCAGACGCTGACGCCAAGGCCGCCGCCCAGGCGATAGTTGCCGGCGCATTCGGAGTGGCAGGGCAAAATTGCCTGTCGGTGCAGAGGGTCTACGTTCACATCTCACTGTTCGATCATGTCCTCGAAGAGGTGGTCGTTGGGACCCGGGCGCTTCGCGTCGGGGCCAAGTTCGATCGCTCCACTGACGTCGGACCCTTGATCAGCGAGGCTGAGGCCCGCCGCGTGGAGGAATGGGTGGACGAGGCCAAGGCACTTGGCGGGACCGTCCACGTGGGTGGGCAACGCCACGGCGCGTTCTACCAGCCGACCGTACTCACGGACGTGCCCGCAGATGCGCTGGTCATCCGCGAGGAAGTGTTTGGCCCGGTGGTCAGCCTCATGCCGTTCATCCAGGTCAGCGATGCCATCCTGGCCGCCAACGACTCCGATTACGGGCTGCAGGCCGGTGTCTTCACGGAGTCGATCGAGCTGGCCCTGGCCATAGCCGACAAGCTGCACGTGGGTGCCGTGGTGATCAATGAGACCAGCGATGTCCGGATCGATTCCATGCCCTTCGGCGGGTTCAAGAAGTCCGGCGTGGGCCGCGAAGGCGTCAAGCACGCGGTACGCGAGATGACCGAACCCAAAAGCACCATCATCAAATTGGCCGAGCCGGCCACACGCTGGCAGCAGCTCAATGCCACCTCAGAACGGAATGCATCATGACGACCCACAAAATCGCAGTTATCGCGGGCGACGGAATCGGCAAGGAAGTTGTTCCCGCCGCCATCGAATGCCTCGAACGGATCGCGCAACTCCACACCATCAACCTCGAGTTCACCCACTTCGGCTGGGGCTCGGACTACTACGGAGAGCACGGGCGAATGATGCCGCTGGACGGGCTGGAACAGCTGGCGCAGCATGATGCCATCTTCCTGGGTGCAGTCGGCTCCCCGGAGGTTCCGGACGCCGAATCCCTCTGGGGACTCTTGATCCCCATCCGGCGGGAGTTCCAGCAGTACATCAACCTGCGTCCGGTGAAAACGCTCGACGGCGTCAAATCACCACTGGAGAACAAGGCACCAATCGATATTCTCATCGTGCGTGAAAACAACGAAGGGGAGTACTCGGAGGTCGGCGGCCGCGCCTACCGCGGGCTGCCCCATGAGACAGCCGTCCAAGAGACCATTTTCACCCGCCTGGGGGTATCGCGGGCCGCTCACTATGCCGCTTCGCTCGCCTCATCCCGAAAAGGTCACCTGACATCGGCAACCAAGAGCAACGGCATCATCCACACCATGCCGTTCTGGGACGAAGTAGTGGAAGAAACCACCCGCCTCTACCCTGACGTGACGCTGACCAGCGAACTGGTTGACGCGCTGGCTGCCCACTTGGTTTTGAAGCCCTGGACCTTCGACGTCATTGTCGCCTCAAACCTGCTGGGCGACATTCTCTCCGACTTGGGCAGCTCCGTCACCGGTTCCATCGGCGTAGCCCCCAGCGCCAACCTCAATCCGGATGGTGACTTCCCGTCCCTCTTCGAGCCGGTCCACGGGTCAGCCCCGGACATCGCGGGCAAGGGGCTGGCAAACCCGGTTGGCCAGATGTGGTCAGGGGCAATGATGCTCCAGCACCTGGGCCACCCGGAAGCGGCCGGGCACCTGCAATTGGCCTTCGAGTCAGTGTTGCGGGAGGGCCTGGGCACCCGCGACGTTGGAGGACCCTCGTCCACTTCGGAGTTCACTGCCGCCGTCCTGGCTGCCATCGACGTCGTGGCGGCCGTCGGCCGGTCGGAAGCCGTCGAAGCAGCGAAGCCAGCGGCAGCAGCGGCGTCGTAAACATGAAGACCGCCAACGCTCAACGGCCTATAGTTGCTGTCCTGTACCGGGAGGCCCTGCCGCCCCGATTAGACGAGATCGAAGAGCTGGCCGACGTCCGCCTCACCACGGCAGAGGGCCTGGCTGTTGCAATGAACGGCGCGGATGTGCTGTATCAATGGCACTCCTTCTCACCTGCACTGCGCGAGAACTGGGCCGCAGCCTCGACGCTGAAATGGGTCCACGTTTCAGCGGCCGGCGTCAGCCAGCACCTGTTCGATGAACTGATCAACAGCGACGTCGCCTACACGAACTCGCGCGGTGTCCTCAGCCGCGCAATAGCGGAGTTCGCGCTGGGGTTTGTCCTGGATATTGCGAAGGATTCGCAGGGTTCGTTGAAGCTTCAGCAGGGCGGGCGCTGGCAGCATCGGGTCACCCGCAAGGTCCAAGGCCAGCGTGCGCTGGTAGTAGGAACGGGCTCCATAGGGCGGGAAATTGCGGCATTGTTCAGTGCCGTTGGCCTACGGGTCAGCGGTGCTGGGCGCAGCAGCCGGCCCGGGCATGGGTGCTTTGAAGAGATCCACTCTTCGCAACGCCTGGCCCTGGTTGTCCGCGACTTTGACTACGTTGTGCTGGCAGCCCCGCTGACCGACGACACCAGGCACTTGGTGGACGAGGACGTCCTTTCAGCCATGCGGCCCACGGCCCACCTCATCAACGTGGGGCGCGGGGAACTGGTGGACACAGACGCTTTGGTGGACGCGCTCGGCTCGGGATCAATAGCCGGCGCGGCACTCGACGTGGTCCACCCTGAACCCCTGCCCGCGGAACATCCGCTATGGAGCATGGACAACGTCATCCTCACCCCTCACATGAGCGGCGACACCGAAGACTACCTCGACGATCTGGGAAAGCTGTTCGTGGCAAACCTCCAACGGTTCAGCCGGGGTCAACCACTGCATAACGTCGTGGACAAAAAACTCGGGTTCGTTCCCGCTCCTTCAGCCCCCTAGGACACCGGACCGTCATGCCCTTCAGCGGGCCTGTGACCGGAGATCGCGGCGCGGATATCGCCTTCTTCGTGCCCGTCCTTCTTCTTGCCGAACGGCAGCACCTTGAGCAGCGGGTGCAGGATGACCATGATGACCAGGCCCCAGATGGCGCCAAGAATGGCCGAGCACAGCGTGTTGACCAGCCAGGCAAGGAAGCCACCTACAGCGGGGATTCCGGCAAAGGGCGTCTCGAGGACATGAACCAGGTCATACGGGCCGTGCCAGCCGAGGTCGTGTGCCCCTTGCAACATGATGTGGCCACCAACCCAGAGCATGGCGATGGTCCCGATGAGGGTGATTGCGGCCAGAACGGCGGGCATTCCCTTGACGAGAAGCCGGCCGAAGCGCTGGGAGCCCGCGGAGTCCTTGGTGGTCAGGTGCAGGCCGATGTCGTCCATTTTGACGATCAGTCCAACGGCGCCATACACGATGACCGTGATAGCGATCGCTACGACGACGAGGATGAGCGCCCGGACCCAGAGGGACTCAGTGGCTACCTCGTTCATGGCGATCACCATGATTTCGCAGGACAGGATGAAGTCGGTGGTGATGGCTCCCTTGGTGACCTTGGCCTCGGCTTCAGGGCCGCGCTGGACAGCAGGTGTCTTCTCGGCAGCAGCATGGCCCCGGAGTTTGTGCCAGACCTTCTCGGCGCCCTCGTAGCAGAGGTAGGAACCGCCGAGCATGAGGATGAACGGAATGATTCCCGGGATGAAGGCGCTGACGAGCAGCAGCGCCGGCAGGATGATCACCAGTTTGTTGCGCAGTGAGCCCCAGAAGATCTTTTTGATCATGGGCAGTTCGCGGGATGGGTCAGCTCCGGACACGTACTGCGGGGTGACAGCGGCGTCGTCGATCACGACGCCGGCAGCTTTGGCCCCGGCCTTGGCTGCTCCCGCTGCGATGTCGTCCACTGAGGCAGCCGCGATGCGGGCCAGAGCAGCAATGTCATCCAGCAGGGCGACGAGACCGCCGCTCACAGAGCTGCTCCATCCTGCTCAAGAGCGGATGGCTGGGCATGGAAAGCTGGTACGAGGAGCATGAAAGGCATGCTCGGATTATACGTTGGCTGGTAAAACCGGGGGTGGGCGTGACGCGCCTTAACTGCGACATTGCCACGTGAAATTAACCTGGCTTTGCCCTCCCTGTATCGCCGCGGGTGCGCCACCTATGCTGGCTTCATGTCAACTGATGAAGAGAAGGATCCGCCCGTACCTGCCGACCTTGAGGGCAAGAGGCCGAGAAAGGTCCACGATGCGCCACGTCAAGACGAACATGAAACAAGCAAGGAAAAGCCTGACGACAATTAGTCCCCCGGGGCCTCAATGGAGTGTTGACAGACTCGAAGTAACGCGGGTAACCTAAGTCACATGCCCACTTAGTAACGCGCGTTACCAGCGCTGCCTTACCAGGCAGGTCAGTCAGACAAAGAAGGTCTGGCGCAACACTCAGAACACCGAAGGACACCGGAGCATTCGATGGCGAAAAGCACCACCCCCGGCAACACCGCAGCTGTCCGGCAGCGCGGAGTCACCATGAAAGACGTCGCCGACCACGCCGGTGTTTCCCGGACTGCTGTTTCCTTTGTGCTGAGCAACCGCGAAAATGCCAGCATCTCCGAGGAAACCCGCACCCGGATCAACGATGCCGTACTGGAATTGGGCTACCGCCCCAATGCCGGTGCCCGTGCGCTGGCATCACAGCGCACGGACTGGTACGGAATCGTGACGGAGATCGTCACGGCACCCTTCGCCGTTGACATCATCAAGGGCGCGCAGGACCAGGCCTGGCTTGACCGCCGGTTCCTGCTCATCGCGCCATCGGACCAAGCGGATGCCGTAGGACCCAACCAGGGCCTGGAGGATGCTGCCATCGAAAAACTGTTGGAGCAACGGGTGGAAGGACTTCTCTACGCAGCCACTTTTCACCGGGGCGTCCGGGTTCCGGTGAGCGCCAACGAAGTACCCACCGTCTTGATCAACTGCTTCGACGCTGACGGAAAGCTGCCCTCGATCGTCCCCGACGAGCGTGGGGGCGGCCGCGTCGCCGTCGAGCGTTTGCTTCAAGCCGGCCACACGCGGATCGGAGTCATCAATCTTGACCCGGTTATTCCTGCTGCAGTGGGGCGGTTGGCGGGTGCACGCGAAGCACTCGCCGCCGCCGGACTGGAGCTCAACCCCGAACTGGTGGTGTCCGGATACGCAACGGCGGATGGCGGCTACGATGCCGCGTGCCGGATTCTGGACCGTTATCCACCCAAGGACAGGCCAACTGCGCTGTTCTGCCTCAATGACCGTATGGCGATGGGCGCTTATGACGCCATCAAGGAACGGGGCCTGACCATCCCCGGGGACATCGCTGTGATCGGCTTCGACAACCAGGAACTGATTGCGGCCTACCTCAGGCCAAAACTGACCACGGTTGCGTTGCCTTTCGAAAAAATGGGCGCCCTGGGCGTCCAAACGCTAGCCGCTCTTACAGCAGGACAGCCGATCATTGCCGACCAGCAATTGGTCGGCTGTCCGCTGCTAGAACGCTCTTCGGTCTGACCGCGAAATCAACGTCGAAGAGCAAACCCCTTACCCACCCCTTCACCTTGGACGATGAAGACAGGAAAGAGATAACCATCATGACACACCCCCGATTCAGGGCTGCCCGAATGACGGCAGCGAGCCTCGCAGTGGGCGCTATGCTGCTTACCGGCTGCACGGCCAACGTCTCCAAGACAGGCA
The DNA here is from genome assembly GCF_052113445.1 of Paenarthrobacter sp. YAF11_1. Classification (NCBI taxonomy): domain Bacteria; kingdom Bacillati; phylum Actinomycetota; class Actinomycetes; order Micrococcales; family Micrococcaceae; genus Paenarthrobacter; species Paenarthrobacter sp. YAF11_1. The sequence continues at coordinate 142,913 of NZ_JBFRDF010000009.1, forward strand.
CTTCCGACGCCGGAGCGAACGCCAGCGCGTTCCTCACCATTCCGCGCGAGGACATGGGCACGTTCGTGCAGAACTTCAACCCGTTTGCTCCCACGGTGAACCCCATGGTTCAGCAGTCCATTTACGAATCCCTCCTGATCTTCAACCCGGCCAAGGGTGATACTGTGCCGTGGCTCGCTACGGAGTGGAAGGCGGCCGAGGACGGCAAGTCAGTCACGTTTACCCTCCGTGACGGTGTGAAATGGTCCGACGGGCAGCCCTTCGTGGCTGACGATGTTGCCTATACGTTCGAACTTCAGAAGAAGATCAAGGGCGGCTTCGAGTACTTGGACAGCGTTACCGCCGAGGGCAACAAGGTCACCTTCAACTTCAACAAGCCGTGGTCGCCGGCCCTTTACGACGTCGGCCAGCTCACCATCCTGCCCAAGCACATCTGGTCTGCAGTGCCGGATCCGGAAAAGGACGCCAACGCCAAACCCGTGGGCACCGGACCGTACACAGAGGTAGACAGTTTCCAGGCCCAGTCCTTTGTGCTGAAGAAGAACCCCAATTATTGGCAGCCGGAAAAGCAGAAGATTGCCGGCATCAAGTTGCTCGCCTTCGCAGGAAACGACGGTGCCAACCTCGCCGCAGCGAACGGCGACGTCGACTGGGCCCCCCAGTACATCCCGAACATCGAAAAGACCTTTGTCTCCAAAGACAAGGAACACCGTCAGTACTGGTTCCCGGCTACGGGTGCCATGATCAACTGGCAGCTCAACACCACTAAGGCGCCTTTCAACGACGTTGATGTCCGCAAAGCACTGAGTATGGCAGTGGACCGCGAGCAAGTCACCAAGATCGGCATGAGCGGTTACGCCAAGCCGGCCGACTGCACCGGACTGTCAGGCAACTACGAGACCTGGAAGAACACCCAGGTCAAGGACAACTGCACGTGGACCAACCACGATGTCCAGAAGGCCAACGAGCTGCTGGACAAGGCGGGCTACCCCAAGGGAGCTGATGGGAAGCGCACGCTGAAGGACGGCAAGCCTTTCGAATTCAAGATCTCCGTGGGCGCCAGTTCGTCCGACTGGCTGTCCGTGGCCAACGTCATCTCACAGAACCTGGCCGAGGTTGGAGTCACAACCAAGGTGGAGTCTCCTGATTGGGCCGCCGTGGTTGCCGGCTATGAAACCGGTGACTTCGACTCCGGCATTGTCTGGAGTGCCAACGACCCCAGCCCGTACAAGTACTTCAACACCTCCATGGGCACAGGCACTGTGAAGCCCGTTGGTACCAAGACGTTCGACAACTACCACCGGTTCGGCGACACCACGGCGGATGCCCTGCTGGCCGACTTTGCGGCGGAGGCTGACCAGTCCAAGCAGAAGGACATCGCCAACAAGCTGCAGGAAGAGTACAACGACGTCGCACCGCTGGTGCCGCTGTTCTCCGGCCCTGAATGGGGTGCCTTCAACGACACCCGCTTCACCGGCTGGCCCACCGAGGGCAACCCTTACGCCACGCTCTCGGTCCGGTCACCTACGACGGTGCTGGTTCTGACCACGCTGGAACCGCGCAAGTAACGACTCGTTCGCATGAGGCCCAGTCGGGCCTCACAGCGCACGCCCGGCGGTTCTACGCCGTTGACCCTGCCGACCCCGCCGGGCGTGCCTCCCATACTTTCCGCACTTCCCGAATGGAGGGAAACCGTGCGCTTCATCCTGCGCCGCCTGGGTTTCTACCTGATCGCCTTCTGGGCGTCCATCACCCTGAATTTCCTGCTTCCGCGGTTCATGCCAGGGGACCCCGTCTCCCGCATGTTCGCCCGTTCCCAAGACCGAATGCAGCCGGAACAGATCGAGGCCCTGCGCAAGCTGCTGGGTGTTGACGACCGGCCCATCTGGGAGCAATACATCGACTACATGCACAACATCTTCACCGGGCAGATGGGTGTTTCCATCTCCCGTTTCCCCACCCCGGTCACCGAGGTCATTTCGTCCCAAATCGGTTGGACACTCTTGCTGGGCGGTACTGCACTGGTCATTGCCGCCGTCGTGGGTAACCTGCTGGGCATCCTGGCGGCTTGGCGACGCGGCGGCGCGATCGACTCCGCGCTTCCACCGGTGCTGGTGTTCATCGGTTCGTTCCCGTACTTCTGGCTTGCCATGGGCGCGCTCTACCTGTTTGGCGTGGTGTTGGGCTGGTTCCCGATCCGCCATGCGTTCACTGACGGTTTGGAGCCGGCGTTCACTTGGGAGTTCATCGGCGACGTCGGTGCGCACCTTGTGCTGCCGGCACTCACGATCGTGCTGGTTTCCATCGGCGGCTGGATGCTCGGCATGCGAAACACCATGATTGCCACCAACTCCGAGGACTACATCACCATGGCCGAAGCCAAGGGACTCCGCCCGGGCCGCATCATGCTCCGCTATGCGGCACGCAACGCCATGCTCCCGTCGGTGACCAGCTTCGGCATGGGACTGGGATTCGTGGTGGGTGGTGCCCTGCTCACAGAGGTGGTGTTCGCCTATCCCGGCGTCGGCTACCAGCTCCTCAACGCTGTCCAAGGCCTCGACTATCCGCTCATGCAGGGCCTGTTCCTGACCATCACCGCCGCTGTTCTGCTTGCCAACTTCCTGGTGGACATCCTCTACGTCCGCCTCGACCCGCGCGTGCGCAGCAACTAGAGGGACTGACATGACAACCGCACTTCTGAAGCAGCCAACTCCAACGCCGGTCCGCAAGCCGAACCGCAGCTTCGTCCACGGACTGCTCACCAACAAGAAAGCCCTGACGGGCATGGCCGTGATGATCATCTTCATCGCCTTGGCCCTCCTGGCACCGATCCTGTTTCCCGGGGACCCGTCGCGGATCACGGCCATGGCTTCACTGGAACCATCGTCCGGGCACTGGCTGGGAACCACGGCAAAGGGACAGGACGTCCTCGCACTGACCGTCCATGGATCCCGGAGCTCGCTGTTCGTGGGACTCACCGTGGGCTTGGCATCCACTTTCATCGGCATCCTGGTGGGCCTTGCCTCGGCGTACTTCGGCAAATTCATTGACGAAGCACTGTCCCTGGTCACCAACGTTTTCCTGCTCCTGCCCGGCCTGCCGCTGCTGGTCATCCTGGCCGCCTTCCTTCCGCCGGGACTGGGGACCGTAATCCTGGTACTCGTGGTGACCGGATGGGCCGGTTCCGCCCGCGTACTGAGATCTCAGGCGCTGTCCATCCGCTCCAAGGATTTTGTGGCTGCGGCCGTGGTGTCAGGCGAAAGGGCCGGCCTGATCATGTTCCGCGAGATCCTGCCCAACATGGCCTCGATCGTCATGGGCACCCTGCTGGCTTGCGTCATCTACGGCATCGGCGCCCAAGCGGGCCTGGAGTTCCTTGGCCTGGGCGATGTCAGCACGGTCTCCTGGGGCAACAACCTCTTCTGGGCCGGCAACGAAGGCGCCCTGCTCACCGGAAGCTGGTGGGTCTTTGTCCCCTCAGGCGTGTGCATCGCGCTGGTAGCTTTCGCCCTTGCCCTCATCAACTACGCCGTGGACGAGGTCACCAATCCGCGGCTTCGGAAGATCAAAACGCCTAAAACAGCACCCACGAACACCGAAAGGAGCGCCGCCAAATGACCATCTCCCAAGTTTCTTTCGGCTCCCACCAACCGGTCCTTGACGTCAAGGACCTCACCGTCAAGTACATCGGTGACACCCGCTCCACCACCGCCGTCGACCGCGTTTCCTTCAGCATCGGCACCGGTGAGGTATTCGGCCTTGCGGGGGAGTCCGGCTGTGGGAAGTCCACCATTGCCAACTCCATCATGAGGCTCCTGAAGGATCCCGCCAAGATCGCGGGCGGAAGCATTTCCTTTGGCGGCAAGGACGTCCTGGCCATGAGCCCGGAAGAGTTGCGGCGCTTCCGCTGGCAGGACGTGGCAATGGTTTTCCAATCAGCCATGAACTCGCTCAATCCGGTGCTGACCATCGGCGAACAGATCGTGGACATCTTCACCACCCACGCCGGTTACTCCCGTAAAGAGTCGATGCGGCGCGCCGGTGAGCTGCTGGAGCTTGTGAGGATCGATCCCGCACGGCTGAAGTCCTATCCGCACCAGCTCTCCGGCGGTATGCGACAACGTGCCGTTATTGCCATGGCCGTTGCGCTCAAGCCGTCACTGTTGATCCTCGATGAACCCACCACCGCGCTTGACGTGGTGGTACAGCAGGAAATCATGGCTCAGATCAAGGAGCTTCAGCGCGAACTCGGCTTCTCCGTCCTCTTCATCACGCACGATATGTCCCTCATGGTGGAACTCTCGCACCGCATGGCCGTGATGTACGGAGGCCGGATCGTGGAAACCGCCAAAGCCCAGGATGTCTACGCCACCCCCCGCCATCCGTACACCCAGGCGCTGATGGGCGCCTTCCCGCCGCTCACCGGTCCCCGCGTTCCGTTGACGGGATTGCCCGACGGCGTGAAGTTCCGGAACATCCCGGACCTCACCGAGGCTGCACCCGGGCACTTTGTGGCACCGTTCGGCGCCGACGCCCCGGTGGTTGATTCAGCAAACCTGGAAGGAGCCGCACGATGAGCCATTCCCTGATGACCCCAGCCCCCGTGTCCACTACCGGCACCCCCGCGCTTGAGATTCGAGGCCTGGGAAAGACCTTCCCGATTGGCGGCTTGTTCTCCCGCGATTCTGTCCGCGCTTTGCAGGGGATCGATCTGACCATTGGCAAGGGCGAAATCGTGGCCCTCGTGGGGGAGTCCGGTTCCGGTAAGAGCACCTTGGCCCGTTGTGTTGCCCGGCTCGAAAAGCCGAGCTCCGGGGAGATTCTCATTGACGGCGTCGATGTCCTGAAGCGGGATCGTTTCCAGGCGTCAAGGGCGTTTCGGTCCCAGCTGCAGATGGTGTTCCAGGATCCCTTCGGCTCCTTGAACCCGGCCCACAGGATCGAGCATTTCCTGCGGCGCTCCCTGGCGATCCACGGCAAGAACGGTAGTTCCGAGGAGGAGACGCAGCGGCGGCTCGCAGAGCTGATGACCACGGTTGGCTTGGAGGCCGACATGCTGAACTCGTATCCGCACGAGCTCTCCGGCGGTCAGCGCCAACGCGTTGCGATAGCCCGGGCCCTCGCCGTTGAACCGCAGGTCATCCTGGCCGACGAGCCTACCTCCATGCTGGACGTTTCCGTCCGGATCGGCGTGCTCAACCTCATGCGCAAACTCCGCGACGAGCAAGGCATCTCCATGCTCTACATCACCCACGACCTCGCGTCCGCCCGATACCTGGCGGACCGGACGGCGGTCATGTTCGCCGGTGAACTGGTGGAGGAAGGCGAGTCCCTGGATCTGCTGGCCAACCCCGCGCATCCTTACACGCAACTCCTGGTGTCCGCTGTCCCGGATCCCGCCCGGGCAGGCTCGTACGATCCCGTTCGCAGGGCCGAATTGCGGCAGGCCGTCATGGCCTCCACGCACTGCGCCTTCGACGGCGACCCGGACCAGGCCTGCTCGGCCGAAGAACCTGTCCGCCATCAGGTGGGGGACCCCGAAAACCGTCACTGGGTCCGCTGCCACCTGTACCGCCCCTGGGCTGCCGCCGGCGGCCATGCCCTGGCGAGTGAACCACTCCAACCCGGCCACCCGGCGTCGAACGCTCAAGAAGAGGCTTCCGCATGACTGAACTGACCCACCCGCTCGCTACCGTTCCGCAGGAGGAGTTGGTGGCCCGCGCCGAAGCCGATCCACTGAGGCCGCGCTTCCACTTTGTCTCACCGGCCGGTTGGCTCAATGACCCCAACGGTGTCAGTCACTGGGACGGCACCTACCACCTCTTCTACCAGTACAACCCTGAGGGCGCTTTCCATCACCGCATCCAGTGGGGTCACGCCACCAGCACCGACCTGGTCACCTGGGTTGACCAGCCTGTTGCTTTGGAACCGTCCGAGGGGCCGGACGCCGAGGGGTGTTGGTCCGGGGTGTTGGTGAACGACGGCGGGACGCCCACCTTGGTGTATTCGGGCCGTGCGGAGGGCAAGGAGCTCCCATGCGTCGCTGTGGGAACCCCGGACCTGCTGAGCTGGACCAAGGACCCCGGGAACCCGGTTATTGGTGCCCCGCCGGCCGGTGTTGACGTCACGGCCTACCGCGATCACTGCGTATGGCGCGAGGGAAACACATGGCGGCAGCTGGTGGGTTCAGGGATTCGGCACCTCGGCGGCACGGCGTTCCTCTATGAGTCTTCGGACCTACGGTCGTGGGACTACCTCGGACCACTCTTTATCGGGGATGCCTCACAGGGCGATCCTGCGGACACTGATTGGACCGGGACGATGTGGGAATGCGTAGACCTGTTCCGTGCGGGGCAGGGATCGTTGGGGTCTGCGCCCACTGACGGCTCGCCTGATGTGCTGGTCTTCTCAGCATGGGACGACGGCGTAACCCGCCACCCGCTGTATTGGACCGGCCGCTACGCCGGCGATACCTTCGAGCCGGATACGCTGCACCGGCTGGACTACGGAGGCCGCTTCTTCTACGCACCGCAATCGTTCCAGGACGAGTCAAACCGCCGTGTCATGTTCGGCTGGATGCAGGAAGGACGAAGCGATGCCGCCATGGTCGCAGCCGGCTGGTCGGGCGTCATGAGCCTGCCGCGCGTCACCACGTTGGCCAACGATGGAACGTTGGAATTCGCACCGGTTCCCGAAGTAGAGAAGCTGCGCAGAAGCCACGTCAGCGTCCCCGGCCAAGTGCTGGTGGGGGCGGGAACGTCCGTGGAGACCGGTGTGTCCGGCAACCAGCTGGACCTTGAGCTGGACGTGCAACTTGCTCCCGGTGCGGAGGTTCGGCTCGGAGTGCTGACGTCCCCGGACTGTGCCGAGGAGACGGTGGTTGTGCTGAGCCGGGCCGCCGACGGATCCCGCACCGGCAACCTCCGCCTTGACCGCAGCCGTTCCAGCCTCGACCCTGCCATTGATGGTGAAGACAAGTCCGGGCCCGTTCCCATGACGGACGGTCGGGTCCGCCTGCGCGTCCTGGTGGACAGGTCCGCCGTCGAAATTTTCGCCAATGGCAAGCCGCTCACGGCCCGTGTCTACCCGACCCTGGGCGGGAGGCGCGTGACGCTGGCGGCCACGGAAGGTTCGGCGCGGCTCCTCTCCTTCGATGCCTGGACCATGGCCGGGATCTTTGAAAGCCCCCGCAACCTCGTCCCGGAAGGACTGTGAAACCCATGGAACGATCACCATCGCTTTCCCGTCGTGCGCTGTTTACCGGAACCGGTGCAGTCGCCCTCGGTGGATCGATCGCGCTGTCTGGTGCCGCAGCGCAGGCCAGCCCCGTTGCGGCAGCCACGGCAGCGGGCGGCCCATCGTCGAAAGGAGCAACCCGGATGCGCCCGGTCTATCACTTCAGCGTGCCTGATAACTGGAAGAACGATCCCCAGCGCCCCATCTACCTCGACGGGGAGTACCACTACTACTACTTGTACAACGCCGACTACATCAAAGGGGGTGGTGGCACATCGTGGCGACGGGCCACCACCACTGATCACGTCGCGTTCCGGGACCGCGGGGTCGCGATACCGAAGTTCAGCAATTCCAACGGCGACTGTTGGTCCGGATGCATGGTGGTTGATGAGCGGAATACTGCGGGTTACGGGGCCGGCGCGGTGATAGCCCTTGTCACCCAGGCACCGGAAGGCCGGCAGGCACAGTACCTCTGGTACTCCACGGACAAGGGTCGCTCCTTCAAGCCAGGTGGCCAGGCGCCGGTGCTGCCCAACCCGGGGGTGCCCGATTTCCGTGATCCCAAGGTGATCTGGGACGAGGACCGCGGCCGGTGGTTCATGGCCAACGCGGAGGGGCAGAAGCTGGGCTTCTACACGTCACCGGACCTGCGCTCCTGGAAACGGGTTGGCGAGTTTCTTCGCAGCGACTTGGGGCTGCTGGAGTGCCCCGACCTCTTTAGGATGACCGCCGACGACGGCACCCGGCATTGGGTGTTGGGCACCAGCGCAAATGGCAAGGGCCGCGGACTGCCGGCAACGTATGCCTACTGGACAGGAGCTTTTGACGGCAGCTCCTTTACCCCGGACCGTCCCGAGCCTGAATGGCTCGATTATGGCTTCGATTTTTATGGCGCGGTCACCTACCCGCATCACGATGCGTCGGGTGCGGAGGACCCAACCCTCCGCCGGGCGATCGGGTGGGCAAATTTCTGGGATTACCCCCACAACACACCAACCCTGGCTACTGACGGTTACAACGGCGATGACATGATCGTCCGGGATGTCCGGCTCAAGCGTGGAAACGGGGCCTACTTTCTCGCTTCCGTACCCACGTCTGCGCTGGGGGACCACGTGAAGCGAACGCATCGCTTGGGTGATGTGCCGGTTGCGGGTACTCATGACCTGAAGATTCGCTCGAACGCCTACGACCTCACGTGCGAGCTGGTGTGGGATCCGGCTGCGCCGCCTGCCAATCTCGGGTTGGAGCTGTGCCGCGCACCCGGTGGTGGCAGGCACGTGGCAGCGGGTGTTTTCGTGGGTGGCCCGTTTGCCTACGTCAATCGCCGCCCCACGATCAACCCGACGGCAGGCGAAACCCAAACGCCGGTAGATCCTGCTACAGGCCGCCTCACGCTGCGGATCCTGGTGGATCGAACCAGTGTGGAAATGTTCGTTGGAGATGGGCGCGTGGTGCACTCGCACAGGGTATTCCCCCTTGAAGGCGACGACGGCATCCGCCTCTACGCCCATGAAGGAGCGGCTACGTTCCGGGGCTTGACCATACGGGAACTCAAGGGAATATCTTCTGAGGGCACTCAGCTCTGAGTGGAGTTATCTCACCAAAGGCAGGGCCACCTCACGGTGGCCCTGCCTTTGGCGCGTAAGGCGCCGGTCCCTGCGCCCGAGGTTCGGGCTTCCTGTTGCGATGGTGTGCAGGTACGGTTCCCTACGCTTGCCGAACCTGTTCTTCGGCGGTCGGTGGGGTCCGGGACTTACATGATTCCGGTGGGGACCAGCAGTGCCCAGGCCAGTGCGGGTGCAACGAGGACCACTCCGCCGGCGTACATCATCAGTTGCTTGTAGACGCGCTGGCGATCGTCTTCGCGGGCGTTGGCGACAACCAGTGCGCCGTCAGTGGAGAACGGGGATACATCGACAACCGTCGCGGCGATGGCCAGTGCGGCCACTGTGCCCGAGGCGCTCAGTGAACTGGTCGCCAGCAACGGTCCCGCCAGGGGGATGAATGCCGTGAGCAGGGCGGTGGAGGAGGCAAAGGCCGAGCCGACGCCGATGACGTAGCAAAGTACCAGTGCAATCAGGAGCGGCGCCCCGAGTGCCAGGGCCTGCTCGGCGAGTGTATCGATCACGCCAACGTGCTGCAGCAGGGATACGTAGGTGATCATGCCGGCAACCAGGAGCACGGTGGACCAAGAGACTCCGCCGATGAACGTCTGGTGTTCCTTGATGTTGACCAGTGCCAGGAGGAGTCCTGCGGAGAGTGCCACGAAGCCGATGGGCATGTGGAAGCCCAAGGCGCAGACAAGCATTGCGACGATCAGTGCCAGCCAGAGGATCTGCTGGCCGTGTGGCCGGGCGGTCCGCGTGGTGTCCAGATCAGCGAGCTGGCCTGTGGCGCCGTCGCGGATTTTACCCAGGAGGGCAAACAGCACCACTGTCAGGACTGACAGGATGAGGTTCAGGGCAAAACTGGCGGCGAAGAGTGAGCCCTGCGAAATGGGGAAGCCGTTCTTTACCGCGATGTCGTGCACAAGAACGCCTGCCACGGACAGCGGCGAGAATCCACCAGCATGTGCTCCATTGATGATGAAGGCGCCCATGAGGACGGGGTGGATGCGTGATTCATAGGCCAACCCGATGGCGGCAGGGGCCAGGAGGGCGACGGCGGCAGGGGAGAAGGTCCCAAGGGCTGTCAGCGATGCTGCCAGGAGAAAGAACACCCACGGGAGGAGCATGGTTTTACCGCGAACCAGCCGAACACACGTCTGGACGATGATGTCGATGGTCCCGTTCCGCTGGGCCATGCTGAAGAAGTACGTGACACCGATGATGGTGATGACGATGTTGGCGGGGAAGTCCGTCAGGATTTCCTTGTCCGTCATGCCCAGCATGAAGTAGCCGACGCCGAAGGATGCCACCAGTCCCATGACGCCTATGTTCAGCGGCCATTTGGTGGCGACGACGAACATCACCACGAGGATGACCAGCGGGATGATCTGTGTGGCAGTCATGGTCGGCTCCGATTCCGGGGTGGCCGCCGGGTTGAAAATGGCGCCCCCGAACAGGATGGCAACCAGGCCCAGGATCACGGAAGCGGCAACCGTTACGAGCAGGATACGGCGGCGGCGGTTGGGACTGCCTGAATTTTGTTCCCGGGTTTCGCTCTCCGATTCCGGAGCTGGGTGGTAAGTGACTTTAGCCATGGTGGTGTCTCCTCATTGAGTGGCTGATGCTAGCGAGGCTTCGACGGCACTGCCGAGAGTCTCCGGGAGGTGGATGATGCTGGTGGCGATGGTGCGGGCAGTCCGGTCGACGCCCACCACGAGGGAACCGTCCCGGTGTTCGGTCCAGGTTTCGATCACACCGGCCGGCGTGCGGAGTTTCAGGGTGGGGCGGGAAATGGTGCCGGTGATGTGGTTCAGCACTGTTCCCGTGGTGCGGGCGGCCAGTGTCAAAGCGATGCTTCCCGTGATGGCCAAGGCCGGATGCGGTTTGCCCATGGAGAGCATCATGACGTTGACGTCGCCTTCCGGGTCTGCCCCGGCGGGTGCGCCCACGATCGCAAGCTTGGGGACGGCCCGCGCTGCTTGCGAAGGACTGGGCGCCAATCCCATCCGGACAGCCGCCTGCCGGCGGATCACGTCCAAAGTATCCAGCTGCAGCTCCACGCCGGCGCCCCACGTTTCATAGCGGGCAGTGTCCAATCCCAGGTCTTCGGCGCGCAGCATGACCACTGGCGCTCCGGCGTCGACCATTGATACCGTCCACCGGGTGCCGCTTGCGAGGATGATGTCCGTCGGCGCGCCGGTAGGAAGGAGCCTTCCGGTGGTCTTTCCCGCCGGATCACGGAAGCCCAGACCCACCCTGTACCCGGGAAAAACGACTCCGGGCATTTCTGCATCGGGAACGATCGGCAGGGCGCCGTCGGGGGTTGAGACCCGCTGGATGATGATCTGGCCCGTATTGGTGTTGCGGGTGACGACGCGGGTGGAATCGCCGCCGGGTGAAACCCAGCCTTTTTCAATGGCGTACAGGCCCACAACTGCGGAGCAATTCCCGCAGTTGCTGCCCCAGTCCACGGCTGCCTCTTCGATGCCTACCTGGGCGAAGGTGAATTCGACATCAACTTCATCGTCGTCAGGCCGGCTGAGGATCATCGCCTTGCTGGTGGTGGAGGTGGCCCCTCCAACTCCGTCGATCTGGCGGGAGTCCGGGCTTCCGAAGAGCCTGGGAAGCAGCTCGTTGACGTCGGTGCCGGCTTGTTCCAGATGAGCAGTTTCAAAGACCCAGCATTTGCTGGTGCCTCCGCGCATCCATTCCGCTTCTATCTTCATGGTGTTCCCTGCATCTCGTTGATGTTGTTCCTGTTACGAGAATGATCCGGATCACAAATGAAGACAATGTTGGATATATGATGGGGATTGTAGTGATGCTTAAATCATTTGGGCAATAAGGCGCAGCGAGTGGATCATGATGTGTCGAACGCATGAACAGCAAGCTCCACGGCAACATGATGACCCGTAAATACAGTGAATGAACCACTTGGACAGGAGCATGAACGCATGCTTAATGATGACGCCCCCGAGTTATTCGATATCCGGCGGCTCGCGCTGCTGGTGGAAGTGGTCGAGCAGGGATCCATCACCGCCGCGGCCGACACCATGATGTACACGCCGTCGGCGGTTTCACAGCAGTTGCGCAAGCTCGAACAGGAAGTCGGCCAGCCGCTGCTCAACCGCCGTTCGCGCGGCGTAGTCCCCACCGAGGCAGGCCAGTTACTGGCAGGGCACGCTCGGAAGATCGTGGGTCAGATGCGGGCGGCCCGCGCCGACCTGGATCAGATCGCGGGCCTGCGGCGCGGCTCACTGACCGTTGGTACGTTTCCCACGCTGGCGGGATCGTTTCTCCCGCTTGTCATCCGGGCCTTCAAAAAGCGTTACCCCGCCATTGGACTTTCTGTCCGCAGTGCCCGCTTCGAGGAGTTGGTCTCGGATCTTGAGTCCGGGGTGACGGGACTGTGCTTGCTTTGGGATTACCCTTGGAACCGCTTCAGTGATGAGTCCATCCGCATCACCGAGGTTTTCCAGGAGAGCACGGTGATTCTGGTGGCCAAGGGGCACCCCCTGGCTGACCGTGATGAAGTAAATATGAGTGAACTCCGGAAGGAGTCGTGGATTGTTCGCGCTGAAGCTCATCCGGTAGTGGAAGTGCTTCAGCGATCTGCCCACGATGCCGGTTTTGAGCCGAACATCGGGTTCCTTGCCAACGACTATCAGGAGGCGCAGGCCATGGTCAGCGTGGGCATGGGCGTGGCAATGGTGCCCAAGACGGCTGTTGCCCTTCAGCATCCCGACGTCCGCGTCCTCAGTCTGGGCCCCGACGCCCCCCTGAGGCGGGTACTTCTGGCCCAGCGCCAGGACAAGGTCTACGCCCCCGCGGAAGTTGCGTTCCACTCCACGTTGTTGGAAATCGCCCGCGAACGGGGGCGCGACTACGTCTAATCAGTGGTCGGCGTCAGAATCCGCCTGTTTCCGGGCGCTCTTCTCCGCGTCCTTCTCTGCACGCACTGCTTCTGCTTCGTGTTGCTCTTCTGCCTTCTCCTGGTGGATGACTTCGGCAAAGAGTTTTTCCATTTCCTTGGCCACGCCAGCGGCCGAGGCGGGGTTCTGGCCGGTCACCAGGCGACCGTCCACCGCCACCTTTTCTTCGAAAACCCCTGCGGAGACGTGGCGGGCCCCCTGTTCCTCAAGCCGGTCCGCCAGGAAGAACGGGATGACCTTGTCTTTCCCTGCAGCCACTTCTTCGTCGTTGGTGAAGGCTGCTACGTCGCGGCCTTCAACCAGCCTGAACCCGTTGTCCAACTCCACGTTCAACAGGCCGGCCGGCCCGTGGCAGACGGCACCCACCAGGCCGCCCGCGTTGTACACGCTGGCCACCAGGTTCTGCAGGCCTTCGCTGTCCGGGAAGTCCCACATGGTGCCGTGGCCACCCACGAGGTAGATGGCATCGTACTGGGCGGGATCTACGACGTCGACGCGGGCGGTGTTGTACAGCCCGGCGCGCGTTGTCTCGTCTTGGGTAAAGGCAACCTGGATGGGATCGTCCGCGTCCACTTCATCGCGCGGAGGCTGGCCTCCTTTGATGGAAGCAAAATCGACGAAGTGTCCTGAGTCTTTGAAGACCTTCCAGGGATGTGCGGCCTCAGCTACGTTGTAGCCGGTCTTCTCTCCCGTGTCGCCGAGCTCGGAAACGCTGGTTAGTACCATGAGGATTTTCTTCATGAAGTGCTCCTTTCGTCCTGCTCCCACCCTACGCCCCCATCAATTCCGGCCCTTGAGTAGGCTGGATGAACATCAATCCGTCTGCTCTTGCAGGCTCAATGTGTGACCTGGATCAGGAGTGTGAGTGCCATGCCCAAGACCGGCAAAAACGATCATGCCCGAAAAAGCGAGTTGCCTTCGACCCTTCAGCGCTCGGACCAGAAAGCCCAAGACACGTTTGCCAAGACCTACGACTCGGCGATGGATTCCTACGACGGCGATGAGAGCAGGGCCGCCCGCACGGCTTTCGCGTCGCTGAAGCACAGCTACGAGAAGGTGGGCGACCATTGGGAACCCAAGGAAGAACGTGGACCTTCGGATGACCATGCGGCGGAAGGGATCAGCTCGGATAAGCCCACTGCTGGCGGAGTGGACGCCAACGCTTCCAAGGAGCACCTCTACCGGCGGGCCCGCGAGCTGGACATCAAGGGTCGTTCAACCATGACAAAGGACGAGCTGGTCCAAGCCCTGCAGAAAGCCAATGACGCCGCAACCCGAAAAGCCCGCGAAAGCTGAACCCGAGGGCAGGATGCCGTGGCGAGGGGATTGTTGGGCTTACGGGTGATGTCAGGCACATTGTGACGCGTCTGCGAAGCGTCCTCTTTTTGGTGTGGCGCCGAGGTAAGGCTAACCTAAATAGTCTCCAGTTCCCCATGCCCTCCCGTTCCGGGCATACATCGCAGGCGGTTCCCTTTGCGCACACTCAGCCGTTCCTCAGCAGCCCTTGGGGTCGCTGCACTTCTTTCGCTGACCGGTTGTGGTCTTAGCGGTGGACAGACAGGCACCACCGAAAAGGTGGCCGATACCAACCAACGCATCGTCGTGGATAACTTCCGGGCCCCCGTGGCCAACTGGGCGCTTGAGTCCGACGCCGCGTACATCCTGTCGTTGTCCGGCTGCCTGGAAACGCTGACCAAGTACGATTCTGCCCAGGGCAAAGTGGTCCCGTTCCTGGCAACAGAATGGAAGCAGGTCTCACCGCTTGAATGGGACTTCACCATCCGTGACGGCGTGAAGTTCCAGGACGGTACCGATCTCACCGCAGAGACCGTCGCCGCTTCGCTGAACTCGGTCCTGAAGGCCAAGGTACCTGCAAGGGCTTTCAGCCCGAGCATTGTCAGCGCAGTTCAAGCGACGGACGCCAAGACCGTTCGCGTCACCACGCCGGTGGAGAACCCGCTGGTGCCGTTCCGCTTGGCGAGCGTCAACACGGGCATCCTCGCACCTGCCGCCTATGCCGGCGCCACGCTTGATCCGTTCGGTCACTGCACCGGCCCGTTCACACCTGTGTCGGAGAAGGCGAAGCAGTCCTTGACCTTGGACCGCAACGAGAATTACTGGGGCGGCAAGGTGCAGTTGGCAGGCGCCGAAGTCCGCTTCATCACCAACGGCGCTACCCGGGCCGCCCAAGTCCAAACCGGCGAGGCCGACATTTCCCTGTCCATTCCGGCCTCCGCACTGTCCACGCTTGAAAGTGCACCCGATGTTTCCGTCCTGAAGGCAGATTCGCCCCGCACGGCCACTTTGTATATGAACAACGGCCGGGCACCTTTCAACAACGTGGATTTCCGCAAGTCGCTCCGCTCCGCTCTGGACCTTGAAGCCTTGGCGGCCAGCGTCTACGAAGGCGCGGCCTTGCCTGCCACTGGCCCCTTCGCACCCTCCGAACCATGGGCTTCCAGCGAAGCCAAGCCACCCAAGCAGAACCTGGACGAGGCGAAGAAGCTCTTGGCCGATGCCGGCTACACCGCCGACAAGCCGCTGGAGATCATCGCCATCGTGGAGCGGACGGAGTTCGCCGATGTAGCAACCGTGGTTCAGGACAACCTCAAGGACATCGGTGTTCCGGTGAGCATCCAAGCCAAGGAATACGCCTCGGCGGAACCGGATGTCCTGGCCGGCAACTATGACATGATCTTGAGCCAACGCAACCGGCTGATCGACATTGCCGATCCCATTGGATTTCTGACGGCCGATTACACCTGCAAGGGCACGTACAACCTGAGCCACTTCTGCAACGAAGAGTACGACGCTCTCATCACCGAAGCAGCCCGGACCTCCAACACCGAGGAACGCTACAAGCTGTATGCCAAAGCCGGACAACTCCTGAACGACCAAGCCGTGAACCTGTGGTTGGTTAATGAACAGGCCACTGACGCTGTCCGCAGCAACGTCCTGTCCTACGTCCAGGATCCGCTGTCCCGGTACGTCCTGACCGCGCAAACGGCCAAGGCCGGCTCCTAGCAACGGGCTGAGACAAGCCGAAGCACGTATGATCACGTTCCTTGCGAAGCGGACGGCGACCTTGGTGGTCGCCGTCCTGCTGTCGTCTTTCGCCGTCTTCCTGATTCCTTACGTGACGCCGGGCGATCCGGTCCGTAAAATCATCCGTTCCCGTGTGGCCGGGGACGTGGTGGACGAAGCCACCGTTCAGGCACTGGCGGAAAGCCTGGGGCTTAACGATCCGTTTCCCGTGCAATATCTGCGGTGGCTGGGTGACTTCTTCACGGGCGACATGGGGTTGTCACACATCAGCCGTACACCCGTGATTGATCAGGTGTTGCCGGCCTTGGGGATCACCCTCAGCCTTGTGCTGGTGGCTTTGGGCACGGCCGTGGTGGTGTCCCTGCCCCTGGGGATTGCGGCGGCCCTGAAACAAGGCAGCAAAACCGACAAACTGATCACCACTGTCACGCAGTCCTTTATTGCCATGCCGGAATACTGGTTGGCACCACTGCTGGTCCTGGTCTTTGCCCTCAAGCTTTCCTGGCTGCCCTCAGCGGGGTGGAACACGGCGTCGTCCATTGTCCTGCCGGCCGCCACACTGTCCCTTCGGCCCATCAGTTTCTTCACCTCAGCGGTCCGCTCAGGCATGATCGACGCCCTTGAGGCCGAGCACATTCCCGCTGCCCGGGCCCGGGGCCTTAGCCACGTGCAGACCGTCCTGCGGCACGTGGTTCCCAACGGCCTGGTTCCGTTGTCCACGTTGTTCGCGGTGTGGTTCGCGGGACTTCTGGGAGGTTCGGTCATTGTGGAGGTCATCTTCGCGATTCCCGGCATGGGACGCCTCCTCTACGACGCCGTGGTCAACAGTGACATCCCCTTGGCACAGGGCGGCGTGGTGGTTGTGGTGGCTTTGGCCGTCGCCATCACCACTCTCGCGGACTTCCTGCACCGGATTCTGAGCCCAAAGGTGAGTGGCGCCCTTGCGTAAGCGGTCAGTGTTCGACGGCGCCGCCGTCGTTATTCTCCTCCTGATAGTCGCCGCCGTGGCGGCTGCGCCGTGGCTGGCACCTTTTCCGCCGGACGATCAGAATCTTGCTGCGCGGCTTGCGCCACCCAGTGCCACACACTGGTTGGGGACGGACCACCTTGGGCGGGATACGCTCAGCCGCTTGCTCGACGGCGGTCGGTTCTCCTTGGTGGTGGCGGCACTGGCCACGGTCCTGACCGGAATCATTGGTCTGGTGGTCGGTGTGCTCAGCGCGCGGCGGAAGGGCTGGGTAGACGAACTGTTCACCCGCACCAATGATGTCTTGTTGGCGCTGCCGGAGATGGTGGTGGCGTTGTTCATCGTCGCTGCCATGGGCACAGGCTTTACCTCGCTCCTGGTCGCGTTGACCGTGACAGGGTGGACGCCGTTTGCCCGCCTGGCGCGGACGTTGGCCTATGACGTCTCTGCACGCGGCTTTGTCGAAGCAGCGCGCGTGGTGGGCTGTTCGCCGTCGTTCATTGTATTCCGGCACATCATCCCGCACCTCGCAGCCCCGATGCTGGGGCAGGCGACGCTGCGTTTCGGGCAGCTCCTGATCAGCGTGGGAGCCCTGTCCTACCTCGGGCTGGGCGTTCAACCGCCACAATCGGACTGGGGTTCCATGGTGGCAGCGGCCCAGCCGTACGCGGAGCGGGCACCGTGGGGGATCATTGCGCCGGGACTCACCATCTTCCTGGTTGCCCTGTGTGTGACGCTGATCGGTCAGCGGACGTCACGGCGGGCAGCCGACCCGGTGGATGTCCTGGTGGTGGAGGGCCGGCATGCCTGAACTGGTCATCGAGGACCTGACGGTGCTGGGCGCCGACGCCGGGCGGCCCATTCTTTCCGGCGTGAGCCTTGCAGTGCATCCCGGCGAATTTGTAGCGCTCGTGGGAGGTTCGGGGTCGGGCAAAACCATGACGGCCCGGTCCGTCCTGCAGTTGCTGCCGCAACAATTGCGCATTGTTTCCGGGTCCATCCATGTGGGTTCCGTCGACGTGACCCGTGCCCCTGAAGTTGAGCTGAACCGCATCCGGGGTGGCCGGCTGGGGATGCTGTTCCAACAGCCCAAGAAGATGTTCAACCCCAACAAGACCATCCGCGCCCACCTTGGGGAACCCCTCCGACTCCATTCAAACCTGCGCGGCAGAGCTGCGGATGCGAAGGTGCTGGAACTGTTGGATGAAGTGGGGTTCGAGGATCCGCAATGGGGCGCCAGGGCCTACCCGCATCAACTTTCCGGTGGCATGGCCCAGCGTGCCATGACGGCCATGGCCTTGGCGGGCCAGCCTGAGATCCTGCTGGCTGACGAACCGACGTCCGCTTTGGACAAGGTCCTGGAACGCCAGATCCTGCAGTTGCTGGACCGCGAACGGATCCAGCGTGGTCTGGGGATTCTCTACATCACGCATAACCTTGCCTCCGTTGCTGCCTTCGCAGACCGTGTCCTGGTGATGGATGCAGGAAAGATCGTGGAATCGGGCACCGCCGAAGAAGTGTTGGGAAGTCCCAAGGTTCCCTACACGCAAAGGCTCCTGGAAGCCTCAAACCTCCTGCCATCAGGGACTGTGAAGCAGCTGCAGCCAGAGCGGAGTGTCATTACCCTGGACGGCGTGGTGAAGAATTTCGGACGTAGCCGTCGAGGCAGCAGTCCAGCACTGGACGCTGTTTCCCTTGAGCTGAAAAAGGGCGAGATCCTGGGGGTGCTCGGCCAGTCAGGATCCGGGAAAAGCACCCTCGCCCGGGCCATCGTTGGTCTCGACGGAATCAGCGGCGGCAGCATCACCCGGGCTCTGTCAGCAGACCGTCGTGCCGATCCGACTGCTGTCCAATTGGTGTTCCAGGAACCACATGACGCCTTCGACCCCCGCATGACGCTCCGCGCCAGTTTGGAAGCACCCCTGCCACGGCGGCTCCCATCGAGCGAGAAGACCCGGCGTCTGAACGACGCCATGACAGAGGTGGAACTGGAACCCGCGCTGCTGGACAGGCGCCCTGGCCAATGTTCAGGCGGCCAGCTGCAGCGGGTCACCATCGCCAGGGCGCTCCTGATGGAGCCGGAAGTGCTTATTTGTGACGAAGCAACGTCCGCACTGGACGCCCTGACGCAGCGGACCATTCTTGACCTGCTGCAACGCCTGCACCGTGAGCGGGGACTGTCACTGATGATGATCACCCACGACATGGACGTGGTGCGGCACATGTGCCACCGAGTAGCTGTCCTTTACCAAGGGCGTTTGGTAGAGCTCACCGACACCGACAAGTTCTTCGCTGACCCGCAGCACCAGCACAGCAAAGACTTGGTCTCGGCCGCGATTCCGTGCAGGGGACTGCACCTGAAAAAGATCAGGACTGCCCCTTAGCGCCGATTCATGTCAGGTGATCGAAGTCTCCACGCACCCAGGCAGCATGCCGTTGAGCGGAATCGCGCAAAACGGCTTTGGCTCCGGACGCTATGACGTTGTTGAAATTCCCGTAGATGCGATCGAACGCAAGGGTGTCCAGCTGCGTGGCGATCCGCAACACCACTGCCCCGGACAGCGGCAAGCGATTCGGGTAGCTGCGCATAAAAGAAATGGAGCGACGATCAGGATTGGGAAAGACGCTGTCACCGGTCAGCAGAACTCCCGCACCGGCTGCTCCTGCCGCCCAGTGTGCCACGGCGCTGCCGGGAAAGTGTCCGCCGGTTTGGTGCAGGGTCAGCCCGGCCGCGATCGACGTGCTGCCAGACCAGCAGGCAATGTTTGGATCATCGCGTCCCAGCCATTGGCGGTCCGCCTCAGCCACCCATACCGGGGCGCCGCCCAGCCGCCGCGACCATTCGACCTGCACGCCGAACATGTGGGGATGGCTGGCGGCGATCGCCAGGACGGGTCCGTGCTCCAGCACCGCGTTCACAGCGTCGTCGTCGATGTAGCCCACCGGATCCCACAGCAACGAACCCTTGGACGTCACCACCAGCTGGGCCGTCTGGCCGATTCCGACCTTCGGGTCAGTACTGATGCCGACAAGACCTGGCTCGTTTTCTGAGAACGATATCCGCTGACCGGCCGTCCCGAGCTGGTCAAGACTGACCCACTGCTGCCCTTCCTCAGGCACGTACTGCCGTTCGTCGGCGCAGATGGGGCAAACCTCGGGAACGGGTTCATCATGTTCCACCGCACAGGCACCGCAAATCAGCATGGATGGTCCTTTCGGAACTGTCAGTATCCTGCGGCTCCCGGCCCTCCGTCCGCCGCAGGCTGGTGGGCCCAGAATATTGCAAGCGTGCAACAGTCCGGAAGGGCAGGTTTTCGGGTCCGACAGTGTTGCCAAAGTCAACGGACAGGCTCACAGTGGGATACGTCAGGTCACGAACACGATCAGGGAACCGTGTATCCGCCGTGGAGGTCAACCATGAGCACCACATCCGACGACGTCTACCAAGCTTCACCCCCAGACGAAGAACCACAGCTCAAGCGGGTTTTGGGACCCAAACTCCTGCTCCTCTTCATCGTGGGCGACATTCTCGGAGCGGGCGTGTACGCGGTCACGGGGACGATGGCAGGGACTGTGGGCGGCATCGTCTGGCTGCCGTTCCTTCTGGCCTTCATCGTGGCGACACTGACGGCTTTTTCCTACTTGGAACTGGTGACGCAATACCCTCAGGCAGCGGGTGCGGCCCTGTATACGCACAAGGCCTTCGGGATCCACTTTGTCACTTTCCTTGTGGCGTTCGCCGTCGTTTGCTCCGGCATCACCAGCGCCTCAACATCGGCAAATGTCCTCGCCCAGAACCTGTTCGGGGGTCTGGAGGTCAACGGGTGGATGGGCGCACCGGACAAAGGCATGATCACGCTGGTCGCCATGGTTTTCATGCTGTTGCTGGCAGTGATTAACCTGCGTGGGGTTGGCGAGAGCGTGAAGTTCAATGTGGTGCTGACCTCGGTTGAGGTACTCGCACTGTGCATTGTGATCGGCGTGGGGTTCTTCGTGATGGCGCAGGGAACAGGCAACATTCAAGAAATCACGGTGTTCACCGACTACCAGGACAAGGGGTTGTTCCTGGCTGTTACGGCCGCCACGTCCATTGCCTTCTTTGCCATGGTTGGATTCGAGGACTCGGTGAACATGGTGGAGGAGACCAAGAACCCGGAGCGCATCTTTCCCCGAACCATGTTGACGGGCCTCGGCATCGCAGTGTTGCTCTACATGCTGGTTGCGGTGTCTGTTGTCAGTGTGTTGTCTCCTGCCGAGTTGGGTGAGATCAGGGAATCCGAAGGGGCGGCACTCCTCGAGGTCGTCCACAAAGGGTCCCCGGATTTCCCGATCGATAAGATCTTTCCGTTCCTGGCAGTCTTCGCGGTGGCTAACACTGCCTTGATCAACATGCTGATGGCAAGCCGGCTGATCTATGGGATGGCCCGCCAGCATGTCCTTCCCCGTGGCTTGGGCAAGGTGTTGCCCGGGCGCCGTTCACCGTGGGCCGGCATCACTTTCTCCACCGCGCTCGCCTTGGGACTGATTTGGTACGTCAGCATCGATCCGGACAGCAACATCGTGGCCAACCTTTCGGGGACAACTGCTTTTCTGCTGTTGTGCGTCTTCACCGTGGTCAATGTGGCGTGCGTTGTGCTCCGCCGCAAGAGGGACCCTGATCGCAAGGTGTTTTTCACCTCGCCCGGTCAGTTGCCATGGGTGGCCGCCATCCTCTGCGCCTTCCTCGCTGGTCCTTGGGTGGGCAGGAACCCCATCCAGTACCAGGTAGCCGGCGGGCTTATGGCCATTGGCGTGGTGCTCTGGTTCATCACGTGGCTTATCACCAGAAAGTCTTCTGCTTCAGCAGGGTCACGCGACCGGGAGCAGGGAACTCCTTCCGGCTGAAGAACAAGGAGAGTCGCCGTGAACGATCAAGTACGCACTACCGAACCGGTCAACGCCGAGCCTCCGCTGGACGGCGATGAAGCCGCCACCCTGCTTGGCTTCCTTGAGCGGCAGAGGACTACGTTCGCATGGAAGACAGGGGGACTCGACCGGGAAAGCCTGCGGGCCCGGCATGCTCCGTCATCGTTAACCTTGGGCGGGTTGCTCAAGCACCTGGCCCGCTTCGAGGACGATATGTCCACCGAGTGGCTTCATGGCCGCAGGCAACTTCCCCCGTGGAACTCCGTGGATTGGGACGCTGACCCCGACTGGGACTGGAACTCCGCCGCCGGCGACTCTCCCGACGAACTGTATGAAAGGTGGCGTGAAGCTGTTGCACGTTCCCGGGTCCTTTTCGAGGCAGCCATGGCAGAAGGCGGCCCGTCCCGGCAAGGCACTGTCGCATCCCGTCCGGATATTGAGTTGCCCAGCCTGCGCTATATCCTCTTGAACATGATTGAGGAGTACGCGCGCCACAATGGCCATGCAGACCTTATCCGCGAATCCGTGGACGGTCTCGTGGGGCAAGACCCGCCGGGCTAAGACCGGGCCAGCGACGTCCGCAGGAGGGTTCCGCGAAAAAGATCATCATGCTTACTATTGTGGAGCGCTTGAAGTCAGAGCTGAACACCACACATTGGAGCGGACATGGCACTGAGCAAGGGAACGCGCGTGGAGTGGAATACCTCCCAAGGCAAGACGCACGGAAAGATTGTGGAGAAGAAAACCAGTGACTTCGTTCTGGACGGCAACACCCACCGAGCCACTGAAGACGAGCCGCAGTACGTGGTGGAATCAGGCAAAACCGGCGCACGGGCGGCGCACAAAGGCTCCGCGTTGACCGAAAAGAACTAGCGATATGTCCCATCAGCACGATGTAGTCATCATTGGCGGGGGCAATGCGGGAGTCTCGCTCGCGGCCCGGCTGACCAGATACGGGGTCAGGAATATTGGCCTCATTGAACCCAAAGACCATCACCTTTACCAGCCGCTGTTCTCCCACATCGCCGGCGGCAGGGCTGCGGTCAAGGAAGCCACCCGCAGCCAGGCATCCGTGATACCCAAGGGAGTTGCCTGGATCAAAGACCATGCCGTGGACGTGGACACCAGGGCCAACACGGTGGTGCTGGCCTCAGGCGGTGCCGTGAGCTACCAACATCTGGTGGTGTGTCCCGGGCTCCAGTACCGATGGGATTCAGTGCCGGGGTTGGCCGAGGCTGTCCATTCCCCGTACGGCGCGTCCCACTACGAATTCGAGCTCGCACCCAAGGTCTGGTCACTCCTGAGCAGCGTCCGGTCCGGCACAGTAATTTTCACCATGCCCTCCGGACCCATTAAGTGTGGGGGCGCCAGCCAGAAGCCCATGTACCTGGCGTGTGACTACTGGCGGGAACAAGGTGTCCTGGACAATATCAGAGTGGTGATGGTGCAGCCCTATCCCACCGTTTTTGGCATCCCCGAGGTGGACAGGGAGCTTGAGCGGAAAATCGCTGAATACGGCATTGAGCTCCGGACCAACAGCGAATTGGTGGCCGTGGACGCAGCCAGCAGGCAAGCGACCATCCGCAACAATGCCACCAACACAACTGAGGAGCTGCGGTACGACGTCCTGAACGCCGTCCCGCCCCAGTCTGCGCCGGAGTGGCTCAAAGCTACGGATCTTCCGGCCCCTGGCCTGCAGGACGGATTCGTCCAAGTGGACACCGAAACGTTGCGCCACGTCCGCCACTCCAACGTATGGTCCCTGGGCGACGCTGCAGCCACCACCAACTCCAAGTCCGGCGGTGCGTTGCGCAAGCAGACCAAGGTGCTGGCGAAGAACCTCGTGGCGGCCCGCCAGGGAAAACCACCGACGATGAAGTACGACGGCTACTCCGTATGCCCCTTCACCGTTTCGCGGACCACGGTGGTCTTCGCTGAATTCGATGACCACTACCGCCCCATGCCTACCATCCCTAAAGTGCCCACGTGGAAGGAAAGCCGGTTGTCGTGGTGGGTGGACCGCATCATGTTTCCCCAGGTCTACTGGCACATGATCCTCAAGGGCAGGGCCTAAGGGCGAGTCCATTCCCACCACGTCAGCCACGCAGCTGCGGGTTCCCGGCTAGGGCGTGGGGCTGCCACCGTTGACGTTGAGGGTTTCGCCAACTACGTAGCTGGATTCGGGCGAAGCGAGGAACACGTATGCCGGAGCAAGCTCCGCCGGCTGGCCGGCGCGGCCCAGGGGAGTGGAGTGTCCGAACTCCGGCAAGGCCTCTTTGGGCTGGCCGCTGCTCACCTGCAGCGGGGTCCAGATGGGGCCGGGTGCCACCGCGTTGACCCGGATGCCCTTGGGGGCGAGCTGCTGGGCCAGGCCCTTGGTGAAATTGTTGATGCTGGCCTTGGTGGTTGCATAGTCCACCAGTGTGGGTGAAGGGCTGTAGGCCTGGATCGATGTTGTGTTGATAATGGTCGAACCGGCGGGAAGGTGGGGGAGCGCAGCCCTGGTCAGCCAGAACATGGCGTACACGTTCGTCTTCTGTGTGTGGTCAAACTGCTCGTCGGTGATGTCTGCGAGGTCTTCCTGTGCCACTTGCTTGCCTGCGTTATTGACCAGGATGTCCACCCCGCCGAGGACGGCGACGGCGGTGTCCACTATTTCCTGGCACGTAGCGGAGTCTTTGAGGTCTCCGGGCACCTTGACGGCCTTGCGGCCCGCAGCTTCAATGATGCCGGCGATCCGGGCAGCATCTTCTTCCTCTTCGGGCAGGTAGGAAAGCACGACGTCGGCACCCTCCCTTGCGAAGGCAATGGCCGTGGCCGCGCCGATGCCCGAGTCCGCGCCGGTAACGATCGCCTTGCGCCCTTCCAGCCGACCGGTTCCGCGGTAGGTCTCCTCGCCAAGATCCGCCGTGGGCGTCAACTCTGCGTCCAGTCCTGGTTCGGGTTGGTGCTGCTTCGGCGGGGATATTTGTTCGTAGGCGGTGACAGGGTTTCGGAACGTGTACTGATCAGTCATGGTGGTCCTCCTGTTGTCTACGGGAAACGTCTTTCGGTACAGCCGGCCATAAGCTAAGGAA
This sequence comes from Paenarthrobacter sp. YAF11_1, assembly GCF_052113445.1. Lineage (NCBI taxonomy): Bacteria > Bacillati > Actinomycetota > Actinomycetes > Micrococcales > Micrococcaceae > Paenarthrobacter > Paenarthrobacter sp. YAF11_1. The sequence goes on from NZ_JBFRDF010000009.1 coordinate 167,682, forward strand.
GCTTATGAATCCACCCTAAGCATGCCTGAGCACATGTGTAAAACCTGTTGGCGGTTCCCTTCTGCCCGACGTTCGCGGCACCCTAGGTGCCGGAAGCGCCCGACGGCGGGAGGTCGCCGTCGTGCGTCTGTTGGGTTGGTGTCTGGTGGGTTGGTTGCGCACTGCTGTCGGACGGCAGTTCCGCCGCAGGGGCAGTTGGGTCCCTGCGTTGGAGCTGTCGCAGGGCCAACAGGGGGAACAGCAGGACGGAGAGCATTCCGGCACCTACAAGTGCGGAAGAGAATCCGCTGGTGATGAATCCGTGCTCCCGTCCGATGGTGGTCACGGCCACGATGATGGGCAGTCCCGTTGCCCCGAAGAGCAGGAGTGCCCGCTGATGGGCACGCGTCGAACCCCGGGGCGCTGCCAGCAAGGACGGCAGGCCGCGGATGACCAGCAGAAGGACCAGGAACAGCGGGACCAGGGCGAGCGTAGCCGGGCTGGACGTCAACGCGCCGAGGTCAAAATCAATGCCGGTATCGATGAAGAAGATGGGCACCAGGAATCCGAAGGCGACCGCATCGATTTTTGTTTCAATGACTCTTCGGTCAGCTTCGGGAGCACGCGCGATGGTTACCTGCCAGAGGACGCCGGCCGCGAAGGCACCCAGCAACATGTCCAGCCCAAGCACCATGCTCAGGACAACCAGGGAGCTGAGGATCAGCATGATGGACCGCATGGCGAATTGGCTGCTGGTGTGGAGGGTCCTGGTGACCTGGGCGTGGAAGAGAGTGTGCCGGGCCTTTGAAGCGAAGAAGATGGCCACGCCGGTCAGGAGGACAAATCCCAACAACACCACTGAGGCCGTTCCCACTTGCTTCCCGGTGAAGAACAGCGAAATCGCAATCAGGGGACCGAACTCGCCCACCGCACCCAGGGCTGCTACGGCAGTGCCGATGGGAGATTTGGATTCGCCGGCATCGCGGATAATGGGCAGGAGGGTTCCCAAAGCTGTGGAGCACAAGGCGATTCCGATGATCACGGCGGACTCCGGAGCGGGAGCCAAGACAAAGCCGGCACCAATTCCGGCGGCCAAGGAGATCACCCACCCTGCCGAAGCGCGTTTGATGGGACGCCCGCGGATTGCCCTGAAGTCGATTTCGTTCCCTGCCACGAAAAACAACATGGCGAGCCCGAAATCCGCCAGGGTGTCAGTAAAGGGCGTGGATTGGATCCATCCCAGCAGGCTGGGGCCAAGGAGGATCCCCAGGACAATTTCGAAAACAACGATCGGCACCTTGACCACGGGATCCAGCAGCCGAACGGCTATGGGTGCTACAACTGCCAACGCTGCGATGAGGACCAGTGACGCGGACAGGCCTTGCATGTCAGGCCCCGGGCCGTCCGGGCCATGTCTTGCCCGCCCACGGGTCGTAGTCGGCAAGCAGGTCCTCCTGCGGCGGGCGTTCGGTCTCGGGAACGTGCTGTAGATTGACGCGAACCCTGTACCAGAGCGAGCTGGATCCCCTCATCCCGTCAATGAGGACATCTGCCGGGTGCAAAGCGGAGACGAGGCCCGGATGCTGTTCCTTCCATTCCTCCAGCGCGGCGAAGGCCTCTGGCTTTGTTTTGGTGCGGGCCACCTCGATGAGTGGCATCGTGGACATCCGGCGGCCTGATCCGTCCCCGCTCCGTGGAGCCCTTTCTGCCGGACCCAGCTCGGCAGCCAACGCCAGCAGCCCGTCAAGTGACCCCACGCCGTGGTCGATGCCGGCATGGGGGTCACCCACATCGGCATAACGGTCGGGGACGGTGAGGACCGTGAACTGGTCCGGCCGGGCTGAGCGTACGTCAGCCCAGTTCAGCGGTGTCGAGACGCGGGCATCGGGGAGTGAACGGACCGAGTAGGCCGAAGCGACGGTGCGGTCCTTGGCGTTTTGGTTGAAGTCGACGAACACGCTCTCACCCCGTTCCTCTTTCCACCATCTGGCGGTGGCCAGCCCCGGAGCACGGTTTTCCACCTCCCGGGCCAGGGTTTCGGCGGCGAGCCGCACCTCGCGGTAAGACCAGTTGGGGGCGATCCGCACCAGGATGTGAAGGCCCCGCGAACCGCTCGTCTTCGGCCACCCCACCAGCCCGACGTCGGTGAGAACGTCCTGCGCGACGTACGCTGTGTCCACGATCTGGGACCAATCCACTCCCGGCATGGGGTCGAGGTCCACGCGAAGCTCGTCAGGGTGCTCCAGGTCCTCGGCGCGGACGGGGTGCGGATTGAGGTCAAGGCAACCAAGATTCACTACCCAGGCCAAGCCCGCAGCGTCCCGGATGACCGTCTCTTCAGCGGAAGTTCCGGAGGAGTAATGCAGCGTAGCCGTGTCGATGAACGGCGGATGGTTTTCCGGCACGCGCTTTTGGAAGAACGGCTCGGCATCAATGCCTTTGGGAAAGCGCTTGAGGACCATTGGCCGGCCCCCGGCTCCCCTCAGCGCACCTTCGGCCACCGCAAGGTAGTAGCGGACCAGATCGAGTTTTGTCAGCCCGGGCTCGGGGAAAACCACCTTGTCCGGATTCGAGACACGAACCTCGGCACCGTCGATGTCGAGGATCTCCGCGGGGGTCTTGGAGGGGCTCATGCGGTCACGCTAGCAACGAACGGCTGTCCCAACCAGAGGAATCGAAGAAAAAGTGGCTCAATGCCGTTGCCGCGGCCAGCAAATTTACAGAACTGGCATTTAATTTAAAAGTAGGTATGGTGATGATAAAGGATCTACGAATGGAGTGATCGGATTGTCAGGAAAATCACCAAACGGAGCAAAGTCGAAAAAATCTGGAAAGACCATCTTGGAAAAGCGGGCATAAAAGAGGGCAAAAGCTGAGGTTAGCGAAAATGTCTTCTCGAAACCGCGAAAGAACCAGCGGTAGCCAGGACAAGGCAAGTCCTCGGAGGGCCTACCAGTCGTGATGGATTAATCGTTGAGGTTATGGAAGCGCATCAATGAAAGAAAAAGTCTCGGCACTTATTGTGCCTGCGCGGATCTTCCTGCCAATTCATTTGGAGTGGATTGGGCATGATCTTCATTTCCGGCAAAAACTGGTAAAAGGAAATGTGGAGACAATCAATGGCAGAGGTTGGCATGTTTTCCTGAATGATGAGGCCAAGTTCATTCCCCTGCCCCTTAACCCGCGCGCAGAGGTGTTGATCCGCGAAGCGGGCCTCCGGATTGAGGACACCGTCAGTGGCGACGCAGTCTTTCTCGGCCATGCAACCAACGGTGAGGACACCTGCGTCCCGGAACACTTGTTGACCATAGCGGAAAGGCTTTTCGAGACCCGTTTGGCGGCCTAGCAGCCATCCAGCCGACGCAAAGGCAATCCGACTATATTTGGCCATGTCAGCCCACCACCATCCACTGAGGGAGTCTGCACACTATGGCCAAGGAACTCGCCACCCAACTCGTTGAACAACTCCAGGCTGCCGGCGTGCAGCGGATTTATGGAATCGTTGGTGACAGCCTCAACCCGATCGTGGACGCTGTCCGCCAGACCGGAGGTTCGGTGAAGGGAGGCATCGACTGGATTCATGTACGCCATGAGGAGGCTGCAGCGTTCGCCGCCGCTGCGGAGGCGCAATTAACCGGCAAGCTCGCGGTCTGCGCGGGATCATGCGGCCCCGGCAACCTGCACTTGATCAATGGCCTGTACGATGCCAACCGTACTGGCGCCCCGGTGCTGGCCATCGCCTCGCACATCCCCAGCAAGCAGATCGGCAGCGGCTTCTTCCAGGAAACCCATCCGGACCGGCTGTTCACGGAATGCTCGGTGTATTCGGAATTGATCAGTACCGCGGAGCAGGCACCACGGGTCATGCACAGCGCCATCCAGAACGCGATTGCCCTGAGGGGAGCCTCGGTGGTCACCCTCCCGGGCGACATTGCCGGCCTTGAAGCCACAGCCCCCACGCCGGCGCCTGCCACCTTCCGGCCCGCAACGGTTGTGCCCGATCCCGCGAGCGTCCAGGACCTGGCCAAGGCCATTAACGACGCCGAAAAGGTAGCTGTTTTCGCCGGCGCCGGCGTTGCGGGGGCCCACGGCGAACTCATGGCGCTGGCAGAGCTCATCAAGGCTCCCATTGGCCACTCCCTCCGGGGCAAGGACTTTGTCCAATACGACAATCCGTTCGACATCGGCATGACCGGGCTGCTCGGCTACGGCGCTGCGGCGGAGGGTATTGAGGACGCTGACCTGCTGATCCTGCTGGGCACCGACTTTCCTTATGATCAATTCCTGCCGGATACCCGGACTGCCCAGGTAGACCGGGCCGCGCAGCGGCTGGGCCGGCGGACCGACGTCGATATTGCGGTCCATGGCGACGTTCTCCCAACGCTTAAAGCCCTGCTGCCACTGATCCAAGCGAAGAAGAACCGCAAATTCCTGGATCAAATGCTCAAAAAGCACGACCGCCTGATGAACAAAGCCGTGGGGGCCTACACCCGGAAAGTGGAGAAAAAACAGCCGATCCACCCTGAATATGCTGCCTCCTTGCTGGATCAGGTTGCAGCAGAGGACGCCATCTTCACCGCTGACACCGGCATGTGCAACGTCTGGACCGCGCGCTACATCAACCCGTTGGGCACGCGGCGACTCATCGGTTCCTACCTTCACGGCTCCATGGCCAACGCCCTGCCGCACGCGATTGGTGCGCAAGTGGCATATCCCGGCCGACAGGTGGTTTCGGTCTCCGGTGATGGCGGCCTGTCCATGTTGCTGGGTGAGCTCATCACCGTTGCCGCGCACAAGTTGCCCGTGAACGTAGTGGTGTTCAACAACTCCACCCTGGGCATGGTCAAGCTGGAGATGCTGGTGGATGGACTCCCTGACTTTGGTGTGGACGTCCCGGACGCAAACTACGCCGAAGTTGCCAAGGCGTTGGGCTTCCACGCAGTGCGCGTCACGGATCCAGCGGACATCGAGGCTGCGTACCGGGAGGCGTTTGCACATCCTGGACCGTCACTGGTGGAGCTCATCACCGATCCGAACGCGCTGTCCATTCCGCCCAAGATCTCCGGATCCCAGGTCATTGGATTCGCTACTGCCATGTCCAAAGTGGTCCTGAACAGGGGCGCGGGCGAGGCCGTGAGCATGGCCCGCAGCAACCTGCGAAACATCCCGAGGCGCTGAGTCACGGCCTGAGCGCGGCAGCGAGGTACGGGGCCGTCCGGCTGTCCGTTGAGCTCGCGACGACGGCGGGCGGGCCGGTGGCGATCACCTTGCCACCGGCGTCGCCGCCGCCGGGTCCCAAATCGATCACCCAATCTGCGTCCGCCACCACGTCCATTTCGTGTTCCACCACGATCACAGTGTTGCCGGCGTCGACGAGCCTGTGGAGTTGTTTCATCAGCAACTGGACGTCAGCGGGGTGCAATCCGGTGGTGGGTTCGTCCAGCAGGTACAGGGTGTGCCCGCGCTGGACGCGCTGAAGTTCGGTGGCGAGTTTGATGCGTTGGGCTTCCCCGCCGGATAGCTCCGTGGCAGGCTGACCCAACCGGAGGTAACCCAGGCCGACTTCCTTCAATGTTTGCAGGCTTCGCGAGACGGACGGCAGATCTGAGAGGAATTCGGACGCTGTTGAAACGGTCATGCCCAGGACCTCGGCGATGGTCCGGCCGCGGTAGGTAACTTCCAGGGTCTCCGGGTTGAAGCGGGAACCGTTGCACTCGGGGCAGGGGCCGTAGCTCCCTGGCAGGAACAGCAGCTCCACCGCTACGAACCCTTCTCCCTGGCATGTTTCGCAGCGGCCTCCGGCGACGTTGAACGAGAACCTTCCTGCGCCGAAACCCCGGGCCCGGGCGCCATCAGTGGCCGCGAATTCCTTCCGCACGCCATCGAAGAGGCCCGTATAGGTGGCCAGGTTGGAACGCGGAGTGCGGCCGATGGGCCTCTGGTCCACTTTCACGAGGCGATCGAGCCGGTGCAGCCCGGACACGGCCGCGGTCCCCGGTGCTGCGGCGGGCGACCCGCTGTCCGTGGACTCCGGATGCAGTTCGGCGCTGACAACATCGGCCAGGACCTGGCTGACCAACGTGGACTTCCCCGAGCCGGATACGCCCGTCACAGCCGTGAGCACGCCCAAGGGAAAATCGACCGCAAGCCCGCGGAGGTTGTGCCGGGTGATTCCTCGTAGCTCCAGCGACTCATCCCATGAGCGGGCAGCACCTGTACCCGCCCTGCTGCCTTCGGGGAAAAGGAAGGGCCTGGTCACGGAATCCTGCACATCTTCCAGACCGCCCACGGGGCCGCTGTAGAGGACCTGCCCGCCACCTTCGCCGGCATGCGGTCCGACGTCCACCAACCAGTCAGCGGCCCGGACGAAGTCCATGTTGTGCTCCACAACGAACACTGAGTTCCCGGACGCCTTGAGCTGGTTCAGGACCTCAAGCAAGGGTTCGGCATCAGCAGGATGAAGCCCGGCGGACGGTTCATCCAGCACGTAGATGACGCCGAAAAGGCCGGAGCGCAGCTGCGTGGCGATCCTGAGCCTTTGCATCTCGCCGGGGGAGAGCGTGGGTGTTGCGCGCCCCAATGCCAGGTAGCCCAGGCCAAGTTCCAGGAGCACAGTAACCCTGGCGAGCAGGTCCCGCGTGATGGCGACTGCCACCTCGTTGCTTTCTCCGGACGTCTGGGTGCGGGACGCCGTACCCGCAGCGGTGAGCCCGGCGGTGGGCCTGATGATCTCTGCCAGTTGGGTCATGGGCAGGGCATTGAGCTCTGCGATCGTCTTTCCGGCGAAGGTGACTGCGAGCGCGTCGGGTCTGAGTCCGCTGCCGTCGCACCGTGGGCATCGGCCGGTCTCCATGAAGCGCAGCACCCGGTCCCGCATGGTGGTGCTCTTGGAGTCCGCGAGCGTGTGGAGGACGTAGCTTTTAGCGCTCCAGAACCGCCCTTTGTAGGGCTTGGCAACGCGGTCGCGTTGGGGTGTCACTTCCACCACTGGCTGTTCCTCGGTGAAGAGAATCCAGTTTCGGTCCTTTTTCGGCAGTTTTTTCCACGGTGTGTCCACGTCGTAGCCCAGGTGGGTGAGGATGTCCCGGAGGTTCTTGCCTTGCCAGGCGCCTGGCCACGCGGCTATGGCGCCGTCGCGAATGCTGAGGGAGGGGTCTGGAACCAAGGATGATTCGCTGACCGTGTGGGCAACGCCAAGGCCGTGGCATTCGGGGCATGCTCCAGCAGCGGTGTTGGGGGAGAACGCGTCTGAGTCCAGTTGCCTGGCGCCTTGCGGATAACGTCCGGCCCGGGAGAACAGCATGCGCAGCGAGTTGGAGAGGGTTGTCACTGTGCCCACGCTGGAACGTGCGGTCGCGGTGCCGCGGCGTTGTTGGAGCGCGACGGCGGGGGGCAGCCCCGTGATGGTCTCCACCTTGGGGTTGTGGCCCTGTTGGATCAGGCGGCGGGCATAGGGGGCCACGGATTCGAAGTAGCGGCGCTGTGCTTCGGCAAAGATGGTGCCGAAGGCCAGGGAGGATTTTCCGGATCCGGAGACGCCGGTGAAGGCGACGATCGCATCCCTGGGGACGTCCACGTCTACGGCGCGGAGGTTGTTTTCGCGTGCTCCCCGGACTCGGACGAAGCCGTCCTCGGGTTCGGTAGACGGCGTTGCCGGCACCTCGGGAACGGGCCGCTGGGAATTTGTCAGTACACTGTCCATTGCTATGACTCTAGCGGCGTTCGCAGCCGGGCGCTTGCTGGGGCCGGCTCCCAGCCCCGGCGCTAAGGGGCGGGAATGATGAAGTCGTGCCTGCCGGCAGGTGCCGGGTGCCTGGTTCCATCCGGTAGTTGAACTGTCGCGTCGACGCCGCGGGGGATGTCCACGCGCAAAGTGAACTTTCCACGCTCGATCTCCCATGCGCTGCTGATGCGGCCCATCGTGGTCTCGACGGCGGCACGCGCCGACGTGATGCCCCCGCCTGGTTGTGGGGCGATGGTCACCGTACGGTAAGCCGTCCCCATGGGCTCCGGGTGGTCAGGCAGCAGGAGGCCGGCGATGTGCGTGTACAGGAATGAACCCACTGCGCCTTTGCTGTAGTGGTTGAGGGATCCGCGCGCCCCGTTGCTGGTGATCCCGTCCCACCACTCCCACATGGTGGTGGCGCCGGAGTCGAGCATTCCAAGCCAGGAGGGGGTGCCGTTGGACAGCAGCAGTTCGTAGGCTACGTCGAGGTAGCCGTGGTCGGCGAGGGTGGGCAGGAGGAGGCCGGTGGCGAGGAATCCGGTGCCCAGCCGGTTTCCGTTGTTGCGGATGAGTTCCACCAGCCTGGCCGCGGTCAAGCTCTGGGTTTTGGGCGGAACCAGTCCAAAGGCCAAGGCCCGCACATAGTGGCCTTGGGACTCTTCGCTGAGTCTGCCGCTGCCGTCCAGGTATTCGGTCTGCCACGCGGTGAGGACGTGTGCGGCCAGGGTGGCGTAGTGGGATTCGGCACCGGAATCTCCCAGTACTGAGGCGGTCCTGGCCAGCAGGGTTGCTGACCGGAACAGGAATGCGGTGGCGACGATCCCGTGGTCCCTGGAGGGATCGGGATTCGGTGGTGTGTCCGGCTCAAGCCACTCGCCAAAATGGAATCCGGTGTCCCATAGGTATTGTTCGTGGGGCAGGGGAGTTGGGCGGGCTGCCGCGCGATCAGGGTGACGGCGGGCGGCAGCGGCTCTGGCAGAGTAATCAACCCAGGCGCGCATGGAGGGAAACGCCTCTGCCAGCACTTCCCTGTTGCCGTAGGCGCGCCACAGGGACCATGGAACCAGCACGGCCGCGTCACCCCAGCCTGCTGATCCCGTGGCGAGGTCTTCGAAGACGTTGCCTGATGGACCATCCCCGGCGGGATTCGGGATGACCGTGGGTACGCGGCCGTCCTGCCACTGGTCAGCGTCCAGGTCACGCAGCCACTTGGTGCTGAATCCAGAGACGTCGAACAGCAGGGCCGCGGTGTCCACGAAGACCTGCCAATCACCGGTGAAGCCTGATCGTTCGCGCTGCGGGCAATCCGTGGGAACATCGCAGGCGTTGCTCCGGAAGCTCCAGAGAATGGCGTTGTGAAGGGCGTTCAACCGGGGATCGCTGCATTCAAAGGTTCCGGTGCGATGCAGGTCCGTATGGACCACCACCGCAGTGATGTCGTCGGGCGAGAGGGGGCCCGCACTGCCTTCAATCTGGACATACCTGAAACCGTGGGTGGTGTGCCGTGGTTCGAAGACATCACCGGTTCGGCCGGCCGAGATCACGTGGTCCACTTGGCCGGCGGGAAGTGCAGTCTTGCTGGCGAAATCGAAGGCCTGGATGTTCGTGGTGGATACCTGGCCAGTCCCGTCCAGCACTTCACCGTGCCGGAGTGTGACGCGTGTGCCGGCAGGGCCCAGGTTGCCCAGCCGGACCCAGCCATTGATGTTCTGCCCGAAGTCCACCACCATCAGTCCTGGCTCGGGTGTGGCGATGCTGGTGGGGCTGAGGTACTCAAGGCGGCGTACAGGGGGTGCAACCGGCCGGATCAGCCGTTCCCGGTGGTCGTAGAGCCCGCCGTTGCGGACGACCACCGGAAGCCAGCCCTCCGTCGTCGTGCTTTCCTCCAGAAAGTGGAAGCGACGTAGGTCCACTGACTGCCCATCCATGAGATCCGCCTTGGTGATGTGGCTTTCGATTGACTGCCACGTCCCGTCGGTTGCTGCCAGGACCCCTCCGGCGCAGGCAACAGAGGCGAGAAACGCGGTCTCCGTGCCAAAGCCGTCCGCCCTGCGTTCGAAGCCATGGCGGCCGCGGAACCAGCCGTCGGAGAGCAGCGCAGAGATGGCGTTGACTCCTTCGTCCAGGAATTCGGTGATGTCCCATTCCTGCACCTGGAGACGCTTGCGATAGGACGTGAAGCCGGGGGTCAGCTCCTGGTCGCCCACGCGGCTGCCGTTGATGAACAGCTCGTAGATGCCGTGGGCTGTGGCATGGACCGTCACCTGTCCGTGGCCTGGACGCCAAACGAAGCTGCTGCGCAGCCAATAGGCCGGGCGGTTACCCGGCGCGGCGCGCGTGCCTTCCCGGGGGGAGATCCAGGACGCCTGACGCAGGGCCTCGCTGACGGAGGAATTGAACACATGGTCAATCAAAGGGGACTCCTCGGGAGTTTGGCCTGAAGGGGATGTTTCGCCCATGCTAAGCCATAAAAACCGTGTCTGCACTGTTTTTATGAAACGGGGCACAGAGTTACCCTGAGAACGTGCGAACACGGCGTAAATCGGGGAGTTATGAAGTTGGGCGGGCCAAGCGTGCCGAAATCCTGGATGCGGCCACGCGGCTCTTCGCGACATCCGGCTACCACAAGGTGCCGTTGTCGCAGGTAGCTGCAGACGCAGGCCTCAGCGAAAGTGGCCTGCTCCACCACTTCCGTTCCAAGAAGCACCTGCTGCTCGGCGTTGCTGAGCGGCGTCTCGAGCAGACAGCACAGTGGTGGAGCTCCCAGCGGGAACAGAACTCTGATGACCCTCTGGAGGTCTTCACCACCATGGTGGAATCCACCCGCGCTTTGCTCAGGGAGCCGGGGCTCATCGAGCTGTTCGTGCTGGTTTCGGCAGAGGCGGCGGATTCGTCAACCCCCGCGCACCAGCTCTATGCCACCTGGTACGAGCGGGCGGTGGGGGAGACCGCCCAGCTCCTGGCTGCCGGCGTCGAGCATGGCTTCCTCAGGGCAGAAACCAACGTCATTGGTTGCGCCCGCGAGATCATCGCCGTGAGTGACGGGCTGCAGTTGCAGTGGGTACTTTCCGGGGGCGAACTTGACTTGGTGGCAGCTATTGGTGACTACGCGCGAAGACTCGCGCTGGCGCTCTTGACCCCCGACCATGCGGCCGAGGCCGAACGCCTCTAGCGCATCCGCACACTGTCACTCGGCCCGGCGTTGTAGCCGAGGTTTCGCGAGACGGCCCTTGCCGTCGCCTGCACGGCCGGCGCCAGGACGTTCGGAGGGGTCGCGCCGTCGGGAACCACGATCGACAGTGCCGCCACTACCAGTCCGTCTGCCCCAAAAATGGGGGAAGCGACCGAGACTGTCCGCGAGGGCGCCGTGCGGCGGATCATGGCAAGGCCGGTCCGCCGGACGTCGGACAGCGTTCGCCTCAACTGGCCCTCCGGCATGGAATCCACCCCCACTTCAACGTCCGGCGGCTGGTTGATGACTGCTTCCTGGAACGCGGCGTCGGCCCCTGACAGCAGGACCAAGCCCACCGCCGTCGACCTCAGCGGCGCGCGTCCACCCACGCGGTAGGCCACCTCGGTTGCCTCTTTGGAGGAGAGCCGTTCAATCAGGACGGCTTCGTTCTTGTCCCTCACGGCCAGCAGCACGTGATGCCGCGTGACGGCGAAGAGGTCCTCAAGGTAGGGCAGCGCAATCTCGCGCACGCCGTGGCCGCGGGGCGACAATGATGCCACCTCCCACAGCCGGACTCCCACTACGTAGCGGCCATCCTCAAGTCGCTCCAAAGCACCCCACGCCACCAGTCTCGCGATCAGGCGCAGGGCGGTGGGGGCCGGCATGTCAGCCAGCCTCGCCATGTCGGAAAGGGTCAGAGCACGACGGCGGTCGCTGAAGACGGCGAGCAGGCTCAGTGCGCGGTCTATGACGGGTTCGCCCTGTTTGGGGCGTTTTCCCCGCTGTGGTTTTGCGGCACCGGCGCCATCATCTGCCAACAATGACCTGAATCCTTTCAGAGGAATGAGTGACCTCCACCACAATACTGTTTCAACCAATGGAATTCACGTAGGGCCGGATGCGTCCTGCCTATGACCCTTGAAGAAGCCGGTTACCGGAAGCCATCTGACGAGAGGGCGCCGACGGATCGGCCCGGAGAGGTCACAGCCGACCCCCTCCAGGCCGCCGGTCCCACATCTCGACACACGATTCCACCACGAATGCGAAGGCGCAGCACATGAATCTCCTCACCTCACCTGCACGTCGGAGCGCAGCCGTCCTGGCAGGCGCGCTCCTCCTGGGATCCCTGACGGCCTGCGGCGGCGGATCTGCCGCCACGTCCACTGTGGACAAGAGCACGCTGACCATCGCAACCGACAGCGACAGCGCATCGTTCGGCTATGACCCGTTGCGGGTATCGGACGCCCAGCGGCAGTTCTTCGAAGGCCTGTACGAGAACCTGATGACCCTGCAGCCTGATGGCAGCGTGGGCCCTGGCCTGGCCAAGGAGTTCAGCTACAACGCGGACAACACCGTCCTCACCTTGACGCTCAAGGAAGGAGTGACCTTCACCGACGGTTCCACCTTGGACGCCGCTTTGGTCAAGGCCAACCTCGACCGCCGCAGCGACACTGCCCTCAGCGCCTACTCGGCCGTTGCCAAGGGTGGCGCGCAGGAAATTGCTTCCGTTGACGTCGTGAGCCCCACCCAGGTAGCCATCACCTTTGCCAAGGCCCAGCCCGGTTTCGAAAAGAACCTCACCTCCACGTTGGGCATGATTGTGGGCAAGAACGCTGTCACTGACACCGCCAGCCTGGCCACCACCCCGGACGGTTCCGGCCCTTACACCTTGGACAGTGCCACCACCGTGAAGGGCAACAAGTACGTGTTCACCAAGAACGAGAAGAACACGGACGCGTCCAAGTATCCCTACAACAAGATCACCTTCAGCGTCATCATGGATCCCCAGGCCCGGGCCAATGCGCTGGTATCCGGCCAGGCGGATGTTGCCTCCCTGACCTCGCCTACGGTGGACTTCGCCAAGTCCAAGGGCGTGGGCGTCTCCCAGATCGGAGGCACTGTCCAGACCATGATCTCGTTCGACAAGATTGGCAAGACCGCACCGGCCTTCGCAAGCGAAAAGGTCCGCCAGGCATTCCAATACGCCATCAACCGCAAAGCTTTGGTGGACGCCCTCCACAAGGGAGACATCCCTGCCTGGAACGCACTGCCCAAGGATTCCGCAGGCTTCACTGAAGAGCTGAACACCACCTACGCCTATGATCCCGCCAAGGCAAAGAGCCTGCTGGCGGAGGCCGGCTACGCCAATGGCTTCGACTTCACCATCATCGCCAGTGCCCAAACGCAAACCGATCTGCAGGCAGTCCAGAAGGACCTGGCCGCGGTAGGGATCACCATGAACGTCAAGCTGGCAGCATCCACGGACGAAGCTTTCGCCGCGGTAGCCACCACCCCGCTGGGTTACGCCCCACTGGGTTGGGACAACCCTGTTGGGCTCATGTATGGAGCAATCCTGAGCGGCTTCACCAACGTCCAGAAGGCCACGGATGATCAGCTGAACGCGGCCACAGCCGAGGCCGCAGCAGCCAAGGACGACGCCGCAAAGAAGGCCGCATTGACCAAGGTCAACACCCGCTTGGTGGAGTCCGGTTGGATGATCCCGCTGTACGAATCCCTCACCAACCAGGGCTACAACACCAAAAAGGTCCAGGAGGTGAAGTTCGCCGGTACCAACGTGTACCCGCTGCTCTCCTCCTACGCACCCACCAACTGATCCACCGAACAGGCCGGACGCCACGTCCTCAACGGATTGGCGTCCGGCCCGACCAATGGAGGTCACCATGGCAATGTTTGCCACCAAGCGCCTGTTGATGGCGCTTGCCACCGTCTTGGTGGTGGCGGTGCTGGCATTCCTGCTGGTCCACGCCATGCCAGGCAGCCCCGGGGCAGTGTCCTTGGGAGCCGGCGCCTCGCAGGAAGCCATCAACCAGTTGAACCAGTCCCTCGGCTGGAATGATCCGTTGCTGGTCCAGTTCTTCCGCTGGCTGGGTGATGCCGTCCAGGGCAACCTGGGAAACTCCTTGATTGATGGCCGGTCCATCACGTCCGATCTTGCCAACAGGCTCCCGGTGACTGCTTCACTGGCCGCCGGGGCCACCATCCTCAGTGCCATCTTCGGCATCGTCCTGGGTGTCACTGCTGCGGTAAGGGGTGGCTTCCTGGATCAGCTCATTGGCGGTTTTGTTGGACTTCTGGTGGCCCTGCCCGCTTTCTGGATCGGCGTCATCTTCGTCTATCTCTTCGCTGTCCAGTCCTCGATGTTCCCGGCCACCGGCTACGTTCCCTTCGAGGTGTCACCACAGGACTGGGCCATGTCCCTGGCACTCCCGGTGATCACCCTGGCGGTGGGCGGTGCAGCGTTCATTGCGCGGCAAACCCGGGCGTCGATGCTGGAGGCCTTGCAGCAGGAACATATCCGGACACTCCGGGCCACAGCCACTCCTACTTGGAAGATCCTGTACGTCCACGCCCTGCGCTACGCCAGCCTTCCGATCGTGGCAGGCATTGCCCTGCAGTTCATCGGGCTCTTCGGCGGCTCGGTGATCGCTGAACAATTGTTCGCGATGCCGGGCCTTGGACAAGCCGTCCAGACCTCCGTCAGCACCCACGACGCCCCCGCCGTTCAAGGGGTCGTGGTCATCGCCACCGTGGTTGTCGTCGCCGTCAACCTCGTGCTTGAACTTGCCACCAAATTCCTTGACCCCAAGTTGCGTGCCTCATGATTCCCACCCTTCCTGCAACTCCTCCCGCCGCCCTGCGTAAGACCGCACGCACCAGGCTCTCCGGGCACCGCCTTCTCGCTTCCCCGGCCGGCGTTGCCGGCACGCTGTGGTTGGCCGCCATGGTGGTAGCCTCACTGACAGCACCGTGGTGGCTGCCCTTCAAAACCGAAGACCAGGACTTTACCGCCGTCCTGTCCGGTCCCACGGCTGCCCACTGGTTGGGTACTGATGAATTGGGCCGGGACATCCTGAGCCGCATCTTCGCCTCAGCAGCCGAAACGTTGGGGACCTCGTTCATCACGGTGATTGTCGGCGTCGGACTCGGCACCCTGTTGGCCCTGGCAGCGGCAAACAGCCACCGCGGCGAGGGCATCATCAGCCGCGTCACCGAAATCATGATGTCCCTGCCCGGTACCGTCATTATTCTTGCCGTCATCGGTGCGGTGGGTACCAATATTCCGTTGATCATGGCGATCCTTGGTGTGCTCATCTCTGCGGGTATCTACCGCGTCATGCTCGGCCAAGCGAAATCGCTGCAAAACCAGCTGTACGTTGATGCCGCCAAAGTCGACGGACTGAATCCGCTCGCCATCAGCGTCCGTCACGTACTGCCCGGGCTGGCAACCACCATTGTGGTCCAATCCGCGCTGATTTTCGCCGTGGGCCTCCTGATCCAGGCAGGGCTTGCGTTCATCGGGTTCGGCCCGCCGCTCCCGCAGCCCAGCTGGGGCGGAATGATCCAGAGTGCCTCGCAGCACGTCTACGACGCCCCATGGTTGATGGTTCCCACAGGCGTGGTGCTGGCACTGACCGTCTTGTCCGCCAACGCCATCGGTAATGCCTTGGGCAAGGCCCCCAACGCCGTTGCCTCGCATTTGCCCTCAGCGGCCATCCGCCGCAAACGCTCTGCCCAGGCAGCCGCCGCGGCGGCAGCAGCGCCGGGGGTGGAAAACCCGCCCGCCACGGGCCGGCTGAGCGTCCGCGGACTCTCTGTAGGGGTCGACGGCGGAACGCCGCTGGTCACGGACGTCTCCTTCGACGTCGAACCCGGCAGTGTCCTGGGCCTTGTTGGAGAATCGGGCTGCGGCAAAACGATGACCGCGCTTTCGCTGATGGGGCTGCTGCCGTCCGGCGTGGCAGTCACCGGCGGCCAGATCCTGTGGAACGGCAAAAACCTGGCCGCCGCCACGGACAAGGAGCTGGAAGGCATCCGCGGACGCGATATTGCCCTGATCTCACAGGAACCCATGCGCGCCCTGGACCCCATGTTCACTGTGGGCTACCAGCTGACCTCAGCGATCCGCAGGCTCCGGTCTGTCGGCCGGGCCGAGGCCAAGATCGAGGCCCTGGGCCTGCTGGAGAAGGTGGGCATCGTTGACGGTGAGCGCATTCTGACAACGTATCCGCACCAGATCTCCGGCGGCATGGCGCAACGTGTTGCCATTGCCCTGGCCTTGTCCGGGAAGCCGCGCCTGCTGGTGGCTGATGAGCCCACCACGGCGCTCGACGTCACCGTCCAGGCGGAAATTCTCTCCCTGCTGCGGTCCCTGGTGAAGGACACAGGAATGTCCGTGGTGATGGTGACCCACGACCTCGGCGTTGTTGCCGACATCTGTGACCAGGTAGCGGTCATGTACGCCGGCGAGGTGGTGGAAAACGGGCAAACCGCCACCATCCTGGACAATCCGCGGCACCCCTACACACTGGCCCTCCTGGCGGCGGATCCACACGCCAATACCGCCCACGACATGCCTGAACGCCTCGCTACCATCAAGGGCCAGGTTCCGCAGCCCAAGGATTGGCCAACCGGTTGCCGGTTCGCAGCCCGATGCCAGTTCGCCGGGTCAGCATGCCAGGTGCCCGTTCCCCTGCTTTCCTCAGGATCCGGCGAGGGCAGGGTGCGGTGCGTCAAAGCCGACGAACTCGCCATGGAAGGCCTCGGGTGGGTGGCCACGGACGTTCGTTTGGAGCACGCGGTCCCGGCCGAAGTTCCTGCCCGGCACCGCTTGGACATCATCGAAAAGGACATGGCATGAGCATCGAAACTCCACTCCGGCAATCCACCGGGACCACTCTCCGCCAGGAGCCCATGCTCGAGGTAAAAGACCTGGTGGTCCGATACGGCCGCGGCAGGAAAGCAGCCTCCGCACCTCCCGCCGTCGACCATGTCAGCTTCACTATCCAACCTGGCGAAACCGTGGGGCTGGTGGGCGAGTCCGGGTCCGGTAAGTCAACCATCGGCAAGGCGATCCTGGGACTGCAGAAGGCTACCGGCGGCAGCGTGGCATTCCAGGGGGAGGACATCACCGCTGCCAATCCTTCCCAGCGCCGCGCCATTGGCAGCGAGCTCCGTGCTGTCTTCCAGGACCCCAACTCGTCACTGAATCCCCGCAAGACCATCGGAGCGTCCCTGGCCGAACCCTTGAGGGTCCGGGGTGTCCAGGCGGCTGACGCCCGGGCCAAGGCGGAAGACATGCTGGAACGCGTGGGGCTCCCACGTGAAGCAGTGGACCGGTACCCGAGCCAGTTCTCCGGCGGCCAGCGGCAGCGCATCTCCGTGGCCCGGGCCCTGATCTGTGAGCCAAGGCTGGTGGTCTGCGACGAAGCCGTCAGCGCCCTGGATCTCTCTACCCAGGCACAAGTGTTGAATCTGCTGGCGGACCTCCGGGACGAGCGCGGCCTGAGCTACCTGTTCATTGCCCATGACATCTCCGTGGTCCAGTTCCTCGCCCAACGGGTGGTGGTGCTGTACCGGGGACAGGTGATGGAGTCCGGCCCGGTATCAGAGGTGACGGAGAACCCGAAGCACCCGTTTACGCAGGCCCTGGTGGCAGCCTCGCCCGTACCGCGTCCCGCGGAACAAGCGGAGCGGCGGGCTGTCCGGGAATCGCTGGGCGTCCGTACTGCCGCGGCCGTCGCGGCGACTCCGGGTGGCTGCCCGTTCCGTCAGCGCTGCCCACTGGCCACTGAACTCTGCGCTACCGAACGTCCGGCTCTGCGCCGTCTGGGCGATTCGGATGTCGCCTGCCACTACGCCTGAAAAACTTCCCCATGATTAATCCCCATACTTAAGGAGCCACCCATGACACTTCAGACCACAGCTGCTGCCGAACCACGCCGCATGCCCGCGCCGCCGCCGTTCCCCGCCTATCAGGTTCCGGGCACGCCCCAGGAAGTGTCCGAGCACTCGCTGGTGCACCGTGAACTCAACTACGCCATCGCTGTGGGCTTCCGCCGCCTGTCCATGGATGTGTGGTTGCCCAGGAAGACGGGCGACGGCCCAGTTCCGCTGGTGGTCTGGATCCATGGTGGAGCGTTTCAGCTGGGGGACCGCCGGGAGCTGCCACCCACGTTCACCCCGGACTCGGTGTTCCGCCTCCTCAACGAAGCGGGTATTGCCTGTGCCACGGTGGACTATCGGCACGCCCTGGAAGCGCCTTTCCCGGCCCAGCTCCACGACATCAAAGCGGCTGTCCGCTATCTGCGGCAGTACGCGGACGTCTTCGGCATCGACGCTGAAATGATCGGTGCCTGGGGCGAATCGGCAGGCGGCCACCTGGCGGCCCTCCTTGGGCTCACCGGATCCCGCGACGACCTTGAGGGTGGCCTGGGCGCCCAGGGGCAGTCCAGTTCGGTCACCGCCGTGGTGGACTTCTACGGCATCTCATCGCTCACCCATGTTCAACGGAGGCAGGGGGTGGAGGAATTCTTGAACGGCCCCTTGGTGGCGGCGGTGCCTGAGGGTGCTTCGCTCGACCCCGGCACCATGTTGGTGGGAGGCACGGCAGATCCGGGCCTTTTGGATGCTGCCAGCCCCCTGGGGTACGTCACGGACGAAGCTCCACCGTTCCTGCTGGTCCACGGCGACAGCGACGGACTGGTGCCGCACTCTCAAAGCGAACTGCTCGCCGGCGCCTTGGAGCGGGCAGGGGTTCACCATGATCTCGTCACGGTTGAGGGGGCGGACCACTGCTTCTTCTTCGCCGAAGACCAGCTGGACGGGATCCTGGAAAGGTCGGTCGACTTCTTCCGGCGTGAATTCCGGATCGTATGAGGCTTGGTACTGGGTTGGGTGCGTTGATGACAGCACGGCGGTTTCAATGAGTGAAATCACCAGTTCAGGTCCGGGTGCCGGTCAGGCACCCTTGGAGGAACAAGCCGGGACATCGAGGATCCGGCAGAAGCAACAAAGGGAGTCGACGATGACGGATGGTCGCGTGTTGAAGGGCCTTGAATTCGCCCGCACCGGCGACGACGGATCCCGCCCGCTGTTGTTGGATTTGTACCTGCCGGACGGTTCGTTGGGGCCGGGCGGTCCGGCCGCCCCGGACAGAGCCAAGGCCAGGCGACGTCCCGCCGTCGTCCATTTCCACGGTGGAGGCTGGCGCGTCGGTGAGCGTTCATCGCTGGGACCGGTCTGTGACGGTTTCGGTCTGAATCCCTTCGAAAGGCTGACGGAGGCCGGATTCGTGGTGGCTTCCGCTGACTATCGCTTGAGCGACGAGGCCCCGTTCCCGGCCCAGTTGCATGATGCCCAGGCTGCGGTGCGATGGCTCCGGAACCATGCCGACGAGTACGGCGTGGATCCCGTCCGCATTTATGCCTGGGGCGACTCAGCGGGTGGCCATCTTGCCAGCCTGGTGGGGCTTGTTGACGGATCCCCTCACAACGGTGGGAGCGGTGTCGCCGCAGTTGCGGCCTGGTATCCGCCCACGGACCTGAACCATATGGGGGAGCAGGCGCTGTCCAACGCCGTGGCGAAGGCCAGCGATCCCGGCTCCCGCGAGGAGTTGCTGGTGGGCGCCGTCCTGGCCGACCACCCGGACCTTGCTGCTGCAGCGAGCCCCATCAGCTACGTGGGACCCGACGCCCCACCCTTCCTGCTGATCCACGGCACAGCGGACCGTTTTGTTCCGGCAGCCCAGTCGCAATCCCTGGCGGGTGAACTGCAGAAGGCGGGCACCGACGTCGAACTTCTCCTGTTGGAGGGGGCTGACCACATGTGGTCCCTTCCGGACGGCAGCACGGCGGCGGCCGAAAAGGCGCTGTCCGCCACGGTCTCGTTCTTCCGGCACCAGGCCGGCCTCCCGTAATTTCTCCGGCAAGAAGCATTGGGGCTCTTTTGCCGTGCCCTCCTACTAACAACCGCCTCCGGGCGAAGCTGAAAGGTCCACCATGCAGTACATAGGTATCAACCACGACGACGGTACTTGGGTTGCCGCCCTGAGCGGCACCAAAGTCTTCCCGCTGGCGTCCATCACGGACTTCTGGGCCGACGCAGTCCGGTGGCAGGAGAAAGCTCCGGCCATCATCGCTGATGTTGGCTCCGGGCATGAGCGGCAGGACGTGATCGAGGTGCCGCTGGTTCCGGCATCGGCACGCGTGATCTGCGTGGGACTCAATTACAGGGCCCATGCCGCCGAAGGCAGCTACAAAGATGTGGAGTTGCCGCCGTATCCCACGCTGTTCGGGCGATGGACGGCCTCGCTGTCCGTCGGTAACGTGCCGGTGCCCGTGCCGGGCGGCGAAGCCGGCCTCGACTGGGAAGGCGAAGTGGCTGCCTACATCGGCAAACGCGTCGAGTCCGTTGACGAGGCCACCGCGGAAGACGCCGTCTTCGGTTACTCCACGTTCAACGACCTCACCGCCCGCCGCGCCCAGAAACTCACGTCCCAATGGACGCTGGGCAAGAACGGCGACTTCACAGGACCGCTGGGCCCCTTGGTCAGCAGGGATGAGGTTGGCGATCTGCGGGATGGCCTCCAGGTCCGCACCCGCGTCAACGGAACCGAAGTGCAGAACGGCAACACCCGGGACATGATCTTTTCTGTCCCGGCCATCATTTCCTTGATCAGTGAAACCTTCACCCTGCACCCGGGGGACATCATTGCCTCCGGCACGCCTGAAGGCGTGGGATACGCCAGGTCACCTCAATGGCTCCTGCAGCCAGGTGACACCGTTGAGGTCGACATCGAGAAACTGGGTACCTTGGTCACCCCTGTCGGCGAACCGTTCCTCCGGGCGAGGGCCTGATGGGCGCCGACCCGAACGCGCGACTGGAGGACCTGCCGGACCACGTCCCCGTCCTGATCTCCGGTGGCGGGCCCAGCGGACTGTTCCTGGCCCTGGACCTCGCCCAGCGCGGGATCCGGAGCCTGGTCATTGAGCCACGCACCACCATTGACCAGGACCGTCCGCGGGCAAAGACCACCAATGCCCGGACCATGACGCATCTGCGCAGGATCGGGCTGTCTGCGGCACTGCGGGCCGCTGCTCCGCTTCCCGTGGCGTACGCGCAGAACGTCATTTTCTGTTCCTCGCTGACTGGCCGGGAGATCCGGCGCTTTACCCACGCCTTCCAATTGGAAACGGGCCGCTACGAACCTCAACCGGAATGTGGTCAACAAGTGCCGCAACCAGTGCTGGAGTCAGTGCTTCGGGATGCAGTAGCTGCCTCCCTGCATGCCACAATGCTGACCGGTTTGAGGGTTGAAGACTTCCTGGCTGGCACAGGCGGCGGACAGCTCGTCACCGTCAGCGACAGTGACGGCAACCTCGGAACCGTTGAGTGCACCTATCTGGCTGCAGCCGACGGCGGTTCGTCCACCGTCCGCCGTGGCTTGGGAATCCGCCTCGAGGGCGGATCGGCAGCGCTGTCCAACATCAGCATCCTGTTCCGCTCCACCGACCTCGCGGACACCATCACTCTTGACCCGGCGGTGCAGTACTGGGTTCTTGGCCCCCGGACGGCCGGCATGGTGGGCCGGATGAACTTGGACAGGACGTGGTGGGCCATCATCCAGGGGGTGGACGTTTCAGCCGGTGGCCAGGACGTGGATCCGGTGGCATTGGTCCGGTCACTGGCAGGGGCCGACGTCGATGTCGACGTGATCGCCACAGATCCTTGGACGGCACGGATGCTCCTGGCTCCCAACTACGGCCGGGATGGGGTGTTCCTGGTGGGCGACGCAGCACACCAGAACCCTCCGTGGGGTGGCCACGGATTCAATACGTGCATTGGCGATGCCGCGAATTTGGCCTGGAAGATTGCCGCCGCCTTGGAAGGCTGGGCCGGGCCGGAGCTGTTGGACAGTTACGGCCTGGAGCGGCGGCCAGTGGCGCAACGAACCATCAACGACGCCGCGGCCAACGGCAAGGCACTCGCATACCACTTTGCTGATCCTGCTTTGGAAGTTGAAGGAACAGCCGGCGACGCCGCGCGGGCAAGCGCCCACGAAGCCCTTGGCGTTAAGCAAAGCGAGTTCGATTCACTGGGCCTTGTCCTCGGCTACTCCTACATAGGGTCCCCGCTGGTTGTCCCGGATGGATCGCCCGTACCGGCCGAAGACCCCATCCGCTACGTCGCCTCGGCCACACCGGGTGCGCTGCTTCCCCACGCATGGCTGGAGGGTGGCAGCTCCATCTATGACGTTCTGGGTCCCGGATTCACGCTGCTGGTGGACTCTGGTTCATTGGCCGGCGCCGCCACTGAGGACATCTATGCCCCTGTTCTGGCTGCAGCTGCCGGCCAGGGCGTGCCGCTGACCGTGCTGGCCATCCGGCCGGGCAGCAGCGGCACGCCCATGTCAGAGCTGTGGGCTGCCGACGCCGTCCTTGTCCGCCCTGACCAACACGTTGCCTGGCGCGGTTCGTCTGCTGACGCTGCGGCACACGCCGTGCTCGTCGCCGCGGGCTGGAGCCACCCCGCATCACTCACAACCCAGGAGGCCGCACATGTCGACGCCGTCCTTTCGTGACTCCCTGTACGCGCCGGACCATCCCCGGGTGGCGAAACTCCGGAGACTGGATGCACGCTCCTACGCTGAGGCCGCCAAGGAAGACTCTTTCGCAGGGCCCATGATCGAAGGCTGGAAGAAGCTCTACCCGGCGCCATTTGTGGGCGTGACCAGTGACGGCACCATCCGTGAAGGCTTGTTTCCGCTGAGTGAAGCCCGTCCCGGCGAGGAGGCTCCGACGTCGGACATGGTGGCCGCTGCGGACAAGCTGTTCGCGTTGCTGGGCGCGCCGCAGCGCGAGCGTATCAGCTACCCGGTAGACGCTCTCGAATGGCAGAGCTGGGCCAACCCGGAATTCATGCAGCATGACACCGGCCTTCGTCTGGAGGAACAGGACTCCGCCGTCCGTGACGCTGCCCTGTCCCTGGTGAAGGCCAGCCTCAGCCCCCAGGGCTATGAATTGGCGCGGAACCTGATGAGAATCAATGGCTTCCTGGGTGACTTGGTGGACCTGCCTCTCCTCATGAATGAGTTCAGCTACAACTTTGCCCTCTATGGCACGCCGTCCGAATCCGAGCCGTGGGGCTGGCAACTGTTCGGCCATCACTTGGCACTGAACTGTTTGGTGATGGGGACCCGAATGGTCATCTCGCCGGTCTTTTTGGGTGCGGAACCGGATGTCATCGACGACGGCCCGCACCAAGGCGTGAAGGTCTTCAAGGAACGCATCCACCTGGCCCGGGAACTCATGGCGGCCCTGCCGGAGGCGCTCCGTGCCGAGGCAGTGATCTTCGAGCACTTGCAAGACCCTGCCATGCCTGAAGGACGGCTGCACCCGGGAGACGAACGGCATCTGGCTGGATGCTTCCAGGACAACAGGGTCATTGCCTACGAGGGCATCCCTGTCAGTTCCATGCCTGCCCCGGCGTTGGCTTTGCTGGAAGGGGTGGTGGACGACTCCATCGCCTATCTGCCGGCGGGACCCAAGGCTGCACGCCTGCGGGAAATCCGGGAGCACTACGCGGAAACCTGGTTCTGCTGGATCGGCGGCTGGCAGGGTGGGGATCCGTTCTACTTCCGCATCCAGAGTCCCGTGGTCATTCTTGAGTTGGATCACCACTGCGGCGTTTTCCTCGGTAACGACCAACCTGCGCCGTTCCACATGCACAGCGTAGTCCGGACTCCCAACGGCAACGACTACGGACGGGCGCTGGTACAACAACGCGGCTAAGACAGCACCGCACCCACTCAACGCCACAACGCAGGACGCCCGGATCCTTGGAAAGGATCCGGGCCTCCTGCGATGTGCTTGCGTTGTGCTTGCGTTGGGCTGGACTCGTTGGGCTGGACTAGAGGTCCAGGGCAACCCGCCGCTGCGGGGGAGGTCCCACCACGGTCAGGTCCATCTCGGCCTGGGCCCGGCCGAAGCCTTCCATGTCCATGTACGGTTCGCCGCCCTCTGTGTAGATGTAGTCCTCTGTGGGCTTGTTGAAGTACTCAAAGAAGCCGTTGAAGACCGATGGCGTGAGGAAACCCACCATCTGGGTGTTGTGGGCGTCGAACGCGAAGGAGTGGATGGTGCCGGCTGGGGCGTGCACAAAATCGCCCTTGGTCAGGAGCATCTCGCGGCCATTGGCGTACAGGAACATCCTGCCTTCAGTACACAGGAAATTCTCAGTGTGCTCGGAATGGAAGTGCAGCGGAATGTACGGCGACTTGGCACCCTTGGTGTGCACTGCGAAGTAGTTGTCCCCTGTGTTCTGCGGGCGTGAGAGGTAGGAGAACATGGTCTGGTAGCTGACCAGCCGTTCGCCTTCGCCCGCACTGAGGAAGTACGGGCTCAGCGACGACGGCAGGCCGGCATTCTGTTGGAGGCTCGGCTGGACGCGTTCGACGTCCGGGAACGTGATGCCGAATTCGGCGCCAACTTCTGCCTGCTCCTGGACGGTCAACTTGTGTCCGGCACGCACTGGCGGAACGTGGGAGTCGATGGGTGTACCAACGCGTTCGTAATAGGCCTCCGCCCCGCCTGGAGTCATCCAATTGAGGAAGCGCGTGTAGTGGCTGGCCATGCGGTAAGCGTGCGGAGTTCCCGGAGGAATGACCACGGAATCACCTGGTGTCAGGACGCGGCTTTCACCGGGCAGCCAGACGTGCAGGATACCGTCGAACACATACAGCGTTTTATGTTCAACCGCATGGCTGACAAAAGGAGACTCAGCACCCATGCCGCCCGAAACGTACGCGGCGCTGAAAATGCCGCCTGTGTCCGCGGCGCGGGCAATCACGGTGACCAGCTGGCCGTTGATCTCGTACCGTGCGCCTTCCCCGGAAGCCATGTAGTAGGGGACGGCCTCGCCTGGCAACGTGTTGGCCAGGGGGAGTGTTGTGTTCATTTCCTCGACGCTGAGGGACATGTGGTTCCTTCTTTCCTTCGTCGGCATCAATACCTGTTTCAAGCTTTGCCCATTGATGGCAGGTCGTGGCTTGCGATTTTCACTCAATGGAAGGTGAGTTCCGGCAGGGCACCGGTGCGCCTGTGATGTCCCGGCCCCAGGATCTGGTCGTCCCCGCCGGGAAGCCGTAGGACGGCTTCGCCGCCATCCGGAACTGTTGCGGAGATTTCCAGTCGGCCGCCAACCACTTCCCAGCGGACCGAGGCCAATCCCAAGGGCGTTTCCAAGCTGGTTTCAGCCCACTGCAGCCCGCCGCCAGGCTGTGGCGCCATGAGGATGCGCCGGTATCCCGGTTCCAGCGGCGCCAGCCCACCTATGGTCCGGTGCATCCAGTCCACTACCGCTCCTAGCGCGTAGTGGTTGAAGCTGGTCATCTCACCGGGGTTGATGCTGCCGTCCGGCAGCATTGAGTCCCAGCGTTCCCAGATGGTGGTGGCGCCCATGGTGACCGAATACAGCCAGGAGGGGTTTTCGGTTTGGAGCAGCAGACGGTATGCCTCGTCGAGGTGGCCTGTGACTGTCAGTGCGTCGGTGACGAACGGTGTTCCCGCGAAACCGGTGGAGATGCGGAAACCGGACTTTTCCACCAACTCCGCGAGCCGGCGCCCTGCGATTTCCCGGTCTGCCTCACCCAGGATGTCGAACACGATGGCCAGGGCGTAGACAGTGGTGCAGTCGCTGGTGATGACGCCATGGGAAAGGTAGTGCTCCGTGAATGCCGCCCGCAGTTCCTGTGCCATGGCTCCGAACTCGGTGGCAGCCCCCTCATCTCCGAGGACCTCCGCTGTTGCGGCAACCAAGGACGCCGTTCGGAAGGCGCACAGTGTCGCCACTACATGCTTGTCGGCTTTTGCGGCCCACGGTTGGTCCGGGGAGGCGTCGGGATCCAGCCAGTCTCCGAACTGGAAGCCGGTGTCCCACAAGCCATTGGGTGAGAGTTTGCTGCGAAGCCGCCTGGCGTGGCCGGTCATCGACTCGAACTGCTCTTCCAGCACGCGCTTGTCTCCGTAGGCGGTCCAGAGTGCCCACGGAACCCATACCGCAGCATCGCTCCACACCGCAGCGGTGTCCGGGGCGCCGAACTCGGCCGGCTGTTCGATGTACTTCAGGACATTGGGGACAACAAACGGCACCAGATCGGCGTCGTGTTTCTGCTCCAATGCAAGGTCCCGCAACCAGTCGCGGAGGAAGTCCTTGCTGTCGAACAGGAACGCGGCACTCGGCGCGAACGCCGAGAGGTCTCCTGTCCAGCCAAGGCGCTCATCACGCTGCGGGCAGTCCGTCGGGACATCCACGAAATTGCCGCGCATGCCCCACACCGCGTTCTCGTGAAGACGGTTCAGGAGAGGGTCAGAGGACGTAAAGTGACCGATCCGCTTCATGTCCGAACTGATAACGACCGCGGTCAGGCCACCTTCGCTGGCCAGGGTTTCGGCGCCGCCGGGCCAACCGTCAACCTCCGCGTAGCGGAATCCATGGAAGGTCAGCGTTGGCTCAAAGACGTCCTCGCCGCCGGAGAGCGTGAAGCGATCCGTAGCTTCGGCCGAACGCAGCGGCCGGGTACCCAACTCACTGTTCTCGAGGACCTCAGCATGGCGCAGTGTCACCACCTGGCCGGCGGACCCTGTAACTGATGCCCGCAACCACCCCACCAGGTTCTGCCCGAAGTCCACCAACACCTTTCCGGCAGGTGACGTCCAGATCTTGACCGGGTTCAGCTCCCTTTGGCGGCGGACCGGCGGACCAATGTAGGGCTCGAGGCGGCTGAGGTCGTCGTCGAGCACATGCACCGCCGACCATTTCCCCGAGCTGAAGCCCGGCGCCAGCCACGCGTCGTCGAACTTTCGGGCATCGATGGACTGGCCGTCGTAGAGGTCGTTCGCCGTGGTGGCCGACTCACCTGCGGTCCAGGATGGGTCGGTCCCGACGACTTGCTCGTGGCCATCGGTAAATCGGATCCGGACTTCGGCGAAGGCACCGATTTCCTGCCCGTAGTATTTGGACCCGCCGGACCACGCCAGCCGCCCCCGATACCAGCCGTTGCCCAGCGCCAACCCGATGACAGTCGTTTGACCCACCAGCTGGGTGACGTCCAGCTCGCTGTACCGCACCCGCCACTCGTAGCTGGACCATCCAGGTGTCAGCAGATCATCGGAAACACGCCGGCCATTAACCCATGCCTCAACAACTCCGAGGGCAGAGAGGAACAGGGTTGCGGACTCAACGCCGCCGTGGCCTT
Source organism: Paenarthrobacter sp. YAF11_1 (assembly GCF_052113445.1). NCBI lineage: Bacteria > Bacillati > Actinomycetota > Actinomycetes > Micrococcales > Micrococcaceae > Paenarthrobacter > Paenarthrobacter sp. YAF11_1. Next base: position 194,613 of record NZ_JBFRDF010000009.1, read on the forward strand.
CGTCGAGCCGGAATTCGCCGCGCATCAGTGGTGCGCCGTCGAACTCTTTGTCTGCAGCGATCATGCGGGCATGCCAGGTAGTCATCATTGGTCTCCAGTATCAGGGTAGGTTGGCGCGGACGGGCTGGCGGTCCTAGGCGGGCTGGTTCTCGAGGGACCCGGACGTGCCCAGGGCAAGGGACGCGCCATTGTCCTGTGCCACGCCACCCAGCCAAGTGGCGCTGGGCTTCGGAGTACGCTCCTGAGTCGCCCGATCGACAGCAATCAGCCCGAACTTGGGGACATAGCCAAAGATCCACTCGAAGTTGTCAAAGGCGGTCCATGCGATGTACCCCCGCACGTCGATGCCGTCGGCCAGGCAGGAGGCGACGCCGGCGACCGCCGTTCGCAGGTAGTCCAAGCGCTGGGTGTCGTCCTCGGTTGCCAGGCCATTTTCAGTGACGATCACCGGGATCCGTGCAATGCGGGCAGCCTCGCGGATGGTCGCTTCCAAACCCTCAGGATAGATTTCCTCGCCCATCTGGTTGGTGGGCACTCCGTCCTCGGCATGCACAAGGCCGTCGGCTCCAAAGACGGTGCGTCCGTACGTTTGGATACCCACAAAGTCATCTCCGCGGGAGGCCTCCAGGAAGCGCTCGTTGACGTCGCGGCGAATACGCTCTGCGTTGGTTTCCCCGCCCGGTGCTGCGTGAATGTCCGTGTTCGCCAATGTCCAACCCACCATCAACTCAGGACGGCGTGCCTTGATGGCGACCGTGGCTGCATGGTGCGCGGCGAGCTTGACCTCAAAGCCAGGCTCCGAGACCGTGAACTGGAAGGGGGCGATGCGGGCTGCTTCAATGCCAAGGCGTTCAGCGGCAGCCGCCCAGACAGGTACCTGTCCACGGCTCTCGGCGGGTCCGCCACCGATCCCCAATTCCTTCAACAACCACGGGAGGTTGGGTTCGTTGAGGGTGCATGCAACGCCAATGAGATCGCCCAAGTGCTCCATGACCCGCTCGCAATAGCGAGCGAAGCGCTCCGGAGTCGCCGGGTCTTCCCAGCCCCCGGCCCCGAGTAGCCACAGCGGTGAGGTGAAGTGGTGGAAGGTCACTACCGGTGTGAGGTTGTGCTCATGGCAGGCCTCCAGCACGCGGCGGTAGTGGTTGAGCGCCGCCGTCGAGAACTGTCCTTCCTCCGGTTCGATGCGTGCCCATTCCAGGGAGAAGCGGTAGGTGGTGAATCCAAGGCCGGCGATGAGCGCCACGTCGTCGCGGTAGCGGTGGTAGTGGTCAATCGCATCACCGGAAGGTTCAGCAAAGATCGTGCCGGGGAGTTGCTCCAGGAACCACGTGTCGCTGTTGACGTTGTTTCCTTCGACCTGGTGGGCCGCGGTGGCGACTCCCCAGAGGAAGCCGGCGGGGAAGGACTGGGAGGAGGTCATGTGTGTTCCTTTGGGGTCTGTGTGCAGGAAAGGTGGCCCGCTTTTCAGCGGACGCCCTTGATGAAGGTGACGGTGATGCTGCCCATGGCACACAGCGCGGCTGCTGCAAACCAAAGGAAGCCATAGTTGTGTCCGCTGCCGATTGCGAGGATCGCGGGGGCGGCTGCGGGAACGATGATGTTGGGGATACTGAGGGCCAGGCTGAAGACGGCCATGTCCTTGCCGGTGTCCCGGGCATCCGGGAGGACAGCTGCGCAGAGCGCCAGATCCACGGTGAGGTACATTGCCTGGCCCATGGCGAACACAATCCAGGCAACCACGAACTGCTCGAAGGAGCCTGCCGTGGCACCGAGCACCAGGGCCGTGGCCATGAGCAGAGCAGCAGCGATCACAAACGGCTTGCGCCTGCCAATCTTGTCCGAGAGCCAACCGGAAGCGGTGAAGAACAGGATGCTGACTGGAGCCGAGATCAGAGTGAGCAGGCCGGCACTCTTTCCGGCCTCAGCAATGGACATGCCGAGCCCGTCCATCAGGAAGAAGATGAAGTAGGCGAACAACGCCGTCATGGCGATGCCGGCAAGGAACCGGGAAACCCACGCCCACGCGAAGTTGGGGTGTTTTCGTGGATCTACCAGGAAAGATTTCGCCAGGCCCTTGAGGTCCAGCGGCGGCAATTCAGCGCGCGTCTTCGCTGGATCCCTGTACAGGACCAACAGCGGAATGCTGCAGACGAGCGCCAGCAGGACGGGAACGCACATCATGAGCAACGGTGCGTCCACCAGCCACGCGGCGAGGTAGGACCCCGCGGACATTGCCAGTGCGCCTGCCATGCCCATTGCACCCATGACCCGAGCACGCTTATTGTCAGGCAGTGCCTCGATGGGAATGACGGCGTAAGCGTTGAAGGCGGCCTGTGCCGACACCAGTGCAACGACGTACGCCGCCACGATGACGGGCGTGGAGGGGACAGTGCCTATGACTGCCGCGGCAATCAGCGCAGGGACCAACCCGCCGATGATCCAAGGACGCCGCCGTCCGAACCGGCCTGCGGTGCGATCGGACAGGGCGCCGGTGAGCGGGATGGTGACCAGGAGAATCAACGAACTGATGGACACGGCCATGCCATAGCTGGTCTCCTTGGACGCCGGATCAACTACGGCAAGGCGCAGCGAGAGTGCCGTGCCCAGCGTGAGGCTCATGATGTACATGCCCAAGGCGGCGATCAGGACCAGCGCCATGGTCCTCTTGCTGGACAGCGGTTGTTGCGGTGCATTGCCCGACGGCGGCGCGATGGCTGGTGCGTTGGCTGTTGAGCCCGGTGCTGTTGGCCCGGCAGGTGCCAGGACCTGCGTCTGCGCTGTGGAGTCACCCATGAAAATCCTCCTTTGGACCAGAGCCACCGTTGGCTCTTTGGGATCGGTGATCCGGGCCGGTGAGGACGCGGCCCGTGATGTCTTCGAGCAACGCTAACCAAACTTTGACCATATTGGAATACTTTCAAACAGATTTCTTTACCAAAGTGGAAAAGAAACTTGGTAGCCTCATCCCAAGGAGGTCGTCACATGAACCAGGAAACCCGCGAGCAACCGGCCCGCGCACCGGGCCGAACAGGAAAGCGCGCCCCCTATGCCAACGGCGCCAGGAAACGCGCCGAACTGGTGGAGGCCGCCTTCGTCGTCTTCGCCGAAAAGGGGTACCTGGGTTTGTCCATCCGGCAGATAGCCGAGGCTGTCGGCACAAGCCACACCGCCCTCCTCCATCATTTCGGGAGCAAAGAAGCGCTGCTGGAGGCGGTATTGGTCCTCCGCGAAGAGCGTGAGGGCCCCTGGCGCCGGGAGCTCATCAGCCAGAAGGGCCTGCTGGAAACCGTTCCTGCCGTCATGCGCCACAACGCGGGAATCCGCGGCGTCATCCACCTAGACGCCACCCTCCGGGCCGAAGCCATCAGCCCGGACCATCCGGCCCACGATTTCCTCCTCCGGAGGAATCAGGATTTTGTGGATTCAGTTCAATCCGAGCTGGAACGCGAACTCGCCGCCGGACGCCTGAGGGACGGCTTCCCGCCGTCGGTCCTCGCCCGCCACATCACCGCATTGGTGGACGGCATCCAGCTTAGCTGGCTTTACGACGAATCAGTAGACATGGCCGAACATCTCCAGGCCTTCATGGACCTGATCAAGAAGAACTGATCCGGGCCGCTCAAGCAGTAGTGCAACAGGGCTCCCAGGAGGACAATGCGGATCATGGCTGACGAAATCCTGGATGAACAGCGCACCAACGAGAACGTGGTCAAGCGGCTGATCGACTGCATCAACGATCGGCATATCGAGGTCATGGATGAGCTGTTCCATGACGACGCCGTGATGCATTGGCCCCAGTCCGGGGAAGTGGTGCGCGGGGCGGAAAACCGCAGGGCCATCTACAGTGCTTTCCCGCAACTCCCCACCATTAGTCCGCGCCGCCTCCTGAGCGGCGGCAACCTGGTGACGGCCGAGGCCCTGCTGGACTATGGCGGAACCGCGTATCAGACGGTGTTCATCTTCGAATTCCGTGGCGGCAGGATTATCAAGGAAACCGCCTACTGGAGCGAAGCCTTCCAAGCTCCCGAGTGGCGCGCGCAATGGGTTGAGGTCACTACGGCTTAGTCAGGCTCATTGTCGCCCGAAATCTGAACTACTCGGCTGGAGGCCGGCGTCGTTGCTGCTTGGTGGCGGACCTGAGTTCCTTGGCCGCGCGGTGCCGGCGGGCCGAGCCGCGGGTGGGTTTGGAGCGGCGGCGAATGACTTCGGGAACAAGGCCCGCCCTGACGATGTCAGCGAGTTTGGCCAGGGCGATCTCGCGGTTGCGCAGCTGTGACCGCTCCTCGGAGGCCGTCACTGTGATGACGCCGTCAACAAGCTTCGGCCCCAGTCGCCTGAGCAGCAGCTGGAGCTGCCCATCCGTCAGGGCCGCAGTCTTGGCAACGTTCCACATCAATTCGGCCCGGCTGTCGGTGGTGTTGACGTGCTGGCCACCGGGTCCCGACGACCGCGAAAACCGCCAGGACAGCTCCGAGGCGGGAACAGTCACTGTGGGGGAGATGTCCAGGTCCATGTCTCAAGCCTTGCACGTCCCGAGCCGTCCCGAGGCGGCGTGTGGGAGACATCCTCTGACACGGTTTTAGAAATTAGGTAAGCCTAAGCTAATCTTTCGTTTTGTGATTGAACTGAGTGAGCTCTCCGGGCTTGAAGCCACAGACCTGGTCCTCCGCTATGGGGAGAAGGACGTGGTGCACGGTGCCGGACTCCGCCTGGAGCCGGGCCGCATCGTGGCTTTGGTAGGTCCGAACGGCAGCGGCAAATCCACGCTGCTCCGTGCGCTCGCCCGTCTGCATGAGGCCTCCTCAGGATCTATCAAGGTCCGGCCTGGAGGTGGAGAAGCATCGGATGCGCTGATGATGAAGCGCAGCGACTTCGCCCGCCACGTAACGTTGTTGTCGCAGAGCCGGCCCGTGCCGCACGGACTGAGCGTTCGTGACGTCGTGGAGTTCGGTCGCCATCCGTACCGCGGACGGTGGCGTGCTGCCGATCCCGAGGGACCCTCCGCTGTTCACCGCGCCATGGAACTGACAGGCGTCGCTGAACTTGCCGATCGTGGTGTCCAGGAACTCTCCGGCGGACAACTGCAACGGGTGTGGCTGGCAAGCTGCCTGGCCCAGGATACGTCGGTGTTGCTCCTGGATGAACCAACCAACCACCTGGACCTCCGGTACAAAGTGGAGATCTTTGACCTGGTGTACGACCTCGCCCGCGTCCACGGTGTGGCGATCGGCGTGGTCCTGCACGACCTCGATGAAGCGGCCGCGCTGGCCGACCACGTGGTGGTTCTCTCGGAGGGCAGGATTGCAGCAGCGGGTCCAGCCCACGAAGCCCTCGACGCAGCGCTGTTGAGCGAAGTCTATTCAATCCCCATCGTGACCCACACTGATCCGTTGACCGGCCGGCTGCGCACCCGCGCGGTGGGCCGGCACAACGACAGCTGAAGACCTCCAACCAAACGTAAGCACCCCAACACGAAAGGGACCCCCGTGTCCATGAAGATCCACAAGGCCCTGGCCGCCACCGCTGCCTTGGCAGTCCTGCTCACCGGCTGCGGCACTACCGAAGGTCCCGCCAGCCAGGCGTCCAGCACCGCCGCGGCCGGCGAGCCCATCACCGTAACTGACGCCCGCGGCACCGAAGTCAAGCTGGACGGCCCAGCCAAGCGCGTGGTGGGCACCGAGTGGAACGTGGTGGAGAACCTGACCACCCTCGGCGTCATGCCCGTAGGCGTTGCAGACGTCAAGGGCTACAGCGCCTGGGTTACCGCCGGCAAGCTGGACAGCACCCCCACGGATATCGGAACGCGCAACGAGCCCAGCTTCGACACCATTGCGTCCCTCGATCCTGACCTGATCGTTGCGACCACCGATCTGGCGGAACCAGTCATCAAGCAGCTCGAAGAGTTGGCTCCCGTTGTTGTGGTGAAGTCCGCCGATGGCAGCCGACAAATTGCGCAGGCTGAAGACAACTTGAAGCTGGTAGCCAAGGCAACCGGCACGGAGAAGAAGGCTGAGGAGGCCATCGCCGCGTTCGATGCCGCTGTCACCAAGGGCAAAGCTGATCTTGAGAAGGCCGGCCTCAACGGTTCCCGCGTGGCGTTCGCCGATGGCTGGGTTGCTGACGGCAAGGTTTCCATCCGTCCCTACACCAAGGGATCCCTGCTGGCTGACATCAACACCGAACTCGGGCTCGTCGACCCCTGGACTGTTGAAGGCGACCCCGCCTACGGCTTGGGCTCCACGGACGTCGAAGGCCTGACCGCCGTCAATGCCGACCACTTTGTGTACATCACCAACAGTGCTGACGGTGACTTCACCGAGCAGCTGACCGACAACGCCGTGTGGAAGTCACTTCCGTTCGTAACCTCCGGCAAAGTGCACCGCCTTTCCGACGGCATCTGGATGTTCGGTGGCCCTGCCTCGATGACCCAGTATGTCGACGCGATCGTCGCGTCCCTCACCAAGTAATCCCACCTCATGACCGACACTGTGAAGAGGCCCGCCATGACCGTACCCACGGCCGTGGCGGGTGCTCCCGTCCCCGCACCGTCCACCGGACACGGCGCACGCAAAGGCGTCCAGCGTCTTTCCGGCCCGGTCCTTGTGGCTGCGGCCGGGATGGTTGTCCTGGTTCTGTTTTCAGCGATCCACCTCACGCAAGGAACGGCCGACGTCGGTCCGTTGCAGTTGTTGGGTCTGGTCACCGGAAGCGGAACAGACCAGGAAACCGCAGTGTTGGTCGCCTCGCGCGTACCGCGGCTTTTCGCCGGCCTGTTGGTCGGCGTCTCGTTGGGGGTGGCCGGTGCAGCATTGCAGTCGGCCACCCGCAACGTTCTTGCTTCCCCCGACACTCTGGCCGTCAACGCCGGCGCCCACTTTGCCATCGTGGCAGTGGCCGCCTTCGGGCTGACGCTGCCGGCGCTGCTGTCCGGTGGTATTGCCTTCATCGGCGGACTTGCTGCAGCGATGCTGGTTCTGGCGTTGTCCGGTGGGGGAGCCAACGGCAACGGCGGTCCCATCCGTTTGGTGTTGGCCGGCACGGCCCTGGCCCTCGGCCTGCATTCGGCCACCAGCGCGCTGTTGCTGTTGTTCAGCCAGGAAACCACCGGACTCTACGCTTGGGGGCAGGGCAGCCTTGCCCAGTCACGCACCGATGAACTGATCCAGTTCACACCGGTCATTCTTCTGGCCATTGCAGGCTTGTTCCTCCTCGCCCGCAGGATGGATCTACTCGGCCTGGGCGACGACGCCTCCCGGCTGGCAGGTGCGGATCCGCGCCTGGCCCGGGTCGGCGCCGTCGTACTTGCCGTCGTCCTGTCCGCAGCGGCCGTCACCATCGCCGGGCCGATTGGGTTCGTGGGTCTGTGCGCCCCGGCCATTGTTCGGCTGCTGGCCTCGCGGCTCCGCGGGCTTGGCCGGCACCGGGCGTTGCTGCCCATCTCCGGGTTGGCCGGTGCCGTGGTGGTCATCGGGGCTGACGTGCTGGTCCGTGGCCTCTTCGGTGCCCAAGCCGGCGTCGAAGTCCCCACCGGTGCAGTCACCACGGTCTTCGGCGCCGTCTTCCTGGTGGTCCTGGCCATGCGGATGTCCGATGCCGGGTTGAGTGTTGCAGGCGACGCCTTGGCGCGGCTGCGTTCACGCCGGTTCTTCCTCACGGTATTGATCGGGCTTCTGGTGGTGCTCGCTGGCTTGCTGGTGGCGGGAGCCCTGCTGGGTGATGCGAAACTCCTGCTCGGTGATCTGGTCAATTGGCTCACGGGCCAGTCCGGAAACCGTGTCAGTGCCGTGTTGGGTACGCGCATGCCCCGGGTCCTGGCAGCGGTTCTTGCAGGAGCTGCCCTGGCTCTTGCCGGTGCGCTCATCCAGGCAGTCTCCCGGAACTCCTTGGCTGAGCCCGGAATCCTGGGCGTCTCCGGCGGTGGCGGGCTGGCGGCAATCATCGTCATCACCACCGTCCCCACCGCAGGATCCTGGATCATCACCGGCTCCGCGCTGGGGGGCGCGGCGTTGTCGGCATTGCTGGTCTTTGGCCTCGCCTTCCGCGGCGGGCTGCAGCAGAACCGCCTGGTATTGATAGGCATCGGTGTCTCCGCGGGATTGGCCGCAATGATTACAGTCCTCTTGGTGAGTACGGACCCGTCCAACCAGACGAAGGCGCTGACGTGGTTGTCCGGCTCCACGTATGGCCGTAATTTCGCGTCGGTCCTGCCGCCGCTCCTTGCGTTGCTGGTCTCGCTTCCCGTGCTGGCAGGAATGCGACGGGACCTGGACCTCATTGCGGTGGATGATGATTCTCCCCGTGTGCTGGGCATCGGGCTCTCCGGATCACGCCTCCTCCTGCTCTCCATCGCGGTGCTCTTGACTGCGGGGGCTGTTTCATCGGTGGGCGTGATCGCGTTCGTCGGCCTGGTGGCGCCACACGCCGCCCGAACCTTGGTGGGGGCCCGGCACTCCCGCGTCCTTCCGGTGGCCGCCCTCATTGGCGCCGGCACGGTGGTGTTCGCAGACGTGATTGGCAGGACGGTCATTGCTCCCGCGCAGATTCCGGCGGGCATCATGACGGCTCTGGTGGGAGCGCCATACTTCGTCTATCTTTTGTGGCGCTCCCGGGTGGACCGCAACGTCTGACCTCCTTCTTCATGACCTCCCGGACACCGGCCCGCAGCACATAGGATCGACTCTATGGCCGGTACTGTGGACGTTCTTGGCCCCATTCTGGAAATGATGACCTGGGTGGGGTTTGTCCCGGGCGTGACTTTGTTGATCAGTGCCTGGATCATCGCCAAGCGCCGATGCGTTTGGGTGACCGCGGACGGTGAACGCTTCTCCGCCGGGGGATTCATGGGCCTCCACTGGGTTGACCAGTCAGATGAGGAACGAAAAGTTCTGCTGGATGTCCCTGCCGGCGCCGGAGGCCATGAGCCCCAGGCGGTGGTGGTCCATTACGACGTCTGCCACCCTTCGCGCTGCGCACTTGAACCACCGCGGCACGACCACACTGTGCTGATTGTCGGTTGGATCCTCACTGGAGTCGGCATCTTGAGTACTCTTGGCGGATTTGCCCTCCTGGTGCTTTAGCCCCGAACCCTTGAATGGCTCTCCCCTCCGGGGCTAGCATGGCCCGCACGGTAAATCCGAGGAGGCAGCTCATGAGCCAGTCAACCGCAAGCGAGTCATCGGCGACCCTGATGGTGGACCTGATTATCTCCCTGGACGGCTACGCCTCCGCGGAGGGGTGGCCAGGCTGGTGGGGCCTTGAGGGCCCTGAGTACTTGGCGTGGCTGGAGGAGGAAGGCAAGAAGGACTTCACCATGCTGATGGGCGCCAACACCTATCGGGTGATGTCCAGCATGTCCGAGCAGGCGTCGGGGGATGGATCCGGATTTTCCGACGAGGAAGGCGCCAGTTTGTCAGGTCTGGCGGCCATGCCCAAAGTCATCTTCTCCTCCACCCTCAAAGCGCCCTTGGCCTGGCCCAATTCGGAGTTGGTGTCCGGCGATGCCGTAGAAGCGGTGAAGGAAATGAAGCGGACGCGCACGGGCACGCTGAGTACCCTCGGCAGTCTGAGCCTGTGCCGTTCATTGCTGACGGCCGGTTTGGTGGACAGGTATCGGCTGGTGGTGTTCCCCGTCATTACCGGAAAGACCGGACGTGAACGGATTTACGATGGCTACCCCGACGTCGCACTTGAGATGGGTGGACAGCCGGACCTTTGATGGGCGCTCCCAGTTGCTGGAGTACATCCCCAGCATCATCGACGGACCGCCGGGAAGCCGACAGCCATGAGCCGGCCGCTGGAAACGATCGTCCAGCAAGTGCATCTGCCTGCGGGAATGGCAGGACCGGACAAGCTCAGCTTTGACGTACGCTGCTTCGTGCTTCCCGTCGCTGAAGGGATTGTGCTGATTGATGCGGGCCTGGCCGGCAGTATGGTCGACATCGAACGGGGGCTGGACCGGGTTGGCGCGGGCTGGGGTGACGTCTCGGACGTTGTGCTCACGCATTCGCATCCGGATCACGTTGGCGGGTTGGAGGACGTCCTGTCCAGGACGACGGGTGCTGCGGTGTGGGCCGGCGATGGCGAGTCCGATGCCGTGGTCCCGGGTGGACTGATGCAGCGAGCCTCCGAGGGTCAGCAGATCCGCGGGTTGCGGGTTATCCGGACACCCGGGCATACCGAAGGCCACATCAGTTTGCTGCTGGAAGATAAGGGCCTGATGTTCGTGGGCGACACCGTGGGTGTCATGGACGGGACCATGGTGCGACCACCCGCGCCTTTCACAGCTGATCCAGCGGAGGCCGAACGTTCGCTCTGGAAGATCGCCCATATGGCTCCGGACAGGATGGTGTTTTCCCACGGTGCCGAACTCCCGGACGCGGTTTCCCGGCTGCTTGCGTTGCTGGAGGAGCCCTCAGCCGCTTCGTAGCGGCCGAGGGATTCGGTGGGGAGACAGGATTTTCACCGTTGTTGCTGGGCACGATCGCCGAAGAAGGGCGCCAGGCAGTCCGCGTAGTGGTCCAGTGCTTCGGAAAAGGTAAGGAGTCGGACGGTGTCCGGCCGGGCAGTTTCCGAGGCGTCGGCGTGCGCTTCATCAACAAGGCACAGCACCGGTTCTGCGCTGAATCCGTTCGCGGTTAAGGTGGCAATTCCCCAAGGATGGGCGGGATCGGCAACCGAAATGCCGGCGGAGTCAAACGTGTCCCTGAGGACATTGCCCGTCACGGTCCGCCATGACTGGAGGTACGGCGGTCTCAGTTGTTCGATGAGGTCTTCGTCGCCGGCAGCATACGCTGAACGCAGTGCCGTGGTGAGACCGTCCCATTCCTGGGCATCGCGGACCATGAGGTGCGCGGCCCGCAAGTGGCCAAGTGTTTCGTCCAACGTCATGGCAGTCCCCAAACTTCCCGTCGTGTGCTGCCCCTTGGAGGCATGCCTGACCGCCGTCGGCCGTCATCATCAAGAAGAACGGACAACAGGCCGCCATGATTCCCGGCAGGCGGAGTGCCGTGCATTCCTGGCCTTTTATCGACATTCCTCGGCCTCCTAGTAAATCAGTAGTCTTACTATTAGGCTGTCCGTTTGGGGAAAGTCCCCGGCACGGAGAAGAGCGAGGCGAGGCATGACTGAAGAGCAGGGCATCAAGAAGGTCACGGGCATCATCAACGACTCCAGGATCGGAATGCTGACCACCATCAACCAAGAAGGCGCGCTGGTCAGCCGTCCGCTCGCCGTTCAGGACGTCGAGGACGACGGCGACATGTGGTTCTTTACGGGACTGGACACCTCGCAGGTGGCGCATGTGCGGCAGGATCCCAGGGTCAACGTTTCCTTTGGCAAGAACACCGAGTGGGTTTCGGTGGCTGGTATCGCCGAAGTGGTCACTGATCGCCAGAAGATCCGGGACATGTGGAACCAGGTGGTGGAAGCCTGGTATCCGGATGGGCCGGATACTCCGGAGGTATGCCTGCTCCACGTCGATTCGGACTCGGCAGAGTATTGGACCAGTCCGGGCGGAACAGCCGCTACGGTGCTTCAGTGGGTTAAGTCCAAGGTCACCAACTCCCGGTTCAGTGTGGGCGAGAGCGGAACAGTGGAACTCTGAACCTCCGTGGTGGACGCAGAGCGGTTCAGGGTCCTCCTTGAGGAGGAGCGGGACCTCAAACTAGGGCTGGTGAAGGCGCTGCGGAGCGACATCACCTCGGTGAGCCTTGCACGTCAAGACTCCAATGTGGACGACGAACATGATCCCGAGGGCAGCACCATAGCGTTCGAACTCTCGCAGGCAGAAGCCCTCCTGGATCAAAGCCGTGCCGGCCTGGAGGCGATCAACGCTGCTTTGGGGCGCATTGCCCAAGGCAGCTACGGAACGTGCCAGGTCTGCGGAGCGGCCATTCCGGAGGACAGGCTTGAGGCACGGCCGTGGACGCCCTTCTGCGTGGAACACGCCTCCGGCCGGCGACGGTGAGCTACCCGGACATGCCCGGCGAGACGGGAATGAACTCGATGGTTTGCTGGACCTTCTTCCGGGGGCCGCGGTTGAATCCCTTGGCGTCAAGGTGGTTGCCGGCGCGATACGCGGCCAGCGCTTCGTCGTAGATGTCGTTGAGCCTTTGCCCGGTAAAGACTTCCTGGGTTCCGTCAGTGAAGAGTATGGATACTGAGGCACCGCCTGGGAAGTGCCTCTTCATCCGAACGAAGCCTTCAGGGTCCTGCTGCAGGGAGATCAAAGGTGGACCGCGCTTTCTTTAGTGGTTAGTGACAGTTTCCCCCATTTTTCGGCTGCTGAGGTCCTTGGTGCCTGGCCGGCAGCGGGCAGGAACCCTGGTGACGGCTTCGCGCCGTTCACCGACGGTGTTCAGAATCGAGCCGATACCGCCCACTTTCATGCGCACGGAATCGCCGGTCTTCAAGGGCGGGGGAGTCTTGGCGCCGTTCCGGCCCCATAGCTCGGCCAGGCAGCCGCTGCCACAGGTTCCTGAACCCAGGACATCGCCTGGGCGGACCACTGAGTCCTGGGAGGCGTAGGCCACCAACTCTGCGAAGGGCCACCCCATGTTGGACAGGAGGTCCTGGCCAATAACGTCGCCATTGACCTCCACCGCCATGGTGAGGGGGAGGAATCCCTGGTCGTCGTGCAGGTGCTCGAACTCATCGGCGGTCACGATCCAGGGGCCGAGGGTGTTGGCGAAGTCCTTTCCCTTGCAGGGGCCAAGGCTGACCTTCATCTCCCGCCTTTGCAGGTCGCGCGCCGACCAATCGTTGAGAATCGTGTAGCCGAAGATGTGGCGGTGCGCGTCCGACCCGGACAGGTTCCTGCCCTCACTGCCTGGTACGTGTCCGACGACGACCGCGACTTCAGTCTCGAAGTCCAGCTCGCTGCACCCCGCAGGAATGCCGATCACCGCGCCGGTGCCGGTCACCGTATGAGGATTCGTGAAATAGAACGTCGGTGCTTCGTACCATTCGGCCACCACGCCCGCCACGCCATCGATGCTCTTGCGAACCCCCTCAACATGTTCCTCGAAAGCAACGAAATCCCTGATAGTGCCCGGCAACAGCGGTGCCAGCAACTGCACGTCCCGCAAGGCAACAGGACGCACGGTCCGTCGGGTTTCGGCGGCGATGGACAGCGTCTTCTCGAGCCCGGCTTCCAGCAGGTGTTGGACGGTGCGTCCCTCGGACAGGGCAAAGCAGTTGTCGTCGTCGACGAACCCTTCCCGAGTACCGCCGTCGTAGTTCCAGCGGGCGATCTTGACCATGGTTTCTTCCTTAGGCGGTGGGGCGGGCAGTGAGGGCTGCCGCGGAGGTGATACCGAGCCGGGCGGCATTGCCGGCAAGAATCCGGGAGGAATCGGCTTCGGAGAGCCCGGCAGCATGAACCTCATCAACAGGGTGGTCCGCGCCCATGTCAAAGGGGTAGTCAGAGCCGAGCATCACCTGGGAGGGCCCGGCCGCTTCGATGAGGGCCCTCAGTTCGCGGGGATTATGGACCAGCGAATCGAAGAAGATCCGCTGAAGATACGACGACGGCGGTTCGGCGCAGCGCCGCGCCTCGGGGCGAACTTTCCAGGCATGGTCTGAACGGCCGATCGTGGTGGGAAGGTAGCCCCCACCATGGGCGGCGAGGATCTGCAGGTCCGGGTACCGGTCCAGGACCCCGCTGAAGATGAGGTGGGAGAGGGCCACAGCATTCTCAGCCGGCTGGGAAACGGTGTTGGCCAGGTAGAACCGGTCAAGACGCTCGTCCAGGGAACAACCGAACGGATGCAGGAAAACCAGGGCACCCAGTTCCTCCGCCCGGCTCCAGAAGGGTTCCAACCGGGGATCGGACAGCTCCACGGTGGTCCGCTCCCCATCGCCGGGATCGCCGGGCGTGCCGGCGAACGAACCGATCTCCACGCCCGGCAGGCCGCACTCCTGGACGGCGTGCTCCAGCGCTTCGACCATGAGGTGGGGATGCTGCAAAGGCACCAGCCCCAATCCGTTCAACCGGTCTGGAGCCCTGTCGACGAGCTCCCGGACTGCCTCGTTCGCCTGCTTGGCCAATGTCAGCGCGAGCTCCGCACCGGCAAAGTAATAGAAGTGCGAAGGCGACGGGGAGACCAGTTGAACATCCACGCCCTGGGCATCCATGTCAGCCAAGCGTCGGTCCAGGTCCGTGAGCTGCTGCCACCGCTCCTTGATCATGACGCCCGAGGCGGCCATGGATTCGGGCCCGTTCCTCAGTACTTCCAAGGCCTGGAGCGCCGCGAATCCCTCCGGGTCACCTGCCGCCACTACTTGCTGGAGGGCCGGAATGAGGACATGGGCGTGGACATCGATGACGGGTTGATGGTCTGGGGCAGGGGTGTTCACGCGGGTTCCTTCAACATGGTGGACAGAGAATTCATGAGTCCGGGCACATCGGCGTCCCGGACGCCGTCCAGCATCCACTGGCCCAACTGCACGGACGCCTTAACCACGGCTGTGGCTCTCTCCAAGCGTCGATCCTCGAACTCTTTCCACAGGGTGTCAGTGAGGTGGTCAGCGGAGATCAGAAGTTCCGCGAGCACCGCGGCATCTTCCAGGGCCATGGCGGCCCCTTGGGCAACCGTAGGAGGGCAGCTGTGTGCGGCATCGCCGATGATGACGGTGCGGCCGCGATTCCAGGGGCCCTCCACCACATGCGAGGTGAACCACGTGTAGTTGATGCGCGCGCTGTGGTCCAGGTTGGTATGGATTTCCTTCCACGGACCACCGTAGGCTGCAGCAAGTTCTGCCATGACCCGGGGGCCGTCTTCGTGCCTGCGTTCCTGCGCCTTCTCCACGAGGTAGGCGTAAATGCTGTCCGGTCCGGTGGGGCAATAGCCGGCAATGAAGCAGGGGCCGCCGTAGGTGAGGTCGGTCCGGTCAACGTCGTCGGGCCGTTCGACGAATGCCCGCCAAATGCCCATGCCGGTGGGGTTGGGCTCGACGTCGATGCCGATCGCTTTACGGACTGCGGAATGGAGCCCGTCCGCGCCTATGAGGAGATCGTAGGAGGCACTGGAGCCATCGGCCGTGCGGACCGTGACGGTGCCGCCGTCGTCAGCGATGTCGGTAACTGTTTTGCCATAGCTGATCCGGGCGCCGGCCTGTTGGGCGCGGTCGCGGAGGATGGCAGTAAGCTCCGGCCGGTACATTCCGAGCGTTGCCGGAAGATCGTCGCCGCCGGTCCGGATGTCCTCCAGGACTGCGATGACTGTGCCGGCGGGGTCCGGGGCCCGCAGGCCAAGGGTGCTGAAGGCGTACCCTTGCGCCTGCACCCGATCCCAAACACCCAGGTCACGGAGGATTCGCAGGGCGTTGCCTTGAAGCGTGATCCCGGAACCCAGGGTTTGCGGCTCCGCGGCCTTCTCAAGGACCTCCACCTCGATGCCTGCGTCGGCCAAGAGGATGGCGGCAGTAAGCCCCGCGGCTCCCGCTCCAACGATTCCGACCCTCTGTACTGCTGCCATCTGAAGACTCCTTTGTGTCGACGGCGTTACTGCCTATTGTGCTGCGTGTGGTGGCGGACGGGGTGTCAGCGGACCGCGATGGGATTGACCGGCGACCCCACAGCCCCGGTGATGGGGAGTGGGGCCGCAGTGAGCATGAAGTCATACCTGCCATCGGCGGCGCACGCCTGAGCCAGTGCGTCAGGGTCCCACATTTCCCCCAGGAACAAACCAAGGTTGGGAATGGCGATCTGGTGCAAGGGCTGGAACGCGCCCTCAAACTCATTGGGCCTCACTTCGAAGCCCCAGGTATCTGTGGCGATTCCGGCGATTTCCGAGGTGTGCAGCCATTCGGCGGTGCTGAATGACATGCCGGGAGCGGACCCTCCTGCGTAGTCGCCCCACCCGTCGCGGCGGACCCGGGTGTACTGGCCTGTGCGGATCACCACGATGTCGCCACGGCGAACAGCGGAGGAGGGGCCTTGACGTTCGATGGTGCGTTCCAGGTGTTCCGGGGTAATCGCGAAACCGTCGGGCAGTTCGCCATCGGTGCGTCCCAGGTCCGGGCCGAGTGCGCGGCCGACGTCCAGCAGCACGCCGCGGGTGACGATCTTGGCTGCGGCGGTTTCGATTCCGGTGACGAGGTCGCCCTCGGAGGTGACTACATCCCCGGCTGCGCGGCCGTTCCAGGCTTTGCCACGATCAAAGATATGGCCCAGCCCGTCCCACTGGGTGGAACACTGCAACGGCATGGCGATCACGTCATCGGCGCCCCCGAAGCCGTGGGGGAACCCTTGGTTCCCCCGCTCGGCGTCCACGCCGGTATCCGTCATGGTGTGCACGGGATTTGTCCGGCGACGCCACCCCTTTTGCGGGCCGTTGGTGTCGAAGGGCTGCGACAGGGAGAACGCTTCGCCGGTGGTTACCAGCGATGCGGCCTCCACCCGCTTACCCGCATCAATGAAATTCAAGGTGCCGAGCACGTCGTCTTCGCCCCAGCGGCCCCAGTTGTTGTACTGCTTGGCGGCGGCCACGATGCTGGCCAGCGGGTCATTCCGCTGGATCAGGGCAACGTTAACGGCATCGGTGGTCACTGTTCGTCCTTGCAGTGGATGAGCTGGGTGCCGAGGCCGGTGATGGTGCCTTCCATGACGTCGCCGTCCTGCAGGAGCCGGCCCCAGTGCTGGCCATTACCGGCAGGGCTGCCGGTCAACACGAGGTCGCCTGGCTTCAGCGGCATTGTCTGGGAAGCTTCGCTCACCAGCTTGGCAACCCCGAAGATCATGTCCTGTGTGGACTCGTCCTGCATGGCCTTGCCGTTGAGCTTCAGTGTGACCTGGACGTCCTGCGGATCACCGAAGAACTTGGCCGGCACCAGGAGGGGCCCCGTCGGCAGGAAGCCAGGGGCGTTCTTGGCCCGATACCAGTCCGATCCAATCGCGGGCATGTCCTTGCGGAACACGTACTCGCGGGTGGTGATGTCGTTGACCATTGTGTACCCAAAAACATAGTCAAGGGCCTCTTCGGGGCTCACACGGAAGGCTTCTTTACCGATCACGGCCGCGAGCTCCAGTTCCCAGTCGTGGGACTTGCTGTAGGCCGGCAGGGTGAGGTCGTCCGTGGCTGAAGCGATGGCCGTGGGAAGTCCGATGAAGAAGTACGGTGTGCCCTGACCTGCGCGCTGGTCCATCATGGCAGCAGTCTTGGCCCGCACCTCTTCCGCATCCTGGCCCGCTTCGCGGTGCGCCACAGCAAGATCGATCACGTGCTTGCGGTAGTTGGCGCCGGTTTGCAGCACCTGAGCGGGTTCAACCGGGGCAAGGACCTCGACGGCGGACAGGGCCAGGCCCGCGTCCTCGCCGGCCGTGGCCGCGAGATCGTCCAGCTCGGTTTCGGTGGTTTCCCAGTGCAGGATGAGGGAGTTGACGTCCTCGTCCAGGGGGAGAACCCTTTCGCCTACCAGCAAGCCTGCCTTGGCCTTGGTGTCGCCGGGCTCCTGGAAGCGGATCAGGGAGTACGTTGCGTGTGCCATGTTCTCTAGCCCCGACCCTGCTTTGCGTAGGGGTTCAGGAGGGCTTCCTTCATTTCGGCGGAAGCCCCTTCCTCCGTTGCAGTGAAACCCTCAGCCGGTGGGAAGGATTCGGTCATGGAATGCGGCATGGCACCGTTCTTGTAGAAGTTATTGGAACCTTCGGACGGCTTCCACGTATTGGCATCCCAGTCCGGGACGTAGTTGCGGTAGCCGCCGGAGTTCAGCTCCACCCGCAGGCCTGACGGATCGCGGAAGTACAGGAAGTTCTGCTCGCCCACGCCATGGATGGACGGTCCGTATTCCATGGGGGTGCCGTTTTCCATCATCACGTCGGCGGTGCGGAGCAGGTCTTCGGTGGCGTCCACCCAGAAGGCGATGTGGTTGACACGGCCGGCGCGCTGGGAAGTGTCGAGGACGACGCCGAGGTCGTGGGACTTCTCGTTGGTGGTCAGTACGGAGAAGACCGTGATGGGTGCTTCATCCAGATCGACGAAGGCCATGACACGGAAGCCGAGGGCTTCGTTGTACCACTGGGCGAATCCCCGGACGTCGGAGGAGGCGACCGTGACGTGGTCCAGGAATCGGGGAGCGGCTGCGTGGCTGCTGCGACGCTCAGGGCGGTCGGGGTAGGTGGATTCGAAGCCGGGCTCGGCAACGAACTTCTCCACGTCATAGAACAGGCGCATGTGGTGGCCGTAGGGACCGGTGAACTCATAAGCCTTGCCAAAACCGTGTCCGCCAGCAGTCCACGTGCCCTGCACACCGGTTGTTTCAACACGGGCTGCGGCGGCTTCGAGTGCGGCCTGGGAGTTGGTGCGCCAGGCCATCCGGCCCAACGATGCTTCGGGTCCTTCGGTGATGACCAGGCTGTAGCGGTAGTAATCGCCCCAGCAGCGAAGGTAGACGTTGCCATCCACGCGGTCGATGATCCGCATGCCGAACTTTTCCTCGTAGAAACGGGCCGAGGCTTCGACGTCCGGAGTGGTGATCTCGAGGTGGGCAAGATGGGAGAGGGGAGTTTCCACGATGAATTCCTTCTATGTACTGATGGCTCGGACAGTTCTCTGCAGGTCCTGTAACCACCATGAGCCACATCACCTATCCGGAGAAGGGCAAGTATCTGATAGGAGCTATCCGTCAAACAAATAGTTGGAGCGGGCATATCTATCAGCCGCATGAATACCAGCTATACCCAAACAGCTATTCCCCGATGAAGTGAGCCTTGTCACAGCGGGGGGCATCCCCTCGGCGACCCTGCCGATACCAGGGACTCTTCAACGGCGAAGGAACAACCCATGAGCATCATCGATCCAACTGCGCTCAAGTCGCGCCGTCCGGACTCCATCCGGGAAGCGGGCAGGGCACAAGCCGCACTTCTCGTTGCCGGAAGCTGCATGCCTGTCCTGGGCGCGGTCCTGCTGGCACCTGTCCTGCCCACCCTCAACCAGGTTTTCGCGGACACCACAGGAGTCGCCATTCTTGTGCCGCTGGTCCTGACACTTCCAGCGCTGTTCGTGGCCCTGTTTTCGCCCCTGGCAGGATACGTGGCTGACAGGATGGGCCGTAAGCAGTTGTTGATCTACGCCATGCTGGCCTACGCACTCTTTGGCACGGCACCTCTATGGCTGGACACCCTCGAATCCATTGCGATCTCCCGGATCGGCGCAGGTATTGCAGAGGCAGCCATCATGACGTGCTGCACAACCCTGATCACCGACTACTACGCGGGGCAGCAACGGAACAAATATTTGGGCCTCCAAACCATGGTGAGCGCACTGGCTGCCACAGCATTCTTTGCCTTGGGCGGCGCGTTGGGCAGCATCAGCTGGCGGACGCCCTTCTGGTTGTACGCCGTCAGCGCAGTCCTGGTGGTCCCCATGATCTTCAAGCTCTGGGAACCGGCCAAAAGTCTGGCCCAGGACCCAGCCACGGGCCTGGCAGCGAAACAGCCGGTGCCCTGGCGGCAGATCGGTGCACCTGCTGCTGTGACACTGTTCGGCGGCATTGTCTTCTACGCCTTGATAGTCCACCTGCCGTACGTCATTACAGGTTTGGGAGTCCAGGATGCCGCCCTCATCGGCGGGGCGGCTGCGATCGCTTCGCTTGCAACGGCAGCAGGGGCAATCTCATTCCGCTTCCTGGCCAAGCTGGGCACCCGGAAACTGTTGGCTGGCGCTTTCGGCCTCGCCGCCGTCGGGCTCTGCGTTGTTTCCGTGGCGGGCAGCGTTCCGGTGGCCGTCCTCGGGGCCGTGATCGCCAGTGCGGGTACGGGTATCTTGTTGCCGACGCTGCTGACGTGGGCGGTCAACGGATTGGACTTCTCCCAGCGCGGCCGGGGCACCGGCATTTGGACCGGAACCTTGTTCATTGGTCAGTTCCTGACGCCTATTGTCCTCGGCGCAACAGCCGCCGCACTCGGCAACCTCGGCCTCGCGCTCGGGGCGTTGGGCCTGGCGTGCGCACTGGCGTTGCTGGCTGTGCTGTTTCGCGGACCGCGGCTGGTGCCGGTCAGCCACTGATGTAGCCGTGGCTGGATAACCTAGGGGGATGAAGAACCTGGACCTCAACCTGTTGCCCCAATTGCAGGTGCTGCTGGAATTGCGGAACGTTTCCCGGGCGGCTGAGCGGCTCCAACTCAGCCAGCCGGCAACCAGTGCAGCAATGGCCAGGCTCAGGCGGCATTTCGACGACGAACTCCTGGTTCGTCATGGCCGCACGTACGACCTCACACCCTTTGCGCAGTCGTTGGTCCCGCTGGTGGATGAGGCAATGCTTCATGTCCAGCGGGCCACGCGTGTCCGGTCCGGATTCGATGCCACCACAAGCGAGCGGGAGTTCGTCATTGCGGCGTCCGACTACGCGGCGGCCCTCATGGTGGGACCACTGCGGGGCATCCTGCAGCAGGAGGCGCCACACGTGGTGGTGGACTTCGTTCCAACCTCCGGTCTTGAGGGCACCATGGCCGAGTATTCCAAGATGGACCTGTTGGTGGGGCCCACCGGTTACAAGATGCAAGGTGAGAACAAGCAACTGTTCCGTGACAGTTTTGTGGCGGTGGTCGATGCCGCCAATCCGTTGCTCCAGCTGCCCGCCGTGACCTTGGCGGACTTAGTTGGCGTCCCGCACGCGGTGGGGTACTTCGGTGAGGGGATCAGCACCCCCGCTGACAAACTTTTTGAGTCACGGGGCGTTCGACGGCGGGTGGCAGCGACAGTGGCAGGCTTCCTGTCCCTGCCCCTCCTGGTTGAGGGTACGGACTTGGTGGCTTTGGTCCCGCGGATGCTGGCATCCAGGGCCCAACGCGGGGCAGGGATCGAGGTTCTGGAGTTCACCGGAGACCTGGAGGCCTCCTTGGTGGAGGCTATGTACTGGCATCCATCTCAAACCGAAGACCCAGCCAACGCCTGGCTGCGGTCCGTGGTTCAGCGGGCCTGTTCCCGGCTGCACCTCATTTTCCCCGTGACGGCACATCCGGTCACTGTCTCCTCCGGTCAAGGCAGCTAACCAGGGTCCATCCGTGGCGGGGTATAGCGACCGGGAGACCGCTGGTCACGGCAAGGACTCTTTGTCCGTTCCGCTCGCGGCGGTGCTGGCCCGGTCCGCCATCGATCCCTGCTTCCGGCTTGCCAGCAGGAAAGGCACCGCAAGCAGTTCGATGACACCGGCCATGGCCAAGGACGCAGGGTAGCCGTAGAGGTCGGCTCCCCGGCCAAGGAGCGGCTGGATCACCACGCCGCCGCTTGAACCCATCAGCGAGTCGAAGCTCAGTACTGTGGCCCGCTGCTTCGACGGAATCATGTCGTTGATATAGGCCTGCCGTACGGGAGTTACGGCGGAACCCACGACGCCCCAGAGCGCCAGCAGTGCCAGCGCCGCCCAGAAACTGCCGGTGAAACCCAAGGCCAGGAGAATCACGGCACCCACCAGACCGCCGAAGATCAGGACGGACGTGCGTTTGTGGAAAAGGCTCCGTGCGTGGGGTGCCAACCAACCGCCAAGGATCTGCGAACCAGCCACGATCGCCGCGGCCAGCCCGGCAACAGAGTAGGCGCGCGGGTCACCAAACAGGTCCAGGAGGTAGGGCTGCAGTGCGTAGAAGACATAGATTCCGACGCCGGCACTGAAGGGAGCTGCCAACATCACGTATCGGACGGGCGGGTTTTTGACACCGTTATCGATCGATGCGGACAGCACCGCCCGGGTCGCGCGGAGGGGGTGGGTTGAACGTTCAGGCGAGAACCCGACGTCGTGCATCAAGGAGAAAGCGACGACGAACATGGCAAGCAAGACGCCCACCCGGAGAAGAAACGGCACTCCGAGATTGGTCGCCTGCGCAATGACGCCACCAGCCACGGAACCTGCCAACATGGCAACACCCTGCACCATTTGGCCGCGGCCCAGCACCGTCTCAAGTCCGCCCTCATAACCCGAGAATTGCAGGGCATCAACGAGCCAGGCCTCCACAGCACCGGAGAAGAACGTGAAACCCAGGCCCAGCAGAACGGACACCACCGCCCACATCCAGAAGGGCGCCGAGATCTGCCAGAGCACAAAGTACAAATACGTGGAGGCGGCCAAGGTGACCGTACCCAGCAGGAAGGAAACCCTCCGGCCCCACCCGTCAGCGATGACTCCCGTGGGGATCTCAAACACCACCATTCCCACCGTAAAGAAAGCATTGGCAGCGAAAGCCTCCAGGTTGCTCAAACCGGCATCCAGCAGGAAAAACGTGTTGATGCCCCAGATAAAGGAGGCCGCAATCGTGTTGCCCAGCGTCAGTGTCAGATAGACGCGCTGGATCTTCCGTGCGGCGGGGTTCATGGTAGTCATCCGCACAACTGTTCTATTGTCTTTTGCGCAGCCAGTTCCATTTGCGACGCGTACCGATCCAGTCGGCGCCCGGTTACAGGATCCCCGTCTTCCGTTGGAAGGGTGGGCAAGGCCATTCCTATAGTGACTTGTCTGGCGCCGTCATCGCTGGAGATCGACGTGGAAAGGTAGCCGTAGACGCTTCCCCGGTGGCCGTAGCCGTAGCCAGTGGGCGAACATCCGTCCCGCCATCGGGTCAGGCCATCACGCAGGCCGTAGGCCCGCGACCATTCCCCGCCTTCCCAGCGCACCTGCACCACTACGGAGGTGACGTCGTCCTCCATGAAGCGGCCAATGGTGCCCTCCAAGGACTCAACGGCAGCCGGGGCCGTACCTGTAGGGGTAGGCGCAGGAACTGGTCCGCTAACGGTGCATCCCGTGAGCAGACATGCCAAGGTGACCATCAGGACTGTCCCCGGCGTCGTGCGCCAATCGCCCATAGGGCCGTTCTACGCCCAAGCCGCCCCGAATACTAGGGCCGTATCCAGCACTTGCCTGCCGAGACATCCCCGGCTTTCCGGGAGGGTGAACGGCAACTGCCCCGACATTCCTCAGGCAGAGCGTCAGGAAACCAAAAAGGTCTGTTTCCCGAGCGGGAAACAGACCTTTTCGCAGTGGCGGAGCTGACTAGTGCCAGAGTCCCAACGCGAATTCCGCGATCACCGTGGAGAGGAGGAAGGACGCCGTAATGGCCACCAAGCCAACGGGGATGATCTTCCATCCGATGTTCCGCAGCAGGGGGATGTCCTTGCCAAGCGACAGGCCGGCGAGGGTCAGCATCACCGTAGCGATGGAGAGGAAGTCCACGGTCTTGACGGCTTCGTTCAGGACACCGGACCCGAAGAACCACGGGCTGGAAATGTACGCGCCAATGGTGGTGATGAACACGATTGCGGAGATCTTCCTGGTGATCTTGGCCAGCAACAGGCTCACCAGGACAAGGGCCAGCATGATGCCGTAACCGGCCAGGATGGAAAGGCTCAAGCCCTTGGCCGCCACCGCCGCTGTACCCACACCCAGAACGGTCAATACTGACAGGGAAAGCCACAGCGGCAACGTCATTGCGGCGGAGGACTTGGCGACCTCCTCACGGAAACGGCGGTTCTCTTCGGCCTGGACTTCGTCCTGGGCGAGCTCGGCTTCTGACCGGACCTGGGACACCGAGCCGGCGGCAACCTTCTGGCTTTCCTTGTTCCGGGTCAGCACCTTGTAGAACTTGTCAGCCACGGGAAGCGCTATGTAGATGCCGACATAGACGCCCAGAATGGTGGTGATGAGGTTGGAGACTGCGGCCATGCCGAGAATTGCTTCCTGATCGGCAGGGTACGCCGCGATGATGCTCGCTGCGGAGGCGGCCATCATGGAGCCCGAGCCCACGCCGGCGCCCATGGCCAGGGCCAGGGGATCGAAGATCTTCCAGTTGGCCACCAAGGAGGTCAGCAGCGTAATGAAGATGGCGCCGAACAGTGTGCCGAAGACGTACATGGCCAAGACACCGCGGTATTGGTCAGAGTCCGGACCATACTTCTCCGAGACCATGGCGAATGAGGGCTCGCGGTCCAGCGAGAAGGTGGCGCCGACAGTAGCCTTGCCCATCCGCAACAGCACGGCCAACGGAAGTGCAAGGACGATGGTTCCCAGCAAGTGGCCCACTTCCTGCAGGAGGAGGGCAGGGCCGGCCTTGATCAGGCTGGGAAGGCTCGGACCGATATTGAACGCCAGCCTTGCCACCAAGAGCAAGACAGCAACGCCCACAAGTGCGGCGGCTACCCGCTGAAGGTCAAGGCCCAGCGGCTTGAACTTCTGGATGGAGACGAGCAGGCCAAGGATCAGGCCCCACACCATCGGGAAGATAATGATCGCGCCAATGCCCAGATCGATTTTGGCCTGGCCAATGAACTGAACCGCAAGGGCAATGACAAACGCGAGCGCGGCAATCGGAAGCGTAAGCCGTGTGCCGGCCTTGTCCGTCCGCGCGGTTGGGGTGCTGGTGCTCATGATGATGCTTCCTGGATCAGGGCTTCGCGGCGGTAGGCCGCCTTGACGAAGCGTTCTCTCTGTTGGGGATTGGATGCGGCGCCTGCCACGGTCCAAGCCAGCGCTGCGGCTGCCTCGAACATCACGGCGTACGCCTGGGGAGTGTTCGCCAAGGCCGCGAAGCCGTGCGAATGAATAGGGACGTTTGCTCCGGGAATGCTGAGCCACGGATGCAGGGACGGAATGACCTGGGAGATATTGCCCATGTCCGTGGAGCCACCGCCCATGCCCGCCGCCGGCGAGGTGTCCTTGCCGAAGACGTCCATCGCTGCCGTCCAGTGGCCGGCCAGGTCCCCGTCCTGGAGCAACGGTTCGTACAGTGGCTCCGCTGCAGTGATTTCCAGGGTGGTTCCCGTGGCCAGGGCCGCCCCTTCAAAGCATCGCTTGACGCGCTCCATCAGCGCCTCATACTCAGGGATCGTGAACGCCCGGCACTCGAACGGCACCACTGCATGATCAGGAATGATGTTGGTGACATGTCCGGCTTCAGCCACGTAGCAGGCGATGCGGTGATCGCCCGGTATCTGCTGCCGCAGCAAGCCGATGGCCACCTGGCTCAGGACCGCAGCATCACCGGCATTGACGCCCATGTGTGGGGCGGCCGCAGCATGGGCGGCCTTGCCGGTGAAGACTGCCTCGTACCGGCCCACGGCCTGTGCGGTGGTTCCTGCCGGGTTGTAGGTGATGCCATCCTGGACAGGATGGACCATCAAGGCCAGGCCAACGCCGTCAAAGGCGCCGCGTTCGAGCATGAGTACCTTGCCCCCGCCATGTTCCTCGGCGGGCGTCCCGATCGCCTTCAAAGTGATGCCCAGTTCATCAACGTGGGGGAGAAGAGCCAAAGCTGCAGCCACCGAAGCCCCGGCAATGAGGTTATGCCCGCAGGCATGCCCCACGGATGGCAGAGCATCGTATTCCACGCAAAGTGCCACCACGAGGTCACCGGTTCCGGCGCTCGCCGAGAACGCTGTGGGGAGGTCCGCTGTTCCCTTGACCACCTCGAAGCCGCCCTCGGCCAACAAGGACGTGATGGCTTCGGCCGCCTGGACTTCCTCGAAGGAGATCTCAGGGTTGGCGTGCAGGTTCTCAGATAGAGCCTGCACCCTCGGTCTCCACGTGGCGACGCCGTCTTTCAACGCAGAGCGCAGATCGTCAGCTGCTGATGTTGTGTTGGTATTTTCCATGATCATTCCTGCTAGTAGGACAGGGACGGGAACGGGGAGCCAGCTGCCCGTGTGGGTACCCAGACCGCTTTGGTCTGCGTGTACTCATCCAGGACGCCCGGACCGGAGGAACGGCCGTGCCCCGAATCACCGAAGCCGCCAAAGGGGACGGCGACGTGGATGGTCTTATAAGAGTTGATCCAAAAAGTCCCGGCTTTTACTTCACGGGCGATGTGGTGTGCCCGGGAAATGTCGGAGGTCCATACGGCTCCTGCCAGGCCGAAGTTGGTGTTGTTGGCGCGGGCAATCGCCTCCGACTCGGTGTCGAAGGCATCGGCACCCACTACAGGACCAAAGACCTCGGTGGTTTCCAATCGGTTGGCAGGTGTGACGCCGTCCAACAGTGTCGGCATGACCCAGTGGCCCCCGGCGAGGCCCGAGCCGGCCAGCGCCTCGGGGAGCGCCGGGTCCGTCACCCGACGGCCGCCGTCGTTCATTCCGGCCTCAATCAACGAAGTCACGGTCGCAAATTGTGGCGCGGTGATGATCGGCCCCACCTCGGTGTCAGCGTCCAACGGGTCCCCGACACGGAGCCTGGCGGCGCGGTCGGCGACCAGTTCGACGAAGCGGGCGTGGACGCTGCGCTCCACCAGCAGACGCGAACCGGCAACGCAGGACTGGCCTGCGCCGGAGAAGATCGCTGAGATGGCCCCGTCGGCGGCCCGTTCGAGGTCGGCATCGGCGAAAACGATGTTGGCGCTCTTGCCGCCAAGCTCCAGAAGGGCCGGGATACCGGCACCAGCGGCCGCAACGGCCACCCGGCGCCCGGTGGGAACCGACCCTATGAAGCTGATCTTGCCCACTCGCCGGTCTGTAGTGAGCGTTGCTCCAACGGTCTGTCCCAGCCCGGCAGCAACGTTGAAGACGCCGTCGGGCAGCCCTGCGTCGTGGGCCAGCTGGGCAAGCCGCACCGTTGTAGCGGGGGTGAACTCACTGGGTTTGATGATCACGGCGTTGCCGGCGGCCAGCGGAGCGGCTGAGTTCCAGCCAGCGGTGAACAGCGGGGCGTTCCACGGCGTGATGGCCACGACGACTCCCCAAGGTACGCGCTCGGTATACGTGTGCCACGGGCCAGGAACGGGGATGGTCTGGCCGGTGAGCTTGTCCGCCCAGCCAGCGTAGTACCCGAACATCTCGGCGACTTTGGCGGCTTCGGCGCGGGCGTCACGGATGGGCTTGCCAGTGGTTCCTGCTTCCAGGATGGCCAGTTCCTCGGTGTGCGCGGCAACTACTGTGCTGACGTTGCGGAGGATGGCCGCACGTTCGAAGCCGTTCAACCTTCCCCAGGTTTCGGCGCCGCGGAGCGAGCTTTCAAGGATGGCGTTGGCCCCCTCGGCGCCAGGATCGGCGTAGCCGGCGAATGGTTCGCCTGTAGCTGCGGACGTGAGATTGATGGTGCTGCCGGAACCCGGGACTACTTTCCCGTCCATGAAAGCGCCGAGGCCATGTGGAAAAGCCGCGTCCAGGATTGTCCGGGCGGTCTCCGTGGAGGATGCTGTGGGGGCTGTTGTGATGCTCAAGATGCTGTCCTTCTCTCAGGGAGTGCGTGCTACGCGTCCGGGGTGCTTTTCGGAGCGCCGGCAGGTGTAATGGAAGGTGCCACGGTCCGGGCGATTTCAGTGAAGTCGGCAGTTGGGCCCAGGGCGGCCAGAGCGTCCTGCCACTGGCCGGCGGCCGCGGCCAGGAGTTCCGGTTCCTCACCCAGCTGCCGGGCAACGTCAATGGCCAAGGCGGCATCCCGGGCCATAAGGCCCAGGGAGAATCCGGAATCATGCGTGCCGGACAGGACCCACGTGGGGTACATGGCGGCTGAGACCTTACTGCCGCCGGAGGCGTTGCTGATGCTGGCTGCCGCCACGGCCGGATCAATGCCGTAAGCCTTCGCCACGCCCAGGGCTTCACCCACGGACACCAGGTTGGCAGCGGCCAAAACGTTGTTCAACAATTTGACGACGTTGCCGCTGCCCGGGCCGCCGATGTGGGCGTACTGGCCGCCCGTCAGCGCTTCAAGAACGGGACGTGCGGCGGTCAGAGCGTCCGTGGTCGCACCGACAAAGGCGCTGAGGCTTCCGCTGGCCGCGCCGACGCGTCCGCCGGAAACCGGGGCGTCCACGAATGCTGCACCGCTGGAAGCGGCGAGTCCGGCCATGGATTTACTGGTCCCAGGCTCCGAGGTAGTGGTGTCGATGATCGCCATAGTGCCAGGGGTTGCGAGAAGCGCCGGAACGGTGGCCTCCACGATTTTGGCCGAGGGCAGGGACAGGACTGCGTAGGGGGTTCCTGCCAGTTCACTGATCTCTGCGGTGGTGGAAATGCCGGTGCGGGCGGCAGCTTCCCTTGCGGCTTCCGACGGATCGAAGCCGGTAACGTCCCAGCCTGCGCGGTGCAGGGTGGCGGCCATGGCTCCGCCCATGGATCCGAGGCCGATGACGGCGACGCGACGATTGTTGCTCATGTGGTACTCCTTGCTGGGGCAATGCATGGGTCTTGATGGCCGGGGTGCTGGCCGTGGTGGGTGCTTAGTCCAGGTAGATATCCAGGTCTTTCCACAGCTGCTGCGTACGCCGGATGGCGGCACGGCTGCGTTCCGGGTGGGCCGCTTCCATGCCGGCGAGCAGTCCATAGACCATCGAATTTGCGGCCGTGACGGATTGGAAGAAGGAGATGCCTTCTGATGCCACGATCAGCAAGTGGTCAGCAGCTGCTGCGAGACGGCCACGGCGCATGTCGCTGATGGCCACCACTGTGGCCCCGGACTGCTTGGCAGCTTCGGCGGTGACGATGACTTGCTGGACGGACCGCCACATATTGACCACCACCAGGACATCGCCGGGGCCGAGGTTGTTCGCCGCCGACGCGAAGTGGACGCCGCCGCGGTTTTCCAGCGTGATGGGGTAGCCCATGGTCGAGCCAAGGTGGGCCATAACGCTTGCCGGGCCTGCGAAGGATCCGATGCCAATAGCGGTGATGGACTTGGCAGCGGCAAGGGCGCTGATGGCAGCCTCGACATCCTCGGCAGTGTTGGAGTCGAGGGTCAGCCGGAGATTTTCAATGTCATGGTTCAAAGCATCATGGAGGGGACTGCGGTGTTCACCGTGTTCAAGCAGGGTGTCTTCGGTGGAGATCATCACCAGGTACCGGGAGCGGAGTTCGCGTTGCAGGTCGGGCCAACCCCGGTATCCGAGCCGCTGTGCCGTCCTGACGACGGTGGAGTTGTTCACGTCCGACCGTTGGGCGATTTCGGCTATATCGGCGTAGGAGGAGAGCTGCGGATTGCGGGCGATGACTTCCACCACCCGCGCTTGCGATTTGGACAGGGTTACGTCCGGGAGCGCGTCCCCAAGCCACGCGTGGTCCACGGACTCCCGTGCCCCGGAGGGTGCCCCCACTTGGTCCTGGCTGATCTTCACCGAATCTCCTTGTAACCCACATCACTCTGCAAACTGTATTGCAATAAAGATACTCTGCAATCTGGTTTGCTTCTAGTGGTTTGCGTTACAAGGGTGTAAAAAATGCCGGCAGGCCGTCGCGGCCTGCCGGCATTCCCCAATCCGCCTATGGGACCTCTGCGTCCACCGGCTGGTTGCTACGCCTGAATGAGCCCAGCGCCCGGGCGTGAAGCCAACAATGGCGCAAAGAACCCACCGAGTTCGGCAGTAGCAGTCAGCGGCAGCACATTGGCGACGTACTGGTCTGGGCGAACCACCACAACTACGCCGTCACGACTGAGTCCGCGCAGGTCGAAGATGTCATTGTTGGGATCGGTGCCGAACACCTTTTCAAGATAGGTGAGCTTGAACGGTCCCACCGTGGGCTTGAAAGCTGCAGGTACGGCATTAATATCCACGGCGGTGTGGTCTTGCTGATAGATCACCTTCACGTCGAACCAGGCGTCGCGGTCAGCGCCCGACGGCGTTGCGGCCAGCGGCGAGTCCGGCGAGTTCGCGATCCACTCGGCAAAGTCCGCCACGGGGCCCGGAGCCCCTGCCTGTGCGGTGTCGGCGAAGACGTAGATGCGCCAACGACCATCCGCTTTGGCGTGATGGCCCAGGTGCATGGGGTTGGTGTCGCACACTCTCTGAACGGGCGCGGATTTGAAGCGTTTACCCACGGGGAAGCCGGTAGCGAGTCCCTGGTGCTGTGCTTCGGCTACCAGCATCGATGGCGCGTACTGCGTCATGAAACCGGCCGGGAATTCGGCGGTACTGGTGTAGAAGGTTTCCAGTTCTGCGGGATCTTCGAACTCTTCGGGCTTCCTGGCCATCAGCGTGGACCATTGCTTATCGAAGTCGATGAGGTTCTTGGCCACTACCTGGCGTTCAGCCGAGTAGCTGTCCAACAGGCTTTCGGGGCTGCGGCCTTCGAGGACGTGGCCGAGCTTCCAGCCGATGTTGAAGCCGTCCTGCATGGAGACGTTCATGCCTTGGCCGGCCTTGGCGGAGTGGGTGTGGCAGGCATCGCCGGTGATGAACACCCGTGGGGCGCGCGTTCCGCGGTCCTCCGGCAGAACGTCGTCGAACCTGTCCGTGAGGCGATGGCCTACCTCGTACACGCTGTGCCACGCAACGTTGCGGACATCCAACGTGTACGGGTGGAGGATGTCGTTTGCCTTCTGGATGATCTGCTCGATGGTCGTCTTGCGCACCGCGCCCTTGTCATTGGGGTTGACTTCGCCCAAGTCCACGTACATGCGGAACAGATGCCCGCCCTCGCGGGGGATCAACAGGATGCTGCCACCGGCGCCGGACTGGATGGCACACTTGGTGCGGATATCCGGGAAGTCGGTGACGGCGAGGACGTCCATGACACCCCAGGCGTGGTTGGCTTGGTCGCCGGCAAGGTGGCAGCCGATCGACTCGCGGACTTTGCTGCGGGCACCGTCAGCACCCACCACATATTTCGCTCGGATGATGCGCTCTTGGCCTTCATTGGGACCGGACGTATGGGCCAGCGTCACCGTGACGGGATACTCACCTTCGCCAGTGACCTGGAGACCCAGGAATTCGTAGCCGTAGTCCGGCGTCATACGCGTGGGCGAGTTGGCCATGAACTCGGCAAAGTAGTCCAGCACGCGGGCCTGGTTCACGATCAGGTGTGGGAATTCACTGATCCCTGCGGGGTCATCCACTGCCCGGGCAGCCCTGACAATGCGGGAATGGTCGGCGGGGTCCGGCTTCCAGAAGGCCATCTCAGTGATGCGGTAGGCCTCCGCGATGATGCGCTCGGCAAACCCGAACGCCTGGAAGGTCTCGACGCTGCGGGCCTGGATGCCGTCGGCCTGGCCGATGGCGAGCCTGCCGGGGCGACGCTCCACGATCCGCGTTGTGACGTCGGGGAATTGGGACAGCTGCGCCGCAGTCAGCATTCCGGCAGGGCCGGTGCCCACAATGAGGACGTCAACTTCCTCCGGCAGCCCGGTTGGGCGGTTGATGCCGACGCCGGCGGCCGGTTCGACTCGCGGGTCACCGGATACGTAACCGTGGTGGTGGAACTGCACGGGCTTTCCTCACTTCTTTGTGGGCAATCAATCGCTGGTTTGTTCTATAATAGAACAGGTTGTTCTATTATCGCTCACACAATCGTAATGCCGCTCACAGTAGTCTTCAAGTGTTTGTGGCGCCTCACCACCGCATCGACCAGGGGTTCCTGCCCAAAGGGCCGCGGACGTGTCAGGATCAGGTATGCCCCGACTGATGCTGCTGGATACCGCTTCGCTGTATTTTCGTGCCTTCTACGGTATCCCTGATTCGATACGCCGCTCCGACGGAACACCGGTGAACGCCGTGCGGGGGCTCATGGATATGATCACCCGCCTCACCACCGACTATGAAGCGACCCACGTAGTGGCCTGTTGGGACAACGACTGGCGGCCGCAATGGCGGGTGGACCTGATTCCCAGCTATAAGTCGCACAGGGTGGCTGAGATCAACCACGATGGTCCCGACCTCGAGGTGGTGCCCGACCCGCTGGAAGCCCAGATTCCCCTGATCCGTCATGTTCTTGACCTCGCCGGCATTGCTGTTGTGGGGGTAGATGAGCACGAGGCCGACGACGTTGTTGGCACCTATGCCAGCCAGGCCCAGATCCCCACGGACGTGGTGACTGGAGACCGCGATCTTTTCCAATTGGTGGATGACGGGCGTGGGGTCAGGGTCATTTACACCGCACGCGGCATGCGGAACCTGGAGCTCGTCACTGACGTCGTGGTGGTGGGTAAATACCGTGTCCTTCCCCAGCAATACGCCGACTTTGCCACCTTGCGGGGTGACGCTTCAGACGGACTTCCGGGCGTGGCGGGGATAGGAGAAAAGACTGCTGCGTCCTTGCTTGGCGAGCACGGCTCGCTGGAAGGCCTGCTCATGGCAGCAGAAGACCCCGACGGCGGGTTGTCCGCTTCCATCCGAGCCAAACTGTCGGCCGCAGCCGACTACCTCACGGTGGCACCCGCGGTCGTCAACGTGGTGCGCGACCTCAAGGTGCCCACACTGGAAGATGCGGGTGCTCAGCTGCGTCCTGTAACCGGCGCGGCGCGGACGGAACTCGAACAGTTGGCCACCGAGTGGAACCTGGGAGGATCGGTCAAACGGCTGCTGGACGCCCTGGACCGCGAACGCTGAGCCGCCGCAGCCGTTGACGGACCGGATGCTCTTGGAGTTCCTTCACAGCTTGCGGTTCACTTTCACAGGCGAATGACAGGTTCGCGACAGCGCGGGCTGGGGTTGTCCTCTCATCGTTGGAAGAGGACGGCACTCAGGCTCGTCCCTCAGACACCAGCCGTATCAACGGCTCATTGAGGAGAGGTACATGTCGAAAACCAAGAGAATAACGCTGGGCGTGGCGGCCGGAGCCCTGGCATTGGGCGCAGGCCTGGGCGCAACCAGCATCGCGACAGCAGCCACCACGCCGTCGCCGAGCGCCAGTTCGTCTGCAGATGCCACCACTCCGTCAGACCGCGGCGGAAAGCCCGGCGGACACGGCCATGGTCGGGACGGCGGCCAGATCGCAACCCAGCTGGCCAGCAAGCTCGGAGTTGACGAGGCCAAGGTCACCGAAGCCTTGAAGGCATTCCGTGAGGCGAACAAGCCCGCTGCGCCTCCTGCCGAAGGAACCGAAGGAACCAAGCCGGACCGGACGGCGCAGAACGCGGCCCTGGCTAAGTCGCTGGCCGAAGCGTTGGGGGTGGACGAAGCAAAGGTCACCACCGCGTTGGAGGAGATACGCACGGAAGCTACGGCGGAGCGTTCGGCTGCGCTGAAGACCAGACTGGACAAGGCTGTTACTGACGGCAAACTCAGCCAGGCAGAAGCCGACGCGGTGGCGAAAGCCGTGGAGGCTGGAGTTATCGGCGGAGGTGGCCGCTGACACCGAGAGCTGATCGGCCCAGCCGCTGAGCCGCCGAGCAACTGACCGGCTGCTCGGCAGATGCGAGGGATCCCTCGGGCGACGTCCGGGGGATCCTTTCTGGTCTGCCCCAAGTGAGTTTGTTACTACGTGGTCTGGCACTTAGCGGGGACGGAACTGGCTAGCGGGGACGGAACTGGTTCATCACGGGACATTCGAAGGGCTCTCCAGCGAACAAGCCAACTTCGTCCAAGTACTTCACCACTGTCATGTAGGACGCCCCCAAACTGGTTTCGGTGTAGGGGATGTCCAGCTCGTTGCAGCACGCTTTGACGATCCCTGAGGCGCGGTGCAGGTAGGGGCGCGGCATGTCGGGGAAAAGATGGTGCTCGATCTGGCGGTTCAAGC
The DNA here is from genome assembly GCF_052113445.1 of Paenarthrobacter sp. YAF11_1. Classification (NCBI taxonomy): domain Bacteria; kingdom Bacillati; phylum Actinomycetota; class Actinomycetes; order Micrococcales; family Micrococcaceae; genus Paenarthrobacter; species Paenarthrobacter sp. YAF11_1. Next base: position 227,981 of record NZ_JBFRDF010000009.1, read on the forward strand.
CACCCATCAGCACGTCCATGAACCTGCCGCCGGAGATATTCCGCGCCGTGAGGATCTGACGGTTAAGGAAGTCGGTCCGGGTTGAGGAAGCCAGGATGGGCATCCCTTTGTGGTTGGGCGCGAAGGACGCTCCCATATAGAAGCCGAACACGCCCAACTGAACGCCAAGGAACGCGAACGCCATCCCCAGGGGCAATAGCCAGAACACCAGCAAGGGCATGGCCAGCAGGCGCAGCAGGATGACCGGGATTTCCACCCATCGGTGATCGACTTTTCTTTGATGCAGCAAGAACTTCAAGGAGTCGACGTGCAAGCTCACGCCCAGGAAGAACAACAGGGGAAACAGCAGCCAGCCTTGCTTGCGGGTGACGTGCACCATGAAGCCACGGCGCGTGCTTGCTGCTTCGGGGTGGAATGCGATGACGCCCGTATGGATGTCCGGATCCTTGTCGATGACGTTGGGAAAATTGTGATGCCGGGTGTGCTTCTGTGCCCACATGGAGTAGCTGATACCCACCAACGCCGTACCAACAAGCCTCGCGGACCACTCATTCATACCCTTGGACTTAAACACCTGCCGGTGGCCGGCTTCATGCGCCAGGAACGCGAACTGGGTAAGGACCACACCCATTCCCGCAGCAATGAGGAGCTGGAACCATGTGTCCCTCAGCAGGAGGAAGCCGCCCCACGTGCCTGCCCACGCCACCATCAGGATGATAAAAACCGTGATGTAGAAACCTCGCCTGCGTTTCAGGAGCCCGGCACTGCGTACGGACCGCAAGAGAGTGGCGTAGGTGGTGACGGTCCGGGCGGCACCCTGGTCCGGCAGAACTTCATCGGACAAATGTTCTGGTGCCATGGTGCCTCGAACCACTTCCCGGCAGACTCAACAGAATCGTTTTCCACCGTTCTTTCAGACTACGCCGGTGACATTAACTGGGAACCGGATATTCATCTCAAAATGTTGTCGATTTACGCTCGTGCTGTTCGACCTATGGATGAGAGGGTCGAAGGGCGACCTTCCACAACACAGGAGATTGAGTCAGATGGCCAAATACATGTTGATCATGCGGGCGGACGACGCTTCGTACGCCAAGTTCGAGAATATCGATTTCAACGAAATCCTCGATGCCATGGGCAAATTCAATGACGAACTGATCCGTGCAGGAGTCCTCCTCGCAGCGGAAGGCCTGGACGACGCGAAAGAGGGTGTCGTGGTTGACTTCACTGGTGAAACCCCCGTCGTCACGGACGGGCCTTACGGCGAAACCAAGGAACTCTTTGGCGGCTACTACATCCTGGACGTTGCCTCCAAGCAGGAAGCCATCGAGTGGGCCAAGCGCGCGCCCATGACTGCCGGCACCAAGACTGAAATCCGACGCGTCACCAGCATTGACGAATTCCCGCAGGACAACGAATGGATCCAAAAGGAACGGGCGTGGCGCGAACAGACCGGCCAGCTCTGATAACGGTCCCGGATACTGTCGTGAGCTGTTCGTAAAACTGGAGACAGCAGTACCTGACATGGGAAACAACGTGGCAAGGGCGGCCGTCGAAGCGGTGTGGCGCAGTGAATCCGCCCGCATTGTCGGCGCCCTTGCCCGCTACACGGGTGACTTCGCCTTGGCCGAAGACCTCGCGCAGGAAGCACTCGCTGAGGCCTTGGTGTCCTGGTCCGTGAATGGTGTCCCAGCAGAACCGGCCGGATGGCTGCTGACTGCCGGCCGCCGCCGGGCAATCGATTCCTTCCGCCGGAAGGCTGCCCTTGAGGAAAAGTACGCCCTGCTGGCACGCGGCCTCGCCGAGGAGGAACCGGGCGTGGATACATTGTTCAATCCGGACTCGATCGACGACGACGTGCTGGCTTTGATGTTCATCTCATGTCACCCGGTGTTGTCTCGGGAAGCGCGGATTGCCATGACTCTGCGGGTGGTGGGCGGCATTGGCACAGAGGAGATCGCCAAGGCGTTCTTTGTCCCAGTCCCTACCATCCAAGCCCGCATCACCCGCGCCAAGAAGACTCTTGCAGCCGCGCACGTTCCCTTCACCGTTCCGGAACCAGCTGACATTCCTGAGCGGCTTGGTTCAGTACTGCACGTGGTGTACCTGATTTTCACTGAGGGTTCCTTCGCCAGCAGCGGTGACTCGTGGATGCGTATTGAACTGGCCAGTGAAGCACGACGACTGGCCCGTGTTCTTATCCGCCTGGCGCCAGAACCAGAGGTGTTTGGCTTGCTTGCGCTGATGGAACTGACGGCCGCACGCTTTCCCGCGAGGATCGACGCGAACGGGAGACCTGTACTTCTTGAGGATCAGGATCGACGCCGGTGGGACCAGTCCGCGATACGCCGCGGCAGGGCGGCACTATCGACTGCGGTTGCGGCTGGCCGCGGCCTCGGCACCTATGGACTTCAAGCGTCCATTGCTGAATGCCACGCAGTGGCACAGACCGCAGGCGCGACGGATTGGCAACGAATAGTGATCCTCTATGAGGCACTTGGGCGGTTGGCACCTTCGCCGGTGATTGAGTTGAATCGGGCAGTGGCCGTGGCTATGGCTTCGGGGCCGGTTGCCGGGCTGGAATTGGTGGATGCCCTCGCCGGCCGGGGGGAGTTGAGCGGCTCGCACCTTGTGCCTGCAGTGCGGGGCGAGCTCCTGGCCAGACTTGGTCGGTTCGGTGAGGCGGTGGATGCTCTCACCGAAGCGCTGGAGCTCTGCCCGAACGCGGCCGAACGGATGGCTCTGGAGCGGAAAATTGCCGATCTGGCAGGGCAATAGTCTGCCTCGCCACGTTCAATAAGCAGACTATTCCATCGCACACCGTTGTTGAGGCAGTCCGGGACGCGCCCAGCATCAGGCCGGGCCCAACGCACCGTTGTTGAGGCAGTCCCGGACGCGCCCAGCACCGGGCCTGACCCAACGCACGACGTTATTCAGGCAGACTCGGGCAGTTTTCGTCCGGCGCCGGGGTTGGGCGGGTTCTTGTTCTGCTGAGGCTTTCTTGTGTTTTGTGGGGTGTGGTGGTGGTTGCGTCGGGGTGTTTGGTGGGGGTCGATGTGGGGTGGGAAGATCCGGGTGGTGCGGCCGATGTTCAGGAC
>NZ_JBFRDF010000010.1:0-188768 GCF_052113445.1 Paenarthrobacter sp. YAF11_1
GTGGCGAAGATTTCGAGGTGGTGCAGTCCGTGGCGGCGTCGGCGGCGCAGGAACACGCCTTGGAGTTGGCGGAGGACTTCTTCGGAAGGTTCGGGGCCGTCGTGGTCGATGAGGTCGGTCCAGCGTTTGGCCATTTTGGTGACGAAGTCGGGGTCGGTTTCGATCGCGGTGGTGGTGAGGGCGTGTTCCATCCGGCCCAGGGTGTCCTCGTCGGTGAGGTTCCGGACTTTGTCCAGGGCGGTGCTGATGATCGTCGCGGACCGGGAAGGCACCAGCGCGGAACCAACCGCGTGTGCCAGTATGTCGCGGCGGGCCGGGATCTCCTGCCCGGCGATGCCGACCCGGGGAAGGACCTCGGGGGCGAGCGCGAGCCTGCGTTTGGCTTCGCCGATGCCGATCCTTAACCGTGCCCGCAGGAACTCGGCCGCGTTCCGGTACCCGTCATCCAAAACACTGGCCGCCCCCGGAACTGCCGCGCCTGGAACCGTTGCCCCCGGATTCGTGGGGCCCGTGGCTGTTTCAGTCCAGCCCGTCCGCCATTCCGGTGCTGCCGCCGAGGACCCCGGACCGGCCTGTAGTGCTTCCGCCCGTGTCCGCTCCACAGCCTGCGCAGCAACAACCTGGACGTACTCCAAGGACCGCGAAATCTCCTCGATCCTGCCAGCGAAGTCAGCAGCCTCAACAAACCCAAACAACCGCGTTTCACCGGCGGCTATCGCTCGTAGCGCGTCCGCTGCGGCAGCACCCTCAAGTAGCGCCGCTTCCAAGGCGGGCAGGTCAGGCAACGGCGGCCCCGCGGACAGCGAGTCCCGCCCTTCCCGTGGTGCGGATTCCGGGCCCACGGACAGCGCCGCCCTTCGCGGCGCTTCTGGTACAGCTGCACCAGTTACGGGCACACTCAAAGGCAGATTCCAGAACATGGAACCCCGATCCTCGGGCGGGCCCACGGACGTCGCCGCCTCCCGCAGTGCCTCAGGCACAGAAACACCGGGAGTGGGCAACGAATCGAGTCCCGGAAGCAGCCCGGAGTTCCGGTCGGTAACCGCTTCGGCGATTGCCGGCGTCGGGCATGTGCGGGCAGCGGGGCCGGGAGGCACGTCCACAGAGAAGAACGACATGTGAGGGGGCACCTCACTGGCGCCGGACGAACCTGCCCGCCGCGCCACGATCTGCCCTATGCCATCCATAAATTAAGCTTGTCACCATGGTGTGACAGCTATAAGCCCTCATCTGCGCTATGTGGAAAACTCCCGGGAGAAGGATTGGGAAGTCGATCTCCAGGAGGTCGGAGCGATGGAGAACGAAGCCCGATGCTCGGCGGCGCAAAACGCACGACGGCGGCAGGTCGCCGTCGTGCGCTGTTCGCCTGTGGCGCGGACTGCCGAAGTTGCGGTCAGGGCTGCTGTGATGCAGCCGCGGCAGGTTCGAGGTCGGCGAGGGTGAGCAGCTGGGCCGGGGGATCCGGAAAAGATGCCGTAGACGTCAGCGCCAAATCCGGCCCAACATGGATCAATTCGCCGGATTCCATAGGGCGCCAGCCTGGGTTGTGATCCATCGGTTCGGTGGCGAAGAGGACGTGCGGATGCCGGGAAAGCTCGGTGCTGCGAGAGCGGATCCGCCTGCTCCGGGCGTCCAGTGGTGCCTCCGGATCCGGCGCGACGGGGTCCCGTTCCAGTACGTAGAGTTCGTGGGTGTCCGGATATCTGAGGGCCCACATATCCGTTGCCGTGGTGAGGATGAAATTGAGGCTGAAGACAGGCACCTCGCGGGCGATCCACGTGATGGCTTCCGTGATGCCGACCCCCAGGTCACCCCCGGCGCGGCGGGTTTCCGCGGTAATCAGCGCAAACAGGCGTTCGCTGTCCGATTGTCCCCGCACCAGGTCCATGACACCGAGTTCTGTGAGCCGCTGATCGAGGTGATCGAGCCCATGGAGGACGCCGTTGTGCGCGAACAGTCGACCGTCTTGCTCGAATGGATGCGTGTTGACCATGGTGAGTGCGCCAGTACTGGCGTACCGCACGTGGGCCAGGAAGGTGGTGCTTTTGAGGTCCCGAGCTTCACGGGCGAAGGCGTGATCTTCCCAGGCAGCCAGCGGCTGCTTGGCCACGTGGGCCTTGCCGGCCGCATCGAAGGTGCCGATGCCGGCGCCGTCGGGCTCACGCTGACTTTGCACGGAGAGGCTGTCCGGGGCGTCCAGCAACCAGAACGTGGCGCGGACCGGCCTCGGCCCGGCATGAAGCCCGAAGAGTCGGCACATATCCAACCTCCTTTCCGGAGTCAGTGGTGGAAGCCCTCTGCCTGCTTATCCGAGGGCATGGGGGCAGTGAGGCTGTCGAGGTAGTCCACTTCCTTCTTGAGATCGGCGATGAAACTGGAGGCGAGGTCCCGGGTGAAACCGTTGCGGACCACGATTCTCTGGACGGTGACCTCACTCAAGCCATCTGGCAGGGGATAGGCAGGAACCAGCCATCCGCTCATTCTGAGCCGTTCCGAGAGGTGGTGAAGGTTCCAGTGTTCCGTGTGGCCATCGCTGAGCTGCCACGCGAACACGGGGATGTCTGACCCATCGCTCCACAGGGTAAACGCGTCCATCGCTCCGATCTCGCTGGAAAGGTAGAGGGCTACATCGCGGGACGTGGCTTGGACGGACCTGTAACCGGCAAAGCCGAGGCGAAGGAAGAGGTAGTACTGCAGCAACACCTGCGCGCCGGGGCGGGAGAAGTTCAAGGCGAAGGTGGGCATGTCCCCACCCAGATAGCTGACGTGGAAGATCAGGTCCTCGGGGAGCGCCGCAGCGTCCCTCCATACCACCCAGCCGAGGCCGGGGTACACGAGCCCGTACTTGTGGCCGGAGGTGTTGATCGAGGCCACGCGGGGAAGCCGGAAGTCCCACACCGTTTCCGGCTGCAGGAAAGGGGCCACCATGGCCCCGGACGCACCGTCAACATGGATGGGGATGTCCAGGCCCCGGCGTGCCTGGATGTCGTCCAAAGCTTCCGAGATCAACTCCACGGGTTCGTACATGCCCGTGTAGGTCACGCCCAGGATGGCGACGACGCCGATGGTGTTCTCGTCCACATACTGGTCCAGGTCATGGCCGTCCAGCGTGGGGTGCTCGGCTGACACGGGCACGAAACGGGGCTCCACATCCCAGTAGTTGCAGAATTTCTCCCAGCACACCTGCACCGCGGAGCTGAGGATGAGGTTGGGCTTCTCCGTGGACTTGCCAGCGGTGCGCCGCTCATGTTGCCAACGCCGCTTCAATGCCAGCCCGCCCAGCATGCAGGCTTCGGAGGACCCGATGGTGGACGTGCCGATGCTTTTCCCGGGGTCGGGCGCGTGCCAGAGGTCCGCGAGCATCCGCCAACACCTGGTCTCGATGAGTGCCGTCTGGGGGTATTCGTCCTTGTCGATCATGTTCTTGTCGAACGTTTCGGCGTAGAGGGCGGAAGCTTCCTTCTCCATCCATGTCCCCACGAACGTGGCCAGGTTCAGCCGCGAATTGCCGTCCAGCATCGCTTCGTCGTGGACAACCTGGTACGCGGTTGCCGGCAGCGACTCGGACTCCGGCAGGGTGAAGCGGGGAAAGATGGTGGATTCTCCCGGACGGCTGAACAAAGGATTAAGTTCGACGGCGGTGTCCGGTTCATGCTGTGACGCTCGGTGGGATCTGCTCACGCGGCAACTCCTTGGGATCGTCCGCTCGCGGCGGGGGCAACCTGTCCTCGGCTCACGCTACCGGGGACGGGCCTGCAACCCAAGGTTTCCCGGCAGGAGCCGAGAATTCCCGACGGCGGGAAATCGCCAGCCGGCCCCACGCCGCGAATTTAGCTATCGCAAAAGCCCGGGTGATGGGACGATTTCCTTATGGGCGAACAAGAGAATGACCAGCCCGCTGCGCGCTCAGACGCAGCGATTGAGGACAGGGGCGACCCCACCACCCAGCAGTTGAGGACCGTTGGCCAGCGGCGGCGTGAGGCCGAACGCAAGTTGGATAACCACCTGGAGGAAGCCAGCCACAAAGGTGAACCGCCGGCTAACGCAGGCGAGGGTCATTCCGAAGGGTAGAGCCGCTGGAATGCCCCGGATGTTTCGGGTGCCCCAGCGGGGTGTCGCTCTTGTGCGCCTCTCCCTGATGCAGTTGCAACGCGCTGTGAATGAGGGGGAAATGGCTGAAGGCCTGGGGAGTGTTGCCTAGCTGCCGTTGGGCGCGGGGGTCCCATTCTTCGCTCAGCAGACCCACGTCATTGCGCAGGGTGAGAAGCCGCTCAAAGAGTTCGGTTGCCTCGGTGGAGCGGCCGATGCCCAGCAGCGCATCCACCAGCCAGAACGAACAGGCAAGGAAAACTCCTTCGTCCCCGGGCAAGCCGTCGTGCCCGGACTGGGTTCTGTAGCGGAGGACCAAGCCGTCATCCGTGAGTCCCTTTTGGATGGCCTCAACCGTCCCCGCCACGCGTGGATGCCTGTGCGGGAGGAAGCCGACGCGGGGAATGAGGAGCAAGCTCGCGTCCAGCTCCTTGCTTCCGTAAGACTGGACGAAGGTGTTGAGTTCCTCGTCGAACCCCTTGGTCATGACATCATTGTGGATTTCGCTGCGGAGTGCTGCCCAGCGGTCGTGTGGGCCCGGTAGCCCGGAGGTCCGGACACCTTTGACCATGCGGTCCGCGGCCACCCATGCCATGACCTTGGAATGGGTGAAATGCTGCCTGGGTCCGCGCATTTCCCAGAGACCGTTGTCCGGCTGGTCCCATGCTCCTTCGAGGTACTCCATCAGGGCCACCTGGATGTCCCAGGAATTGTCTACGGTGCCGTCGTCGAAGGCCGCCCGGGTCAAGGAAAGGCCGTCCAGGACCTCGCCCCACACGTCCAGTTGCAGCTGCGGGGCTGCGGCATTGCCGGTGCGGACGGGCAGGGACCCTTCGTAACCGGAAAGCCAAGGGATATCTGCCTCGGGGAGTCTCCGCGCGCCGTCGAGCCCGTACACAATCTGAAGCTCCGACGGGTCGCCGGCGATGGCGCGCAGCAGCCAGTCCCGCCACGCGGACGCCTCCTCCGTGTACCCTGCGGCGAGGAGTGATTGCAGGGTCAGGGTAGCGTCGCGCAACCAGCAGTAACGGTAGTCCCAGTTCCTGGGGCCGCCGATCTGTTCGGGCAGGGACGTGGTTGCCGCCGCCACGATGCCGCCGGTGGGCGCATAAGTCAGTGCCTTGAGGGTAATGAGGGACCGCTCCACAGGCTCTTTGTACTTTCCGGCCATTTCGCTGCGGCCGATCCACTCCAGCCAGAACGACTCGGTGACGGTGAGGGCGCGGAAGGGGTCGATCCGTCGGGGTTCCCGCTCATGGCTCGGCGCCCAGCGCAGCACAAACGGGACCTTGTCGCCTGCGCGGACCGTGAATTCGCTGTACGTGCGCTTGTCCCGCCCCTCGAGCGGGGCGTGGGTGGTGAGGTAAGCCGAGTCGGGACCCGCTACCGCGCTGATGCCGTGTTTGCTGTGCCGGACCCACGGAACCACGCGGCCGTAGTCGAAGCGCAGGACAAGCTCCATCTGCATGGTCACCTCGCCGGAGATGCCCTCCACGATCCGCACCAGGTCCACGGCGTCGTCCCGGACCGGCATGAAGTCGATCACCCGGACAGCGCCTCCGTCCACTTCCCATTCGGTCTCCAGGATGAGGGTGTCCTCGCGGTAACGGCGTCGTGTGCAGTTGCCGCCGTCGGGCGTGCCGGCGGGCGCTAAAAGCCAGCGGCCGGCGTCGGGGGTGTGCAGCAGTGACGCGAAGCAGGCGGGGGAGTCGAACCGTGGCAGGCACATCCAGTCAATGGACCCGCTCCGCCCTACCAAGGCAGCGGTGTTCAGGTCCCCGATGATCGCGTAGTCCTCAATCCTGGCCATGGATCAGATCCTAGTCCGCGTCTCCCGCCAGACGGCTCAGGCCGTCCAGAATGAGGTCCAGGCCGAACTGGAATTCGTCGCCAAAGTCGTAGCCGGGTTTAAGGACATGCTCGACGGCGATCTCCACCATGCGGGGATACTCGCCGGTGGAGAAGCGCTCCACGATGGGGCTTGTGATCTCGGCTGCGGTGCCCCGCCCTTCGAACGGGAGGGCCGCTTCCTGCACGGCAAAGCCGTAGATGTAGCTGTCCAACAGGGCGTAGGCGTGGGCAGTAAGCTGCACGGAGAATCCTGCAGTTCTCAGCGTTGCGAGCGTAGCTTCGTGATGGCGGAGGGTTGCCGGACCAGGCGCGGACCGGCTCTCCAGCAACCCGACTGCCCAGGGGTGGCGCCTGAGTGCCGAACGCACCCGGTGGGCCCTCAATTCCATCTCCTCGCGCCAGTCCCCTTCGGGTGCCGGCAGCTCGATTTCGCTGAACACCATGTCCACGATGCCGTCCAGGATCTCGTCCTTGTTGGCCACGTAGTAGTAGAGGGACATGGGTTTGGTTCCCATGCTGTGGGCGAGGGTGCGGATGGTCAGGGCGTCGATCCCGGACTCGTCGGCGAGCGTGACGGCGCATTCAAGGACCCGCTCCCGGCTCAGCGGGGGTCGCTGCGATGCTGCGGTGGGCACGGAAACTCCTCGACTCGTTGCTCGGCTCTAGCGGTTTAGTACAGTGTACGGTAATCTCATTAGTACAGCGTACGAAACCCGCCGAAAGTCCTGCTGCATCACGCAGCCCCCACCGCACAAGTAGTGAAAGGTCCGGCCGTGACCACTGGTCAGCAAGCCAAGGAATCCCGTCGCCACAAGGATCGGGCGTTGCCGGGTCCCACCATGCGGGCCATCGTGCAAGAGGGCTACGGTTCTGCCGCCGACGTCCTCCATGAGGCCCAAGTCCCGCGTCCTGTCATCGCGGAGAATGAAGTGCTGGTGAAGGTCCAAGCGGCCGGGCTGGATCGCGGGACGTGGCACATAGCCACCGGCCTGCCCTATGCACTGCGGCCGGTCTATGGATTTAAGGGGCCAAGGAAGCCCGTCCCCGGGCTGGACCTCGCGGGAACCGTTGAAGCGGTGGGGGCGAAGGTGACCCGCTTCGCGGTGGGTGACCACGTGTTCGGCTCGGGCAGGGGAACGTTTGCCGAGTATGCCGCTGCCCGCGATAACCAGTTGGCCCACAAGCCGGCGAACATCACCTTCGAGCAGGCCGCCGTGGTGCCGGTGTCCGCGTGCACGGCCCTGATTTCCCTGCGTGCGGGTGGTATCGATCCCAGCCAGGATCAGCCGGCGCAAGGGCTCAAGGTCCTGGTCACCGGAGCTTCGGGCGGCGTGGGCAGTTACGTGGTGCAATTCGCCAAAGCCGCAGGTGCTGAGGTCACCGGAGTGGCCAGCGCTGCGAAGGTGGAAATGGTGAGGGCCCTCGGTGCCGACCACGTGATCGACTACACCACCCAGGATTTCCTCGATGGCACTGAGCAGTACGACGTCATCATCGACATCGCGGGCAACCCCTCGGTTTCACGGTTACGCCGGTCACTGACCCCGACCGGGACTGCCGTGATAACCGGTGGTGAGGAGGGCGGCACGTGGACAGGGAGCATGGACAGGCAACTCCGTGCCGTAGCCGTTTCGCCCTTCATCCGGCAGCGCCTCACCATGATCGTGGGAACCCAAAACGCTCCGGACCTTGAGTACCTCGCCGGACTCCTCGAGACAGGAACCATCACTCCCGTCATCGACCGGACGTATCCGCTGGCCCAGGTCCCGGACGCCATGCGCTATTTCGACGCCGGCAAGGTCCGCGGCAAGGTCGCCATCACCCTCTAGCCCCGGGTGAGCGCAAGGCAAAAGCAGGGAACGCACGACGGCGGGAGGTCGCCGTCGTGCGTCAGGCCTCTTTGCCGGGGCCGTTGGCGGATAAGGGCTCAGGCGTGGGTCCCATGGTGGTGGGCTCGGCCAGGGGAGGCGGTTTCCTGTCGCCCCCGCGCTGGGAGGCGGCGCCGGCAACCACAACCAGGGCGATCCCGATGAACTGGACGATCGTCGGTTGCTGGTGCAGCACCAGCAGTCCCAGGAGAACGGCGAATGCGGGCTCCAGCGACATCAGCGTGCCGAAAGCCGTGGACGTCATCCGGCGCAGGGCTTTCAACTCCAACACGAACGGCAGGACCGGCATCAGGATGGCTACGCCCAGGGCGCCTGCCAGGATGCCCCAGTTGAGGTGCCCGACAGCCTGGGGAATACCGACGACGGCGGCCGTCACGGCGGCGATGGGAACCGTCAGCGAGAGCGCCCCGATGCCGGTGAAACGGTCGCCGATCAGTTGCGTCAGCAGGATATAGGCACCCCACCCGGCGGCGGCGATGGCCGCGAACATGATTCCCAGGAGGTCGACGCGGCCATGCCAGGGTTCGGTCAACAGAACGACCCCCAGCAGCGCCAGGACCGGCCATGCCAAGGCGCGACGGTTGTGGCTGCGGATCGCCGCCACCGTCAGTGGGCCAAGGAATTCGATGGCGACCGTGGTGCCCAGCGGGATGCGCTCCACGGCGGCGAGGAACATGATGGTCATGAGCCCGGTAGCGATGCCGAGCCCCAGCAGCGGCAGGATATCCGGCCGACGAACCGATCGCAGGGGTGGGCGGGCGATGGCAAGGAAGATGATGGTGCCCAGGCTGAGCCGCAACCACGCTGTTCCAGCCGCACCTACCTCCGCTATGAGCCCCACCGACAGGGCGGAGCTGAGCTGTACCGAAAGCATGGCTGCAACGGCAAGGCCCCAGGGCGGAATGGGGCCACCTTTGCGGGTGCTCACTGGTCGATTCCCATGTCGCTGGCATCCGTGTCCTGCCGGTGCCCTGATCCCACGCCAGGCTCAAAAACAGCAAGGATGAATCTGGCCGGTGCTGCGCCAAGGTTGGCGTAGGAGTGGGCAATATCGCCCGGAAAAGTCAAGGCATCGCCACCTTCGAGGGTAACTGACTGCTCCCCTGCATTGACCGTCACCGTGCCTGCTTGAACCTGCAGGAGTTCCTTGGTGCCAGCGGTGTGGGCCTCGCTGGCGTGGCTGTCTCCGGGGCCCAATGTCCAGTCCCAGAGTTCCACTACGTCAGGGGATTCGGTCCCGGCCATCAGGATTCCCTGGCCGCCCTGTTCGCTGCTCCACAGTGTTGCGCCTTCGCCGCTGCGGGTGATCTTGACGGGCTTGGGGCGCGGGGACTCCACCAGGGCAGGGAGCCCGACTCCCAGGGCGTCGCTGATCCGCAACAGAGTTCCGATGCTGGGGTTCGCTGCCCCTTGCTCCACGTTGACGATCATCCGGCGGCTCACGCCTGCAGCCTCCGCCAGTTGGTCGAGGGTCCATCCGCGGGCTTGGCGTTCCTGCTTGACCCGGGCGCCGATGGCCAGGGAGAGAGTGGTGGTGCTGTGATCCATAAGTGCATCATACTGCACTTTCAGTGCACTTCTTCTGCTTGCGGGGCGGGAGGAGGCCAATGCCGCCCACAGTGACCCGAGGCGGGGCGAGCTGGGGACTGGCCGCCATCCCACGCTCGTGCTACCACTGACCCTAGGAACAAAACCCAAAGGAGAAACCGTGGCCGAAGACCTTCCTGTCCTTGTTATTGGTGCCACGGGATTCCTTGGTGGCCAAGTGGTGGATGAACTTCTCAAGCGCGGCAAGAAAGTCCGAGCCTTGGTGAGGCCCAAGTCCAACCCCGCCAAGGTCGAGGCCAAAGGAGTTGAGATCGTCCGCGGAGACATGTTGGACGCCGCCTCCTTGATCGCCGCGATGACCGGTGTTTCCGCGGTTGTCTCAACAGCCGCCGGCTATACGCGCAACGACAAGAACGCCCAGGCGATCGACACCTTTGGCAACAGCAACCTGGCCATCGCCGCCAAGTATGCCGGCGTGCCCCGCTTCGTGTTGATCAGCATTGTCACCAGCGACCAAACACCTCAGATCCCGCATTTTTGGAACAAGAAGCTGGCTGAGGACAAGTTCCGGGAGCTCGGCGTTCCCTTTGTGGCCATCCGCCCGGGTGCTTTCTTTGACCAGGCGGTGGGGATGGGCGGCGACCCCTTCGCGAAAGGCCGGTTTGTGTGGCTCGGCTCCAAAGACGCCAGGCTCACTTTCGTCCTGGCCAGCGACGTCGCGCGGTACCTCGCGGAAGCCGTTGACGCGGACATTGTCGACGGGGAGCACATCGATGTTGGCTGGAGCCGCCCCGTCAGCATTCAGGACGCCGCGGACATCGCCGGACAACGGGCCGGCAGGCAGATCAAGGTGATGTCCATTCCCGCCGGCGCCATCGCCGGGCTCGGCAAGGTGACCTCGAAAGTCCTTCCGTTGGTAGGCGACATGGCCAGCATGGTGGCGTGGTTCGAGACTGGAAAGTATGTTGCAGATACCACTCGCCAGGAGCAGGTGTTCGGGCCCGCGCCGACTCCCGAGGACGCCATCGCCCGGGTGGCCGCACGCTACGGTCACTGACGCACGGCCCGCCGGAGGGCTTCGCGTGGCTGGTGGGAGCACTAGTTCATAAGTATGCTGACTGTATAGATTCGGCCGACGATCCCTGACCACGCGCCGAACGGACACGAGGAGCACGTTATGAGAATTGGTTCTTCCATTGCCCTGATTGCCATTGGCGCTATTTTGGCCTTCGCGCTCGCACCCGGACTCATCCCCTTCCTGGACCAAGTCCTGGTGGGTTACATCCTCATGGTGGTCGGTGTCATCGGCCTCATCATCTCCATCGCCATGTCCAACAGGACCCGCCGGACGGTCGTAGAGCGCCGCACTGCCCCTGAAACAGTTGTCGAACGGCGGCCAGAGGTGTAGCAGCCGCTGCCAACGGAAGAAGCGCACGACGGCGAGTGGTCGCCGTCGTGCGCTTTCTTTCGTTAAGGGCTGCTTGCGTCAGGGAGCCGCGGCTTAGGCGGACGCAACCCCGCTCTGTTGCCCTGCTTTGCTGGTGTCGCTCCACGCCGGTGACTCGAAATGCGCACCGCCGAACATCGGGAAAGACAACAGGCCTTCCTGGTCCCGGAGTTGGGCCCAGGGGCGGTTGATGCCGTGGGTTCCATACCGGCGGAGCTGGGTGACGCGGTCCAGGTCCAGCACGGCGAACAGAATCTCTTCGCCGCCTTGGGCGTACTGCATGATGGTGCCCTCCGGGTCCACGATGACGCTCTCGCCCACGCCGGCCGGGGATGCTCCGTTGACGTTCACCACGAAGACCTGGTTGGCGAAGGCGTTGGCCTGGGACATGACGATTTCCATGGCCCGGTCCCGTGTAGTGGTGAGGGTTGGCTGGATGATGACCTCGGCACCCAACCAGGCCAACTGCCGTGCAACTTCGGGGAAGCTGCCGTCGAAGCAGATCGCGAGGCCGATGCGTCCGCAGCCCGGGATGTCGAACGTGACAAAGGAGTCGCCTGGCGTGGTGGTCTCGAACGGGCGCCAGGGGAACAGCTTCCGGTAGCGAGCCACGATCTCGCCCTGCGGGGACACCGCTATGGCGGTGTTATAGGTGTTTCCGTTCTCCGTTTCCAGCAGTGAGCCGGGCACGAGCCACACGTTAAGCCTGCGGGCCAAGGCGGAAATGCGGTCCGTGAGAGGGCTGGGGATGGGCGCGGCGGAACGGGTCTCGCCCTCTGGATCCGGGAGCAGGAACTCGCCTGGCGCGGAAAGCAGCAGTTCCGGAACCACGATGACGTCCACGTCGGGGCCGAGCTTCTTGGCGGACTCGGCCTGTGCTTCGAATCGGGCCCACGTGGCCTCGAGGTTGTGCGGGACGGGGTTGGTCTGGATTGCTGCGATGGACAGGATGCGCATTTATGCCTCGGTTTCGGTGCTGGGAGTTTCGGTGCTGAGAATTGATGGAAGTTGGTGGCGGGCAGTGACGTTTCCGCGGGGGATGGATTCGCCCGAAAAGAAGCGGTGCAGCCTGGTCCGCAGAATCGCCGTCACCATCAAGCCCAAGGACAGTGCGCCGATCCCGATCCAGAACACCGATCCGATGCCAAGCCATGACAGGCCCGCGTACTCAGGGGACAGCATGTCCACGGCGCTGTACGCGAACGCTCCGATCATCAGGAGTGCTCCGAGGCCAGGGAGGATGCCCTTCAGGATCAGGGCGGAGGCGGAGGTGCGCATTAGCGGGGCGAAGTACACCACCGAGGCCAAAGCTGTGGCCGCATAGTATGCAGCGATCATCAGGCCCACCGAGAGGATGGCCAGCCCGATGAAATCGGCGCTGATGGCCGTCAGTCCCAACGTAATGGCCATGGTGATGGCCGCCCACCACGCGATGGAGGTGGTGGGAGTTCCCCGCTTGGCGTGCATCGTTGTGGTCGCCTTGGGGAGCGCACCATAGCTGCCCATGCTCAGCCATGTCCGTGGCGTGCTGACGGCTACTGTCATGAGGGCTGCCAACGCGGACAGCCCCACTGCGAGGACGATGACCTGGCCAAACACGTCTCCTGTAGCCTGCGGACCGAGGACCGAGAGGACATCGGAGACGGTTTCGGGATCGGTGATGCTCGCAGTTCCTGCAAATCCGACGGCGGCGGTGGCTGTCACGACGTAAGAGAACAGCAGGATGAGGGTAGTGATGACAACCGCCTTGCCCGGTGTTCCTTTGCGGTCGGTGGTCTCTTCGTTCACGGCGATCAACGCATCCCAGCCCCAGTAAATGAAAAGGCACAGGATGACGCCGGATACGAGCCCGGACATGTCGCCGGATGCAAACGGGTTGAACCACTCCAGGCTCGGCTGCCCGGCTCCTTCCGGGGCATTGCCTGACGCCATCGCGGTGAAGGCCGCGACGCAGAATCCGCCGAGTGCCACCAACTGGAGGCCAATCAGCGCGTACTGGACCCAGGCGGAGAGTTCGATTCCCCTCGCGGCGATCCATGCGCTCAGGACGATCAGCCCGCAGGCAATGGCAGCTACGGCAAGGGGTTCTGCGGCGATTGATGCCAAACCAAAGAAGGTGAGCAGATAGGTGGTGGCGACTTGAGCCACGGCGGCGCCGGCTATGAAGGTGGCCATCTGCGGCACCCAGCCGCCAAGGAACCAGCCGGCGGCCGGCCCGAAGACGCGGGTGATCCAGACGAAGACGCCGCCGCAATCGGGCATCTCCCGGTTGAGGTCCCTGAAGGCGAGGGCTGTGAAAAGGATAGGCACGAATCCCAGCAGGAAGGCGGCCGGGGTGCTCTCTCCTACGGCGAGAACCACGAAGCCCAGCGTCACGGCCAAGCTGTAGGCGGGGGCGACGGCGGCCAGGCCCAGGGCAACGGTGGGACCGATGCCGATGGACCCGGCTTTGAGGCCTTTGGAGCTTGGATCCTTGGGGGTTGGTTCTTGGATGGCTATGGGTGGGGTTGGGGGGAATGACATGGAAGACTCCTCGTTGAATCAGTTGGTCGTATCTGGGATCAGTAATTTGAATCACATTCAAATTTGAATGCCATTCAATACCCGTCTAGAGTCAATGTCAACAGGAATCTTCACGAGCTCACGGGGAGCACGAGTGGCCAAGGTAGACAAGAAGGAAATCCGGCGCCAGGAAATCGTGGCTGCTGCCCAGGCTGTAGCTGCGCGCGACGGCGCCGAGGGGGCCACCCTGCGCGCCATCGCCGCCGAAGCCGGCATGGCCGCGAACGCTGTGCTTTACTACTTCGGCAGCCATGCCGAGATCGTCGCTGCTGCTGTGCGGGCTTCCTCCGGCAGGTTTCTTGAGAAACTCGCCGAGTCCGTTGACCCGGACATGAGCCCGACGGCGCGGCTCGCCGCCATCATGAGCGCGGGAACAACTGCCGGGCTGGACGACGACGTCTCCCGGATCCTTTACGAATACTGGCCCCATATGCTCCGTGACCCCGAGCAGCGGCGCATCCAGGACGAGCTCACCAGCGCCCAGGAACGGATCTACCGCGACATCATCGACGCCGGAACCCGCTCCGGCGAGTTCTCTCCCGTTCTGGACCCGGCCAAGATCGCCCGGACCCTGGTTGCACAGGAAGATGGGCTTGTGATGGATGTGCTGGCCGGGAGTGCCAGCAGCGAGTACGTGCTGGATCTGATGGGGAGCCTCGCGGACGCCCTCCTCGGCCTGGAAACCGGGAGCCTGATGGAGCGCATGGGCGCACGGTCAGCACCTGCCACGTAACGGCCAACGCTGCTTTCGGCGTTAGGCTGCTGCCATGGAGAAGTCATTCGATATTGAGCTGGTCAATCAGAACGAGTACTTGGTGCGCTGGGCCTCGGAGGGCCAAAGCGGGGAGTCCTTGGTCCACACCAACCCGGAGTTCCTTGCCGAGGCTGGCTTGGGCGGCTTCGACGAGCAGCTCGTTGTTGAAGAGACCACCACCTACCTGGCCGAGCACCAGCCGGTGATTGACTTCCCCCAAACAGTGGACCTCGAAGAGATCGCCGCCGCCTATCCGGAGTACACGGAGCAGATGAAGGTGCGGCTCGACGCCAAGCGGGGCCTATGACAAGTGACCTGAAGCCTCTATCCTCATGACATGGGCGTTTGGGGAGCGTATTCCTTGCCGGGCTCCCGCTTTTCGGGGCGGGACCGGGCCTTCCTGCGGGAAGACGCAGCGAAATCGTCGGGACGGCCGGGTGGCCCATGAACCCAGAAGACAATCTCAGGCACCCGGACAATTACGCAGCCTTCATCGAGAGGATGGACGACGCCGCAGCCCGGCTCAACACCCGGCTCCGTTCCGTCATTAAGGCACTCGCTGCGGTCTCGTTGCTCGTGGAGAAGTACCAGGCGGCATCCCTGAAATGGGAGCAACGCCGAACCAGGGTGGCGCTGGAACTCGACCGCTGGACGGGCGGGCCGGAGACCTATGCCGCTCTGGGCGAACTCCACGATACCGCTGTGAAAATGGTGGCACTCCACCACTCACAGACAGCGCGCATCACCGCGAAGTTGCACCTGCTGCAAGACCATCGCGATGCCATCCAAAAGTCATTGGGTGAGCTGGAGGCCGGCAGGGCCCGGCTGGTGGCGTCCCGTGCAGTGTCGCAAGATCGACACAACCTGAAGAGCGCCCTCTATGAACTTGCCGGTGCAAACGGCGCCGGAGCAGCAACCCCGGACCATGGTTTGCTCAGCGATTTGAGGCAAGCCCGCGAGGCGGTCGTCATGGCCGAGGCGCTCATGGAAGTGAAGGGATCCCGACCATGAAAGATTCATCGCAACCACGATCTCCCAAGGACGCTGTCACAGTGGTTCATTGGGAAAGGAAGCCGGGTGACGAGCCAGTCATCAAATTCATGATCTTCAGCGTGCTGGGGGTGCTCTTGGGGCTGGTTCTCATGGTTTTCTTGCCGGCGTTCAGAAGCATCGGAGCCCTCGCCCTGTTCACAGTGGTCTTCGCGGCTCTTCTCACCATTCCTGTTATCGCAGCTCAGCGGACCTTCATGCGGGGAGTCGCCAAGAGGGTCAATGACACCATCGATGAGGTGACGGGCAGCTCCCGCCACGGGCTTTCACCGAAGCAACTCAACAGGCTCATCAAGAGCGGCGAATCGTGGCCGCTCATGGTCAGCGGCGTGCCAGGGCTGCGGCTGCAGGTTCAGCGCGTCCTTGCACGTGATGAAGGGGCTCCGGAGAAGTGGCGCGCAGTGATCACGGCAGTCCCTCCCCGGAATGGAATGTCCAGCTTCGACCGCTTGCTGGAAGCCGCGGTGAGCTCCAGATGCGGGAACCGCACGTAGCCGGTGAAATCAGGCGTCGACGTCGGCGGTGACGCGCTCGCCGTTGAAGTACTCCAGCTGCCAGCCATCGGTGACGTGGTGGTGGGCCAGGTTGAGCACCGCGTTCTGCACGCTGTCCAAGGTGCGTCCAATGGCCCGGCTGAGCGTCAACCGGATCAATGTGCCGTGCGCGACCACCAGGACGCGCTTGCCGGCGAATTCTTGGGCAAGCTCTTCCAACGCTGCGATGCCGCGGTCGGCGGCAGCTTCGTCGCTTTCGCCGCCGCGGAATCCGCCCGGGATGCGCAGGGCCTCCAACTCCGGGCCGGCCTGCAAGCCTTCAGCGGGTCCAAAGCTGCGCTCCGTGAGCTCAGGAACCAGCCGGGCAACCTTTAGGCCGAGGCCTTCGGCGATGATCTCCGCAGTTTCGGCGGCGCGGCCCAACGGCGAGGACACCACTGCGTCCCATGGCTGGTCCGACAGGAACGCGACGGCCTCGCGCGCTTGGCCGCGGCCGACGTCGTTAAGCGGAATATCGGTGGATCCTTGCAACCGGCGCTCCGCATTCCAGTCGGTCTGGCCATGGCGGACGAGGGCGAAAGTTGTGAGGGTCATGCCTTCCATTGTGCCCTGCGGGCCTGCCGGACCGCAGTTCCGTACGTCACGTAAGGAAGCGCCCGACGGCGGGAGGTCGCCGTCGGGCGTTCAGCGTTGCCGCAGTTCGTCCAGCAGGTGCTGAACGACCGTGGGCTGTTCGACGATGGCGAAGTGACCGCAGTTCGGCACCGTCACGGTCCGGACATGCGGCCCGGCGGTGGCCAGCTGATCAAGATCGGACGGGGGAGTGAACGCGTCGCTGTCTCCGCGGATTGCCAGGACAGGACACCTGATGCCGTGCCACTGGGCAACGTCGTACTGCGCCACGGCCCTCGTTGCTGCGCAGAACGCCCGTGGGCGGGCGTCGCGCCCCAACCCGCGGATGACGTCCGCCGGAATGGCCGCAGGGTCAGCGAAGAGGGGTGACAGCAACAGCCGCATCACCGGCGTCTTCCCCACCCAGCGGATCAGGGTTTTGCCCAGCTGTCCCAGCACTGCCATGGAGCGCATGAGGAGGAGCATCCCCATGAACCACGGCAGCGTCGCGAGCCCCCGCCACGGATGCCGGACAGCGTGGGCAACGCCGAAAGCCGTGGGCGATATCGCCGCAACGCTGCGTGTCCGTTCGGGCCACGCCGCAGCCAGATGCAGGGCAATGACGCCACCCATGGAATGGCCCACCAGGTTCCAGGCGCGGTAACCGAGGCTGTCCAAAACCTCGACGACGGCACCGGCCATCGCCTCTACGGTGGCGGACTCCAGCCGCGCATTTTCGGTGGAGTCACCCCAGCCGGGCAGGTCGACCAGGACGCGGTCGCGTTCGGGTGCGTCAGATAACAAGGGCTGGAAGGTTGTCCACGATCCCGCGGCGCCGTGGAGGTAGACGTCGGCGGTTTTGCCGTGGGCTTCCGCGCCTTTTTGGAGCTGGACAGCCTTGAGAAGACGCACGCTGCAGGGGCCCAGATCCGTGCCAACCACTATGCGACGCAGCGAGGTGCTGCCCACTGTGCACGATTCCTGCTGAACTGCCATGGTGACCCGCTGCTCCTACCTCAATGACACTGACACTGACACTGATTCGGAGCAGCGGGCCTTCTGGATCGGCGCGGGGGTGGTTACGCCTTTGGGTACACGGTGCGTCCGCCCACCACTGTCCGCAGGACGTTGGCGTCCAGAAGCGCTCGCGGGGCGTCTGCTGTGAAGACGTCGGTGTCCAGGACCACGAAGTCTGCGTACAGTCCGGCAGCCAGGCGGCCGATGTCGTTCTCTGCTCCGCAGGTCCACGCCGAATCACGCGTGGCGTGCTCGATCGACTCCGCCAGGGGCAAGGCGAACTCAGGGACGTTGGTGCCCGCTGAGGGATCCAAGGCCGAGGCCCGCGTGGTGGCCACGTACATGTTCGGCAACGGTGCGTGCGGGGAGGTGGGCGAGTCCGTACCAAAAGCCAGCCGGGCGCCGGCGGCCGTGATCCAGGGCCACGGGAAGCCGCGTTCCACTCGGTCATCGCCCAGCTTGGCGCACCAGTTCTCGCTGATGGCGGGATCAGCGTGGACCGGCTGCATGCTGGCCGTGATCCCCAACGCGGCGAGGCGATCGACGTCGGCCCTGTCCACCAACTCCAGGTGCTCAATGCGGTGGCGGCGTTCGCGGGGGCCGTTCTCCGCCACGGCGTGTTCCACGGCGCCGATGGCGATCCGTACCGATTCGTCGCCGATCGCGTGCATGGCAACTTTCAAACCGGCAGCATCGGCCGCGGCGACCACTGGCGCGAGCTCCGCAAGGCTCCAGATCGGCTCCGCATTCGAACCATCGGCGTACGGCATTCCGAGGGTGGCAGTGCAGCCATCGATGGTGCCGTCGATGATCACTTTGATGCCCACGACGCGCAAGAAGGGAGATTCGTGCTCGACGGCGAGTGCGGCCGCCCGCTGGACCTGGGCGATGTTTTCCTCCGCCGATCCAGCATTGTTCACCCTCCAGTAGGCGATGAGCCGGCTGGTCAGGGTGCCGTCTTTGTCGGCCCGTTTGAAGGCCTCAAGGTCGGTCTCGTTGAAGCCCATGTCGCAGGCAGTAGTCACTCCCGTTTCGCGGTAGGCCTGCTGGACTGCGGCGATGCTGGCCTCGTGCTCGTTTTCACTGACCTGGGCGTCGAGGTAGGGGAGCACGATGTCGTAGAAGGCGTTCTCGTCGATGTAGCCGGTGGCATGCCCGTGGGAATCGCGCTTGATGGTGCCGCCGTGCGGGTTCTCCGTGTGGCCGTCGATGCCGAGTTCGGCCAGCGCTGCGGTGTTCACCCACACGGAGTGGAAGTCGTAGGCGAAGGCGTACACGGGCTTGCCTGGAACTGCGGCGTCCAGCATCGCGGCATCCGGCACGCCGCCCGGAATGGCACCGTGCAGCCAGCCGGTGGCCAGGACCCGGTCAGCATCCGGGCGTTCGGTGGCCCTTGCCTGGATGCGGTGCTGGATCTCCTCCACGGATTTGGCTCCCCACAGACTCACTTGGCCGAGGGCTTCTCCAGTACCGACGACGTGCGCGTGGCCGTCCACGAACCCCGGGACCACCAAACGGCCTCCCAGGTCAATTCTTTCGGCGTCGGGCTGGAGCCGTTCGGCGGTAACGGCGTCGCCGACGTACAGGATGCGCTCGCCCTGGACGAGGATGGCCTCGGCCCAGCGGCGGGTGTCGGAGGTGAAGATGCGGGCGTTGGAGTAGAGCTGGGTGGTCACGCTGCGTTGTCCTTGCTTTCGGGTGCTGTTTCTTGCGCGGCGGCTGCTTCTGCGGCAATCCGGCCGTCCATGGACCGGCTGACGTCCAGCAGCAACTGGTTTTGGAGTCGGTGAAGGTGCTCACTTTCCGGTTCCGGCCATGTGGACAGTTTCACGATCACGGTATCGGTGGCGGGGTCTATCCAGAGGTACTGGCCGTAGATGCCGATGCCGGTGACATTGCCTCTCTCGTTGCCCGTGCACCACCACTGACGGGTGTAGGAGCTGTGCGGGTGGATGGCGGTGAAAGAGGAGTCTGCCATGGCTTCACGGTTCCCGCCTTTGAGGATGCTCCCCACCCACTCCGGGGAAACCACCCTGCCAAGGGGACCTTTGCCGTCGTCGAGCATTAACTGCCCCACCCTGGCGAGGTCCCGGGCGGTGCAGGAGACCCCGCCGTTCGCGAAGCCGAACCCGGCGGGATCCACGGTGATGGTGGCATCCCTGTCGGCGTCCAGTTTGGACCACAGATACGTGGACAGGGCCTCGGAGTAGCGCAGCCCGGTGACTTGCTCGATGATCCAGGCCAGGACATCGGTGTTGGCCGAGCAGTACTGGAATTCGGACACTGTGCCGTTGCCGGTGAGCGTGGTCAGGAACGCGTAGGTATCCTGGGGATCTTCGGGGCGGCGGGTGCGCCACCCTGCCGAGCGGTCATGGGTCTGAACCTCGGAGGCTGGATCCACGTAGTCCTCGCTGTAATTCAGGTGGATGGCCATGTCCAACACGTGCTGGATGGTGGGACCGTCGTAGGCGGAGCCGGCGAGCTCTGGAACGTAGTCCACCACGCGGGCGGAGGGGACAATCTCTCCCGAATCGATCAAGGCCCCCACCACCAAGCCACACATGGACTTGGAAACACTCATCACCAGGTGCAGGTCATCCGGCGCGAAGCCTGGGCGGTAGTACTCTCCGATGACCTCGTTGCGGTGCAGGACCAGGAAGGCATCGGTATAGGTCTCTTCGAGCCGTTGCTTCAGCCCCGGGATCCCCAGGCCGCTCAAGCTGTCAGCGGCTGTGTCGGGTTGGTCCTGGAGGCGGCGGGAAACTGCCGCCGTCGGGACTATCTCGCCAAGATGCGCGAACGTCCAACGGTTGTGCGGTCCTTCCTGCCAGGTGTCCAGCGTTGGCTGGCCGATGGCGCCGGGATAGCGGGAAGGGTGGTGGCCGGTGGGGGCGGTCATGCGTGCGCTCCTTGGATGACGGATGGTGTGGTGGCAATGCGGCGTAGGGCGGGGTTAAAGGCGACGTACACGCAGGCGGTGACGATCATGGAAACGGGGACGGAGAGATCCAGGAAGCCCATGGCTGCCGAGATTGGTCCGGTCCACACGGCGTTGGTGAGGAAGAGTGAGGCCACGGCGGCGCCGAGGACCACCGCCAGCAAGCCGGGGATGTGCCAGCCGCGGCTGTACCAGAACGGGCTGCCCGGTTTCTCATCGAAGAGGTCATCGCCGTTATAGCGACTGCGGCGAAGGATGACGTCCACGGCGAAGATGGTCATGGTGGGACCGGAGATCAGGACCAGCAGTTGCAGCATCAGGTTGACGGCGTCCAGGAGGCTGGTGGACATGACGAGGTAGATGGTCAGTGCTGTGCCGATCGCCCCCACCACGATGGCCGACGGGATGCGCCGGATCGGAACGCCGATGGACTGGAACGCCATGCTGGCGGTGTAGGTGGTCATGCCGTTGAGCGAGATCGTGTTGATGATGACCCCCACCACGAAGATCGGTCCCAGCCAGGCAGGCAGCAGGGCCAGGAGTGCCGACTCGATGCCGAGGTCCATGGCTGCTGAGCTGATGCCGGTAGCCAGCAACGCGCCCACAGCCGTGAAGAATATGCAGGGCAACGCTCCGCCTAAGGCCGTGGCCGCGATGATGTGTGAGCGTTTGGTGGTCTCCGGGAGGTAGCGGGCAAGGTCCGGGCTGTTGGTGTAGGACAGCGGAGTGGAGGCCAGGATGGCGATGCCGATGGTCACCGCTGACCACAGCGGTGCACCTTCCAAGGGCGCCGGGGCCGTATAGTCCCATTGCACGTTCGGCAGGACGAACGCCGTGACCAGCAGGAAGATGGCCAGCAAAACGGAGGCCACTACGGGGTAGCTGCGGAGGATCAGGCTGTGGCCGAATACCGCCACCAGGACGGTAATCGCGGCAACGACGACGGTGACGGTCACCGGGCCGGCAACGGGATCCGTGAAGCCAAGCTGTGCCAGGAGTTCAGCTCCCATGAAGGAGGACGCGAGCCAGTTCAGGGCCAGGAAGACGGCGGAAATGAACCAGCCGAAGAAGGCGACGACCACCCTGTTGCCGCGGATCCCGTAGATGGCGCGGGTGATGACGGAGCCGGACGTTCCCGCGGCCGGGCCGCTGGTAGCCACGATCCCGGTGAGGATCCATGGGAGGCTGCCGGCGACGATGACCAGGAGGGCCTGCCACAGCTCCAGGCCGAGCAGGATCAGCGAGGCGCCCACGGTGAAATTCAGGACGCTGACGTTGGGGGCGGCCCACACGGGGAAGAGATCGCGGGCGCGGCCGTGGCGTTCCGAGGCTTCGATGAGTTCGATCCCGCGGGTTTCGGGATGGGCAAGGGGTTCCGGGTAACTGACCGGATCGGTGATGTGGGGCTGGGACAACGCTGTTCCTCTCGGGCAAGGTCCGGCTCACGACGATGGGATACCGGGCCATTGATGCTATTGGTCATGCGACCAACGTGCTATTGGTCACTAATCCAATAGACTGTTGAGCATGGTGTCAAGCCCCACATCGCAACGCGTCCGCAAATTACCTGACGAGCGCCGTGCCGAAATACTCGCCGAGGCCGCGTCCATTGCCCTGGGTGAGGGGCTCGAGCGGATAACCCTCCGCGCTGTCGCGGACCGCCTTGGTGTGCGGCCCGGCCTGATCAGCCACTACTATCCGGCCGCCGAGGACCTGGTGGTCGCAGCATTTGTCCTGGCGGTATCGGAAGAGCGGGAAGAATTATTTCCCGACGGCGGAACGCCCCTCACGCGGATGGCCCACCTGGTTTCCCGCATCGAGGGCGGCGGAGCCCTGGAGCTCACCCGGCTCTGGCTCAACGCCCGGCACCTCTGCCGCTTCACTCCCGCGTTGGCCGATGCCATGCTGGCGCAGGAATATTTGGACCGTACCCGGCTGACCGCCCTCATTGAAGATGGCGTGGCGTCCGGTGACTTCGCGGTGGAAGACCCGTTCGCGGCCTGCATCCGGATCTGGGTGGCCATTGACGGCGTCGGCTCCTACGTCAACAATCCCGGATCCTTCGACTATGAAGCGTTCACGCGCTTCGTGACCGACGTTGCCGAATGGTCCCTGGGCGTGCCCGCAGGCGTGTTGCGGACAGCGGTGGAACGGCAGCGCGAGGCCTGATTTTCACCCCTCTGTTCGCCGTTATGCAGCACCCCGCATTGTTCTTCCCATCGCTTAATCAGTATCCTGATGACTTATCTGGTGAAACCGGATGATGCTGTTTGGGCTTCTTGCCTGGGCCGTAGGTGGCTGAAGCAGTCGGCCCCGCGGCCATCGTGAAAGTTTGATTGACGGCATTACTTGGTGACGCAAGGACAGCGGTTGGGTCCGTGGCTCCAGGGATGCCTGAAGGACGTGACATTCGTGGGCAACAATGACGAGGCCGTGGACTCCCGTGTCCCCGATTCCATCGACGACACACTTGACGGCCGCTACCAGCTGGGGCCCGTCCTGGGCAGGGGCGCCATGTCGGCTGTCTACCGGGCGACAGATCTGCTGCTGGGCCGCGAGGTGGCCATCAAGATCTTCCTCCCAGGCTCCGGTGATGACTCGTTCCGGGCCCGCCAGCACAACGAAATGCGGTTGCTGGCGGCCTTCGACCATCCGGGGCTCGTAGCGGCGTTGGATGCCGGCGTGGACACCCGGAACGACGAAGAACGCGCCTACCTGGTCATGGAACTTGCGGAAGGCCGGGACCTGCGGGCCGTGCTGTCGGATGGGCCGCTGACCGTTCCTGAGGCCGCGCGCATAGGGATCAGGCTGGCCGGGGCGCTGTCCCAGGTTCACGCGCAGGGCGTCATCCACCGTGACATCAAACCGGCCAACATCCTGGTCTCCGACGACGACGCGCTGGGGGAGTCAGTGAAGCTGGCCGACTTCGGCGTGGCGCTGGTGATGAACGACAACCGCCTGACCGCCACCGGATTCACCGTGGGCACGGCTCAGTACCTGAGCCCAGAACAAGCCCAGGGTTTGCATCTGACTCCGGCGAGCGACATCTACTCGCTGGGCCTGGTTCTCCTCGAATGCCTCACCGGCAGGGCAGAGTACCCGGGAACGCCCATCGAAACGGCGTCAGCGCGCCTTCATAGGGCACCACAGATCCCCGTGGAATTGCCCGGCCCATTGCGTTCGCTCTTGGAAGCCATGACGGACATGGATCCTGAAAAGCGGCCCGGCGCGGAGGAGGTGGAACAGTCGCTTGCCGAAGAAGGGATCCAGTCCGGCCGCAGGACGGCGTTGCTGCCAACCGTGCCTTCGCGCCCTCCGATTCGGACAGCCACCCGGAAGCAGGCGACGGTTACCAGCATCCTCGACTTCGGCAGGCGCCGCCCCAGGACGGTCAAGGGTGTTGCCGCAGCAGCCGTGACCATACCGCTGGCCCTCCTGATCTTCTCGCAAGGAATCAATCCCGCCGGCAACAACACCGCCGATCCCTCGCAGCCGGCTGATCCCGGCATTTCGCAGGCCGAGCCGCAGCCAAGCGGTCCTGCCGGCCCGGCCTCGCCCGTGGAGCCGGTGACCGCGGATCCAGCCCCTGCAGAGACAATGCCGGCAGGCACTGGGCCAGGTGGGACCGTGCAGGCCGAGGTGGTGGACCTCTCTGAGGCAACCCGCCCGGAGCAGGTTCCAACGCCTGCCGACCAAGCGCCTGCCGATCAAACGGCCGGCGGGCAGGCGCCCCTGACGGGCAAAGACCTCGCTGGCCAGAAGAGCGAGGGCAAGAACGACAAGAAGTCTGAGAACGGCAAGGGCAACGGGAAGTAGTCCAAGCACTGGTGACCAGCGCACGACGGCGAGCTGCCATCGTCGTGCGTCAACTTCCGGACGCTCCGCGGCGCGTGAGGTTTGGCAGCGCTGAAAGTTCAGTGACTGCACAGATTCAGCGGGCGGGAACGCACCCCGGTGAGCTGCCCCGGCACTTATAGCTCGCCCCTGGCGTGAGTTCGATCCCGGCGAAGAGTTGCGGGAGGGTCACCAGGTAGAACCCCCTGCCTTTGAGTTGCGTGATGAGTTCAGCCTGGCCGTCCACGGTGGATGCGTGGACGTCGTGTTGAAGGATGATCGATCCGGGCTTGACCAGGCTCATGACCCGCGGCACGAATGTTGCTTTGTTCCTGGACTGCCAATCCAGGGAATCGACATCCCAGAGAATCTGCGGCAACCCCACGGATGCGGCCACGGACTTGTTGGTTGCGCCGTATGGCGGCCGCACGTAAGCCGGTACCGCACCTGTCGCCTTTTCGATGGCGTTTTGGGTGCTTTTTACCTCACCTTGTATGCCTGCGGGAGGAAGTTTGGTCAGGTATGGGTGGCTCATGGTGTGGTTCGCGATGGTGTGGCCCGCTGCCGCCACGGACGCAGCCACCCCCGGGTTGGCCCTGACGTAGCCGCCCTGCTGGAAGAACGTGGCAAAGACGTTGTGCTTTTCCAGAATGCCCAGGAGTCGGGTGGTTTGGGCGTTGGGTCCGTCGTCGTAGGTCAGCGCAGCGCAGGCCACGAGGTCGCAGTCGATATGTTCCACGCCGCCAGAGATGGGTTGCGGAAAAGCGGGTGGTGTCTTGGCGATGATCGCGCTGCGAAGGGACTCACCTGCCGGGGAAATGACCTCGGCAGAGGTGGCGGCGTTCAAGTTCACGGTGACGGGGTGGGGCAATTCAGCCCCGGATGCGGAGTTGTGGCGGAGAGTGACGCTGAGATTGCCATCCGCCGTGAACCCGACGGCGGTCAACCCGACGGCGGGGAGCGCCCCTGCTGTTAACGCCGCAGCATCGCCCACCGACGTTGAAGGTTCCGTAGCTTCGGCGAGTATTGTCCGCAAGGTGCCGGTCATGGCCGGGTTGATCAGGCCTGCACTGTCGGTGACAACGCCCGTGGTGAGGTCTTCGTAGGTGATCTCGTCGATGAGGCCGGTCCGGACGCCCCCGGCCATGGTTGTTTGAACGAACCTTGCCCCCACCACACTCCCGGCCGCCAGGATGATTTCGTGGGTGACCGACACGCCGTCGGACAGGAGCGCAGCCGGGGTGGGCGGCAGGGCCGCGGGTTCGTGGCGTCCGCCGGCGCGGGCATCGAAAATGCTGAGCAGCCGGGCATCGAGCCTGCTGTTGAAGGACTCTGCCCCGCTGATGTATTGCCACGTGGCAACGGTGGGTGAGGTCCCGGACGTCCGTGTTGTCACGTCCACAATGGACGTGCCTGGGGCGATCTTTGAGGGCGCCGTCCCGATCACCGCAATCGCGGGCGGGGCCAGCGGCACTGACGGGGAGCTCATGGGGACACAGGCGGCCGTGAAGAGCACGATGACCATGAGGGGGATCGCGAAAGGTGAGCGGGCTGGGGCGGACCGCATCACGTTTCTTCTACCGGAAATGCGCTGTCGTCATGCCTCGAATGATGACAGCTGCAAGGGCAAGGACCCGGGAGACGCCCCGGTGGGCTTAGCTTCCGGAGGGAAAACTGACTGCCACGGTGGTTCCGCCGCCCGGGGTTTCAGCAAGGGTGAGGTCGCCTCCGTGGGCTTTGGCGATGCTGCTGCAGGTGGCCAGGCCCAGGCCGGAACCCGGACCATCGCCCTGCCTCCGTAGGCGCACCAAAGGTTCCAGGACCTTGGCGCGGTCCCCGGGGGCGATTCCCTTGCCGTTGTCCGCAACGGAAATGGTGGCCCCATGATAGTTGGAAACGCCGCTGATCCGGATCCGGAGGTCGCGATCGGGGCTGCGGTAGTTCATGGCGTTGGACAGGAGGTTCTGCAGCAGGGTGCGGAGCTGGCCGCGGTCCGCGTGGAGCCTGAGCTCCTGGACCTCCACGATGCCATGGTTCTCGATACCTAGGTCCCGGGCAACCTCCTCGGTGACCTCGCGCAGGGAAACGTGGGCGGGCTGGATGCCACCGCCCACGCGGGAGTAGCTCAGGACATCTTCCAGCATCCCGAGCATCCGGCGGCCGCTGGCACCGATCCGGTCCAGGTACTTTGCAGCAGTGCTCTGAGGCTCCACGTCGGGATCGTCCTCCACCAGTTCCACATAGCCGAGGATGGTGGTCAACGGGATGCGGAGATCGTGGCTGACGCGGCCCGCGAATCCAGCGAGTTTGGCGTTGCTGTCCCTCAACTCGGTGTAGGTGCGGTCCAGCTGGACGGTGCGGTGCTGCAGTTCGAGCAACTCCACTACTTGCTTGGCCAGGACCTCCAGCATGCTGACCTGTTCGGGGCGCAGCTCCTGGGTCTTGTCGGAGAAAACACACAGGGTCCCGGGGACAAACCCGGACTCTGTTTGCAAGGGAACAGAGGCGTAAAAGCGGACTTTGCCGATTTCCCCGGTGACAAAAGGATTGTCCGCGAAGCGCGGATCCTTGGACGCGTCCGCCACCACCGTCCTCTCGCGGGAGAGGAAGACCTTGGCGCACATGGAGTCTTCCCGGGAGCAGACCCCCGGGTCCACGCCCCAGGCTCCGATCTGGTGCTGGTACTCGGCACTGATGATGTTGACCACGCCAAAAGGTGCGCCGCACAGCTCCGTGGCCAGCCTCACGAGGTTCTGCAGGGCGCTCATGACGGCGGCATTGGGCAGGAGGGTTGAATCCACGGCGGGATCAAGCCCGTATTCCTGAAGTTCCAAGTCCCTGCCGGCGTCCTTGGTGAAGGACAACTGCCCCTGAATTTCCGTCATAAAAACAATCCCCCAAGAGTCTCGTGAATTCCCTGCCGATACTACCGGGAGGTTGGACCCGGTGGTTTACTGGAACGCATGACCGAGCAGGAACCGGCCACCGCCGCGTCTACTGACAATATCGATCTCTCCGTACGAACCCCGGCACAAAGATCCCGCACATTTACGGGGATCCTGGTCAATACAGCCATGGCCAACATCACCACGAGCTACCTTTGGTTCGCGCTGACCTTTTGGGTGTACCTGGAGACCCGCAACGTGATTGCCACGGGGGTGATCGGCGGCGCCTACATGCTGTTGATCGCCCTATCCAGCATCAGCTTCGGCACCTTCGTGGACCGTTACAGGAAATTGGCCGTGATGCGGTTCGCCGCCGCGTTCACCCTGGTGATGTTCGTGTTGTCCGGGGTCATGTTCCTGCTGACACCCGAGGAAGCG
Source organism: Paenarthrobacter sp. YAF11_1 (assembly GCF_052113445.1). Taxonomy (NCBI): domain Bacteria; kingdom Bacillati; phylum Actinomycetota; class Actinomycetes; order Micrococcales; family Micrococcaceae; genus Paenarthrobacter; species Paenarthrobacter sp. YAF11_1. The sequence goes on from NZ_JBFRDF010000010.1 coordinate 27,409, forward strand.
CTGCTTGACCTGACGCAGCCCTGGTTCTGGATCTTCACCATGATCATCCTGATCGGCGCGGTGGTGGAGAACATGCGCAACATCGCGCTGTCCACCACAGTCACCATCTTGATAGAGCCTGACCGCCGGGCCAACGCCAACGGGCTGGTGGGTATGGTGCAGGGGCTCATGTTCATTGTGACCTCGGTGCTTTCCGGGTTGTCCGTGGGTTTGCTGGGCATGGGGTGGACCGTGGTTGTCGCACTGGTGCTCACGGCGCTGGCCTTCGGACACCTGCTGACGCTGCGCCTGCCGGAAGAAGTACGGGCGGCCGCCTCCGACGCCGAAGGTGGATTCGACCTGCGGGGCTCCTGGGCTGCCGTCATGGCAATTTCCGGACTGTTCGCACTGATTCTCTTCTCCACGTTCAACAACTTCATCGGCGGCGTCTACATGGCGCTGATGGACCCCTACGGCCTGGAAATGTTCTCCGTGGAAATGTGGGGAACCGTCTTCGCCATAGGAGCCACCGGGTTTGTGGTGGGCGGCGCGCTGATCGGCAAGTTCGGCCTCGGCTCAAACCCCTTGCGGACCATGCTCATCGCAGTGGGGCTGATGGGCCTCCTCGGTGCCGTGTTTACGCTGCGGGAATGGGCCTGGCTCTACATCGTGGGGATCTGGCTGTACATGGCGTTGGTTCCCGTAGTGGAAGCAGCCGAGCAGACCGTCATCCAGAAGGTTGTTCCGCTGCCCCGCCAAGGAAGGGTGTTCGGCTTCGCCATGGCGTTCGAGTCAGCGGCCGCCCCCATCACCGCCTTCCTCATTGCCCCGATCGCCCAATTCTGGATCATCCCCTACGCCCGTTCGTCCGAGGGGGCAGCACAACTGCAACCGCTGCTGGGTGAGGGCATTTCCCGCGGCATTGCCTTGGTGTTCCTGGTGGCCGGCCTCGTCATGATTGCCGTGGCGCTGCTTGCCTTCCTGACCCCGGTCTACCGGCGTGTCTCAACCTCGTATGCGAAGACAGCCGCAGAGGAACCCGAGAACGCGGACTCGCCCGCGGCGGGTTGAGCTGTGGACTCCTGGCCTGCTGGACCCGGAATCCGAGCAGTCGCGCACCCAAAGATCACTCGTTTCGGATGAGACGGGGTGATTGTCCGTGGGTGCAGGGTTGAGTCAGATGGTGGCGCCGGGGGCAGCGCCACAGATGCCACAGAGAGGGAGATACTTCCATGGCTGAGAAGGATCCCTGCGACTACGTCATCGGATTTGAACCGGACGATGTCATGTTTTTGGTGTGGAATTCCGGGGTCCGCATCGAAGCTGCCAACGCCCGGGCCGCCGTCGAAGCTGTGAACGACCTCGCCGCGGGCGGCAGGTATCCCCTCTTGGTGACCATGGCCGAGACCGCGCATCTCAGCCGCGCAGCCCGCGACGTCTTTGTTGAACCCTGCGCGGCCTCGAGGATTGCCCTCTTGGGAAACAACCCTGTGGACCGCATGCTCGCCGACTACCAGTTGGCCGTTCAAGAGCCGCCATGCCCCACGCGCTTCTTTACCTCCGAAAGTGAAGCGATCGCCTGGCTTCGGCTCGGAAGAACCGCGCCGTGACCAAACCGGCGTCGGACAGCCCTGCCTCTCCGGTGACTGTTCCCGCTGATCCGCCCCGCCGCTTGGCGAACGAGTCCGAGGCCCTTCTGGCTGCTTCCTCCGCCGCGGCGGTTGCCGGAATCGCAGCGTTGCTCATCTTCTTCGGCCGCACCCCACCACTGTGGGGCGGCGCCTCCTTGGGGCTGGTGACTGCAGGCGCGGTTCTGGTGCTCGGGTTGGTGGCGGCGTACATCGGCTACTGGCGCTCGCGGTACCTTCCGGATCAGGGTTGGCGTCTGAGCCTTCCACCGTGGAAGTTCATCCTGGACGCATCAACTGTTGCCTTGGTCCATGCGCTGATCGCGGCGATCGCTACAATCGCCGTTTTCCTCCTGCTGCAGCGGAGCTTCCAGGGACTCACCGTAGATATCTATGCGGCCACCGTGGGCATGGCCGTTGCCACCGGCCTTGCCGCGTATTGGATCTACCTCTCGGTGTATGACATCAGCACCCGCAAGCTGTCCGGACTCCTGGTGCTGTTCATGGTGATGAGCATTGTGGCCAGCATGGCGACGTCGCAGGACCCCAAATGGTGGGAATACCACTTCAGCCAGCTAGGCACATTGGGCGGCGCCTCCAGTGGCTTGTTCAATCTGTCATTGATTGTTGCCGGCTTTTTCATCACCACCTTCGCCGTGTACCTGGACCGGGATCTTCGTTCCCTCATCGCACAAGGTGTGCTGGTCAACCCCTGGAGCGCAGGACTATGCTCGGGTGCTTTCGTGGCCATGGGGTTGCTGCTCGCGGGCGTGGGCATTGTCCCCTTGTCCGTCAGTTTCCTGATCCACACCTTGTTCGCCTCCGGGATGGCCGTGGTGTTCATCCTGTTGCTGCTGGCTTCGCCGTTCATTCTCCGCGGCCTGCCCCGCCGCTTCTTCCTGGTGTGCGCCAGCTTCCTCGCCGCCTTGATCGTGTCCCTGGTGCTGTTCTACCCGGTGGGCTACTTCAACCTCACGGCGTTCGAGCTCATTGCGTTCGTGATCATCTACGGCTGGATCGCCGTCTTCATCCGCCTGCTGGACGCCCTGGCCGCCGGGAACAATTGATGGCGGCCGGACAATTGGGGGCCGAAAGGCGTGCACTGCAGGCTTCGCTGTGGGTCTCCGCCGTTTCGGCAGCAGGGGCACTCTTTCTCGGTGTGCTCAGCGGGACCAGGATCATCGTCTTTGACGGCGCCTACATGGGTATTGGGCTGGTCCTCACCGCGATCTCCTTGAAGGCGTCCTCGGCCTCGGCCAAGGGGCCCACGCGCCGTTTCCCCTTCGGACGCGATGCACTGACCCCGCTGGTAGTGCTCATCCAGGGTTTGGCGGTGGCCGGGACGCTGCTGGTGGCTGCGGGTGATGCTGTGGTTGTCATACGCGACGGCGGTTCGCCGGTCAGCGCCGCCATCATCGCCATCTACGGGGCTGCGACGGCGGCCGTTGGGTTCGGCGTGGCTGCGTGGATGGGGAGGGCGGCACCTGATTCGGATCTGGTGGTGGCCGAAATCGCGCAGTGGCGTGCCGGGGCGATCCTCAGTGTCATGATGCTCCTCGGTGCTGGGGTGGCGTTGGTCCTGCAGAACCTTGGGCTGGACGACGTTGCCCTTTATGTTGATCCGGTCCTGGTCCTGGTGGCCTGCCTGATTTTGGCGTACATCCCCCTCGGATTGATCCGGACCGGGTTGAATGAGCTCCTCGAAGGCGCGCCGTCCCCAGAGCTCGATGCCGCCATCACCGCAGCAATCCGCGGTGTCCGGGCAGCGTACGGGCTGCAGGAACCGCTCATTCGTTCCGGGAAAGTAGGGCGGAAGCTTTACGTCGAGGTTGATTTTGTGGTGGTCGGATCCGAATGGAGCGTGGGCGAGGAAGACGCCGTCCGCCGGGCCGTTGTCAAAGCTCTGGAACCTTTGAGCCTGGACGTGTGGGCTTATGTTGCCCTCACCGCGGCCCCGGAACTCTTCGAGTAAACCAACGCCATCCCCCGCTTCGGATGAGAACTCCCAAACCCACTACCCCTCGTCCGGGAGGTATGGAAGTATCGGCAAATGGACCAATATCTGTGGGTGTTGAAGCAAGATCAACTTGATTTGATTCGCGAATTGGAGCCAGCCAGGCTTGAGCTCCTCGATGAGGAAGGCCTGCTGCAACTGCACAAACGGGTCCGGCGGGCCCGCAACAAATACACCACCAATTACCGGCGCAAAGCCGCTGACGAAGTCTTGGAGGCCGGCGGGCGCGGAGCTGCGTCCAACAAATCCGACAAAGCACGCGCCCGGGCGTTCGTGTTCGAGGAAGCACTCTCGATCGTGAGCACTGAACTGGCCCGGCTGGCCCACGAAGCCGCCGAAGCCCTGAAAGATGAACGGCTGGAACGTGCCAGCGCAGGTAAGTCCACTGGGCCTGCGTCCTCCGGTTCCGGCACTAAATCGGCAGCGGGTTCGGGCCGGGCACGGTCCCACCAAAAGACTACGGGCGGGGTGAAACGGGATGCCTCCAGCCAGTCCCAAGGCGCCCAACGCCAAGCCAAGAAGGACGCGCGCTAAGGAGCCCACCACTTAAAGGCGACAATCGCAGGACTTAAAGGCAAGAAGCGCACGACGGCGGCAGGTCGCCGTCGTGCGCTTGTCGCCTTTGCGCGTTTGTTGCCTTCGCGGTCCTCCACACGGCGCCTCAGGCCGTAAACGCCAGGTCCTCCAGCCTTACCGGGAACCGCAGTGCTTCCCCGCGGGACAACCGCAGTGCCTCGTTCACGGCGCTCGCCGCCATGCGTTCCAGCTCATTGCCCAGCGATCCCGCCACATGCGGGGTGAGCAGCACGTTGGGATGCGTGTAGAAGCGGGATTCGGCGGGCAGCACCCACGGGGTAGTCACGTCCAGGATCGCGTAGAGGTCGCCGCGTTCCACCCGTGCGAGCAGCGCATCCTGGTCCACCAGCTCGCCGCGTGAGGTGTTGATGAACGTGGTGCCCGGCCGCATCCGCTCGATCAACCCGGCGTCCACGAGGTTCTTGGTGGACGGCAACGACGGCGCGTGGAGACTGACAACATCGCTGCTTGCCGCCAGCTCCTCCAAACCGACGAGCCCGACGCCGAGGACGGTCGCCTCCTCGGGAGAGAGATAAGGATCGGCCACCACCACCTCCAACTCGTACGGAGCCAGCAGCCTGATCACGTGCCGCCCGATCTTCGACGCCCCAATGATGCCCACGCGCTTCCGGTAGTTGCCCATGTCCGGGAAGAGTTGCTCAGCCAGGACGTCGGTCAGGGTGGTGTGCAGGGCGCGGGCGATCTGGAGGACGCGCTTGTTGGCGAGGATGATCATGGCCACGGTGTACTCGGCTACCGGGATGGCGTTGGCGTCCGCTGCGGAGCTGACCTGGATGCCTCGTTCCCAGCAGGCGTCGCCGATGTGGTGTTTGACGCTGCCGGCGGCATGCAGGACATGGCGCAGCCGGGGTGCGGCATCGAGGACGCTGTGGTCGATCATCGGACACCCCCAACCGGTGATGAGGATGTCGGCCTCCGCCAGTACGGCGCGGCCTTCCGGCGTCGAGAAGTCCTGAATGGGGTCACGGCTCAGCAGCGTCAGCGCGGGCTCCAAGGGATCCAGGCTCCTGGGCGGAAACACCGCCCGTGCCGTGTGGGCCGGCATGGCCAAGGCAACATTCAAGGTCACTTGACGCTCCCTGCGGTGAGGCCGGACTTCCAGAACCGCTGCAACATGATGAACGCGAGCAGCAGCGGGATGATCGAGAGCAAGGAACCCGTGATGACCATGGGCGTGAACTCTGGCTGGGGGATGGAATAACCCTGCCAGATGGAGATGCCAACGCTGACGGGCAGCAGCTTCTGGTCCTGGAGCATCACCAGCGGGAGCATGAAGTTGTTCCAGACGCCCACGAACTGGAAGAGGGCGATGGTGATGTACCCGGGCATCATCATGGGCAGCCCCAGGGAGAAGAAGGACCGGATGGGTCCGGCTCCGTCAACGCGGGCTGCTTCCAGGGTCTCGGCAGGAACGTAGGCAGCCGAGTACACCCTGGCCAGGTACACCCCGAACGGGTTGCAGAGCACCGGGATGAGGATGGCCCAGATGGTGTTGGTCATACCCACCAGGGAAGCCAGGAGGTACATAGGCAGCACCGTGGCCGTGTTGGGAATCAGCACGCCCACCAGGACGATCCCGAAGAACGAGTCCTTGCCGCGGAACTGGAATTTATCGAACGCGTAACCGGCCATCACTGAGATGAGGCCGCCAAGGATTGCTCCGAAAGCGGCGTAGAACATGGAGTTGGCCATCCAACGGAGGAACATCCCGCCGTCCTGGTTCAGGACCGCCATGACGTTCTCGAAGAAGGCCGGTTCACCAAAAGCGTAGGCGGCGGTGCCATAGAGATCGGCGGTGTTCTTGGTGGAGGCGAAGAACAGCCACACCACGGGAAGCACCATGTAGGCGCAGCCCAGGATGAGCAGGGCATTGACGGTGAACGTACTCGCGAAGCCGCCGTTGCGGGCGTGCCGGCGCCTGCCCTGTGCCGGCGCCTGCCCTGTGACGGTGCGGGAGATCGTGGAGGTGCTCATGCTGTGTTCCTTGAGCTGAAGCGGGTCACGGCCCAGGACAGTACTGCAGCCATGAGCGCGATGATGATGGAGGCCGCCGCGGCCTGGTTAAGGTTGTGGCGGTTGAAGGCGGCGTCGTAGGCCCACATGTTGGGTACCCACGTGCTGGTCACCGATGCCGTGGCCTTGGAGATGATGGACGGCTCCGTGAAGAGTTGGAGCGTGCCGATCACCGTGAAGAGCATGATGACGCTCAGCGCCGGCAGGATCAGGGGCAGCTTGATGCTGATGGCCGCACGGATCTCGCCTGCACCGTCCACACAGGCAGCTTCCAGGATTTCCCGGGGCACGGCCTGGAGGGCGGTGAAGAGCACAATCACGTTGTAGCCCGTCCACTCCCACACGGCGATGTTCACGATGGACGGCAGAATCATCTGGTTGTCCAGGAAGTTCAGCGAGATTCCGCCGGTTTCCAGGACTGAGACGATCGGGCTGACACCGGGCGTGTAGAGATAGGTCCAGATCAGTGCCGCAATGACTCCGGGCACCGCGTGGGGGAGGAAGACGAGCAGTTGGAACAGTTTCCGGGCCCGTGCCACGGCAGCGTCCAGCAGGAGCGCAAACGCCAGGGCGCCGCCCACCATGCAGGGGATGTACAGCACGCAGTACAGGGCGAGACGTCCAATGCCGCCAATGAAGCTCTCGTACTGCAGGACCTGGACGTAGTTTTCCAAGCCCACGAACGCGGTCTTGGCTTCACCGAAGCCGAGTCCGGACTTTTGTTGGGCGAAGAAGCTGAGCACCACTGCGTAGATCACCGGCGCAACCATCGCGAGGGCAAATATCGTGAAGAACGGGGTCAGGAACAGCGCAGCCGTTCGGCCACCAGTTCCGGACATTGCGCGGGGTTTGCGCGGTTTTCGGGGTTCGACGGCGGTGGCTTGCTGGGGCTGTGGGGGTGGAGTGGACGCTGTGGCATGGATGGACATAATGATTCTCCTCGCTGGCAGGGCGGCAGCGTTGTCACGATGCCGCCCTGCCGTGCGGGCCTACTCCTTGACGGAGAGGCCGTTCTGCTTGAGTCCGGCCACTGTCGCGTCCTGGGCGGTATCGACGGCGTCCAGGACCTTGCCGCCGCTGGTCAGCGTGCCGTAGGCGTCCTTGAGTGCGGTGTTGGTGATGTCCCAGTTGGGACCCCACTGCCAGCCCGGCGTGATGGTGGAGTATGCCTTGTCGAAGACTTCGTAGATGTCGTTGCCGAAGTAGCCGGCGTCGAAGGCTTTCTGCGCCACGGGGGTCAGGCCCGGATAGGCAAGGAAGGCAGAGCCGGTGTTGCCGCGGGCAGTGATGGCCTCCTTGCTGGTGGCGAGGAACTCGATGAACTTCGCCGCAGCGGCCGGATTCTTGCTGCTCTTGGTGATGTTGAAGCTGGAGCCGCCGTAGAACGCGTCTGCCGGCGTGCCCCAGTTGGGCATCTCGGCAGCGATCCACTGACCCTTCTGGCCGCTGGCCTCCGTCCGCTTCTGGATACCGGTGGCGCTCCAGTTGGCACCCAGGACTCCGACGACGGCGCCGCTCGCCAGGTCTGCGGACCATTCGTCACTGAAGGACTGCTGGACTTTGACGATTTTCTGGTCGATCAGTTTCTGCCAGTACGTGGCGACCTTCCGGGTGGCTTCGTCGTTGACGCCCACCTTCCAGCTGTCGCCTTCGGTGCCGAACCACTTGCCGCCTGCCTGCCAGGACAGCGCAGCAGTGAGAGCAGCCTCGTTCGGGTTGAAGCTGGCCAGGTGCGCGTCGGGGGCAACGGCCTTGAGTTTCTTGCCGGCCTCCTCGAATTCCTGCCAGGTCTTGGGTGTGGCGACTCCGGCCTTATCCAGCATGTCCTTGCGGTACCACATGATCATCGGCGCGGCATCGTAGGGGAGCGCGTAGGTCTGCTCGCCAAACTGCACCAGGGCCTTGGTTTCATCCGTGAGTTTGTCCACGGTTTCAGCCTTGTTGATGTAGCTGTCCAGAGGTTGCAGCTGGCCGTTGCTGACGAATTGGGGGAGCTGCGGGTACTCGATGGTGGCAACGTCCGGGCCATTGCCTGCGGTGATGGCAGTGGAGAGCTTGGCGTAACCGCCGGCACCGCCGTTGGGGATGGTTTCGAAGGTGACTTTGATCTTGTCCTGGCTGGCGTTGAACGCTTCCGCCACCTTGTCCATACCGGCCATGGAGGACCAGAACGTGATGTTACCGCTGGGGTCTTCCACCGGGGTGGGGGCTGGCGTGGCGGCCGGGGTGCTGCCACAGCCGGTGACGAGTGCAGCACTGGCCATGAGGCTGGCTGCTCCAAGCAGAAGCTGGCGACGCTTCATTCTGTTCTCCTTTGAAGTTCACGATGCGAAAGTCGTGGTGCTCTAGGCACTTTCGGACTATGCACCATGAAATCCACAAAAGTGAACATCATCAACAAAATGAACAGAAGTAAACAGCGGCTACGGCTGCGTGGAGCCGCGCACTTCCAACGACGGGGACAGGTTCACCCGCTGCAGCGCGGACGTGCTTCCGCGCCGCGCCCCGATGCGGCTCAGGCACATCACCAAAGCCTGGTGGCCGACGTCGTATTTTGGCGGTGCCACAGCGGTGAGCGGGACGGCACCGAGGGCGGCGATCTCGTCGTCGTAGGAGACGATCGCGAAGTCCTCCGGCACGCGGATCCGTCGTTCCAGGCAGGCACTGACGAACTGGAGCGCGTCCTCGTCGGTGTGGACCACGGCGGCCGTCACCTCCGCCGATGCGCACCAATCCAGGATCCGGTCCACCAGTTCCCGATGGGCTTGGGGATCGTTTTGGGCCCGGGACATGGCACGCACCATCGAGTCATCTCGGGCATGTCCGGCCCGCTGCATGGCCAGGTGGAAGCCGTCGATGAGTTGCGGGGCAGTGGGGCTGTTCTCACGCAGGCAGATAGCGATCTTCCGGTGCCCGAGGCCCAACAGGTGGTTCACGGCGATCTCCGAGCCGCGGACATGGTCGCTCCGTACGGCTTCGAGCCGGCCGTGGTCCAAGGCGTCGTCGATGGACCGTTCCACCACAACCACCGGCACCTCCGCCTCGGCCAGCAGGTCCAATGTTTCGGTACCCGCCAACGATTGCCCGCTGGGGGTGATGAGGATTCCATCCACGCCGTGTTCGTAGAGCCGCCGCAGCTGCCGCCGCTCTTCGGCGTCCGAATAGTTGGTGACGCCCAGCACCAACCGGACGCCCGCTTCCTGCGCGGCGGCTTCAGCGCCGCGGATAACGCCCGGGAAATAATACGACGCCGACGGCACGATCATCCCGATGGTCGCCAATGGCCGCCTCCCACCCGGACGCCAGGACGTGGAGGGCTGCGTCGCGGGTCCAGCCGACGGTTTGCCGCCCACCGGGATGGCGCCACCGTGGACCCTTTCCAGCAGGCCCTGCTCAGCGAGCACTGCGAGGTCCCGCCGCACGGTCATCCCCGAGGTACCCAATTTCGCCGCGAATTCGCTGGCATTGAGCGAACCGTTCAGGGCGAGTTCCCTCAGGATGAGCTGTTGACGATCCTCGGTCAGCATGCAGGTGTCCGCCTATCAAGTTCACTTGTGTTCAGTTTGTTCATTATGAACCAGAACCCGGCGTCTTGGACCCCAGTCGCCTAACTGCCCAGCTTCACGACGGAAATCTCGACGACGGCGGCCCGGGGGAGAAGGTGCCTGCGGATCGCCCCGGCTGCTTCGCGCGTCACGGCCGGAGCAGGACGGGAAGCATTCACTCCGATCCTGACTTTCACTGCCAGTGCGTCGGCCGTCTCGGTCAGGCCGATCAGGGGAAGTGTCTCTCCCGTGACCGCGGCCAGGGCGGCACCGGCTATGGACTGCCACAACGGCTGGGCGGGATAGACCGAGTGGACCCCGTCTACCGCCTGGACGAGGCCGAGCAGTTCCTCAGCCAAGGCGGTTGACGCGGCTGCTGACCCGTCTGCCGTCCCGCCTGCAGGGGAAGTGTTCGCGGCTTCCAAAAACTCCGTCATGGCTGGTCCTCCGTGTTCAGCGGATCGGTGGTGGCGGGTGTATCTGTGGGCTGAACCGGTGCCGGCGGCTCGAGGACGTCCGTCACGGTGATGTTGATGGCGTGGATGTTCAGCTCGGTCTGGGCTGCCAACGTCCGTGCCAGCTCGTCGCGTAGGGCAGCTGCGCGTTCTTCCATGGGGTGTCCGTACACCACGGCCACTTCCACCTCCACCGTGATGGGGGCTCCCATGGTGGTCACCTCTCCCTGCAGCCGGCACTTGCCGGCGGCCGTCCCAGGGAGTGCATCGGCCACGGACCGGATCAGGGCGGAAATGGCTCCTTCGGATTCCCACAGCGTGTCATCAGGGTGCTCTGCCTGCAAGGGAATGCTCCGTCCGGGCCGCAGTTCCAAGCGCAGGTTGTCGAGGATGGCCTGCATCCAGTCGTCGTTGCCTGAGCCCGCGTCTGCAACATCGGACCGGAGCAAATCTCCGCCGAGTTGGGAGAGGCGGCGCAGGGAGGCCAACGCGGCCTGGCACTCGGGGCACCTCTCCAGGTGCGCTGGATCGTCAATCTGTCCCGTGTCCAAGTAGGCACTGAGATCCGCAAGGCTGTGCCCGCATTCGAGGGTGTCGTTGGTGTTCATCGCCATTCCTCCATGGTGCGTGCGAGCGTGATCCGTGCCCGGGCCAACCGGCCGCGGACACTGGCGGGGCTGATGTTCAATGTCAGCGCAATCTCCTCGTAGCTCTGGTCATTGAATTCCTTGAGTACCCAACAGCGTCGTTGCTCCTCGGGGAGTGCGGCGAGCGCGGCCTTGAGCGCCTCCACCCGCGAGGTGCTGACAGCGTTGTTTTCCGGATCCTGGGTCCTCGTCCGGGGGCTGTCATCGCGCTGGTTTTCCACGTCGTCCAGATCCACGTGGTGGCGTCGTCTCCTGAGGTGGTCGATGCTGCGGCTGCCAAGGATCCTTAACAGCCAGCCTTTGACGGCGGCAGGCTCGCGGAGGGTGTCCAACTGCTTCCAGGCCTGCACCAGCGTTTCCTGGACCACGTCATCGGCGTCCGCGAGGCTGCCGGTCAGCCGCCGGGCGGTGGCGCGCATCAGAGGGCCGTGGCGACGTGCCAGCGCTTCGAAAGCTGCCGTGTCGCCGTCGGCCGCCCGGCCGGCCAGCAAGGCATCCGGAACGAGGTCCAGTTGGTGCTGCGCCGCGGGTGAACCAGTCACATTCTGCCTTCCCAGTGGGGTCGAGGTTCATGGTGGAAAGGGGCCGGTCCCGCATCGCTGCGGGACCGGCCCGGGAGAGGCCTACTTCTTGGTGAAGCCCTCTTTGAGCTTCTGGGCCGCATCCTTGATGTTGTCTCCGATGTCGGCGGCGGCGTCTTTGACCTTTTCGCCTGCCTGCTGGAGTTTTGCCTGGGCCTGATCGTGCTGGCCTTCACGCTCCAGCGACTGGTCGCCGGTCAGTTTTCCGGCACCTTCCTTGGCAGCCCCGAGGTGTTCGGTGGCGGCGTTGTTGATTTTGTCGTTGATTCCCATGGTGTTCCCTTTTCTTTTCAGTGCGCGGGCTCTGTGGTGCCCGCGCATGGTTTGGGCGGAGAGAAGTGTGTTCCAGCGGTTACCGAGTACGTCGCGATCCGGACACCTGGGTTCGGGCGCCGCTGGTAATTCGGACCAGGACGGGGATTGGATGTCCCAGCAGGGCATCTATTTCCCGGATGAGTTCTTCGGCGGTGTCGGCAAGTTCCCGTGGTGAGCTTCCCTTGCGGGCTTCCATGCGGAGCCGGAGGGCGGTTCCCCGCCGTGACTCCCAGGCCGAAACGGACGTGGCCAGGACGTCCCGGTTTCCGCTGAGGGCTTCCCGGAGGGCTGTGGAGACCAGGCCAACATCCACCACAGTCCGGCCGCGGGCGCCGCCAGTCCCCTGGGATCCATCGCGTACGTCGGTCCCGTCCCGTTGCACAGTCCCGTGCCTTTGCTCGGCGAGGCGTGGAGTGCGTCCCCCGCCCTGGGAGGCGAGCCAGGCTGCGCTGAGGGCGACCCACACCAGCAACACCGCGATTCCGGCCACCAGCCACCAACTCCGGACGGGGTCCGGTAGGGGTGCGGTGCCCACGAGGTTCCTGCCGGAATCCCGGACCGATGATGCCGTTGCTGTCCAGGCATCCGCTGCTCCCGGCAAGGTTCCGGCCGCGATGACTGCGGCGCCGGCTCCCAGCAGTGCAAGGCCCAAGAGGGCAAGCAGGATGCGGTTCAGTGCACGGTTTGTTTGCCTCATTGCCCTACTGCTCCTTGGTTCAAGACCCGGACACTCGAGGAGGCCCGGCGGTCCAGCGCGAAGGCGGCCAGTTCGCCGTCGACCGCTGTTGTCACGGACTCAAGGTCCAACGGAACGCCCGACGTCGGACGCACCTGGACGCGTACGGACCGCCCACCGACGGTGGTGGTCACCTGCCCTGGGGCCAGGCCGGCGGCGAGCCGGGTGGTGTTGGAGAGAGCTGCGGCGATCACGTCGTCGTCCACCACCACGGCGGCGCGCTGGCTCGCCAAGGAGCGTCGGGCCTTCCGGCCCCTGCCCACGGCAAGTCCCAGCAGCAGCAGCCCCAGAATTCCAAGGCCCGCTCCGGCCGCTGCCATTCCCGCCGGGACCGTGGTGACCGGAAGGTCCACGAGCCACTGGAACATCTGTGCGGGGCTTGCCAGCAGCGGCTGGTCCTTGAGGATCCACAACACGGCTTCCACTGCGAGCCAAAGGAAAACGACCATCAGAATGCAGGCGGAAATGATGGACGGAAGAGCCCGCGAAGAGTGGGTTTCGCGGCGGATCATCCGCCGTTGGGTTCGATCTTGGGTCACAACACTCTCCTTACATCGACTCGGTCCGTGGATTGTTCCTTGGACTGCTTGGTGCGGGGCTGCTCCTTGGCACCGGCGAGACGGATATCCACCCGGCCGATCTCCAAGCCGGTCAGCTCCAGGCCGCGGGACACCAGTTGCGTTCGTGCTGCCTGGGCCTGTTGGAATACGGTGCCTGTGGTTTTCCGCGGTCCCAGAAGCGGCGGGAGTGACAGCTTGACGGAGAGGCTGACCCCGAGCTTGCCGGCGTCGTCATCCAGTTCGGCCGCCACGTTTCCTGCACCCACCCGGAAAGCCTGGGCTGTGACGGCTTCCAGGGTTTTCCGGAGAGCGTGCTGGGTGATGCGCGTGTGGCCGGCGCGACTCATGATGAAGAGCGCTTGCCCCGCAACGCGTCCAGCACGCCGCGCAGGTCAAGCTTTCCTTCGGCGGAGCGGCCCAGGACAGCCCCGACGCCCATGAACAGTGCCGTCAGCAGGAGGCCCCAGAATCCAAAGGCCAACCCTGCCAGCGCCAGGATCGCTCCTATGGCCGTGCCGGCGATGGTGGGGTTCATGCGACCCTCGGCTCACGGCCGGCATCGTCGGTCTCTGCGTCCTCGGAGGGAACATGGATGTCCGTGATGGTGATGTTGACCTCGGTGACTTCCATTCCCACCAGGTCCTCGATGGCGTTGTAGACGGCGTCGCGGGCGTTGTCCGCTACTTCCTGCAGCGGGTGCGGGTACTCAACAACCAGGGTGACATCCACGGCCACCTGGGTTTGGCCCACTTCGACGCTGACGCCCTGGGTGAGGTCTTTCTGGCCCACCTTTTCGCGCAGGTTGCCGATGGCGCGGGCAGCGCCGCCGCCGAGGGCGTGGACTCCAGGGATTTCCTGGATGGCGATGCCGGCGATTTTGGCAACGACGCCGTCGGCAACTGTCGTGGCACCGCGGCCGTCCTTGCCCTTGTTCAACGCGGCGGCGTTCGTTGCGGGGGCGTCGGCGTCAAGCGTGGCGGGGGTGTTGGTGGTCGCTGCCGTGCTGTTCTTGGCCGGAACGTCTGCGGGGGTGTGCGTCTGGATCGTCATGGCAATCAGTCCTGTCAGTTGAAAGCGGCTATGCGGCTTGGTTCGCTACGGCGTTTGTTTCGCCGTCATGAAGAAGACGAACCCAGCGGGCAGATCCTCACGGTGTCTTTTGTGTGAGCTGCATCACGTATTGGTGTTCACTATTGTTTAGCTGGGCCCGCTCCGGATCAGCGGCACCTAAGGTGATGAGGCTGGAACTACCCCGCAGGAGACTCATGGCCACCGGCTTCACCATGCCCGCCCCGGATTTTGACCTCAGCCCCATCACAGGCTGGACGCGGGAGCACTGGGTTTCCTTCGCGGATCAGCAGCTCCTCGCTGTGCGCCCGCACTTCTCCGCCCTAAAGGCGGCCATCCGGCTGGACGGCCGACCGTCGTCGTCGGGCGCTGTGTCCGACGCCCTGGAGGGCTTCGCGCGGACGTTCCTGCTGGCGGCTTTCCGGCTGGCGGGGGAGGAGGGCGAGGATCCCTTCGGCCATCTGGACCTCTACCGTGAGGGCCTCCTTCACGGCACGCAGAAAAACGGGCCCGAAGCCTGGCTGCCCATCACTGACCGCTCCCAGCCCATGGTGGAAGCCGCGTCCGTGGTCCTTGGGCTCCAGCTCACCAAGCCCTGGCTGTGGGACACGTTGTCCGCCGGGCAGCAGGAGCAGGTAGTTGCCTGGTTGCAGGGTTCCTCGCACAGCACCTGCGTGGACAACAACTGGGTGCTCTTCCAGGTGATGATCGCCGAGTTCCTGGCCGGTGCGGGCTTTGAGCACAACGCAGCCCAGATCGAGCATGGCCTGGACAGGCTGGACGACTGGTACGCAGGCGGAGGTTGGTACCGGGACGGAGACAACCACGGTTCCGGCGATTTCTTCGACTACTACTGCGGCTGGGCCATGCACCTGTACCCCATCCTGTGGGCCGAAGCTGCTGCCGGACGCCATGCACAGGCCGATCACCGCCTGGAAATCTCCCGCCGCCGACTCGCCACATTCCTGGAGGACCACCTCAGGTTCTTCGGTGCCAACGGCGCCCCCGTGTTCCAGGGCCGCTCCCTGATCTACCGCTACGCCGCCGTAGCGCCCCTCTTTATGGGCGAGGCGATCTGCGCCACGCCGCTGGCCCCCGGCCAGACCCGCAGGATCGCCAGCGGTGCCGCCAAATACTTCCTCGACGGCGGAGCCTACGACGACGGCCTGCCCTCACTCGGGTGGTTCGGCGCTTTTGAACCAATGACCCAGGAATACTCCGGGCCGGCCTCGCCGTACTGGACGTCCAAAGCCTTCGTCGGGCTGCTCCTCCCAGCCGACCACCCCGTATGGACCGCCGTTGAGGAGCCCTCGCCGTTGGAAGTGGCGGACGGCCTGAAGCACGCGGAAGCCCCCAACTACCTGCTCCATTCCACCGCGGCCGACGGCATCGCCCGCGTGCTTAACCACGGCAGCGACAAGTACTACGCACCGGGACCGGACGATCCCCTCTACCGCCGCCTCGCGTATTCAAGCCACACAGCGCCGCTGTTCACCCAGGACCCCATCGACAACCATTTCGCCATCTTCAACGACGCCGGGACGCCCAGCAGGCGTTCGCGGATCCACCGGCTGCCTGCCGGGCAGGGCCAGGCGGCCAGTTGGCACGCCCCGGTGTGGAGCGATGCTGAGGATCCCGCCCATTCGGTCTGGAGGGTGGCGACGGGGACCGCCGCCGCCGGCGGATACGAACTGCGTGTGCACGCAGTTGAAGCGCCGGACAGCTCCACGCTCATGGTCCGGGACGGCGGGTACGCGCTCGCGGGTGATCATCCGGTGCCGGCCGACGGCACACTTACTGACGGTCGGCTGCACACGGCCATCTGGCCGCTCCATGGCTACGCGGACAGCGGCACTTACCAGGCCAAAGGGGTGTCCCCTTTCGGTGCCTTTGCCACCTGTGGCTATCTGCAAGGCAGGCTGTCCGGGGAGCGCAGCTGTTTCGCCTCCCTGGTGTATCTCGGCGGCGAGCCGGCCGCCTGGGTTCCTCCCGCCGTCGGGCCTTCTCCCGCTTTTGAACTGTTCGACGACGGCGCCAGCGTCTCCGCCCGCCTCGCCTTGGGCCCGGGCCAGGTGCTGGAAGTGGTGTTCCCCTTCTGAGGTGTGGGCCCGGAATCTTGAGCAAATCTTGAGATGACCCGGCGCCCTTCTTGAGGGCTCCGTCCGATGGTTGAAACATCAGCCAAGCCGCTGATGGAGCTTCCAGGAAGGACCACCGAAATGACTGACCAGATCTCCACCCAGTCCTCGAACGTCACCGCCGCCCACGACGCCCTGTCAGGCACCGCAGAGGCCGTCCGGCATGCCGGCGAGGTTCTCGGACAGACGCGGGTGGCCGTTCGTGAGCAGTTCAACCCGTTGGGTGTGGGACTGCGCAGTATCTGGCCGCAGTCGGTGGTCGGTTTCTAAGGGTCGTGGGTGCCCAGGAACCCTTGGGCTTTGACGTGGGCAGGCACCTCCCTCACGGGGGAGGTACCCTGCCCGGCCTCATTTAAGGGACGATGGAGGCAGCTCATTAAATAAGGAGGCTTGTCATCAAGGAAGAGATGAGGAAGGCCGCCGATGTGGCTGAGGAAGCTGCGAATTCGCAGGCCTTCGCCGCTGTGGCGCGCGCCGGGTACGTGGTCAGCGGGATCCTGCACGTGCTCATCGGCGTCATCGCCCTCCAACTGGCGTTCGGAAGCAGCGGCGAGGCCGATGTCAGCGGGGCCGTGACGTCCCTTGCCAGCCAGCCCTATGGGCCGCTGCTGCTCTGGGCCTGCTTCGCGGCCTGCACCGCGCTGGCACTGTGGCAACTGGGGAACGCCATCCTTGGCCACCGGAACGGCTCGGACAAGATCACCAAGAAGCTCTCCGCCATCGGGCAGGCGATCGTCTTCGCCGCCCTCGCCACCACCATCGTCTCGTTCATTGCAGGCAAGGGCCAGAACAGCCGGGAGTCCAGCAGCGACTTCACGGTCACGCTCCTCAAGGCGCCATTTGGCGTGTTTCTGCTGGTCGCGGTGGGTGCCGGCATCGCCATCACGGGGATCGTCTTCGCCGTGCGGGGATTTCGCCGGAAGTTCACCAAGGACCTCACGTTGTCCTCCAACAGTTCGGTGCGGAAGTTCCAACTGGGGGTAGGTGTGGTGGGGTACATCGCCAAGGGGATCGCCCTCTTCCTGGTGGGCCTGCTGGTGGTCATCGCCTCCGTGCGTGCCCAACCCGAGCAGTCGACCGGGCTCGACGGCAGTTTGAAGGCTCTCAGGGAGCAGCCGTATGGGGTGTACCTGCTGGCTGCCGTAGCAGTGGGGCTGATCGCCTACGGCCTGTTCCTGATGGTCAAGGCGCGGACCCTGCGGACGTAGGTCCCGGACTCCTGTATTACCGTCGCCGTGGTGGTCTTACTGTTTCCCTGAGTCCTCCCGCTCCACCGGAATCCAGAGCTGCCCGCGGCCGTGGGTGCCGCCTGCTTCCACCTGGACGCTGAGCATTTCAGGGCCGGGTGCCCACCTGTACGGGTTGGCCGGGAACCACTCCGTAGCTGCGTCTGCCCACATGCTTTGCAGGACCTCCGGGAACTTTCCTTCGGTTTCGAAAACCACCCACAGGCCTGCCGGAACGTCCATGGCCGCGAACCCTTCCGGTGCCTGCTGGCTGGATGCCACCGCATGCCAGTAGTCCAGCTCGCTTCCCTCGCTGCGCTGCTCATCGATGTTGTCAGTGACGGACAGCGGGCCCGCCGGCTCCATGTCTGCCAGCCCCAGTAAGCGCTGGGTGACAGCAGGATCCAGGCCCCGTTGAAAATCGATGATGGCCTGGTTGGGTCCTTCGTGGACCAGGGGGACGCGGGCTTTCAGGCCAATAAGGCGGAAAGCGGATTTGTCTTCAATGCGGTGTTTCATGTCGGTATTCCCTTCGACTCGCAGGTGGAACCTCAGCTGAGGTTGGGAATGAAGCACGGCGCCGGCTTGCCTCGCTTCAGACGGCGTCAGGCCGTGCATGGCTTTGAATGCCCGGGTGAACGCCTCGGCAGAGGCGTAGCCGTAGCGGACAGCAACGCCCAGGACTGTGCCGCCGTCGATGATTTCCGCTGTGGCCGCTGTCAGGCGGCGCCTCCGGATGTACTCCGAAACCGGCAGCCCGGCCAGGGAGGAAAACATCCGCCGGAAGTGATACTCGGACGTCATGGCGATCCTGGCCAACGTCCCCACGTCAATGTCTGCCGTGAGGTCCTGCTCGATTGCCTCGATCGCCCGATTCCACTCCTGCATGCTGACCCGTTCCCTCGTTGTGTTTCCCTGCCGTGTCTTCATTCCTGCCCTTGACGCTACGCAGGGCCGGGGGCCGATGCCCCACCTATCCTTGCCCGAAAATATCAGGGCCCCGTTTGGTTGGACCGTGCGATCAGTGCCGATCGCACGGCACGCCGGGCAGCAAAGCCCCGAAACGGGACCGCCTCCTTCGCGGGAATCCGAGGCAACGCAAGGACCCGGAGGCTGCGGCTGCAGCGCTCCGGGTCCTTGGTGTTATTCAGTTACTGCCGTCCGGTGACAACCGGTTCATTCCTACGGGCGACTTGAGCCAGACGCTTCTTCATCCGGTTCGGACGAGAAGGGCCGGTCCTCAGGGGTGTCTTCCGTGTTGTGTTCGTCCAGTTCGGCGTCTGCCGACGGGACCGTCTTCTCGGCGTAGTCCCCTGCGGTGTAGTCGCCTCCGGCGTCATCCTTCAGGGTCTCCGGGGATACCCCGGTATCGCCGTAGTCGCCCTCGGAGTACTGGCCTTCGAGTTCGTCGCCCTTGGCGTCGCGGTTCTGGTTGTTAGCCATGGTGTGTCCGGCGGCTGGTGACCAGGCCGTAGATCAGCAGCACGATGATGGAGCCGCCGATAGCCAGGAGCCACGTTGTCAGGGAGAAGAATTCCTGCAGGCCCGTACCGAAGATCAGGCCACCGATCCAGCCGCCCAGGAGAGCGCCGACGACGCCCAAGAGGAGGGTGATCAGCCAGCCACCACCCTGGCGGCCGGGAAGAATAAGTTTAGCGATAGCGCCGGCCAAAAGGCCGAGCAGAAGAAAACCAAAGAAACCCATTTTTGGTCCTACTTTCTTGTTGATGGAAACTTGCTGATGGAAATTCCATGAACGTGATGAAGCGAGTAAGTTCACCGGGCGCCTGTTCCAAGGTTTAGGCACCGTAATGGGGCCCCTGAAGGCCCTATGGCATGTGGGGGAGTGGAACTGTTTATGCAACCCCGATGAATTTATGAAATACAGCCAATAGAGCACTCCTGCCGATTGGGTCGGACTCGGTACTACACCAGTAACGCTAGCGGCTCCCGCGGCTGGTAGCAAGTAACCTGACTATTAGCTCAACCTTGCTTGCAGGCCCGGGATGCCGGGGATCCGCGCTCTAGTGGCCCTTGAGGGAGTCCGCTGCTCCCTTGGCTGCGTCCTTGATTTTCTCACCGGACTGCTTGAGATTTGCCTCAGCTTGCTCGCTGCGCCCCTCGGCCTGGAGGTTCCCGTCGCCGGTGGTTTCGCCGGTCTTTTCCTTGAGCTTGCCGCCGGCTTCTTCGGCAGCATTGTTAATCTTGTCGTCCAGTCCCATGGCATTCACTCCCCGGGTTGCGGTGCGGTTACTTCCTGCGGTTATCCGCTGGTTGGCATAACAGTTTAGTGGATTGTTAAATTTCGGCAAATTACTGGTAACCGGCCCGCAATCACTGGGCAGGTGACAGCGCGTGCCCGCCGGGGCTAGTGTCGAGGAATAACGCCTCGAAAGGAGTGATTCCTGTGAAAGGGAAAGCATTGTTCGCCGTTGGAGTGGCTGTCGGCTACGTCTGGGGATCCAAGTCCTGGCCGGAGGTGTATCGGCGTCTCCGCGGAGGCACTGAAAAGGTCTGGAAGAATCCGGAGGTCCAGGAGAACGTCCACCATGCCACCGAAGCTGTGCAGGAGTCAGTTCCGGACATTCTGGACAACCTCTATGAGGCCGGTAAGAAGCTGATGGAGAAGGCCGAGACCATGTTCCCCGGCATTTCCTCACCGAAGACGGACCAGCGGTCCGGTCCTTCGTACACCAGCTCCTCTTCCACTGGCCCTACTGTCACCACCGTGCCCACGGTCAAGTCCGACGTCGTATCGGACCCCGCCCGGGATGACACCACCGGCAGCGACTGGACCGATGAGGGTGGCGCGGCGCCGGAGGGGCCCGCCACGAATACGCCGCCCAGGGCCTGAAGCCCCTGGGCTACTTGGCGCGTTCCACCGCGGTCACGATCGCCTCTCCCAGTTCCTTCGGTTTGGTAAATTGCGGCCAGTGACCCGTGGGGAGGTCGATGTAGTCCACGTCCCGGATCCGCGCGAGCTCGGCGGTGAACGGGTGCCCGGCGTCCATCCATTCCTTAAGGAGCGACGACGGGAACTGGCACGCGATGATCGTGGCCGGAACGTCGTACCGGCGGACGTCAGTCAGGTGCTGCTGGTCGACTGCCACTCCCTTGGGCTCAGGGACGGCGCGGGCGCGGAATGCTCTCTTCAGGTCATCGGTGAGGTCAGTCAGGTCTTCGTCTTCGAAGGCTTCCCACGGCGGCAGCGGGATGTCGTCGCCGTCGTCGGGCAGTTCATCATTGATGACCCCGCCCTCACCAAGCGGTCCGCTATCCACATAGATGGCGCGGGCCACGCGGTCCGGACGGGAGTCGGCTGCACCGTGGATGATGGCGCCCCCGCCCGAGTGACCCACCAGGATGACCTTGCCCTCCAGCGAATCCATTTTTGCCACCACGACATCGATGTGCGTGCGAAGACCGATGCCGGCGCGTGGTGCATCGGCAGACTCCAAGCCGGGCAAGGTCAAGGGGTGAACCGTGTGTCCAGAGGCGACCAGTGGGGGCGTCACCTCATCCCATGACGACGCGTCCAACCAGAAACCGGGTACAAGGATGATGTCCATGTCGGTACCCTACGGGAGGCCACTGACAGTTTGTAAGAGTGGCTAGTTTCCTCCGGCCAGCTTCTGCACTTCCTTCGCCAGGATTTTGTCGCGGGACTCTGGAGTGCGGGCCTTCAGGACCTGCAGGATGATGAGGTACCGATCGGTTTTGCCCAGCCGTTCAAAGGCTTCCTTTGCAGCCGTGTTGGCTGCCAGCGCCGCTTCCAGGTCTTCGGGCACCTCGGCCTTGGCCTGCGAAACGTAAGCCGCCTCCCATCGTCCGTCAGCTTTGGCGGCCTCTATCTCCGCGAACCCCGCAGGTTGCATGCGCCCGGCCTCGATGAGGTGGGCCACTTTGCCCACGTTCACCTGCGACCATGTGCTCCGGGCGCGGCGCCGCGAATATCTCTGCAGGAACGTCTCCCCGTCGTGGGCCCTCCGTTGGCCGTCGATCCAGCCGAAGCAGAGGGCGGCGTCCAGGGCATCCTGTATCTCGACGAGACCGGCGCCCGCGTTCTTCTTCCCGATCACCAGCCACGCTTCGGTGTGGGTGCCGTGATGCGCCGCGAGCCATTCCTCCCACTCCGCGCCGCTGGCAAACCTCAGTAACTCCGGTTCGTTCTCCCGTTCCATGGTCTCCCCTCCCGTTGCACTCGCCCAAGTACCAGCATCCCCCACGTAAGTCGCAGTTGATGCCGTTCTCAGCGCTGAAAACGGCATCTGCTGCGACTTAGTTGGGTCTGGGCAGGGGGTTGACGCGGGTCACATTCACGGTTCATAGTTATCGTATACGATTTCGTACCTGATGCAGCTCGAGGAAGAGGAGGCGCCGTGACACTGGAGTTCCGGACCCAGGAAGTCAGCCAGGACATGCTGGCCCGGACGCGCAAAGTCATTGCCGTCCACATCAACTACCCCAGCCGTGCGGCCCAGCGGGGACGGACTCCTGAGCAGCCGTCGTACTTTCTGAAGCCGTCCTCGTCCCTGGCGCTCGGCTCCGCGGACGCTCCCGGCACGGTTGAGCGTCCGGCCGGTTGTGAGCTGCTGGGCTATGAGGGCGAGATCGCGCTGGTGATCGGCAAGACCGCCCGTCGCGTGGAATTGGAAGACGCGTGGAGCCACGTCGAGTGGGTCACCGCGTCCAACGACCTCGGTGTGTACGATCTCCGCTACGCAGACAAGGGCTCCAACGTCCGGTCCAAGGGCGGCGACGGTTTCACCCCCGTTGGCCCGGCGCTGATTCCGGCCGACGCCGTGGACCCGGCCCGGTTGCGGATCCGCACCTGGCACAACGGGGACCTCGTCCAGGACGACACCACCGA
Source organism: Paenarthrobacter sp. YAF11_1 (assembly GCF_052113445.1). Classification (NCBI taxonomy): domain Bacteria; kingdom Bacillati; phylum Actinomycetota; class Actinomycetes; order Micrococcales; family Micrococcaceae; genus Paenarthrobacter; species Paenarthrobacter sp. YAF11_1. The sequence continues at coordinate 49,781 of NZ_JBFRDF010000010.1, forward strand.
GGACCTGCTCTTCCCCTTCGCCCAACTCGTCGCGGACCTCTCGCAGCTGCTCACCCTCGAAGAGGGCGACATCATCCTCACCGGCACCCCCGCCGGCGCCTCCGTTGCCAAGCCGGGTGACGTCGTCGAAATTGAAGTCACCGGCGGCGGCTTCAGCAGCGGCCGTCTGGCCACCAAAGTCACGGAAGGCACGACGCCGTTCGCGGACTTTGGTGCCCGGCCCAAGACTGATGACACCCAGCGGGAAGAAGCGTACGGATCCCGCGAAGCCGCTGGACTGGCGCCTGCCGCGAGCGTCCTGATGCCGGAGCTGAAGGCGAAACTTGAAAGCGTCGCGACCGCCACCCTGTCTTCCCAGCTCCGCAAGCGCGGGCTGAACAACGTGAGCATCGACGGCCTGCAGGCTACCCGCCCGGACCGCAAAGTGGTGGGACTGGCCCGGACCCTGCGCTATGTGCCCAACCGCGAGGACCTCTTCAAGTCCCACGGCGGTGGGTTCAATGCCCAGAAGCGCGCCATCGACTCCGTGAACGAGGGCGAAATCCTGGTCATGGAAGCCCGCGGCGAGAAGGGCACGGGCACGGTGGGGGACATCCTGGCGTTGCGTGCCCAGGTCCGCGGAGCTGCTGCCATCATCACCGACGGTGGCGTCCGGGACTACTCGGCCGTGGCCGATCTGCAGATGCCGACGTACTTCGCCAACCCGCACCCGGCTGTGCTGGGACGCCGTCACATTCCGTGGGATACGGACATCACCATCGCTTGCGGCGGGGCCACGGTCCAGCCGGGGGACATCATCGTGGCCGACTCGGACGGCATTCTGGTGATCCCGCCGGCCATCGCCGAAGAGCTGGCGGACGACTGCATCGCCCAGGAAAAGGAAGAGACTTTCATTTTCCAGATGGTTCAGGAAGGCAACAGCGTGGACGGGCTGTACCCCATGAACAAGGAATGGCAGGCACGCTTCGAGGAATGGCAGAGCCGGCAAGGAGCCCACAGTGACTGAGACCGCCGTCGGAAGTACCGCCGTCGAAAACGCCGCAGCCCAAAGCAAGTCCCAACAGGCCTACGCCGCCGTGAAGGCGCGCATCGTGGAGGGCGCTTACACGCCGGGGTACCGGCTGGTGCTCGCCAAGATCGCCGAGGACCTGGGCTTCAGCGTGGTCCCGGTCCGCGAAGCGATTCGCCGCCTGGAAGCCGAAGGACTGGTGAAGTTCGAACGGAACGTGGGCGCTACGGTGTCCGGGATCGACCCCACCGAGTACCTCTACACGATGCAGACCCTGAGCATCGTGGAAGGCGCGGCCACCGCGTTGTCCGCGCCGCTGATCGACTCGGTCTCCATTGCCCGGGCCCGTGCGGTGAACGAGGAAATGCGGGAGTGCCTGGAACACTTTGATCCCGTCCGATTCACCGCGCTGAACCAGGACTTCCACAGTGTCCTGTTTGAACACTGCCCCAACCCGCACATTCTTGACCTGGTCCACCGGGGATGGAACCGGCTGGCGTCCATCCGGTCCTCGACCTTCCGGTTTGTCCCAGGCCGCGCGCAGGAATCGGTGCGCGAACACGAAGCATTGCTGCAGCTCATCGAGAGCGGTGCAGACGCCGACACCATCGAAAAGGCAGCCCGCCAGCACCGCGCTTCCACCCTGGATGCGTACCTGGCCCAAGCCAAGCAATAACTACCAACCACTGATCGCTAGTTAGGACTTCAACGATGACGACCTCAGTAGAGACCGCCAAGCACTACATCCCCGAGAACCTGCCCTCCCACATCCAGCACTTCATCAACGGCGAGTTCGTTGATTCGGTATCCGGCAAGACCTTCGACGTCCTGGATCCGGTATCCAACGGCAATTACGCCACGGCTGCTGCGGGCCAGAAAGAAGACATCGACCTTGCTGTGGCTGCTGCCCGCGAGGCGTTCGTCAACGGTCCCTGGCCGAAAATGAAGCCACGCGAGCGTGCCCGGGTGCTGAACAAGATCGCCGACGCCGTCGAGGCCCAGGAAGCCCGCCTCGCCGAGCTGGAGACGTTTGATACCGGCCTGCCGATCACCCAGGCCAAAGGCCAGGCGCTCCGAGCTGCCGAGAACTTCCGCTTCTTCGCGGACCTGATCGTGGCGCAGTTCGACGACGCCATGAAGGTCCCGGGCTCGCAGATCAACTACGTGAACCGGAAGCCGATCGGCGTCGCAGGCCTGATCACGCCCTGGAACACCCCGTTCATGCTCGAGTCCTGGAAGCTCGCTCCGGCATTGGCAACAGGCAACACTGTGGTGCTGAAGCCGGCCGAGTTCACCCCGCTGTCCGCGTCGCTGTGGGCGCAGATCTTCAAGGATGCGGGCCTGCCCGACGGCGTGTTCAACCTGGTCAACGGCCTGGGCGAAGAAGCCGGCGACGCGCTCGTGAAGCACCCGGACGTGCCGCTGATCTCCTTCACCGGCGAGACCACCACGGGCCAGACCATCTTCCGCAACGCCGCAGCCAACCTCAAGGGCCTGTCCATGGAGCTCGGCGGCAAGTCCCCGTGCGTCGTGTTCGCCGACGCCGACCTGGACGCCGCGATCGATTCGGCACTGTTCGGGGTGTTCTCCCTCAACGGCGAACGCTGCACCGCCGGTTCCCGCATCCTGGTTGAGCGGGCCATTTACGACGAATTCTGCGAGAAGTACGCCGCCCGGGCCAAGAACATCGTGGTGGGCGATCCCCACGATCCCAAGACCCAGGTGGGTGCCCTGGTTCACCCCGAGCACTACAACAAGGTGGCGTCGTACGTGGAGATCGGCAAGTCCGAAGGCAGGCTCCTGGCCGGCGGCGGCCGACCTGACCACCTGCCCGAAGGCAACTACATCGCACCCACGGTGTTTGCCGACGTCGCGCCTGACGCGCGGATCTTCCAGGAGGAAATCTTCGGTCCCGTCGTGGCCATCACGCCCTTCGAGAACGACGACGAAGCCCTCGCCTTGGCCAACAACACCAAGTACGGCCTCGCGGCCTACATCTGGACCCAGAACCTGACACGGGCCCACAACTTCTCCCAGAACGTGGAGGCCGGCATGGTGTGGCTCAACAGCCACAACGTCCGCGATCTTCGCACTCCGTTCGGTGGCGTGAAAGCGTCCGGCCTGGGCCACGAGGGTGGCTACCGTTCCATCGACTTCTACACCGACCAGCAGGCCGTGCACATCACGCTCGGATCCGTTCATACGCCTAAATTCGGCGCCTAAAAGCTTCCCACTGACCCTTTCAACGAAGAGAGAATCCCATGAGCAACTTCACCGGCCCCATCCCTACCCCCACCGTCCCGGCACCGGACATTGTCCGCTGCGCCTACCTGGAACTGGTGGTCACGGACCTGGCCAAGTCCCGCGCGTTCTACGTGGACCTCCTGGGCCTGCACGTCACCGAGGAAGATGAGAACACCATCTACCTGCGCTCCTTCGAGGAGTTCATCCACCACAACCTGGTCCTCCGCAAGGGCCCTGTGGCCGCAGCAGCAGCCTTCGCCTACCGCGTGAAGTCCCCGGCGGAGGTGGACGCCGCCGAGGCCTACTACCGTGAACTGGGCTGCCGGGTGGAGCGCCGCAAGGAAGGCTTCACCAAGGGCGTTGGCGACTCCGTCCGCGTGGAAGACCCGCTGGGCTTCCCGTACGAGTTCTTCTACGACGTGGAGCACGTCGAACGCCTCACCCAGCGTTACGACCTCTACTCCGCCGGCGAACTGGTCCGCCTGGACCACTTCAACCAGGTCACCCCGGACGTCCCGCGCGGCCGCAAGTACCTGGAGGACCTCGGCTTCCGCGTCTCCGAGGACATCAAGGATTCCGACGGCGTGACGTACGCCGCGTGGATGCACCGCAAGCAGACCGTGCACGATACCGCCCTGACCGGTGGCAACGGACCCCGCCTGCACCACATCGCGTTCTCCACGCATGAGAAGCACAACATCATCCAGATCTGCGACAAGATGGGTGCCCTGCGCATCTCCGACCGGATCGAACGCGGCCCCGGTCGCCACGGTGTGTCCAACGCGTTCTACCTCTACATCCTGGACCCGGACGGCCACCGCGTGGAGATCTACACCCAGGACTACTACACCGGCGACCCGGACAACCCCACCGTCACCTGGGATGTCCACGACAACCAGCGCCGCGACTGGTGGGGCAACCCCGTGGTCCCGTCCTGGTACACTGAGGCCTCCCTGGTCCTGGACCTCGACGGCAACCCGCAGCCCATCATCGAACGCGAGGACAAGTCCGAAATGGCCGTCACCGTGGGCGCCGACGGCTTCTCCTACACCCGTCCGGACGGCTCCTCGGATGCGGCTGAGGGGTTCAAGCTGGGGGCGCAGGTCTAGGCCATGTTGGACGCGAAGACGATCGAAGCCATTGCCGACGAGCTCCTCGAAGCCGGCCGCAACCGCAAGCCGGTCCCGCGACTGACCGCCCGCTACCCCGACATGACGGTGGAGGATTCCTACGCCGTGCAGCAGTTGTGGAGGCGGCGGAACGAGGAAGCCGGGCGCACGTTGGTGGGGCGGAAGATCGGCCTCACGTCCAAGGCCATGCAGGCAGCCACCGGGATCACCGAACCGGATTACGGTGCCATTTTCGATGACATGGTCCTGGAAACGGGATGCTCCGTGGAGTGGGACAAATACACCCACCCTCGGGTTGAGGTGGAGTTGGCCTTCGTGCTGAAGTCCGGTCTCAAAGGGCCCGGCTGCACGATTTTCGACGTCCTCAACGCCACCGACTACGTGGTTCCGGCCCTCGAGATCCTGGACTCCAGGATCGAAATGGAGGGCCGGACCATCGTGGACACCATCTCGGACAACGCCGCGATGGGGGCCATGGTGGTGGGTGGTCGCCCGGTGCGGCCCGACGCCGTGGACCTCCGCTGGGTGTCCGCCATCCTGTACAAAAACCAGACCGTGGAAGAGACCGGAGTGGCAGCCGGAGTGCTGGATCATCCGGCCAACGGCGTGCACTGGCTGGCCAACAAGATCGCCGCGCACGGGGACTCCATGAAAGCCGGAGATATCATCCTGGCGGGCTCGTTTACCCGCCCGCTCTGGGTGTACAAAGGTGATACCGTGCACGCTGACTACGGACCGTTGGGAGTTGTGACATGCCACTTCAGCTAGGCCCCACTTTCTACTCGGCGCTCACTGAGGCGGGCCGGCCGCTCGCTGGCATGTGGGTGTGTTCCGGTAGCCCCTTGGTTGCAGAAATCTGCGCCGGATCCGGCCTGGACTGGGTCCTGATCGACGCCGAGCACAGTCCCAACGGACTGGAATCCATCCTGGCCCAGCTTCATGCCGTGAGTGGCTACCCGGTGCAGGCCATGGTCCGGCCACCCGTCAACGACACCGTGGTCATCAAGCAATACCTGGACCTCGGTGTGCAGAACCTGCTCATTCCCATGGTGAACTCGGCGTTTGAGGCCGCCTCCGCGGTGGCCGCTGTCCGGTATCCGCCTCATGGGGTCCGGGGCGTCGGCTCGGCGTTGGCCCGGGCGTCCCGATGGAACCGGGTTCCGGACTACTTGGCGACGGCCTCGGAGACCATCAGCCTCACGGTCCAGATCGAATCCGAGGCTGCGGCGTCTGCGGTGGAAGAGATCCTGGCCGTCGACGGTGTTGACGGCATATTCCTCGGCCCCTCGGACCTCGCTGCTTCCATGGGCCTGCTGGGACAGCAGGAAAATCCCTTGGTGAGGGCCGTCGTCGAGCACTGCCTCGCAGCCGCCAAAGCGGCCGGAAAGCCTGCCGGCGTGAACGCCTTCAACGAGTCAACCGCCCGCGCCTATCTCGACGCCGGTGCCTCCTTTGTGCTGGTCGGCGCCGACGTTGCGGTGCTGGCCCGCGCGTCGGAAGGATTCGCGTCAACATACATTCCCGTGTCTGAAACGGCTGACCGCGAAAGCTACTGACCTGTTCCAGCCCGGGGTAGATGGTGGGCTAGGCTCGATGGAACGAGAGCCTGAGGGGGCAGAGCCGTGAATCGTCGTGGGTTAGCTGTAATTGCCGTAGTTGCTGTGCTCGGACTGGCCGGTTGTTCGTCACCGACTGGCCCGGACGTCCTGGCACGGGAAGCGACGGCGGAGGACGAACTTCCGGAGACCGTAAGCCTTATCAGTGTGGATACGGACATCAAAGCGGGGTCGGCCCGGTTGCTGACAACGTATGACGATGTGGAGTACTTCGCGGCCAAGAGTTCCACTGGAGGGTCCGCCTGCTTGATTTCGGTGCCTGTAGGACTCCCGGGGCGGTGGCGGGCAGGTTGCGCAGCGTTGGCGACAGGCGAGGAAATCATCACTCTGACTGGCTTTGACGATTCACAAGCGACGCTCATCAACGATGGCGTGGATGCCGGCCGGCCGAAATACGACGGCTGGACCCAGATCCACCCCAACGTCCTGTACAAACCCCGCTAGCTACTTGCGGGCCATGTACCACTCAGTGAATTCACGGGCGCGGCCGTCCTCGGCGAATCGAATGACCCACAGGTTGTCATAGGTGGGGTCGCCGTTGAGGTAGGTGGTCAGGCCTTGGACGAAGGCCGTGTCGCCGTCCTTGCCCAAGAGCGTCCATTCGAAGGTCCAGTCCTCAGGCCTGTCACCGGCGTCCGCCCACGCTTTCACGATTTCCTCGTGGCCGTTCCACGGTTTCGCCGTGTTGGGGCGGTCGTTGTAGACGGCGTCCTCCGTGAAAAGTGCCCTGATTTCTGCGGGGTCGTTTGAGGTTCACGCGCGTTCGTACTGGTCCATCCAAGAGTTCACGTCGCTCATCCCTCCGTTTTACCCTGCTGCTGGGCCCGGTTCAACGGGTGGGTGATTCCCCGGCTCGCGCGGCGGATGTGGTCCGGGGTGAGGCCGGTCAGTGAGGCGAGCTCCAGATCATCGCAGACCTGGTTCCGGAGGGCCATCACAATGAGGGCCTCGCGGCGTTCGGTGATCTGCTCCCGGTGGTTTTCTGCTGCTTTCAACGACTCGCTCTTCGCCGTCAAAGCCGTCACGTGCGCATCGCGCGGGAGTCCGCTGGGGTGGAGGTCGTCATAAGCCAAAGCGATGGTCCTGACCGCTTTGACGTTCTCACCCGTGATGGCCGAAACGGTGGTCAGGCTGAGCCCGTCCTCGATGGCCTGTGCTATCAGCTCGTTTCTGGCCGCGCTCAGGTTACGGATAGCGCTGGCCGCATGCGAGATGAGCTGCCGATGAACTCCCAGCGCGTGTGCCAGAGTGGCGTGTTCCGTGTGTTCCTGCGCTTGCGGGCGCTGTGCCTTGGCCCTGTAGGTGTACCTTCCGGTGGCTGAGCGGCCCTGAGGGGAAACGGCGGGGGCTGAGCGGGTTCGGGGTGGCATAGTGGCTCCCTTTTCGGTTCGGAACAGGTCCTTGTGATCCCTCGAATGTAGGCGTCGATGGCCCGGGTGAGGAAATACCAATACAGCGTGAGCCCATAAGCAAAGTGCATGGAAGATGCGTCATAAGCCCCCCTTATAGATCCACGCACATTAGGTCTTATCCACAGCCCGCGCGAATCCCTAGTCTCGAAAAAGGGGACACGCGAATCCGCATGTCCTGAGTTCCATATTCCTGGAGGAGACATGTCCGAGTACCTGCCGGCGTCGAGGGTCACCCGCATCAAGTCCTCAGCGAGCGTCGCCGCGGCCGCCCGCGTCCGCGAACTGAAGGCTGAAGGCATCCCGATCATCGACCTGACCGTTGGCGAGCCGGACTTCGACACCCCGGACCACATCAAGGCCGCCGCCATCGAGGCGATCAACAACGGCGAGACCAAGTACACGTCGGTGACGGGTACCCCTGAGCTGCAAACCGCCATCCTGCGCACAATCGAGGGGCACACCGGACATCACTATGAGCGCAACCAGTTGACCATCGGCGGTGGCGCCAAACAGGTCCTCTACGTTGCCCTGATGGCGTCATTGAATGACGGGGACGAGGTGATCGTCCCCGCGCCATATTGGGTTTCGTACCCGGACATGGTGCTGGCGAACGACGGCACTCCCGTGATCGTCCCGTGCGGCGAAGAGGTGGGCTTCAAGCTCACGCCGAACGCCCTGGAAAAGGCCATCACCCCCAAGACCAAGTGGCTCATCCTCAATGCCCCGTCCAATCCGACCGGCGCTGTGTACACCCGCGACGAACTGCGGGCCCTCGGCGCAGTCCTGGAGCAGCATCCACAGGTGTACATCCTCACTGACGAGATCTACGACGAAATCCACTTCGGCGACGGCCGCGTCACCAGCCTGGTCACCGCCGCACCGGTTCTCAAGGACCGCATCCTGCTGGTCAACGGCGTCTCCAAGGCCTACGCCATGACGGGCTGGCGGCTCGGCTACGGCGTGGGACCGGCTCCTCTGATCGCCGCCATGAACAAGCTGCAGTCCCAAACCTCGTCCTGCCCGTCGTCCATCAGCCAGGCTGCCGCGGTAGCGGCGTTGAACGGTGACCAGACTTTCGTCCGCGACAGCGTGGAGGTGTACCGCAAGCGCCGGGACGCCGCCGTCGAGGGCTTGAATGCCATCGACGGACTGTCTGTTGCGCCGGCGGAAGGCGCCTTTTATGCCTACGTGAACTGTGGCGGGGTCATCGGCAAGACCGCTCCCGATGGCACCGTCATCAAGGACGACCAGGATTTCACGCTTTACCTCCTGGACGCTGCCCGCGTCGCTGTCATCCAGGGCTCGGCCTACGGCCTGGGTCCCTACTTCCGGATCTCCTTCGCCACCTCGCTGGAGACCATCAACGCCGGCGTGGACTCCATCCGCGACGCCGTCAACGCCCTGTCCTAAGACTCACAGAAAGATCCCGACCATGATCCACGTCAAGACCAGATTCGAGCGCCCGGATGCCGACATCGTCAGCCGCCTCGCCGCCTTTTCCTCAGCCACTATCCATGAAGCCCAGGGCCGCCGCGGCGCCTTGAGCTCCAAAATCAAGCCGATCGACCGGTCCATGTCCTTCTGCGGCCCGGCCGTGACTGTGGCCTGCGCCCCGCAGGACAACCTCATGCTCCAAGTGGCCATCCACTACGCACAGGCCGGCGACGTGGTTCTGGTCGGTGCGCAGGAAATGGCCGAAGCCGGCACGTTCGGCGACGTCCTGGGCAATGCCATGAAAGCCAAAGGCATCGCCGCCATGGTGACCGATTCCGGCGTGCGCGATACCCAGGACCTGATCGAACTCGGCCTGCCCGTCTTCTCCGGCAGCGTCAGCATCAAGGGGACCGTCAAGGAAACCCTCGGTCCGATCAACCACCCGATCGTCTTCGGCGACGAAATCGTCTACCCCGGCGACATCCTCCGCGGCGACGCTGACGGCGTGGTGGTGGTGCGCCGCGAAGAAGCCGAGGAAGTCATCGCACTCTCCCAAGCCCGCGACGACCACGAACGCGAACTCATCAAGCTCTACCACGACGGCGGCACCACCATTGAGCTGTGCGGCCTGGCCGAGAAGCTGAAGGAGAAGGGCCTGTTGGTCGAGGACTAAGGGTTTCCGAAAGGACCGGCCACCGCAGGACGGTGGCCGGTCCTTTGCCGTGCTGTTTGCCTATTCTTGGGCACCCCCACTTGGGCACAGTAAAGGCGCCTTGCCAGGGGCAGGGCGCCTTATGGTGGTGGAGCTTTGGTGAAGGTACGACGGCGGGTGGCCGGGTTTGTGGGGTTCGGCCGGGCCCGCGTGGGCTTAATCAAGCCCTGAGTGTCCCGGACGCGTGTCCACCAGGTGCCATTCGATGCTGCTGCCGGCGTGGGCGGGCATCAGGCTGCCTTCGAAGACGAAGAGGGGTTCACCGATGCCGCCACCCGGACGCCAGAAGCCGTTTCTTGGGCAATGGAATCCGGTTCGTGCGCTGACGGTTCCGCGGGTCGGATTCGACACCCATCCGGCTGTGCTGATCTTTTTCACCGTTGTTTCCTTTGAACTTGCCCGCGGAACCCCGTGGGCCTTTTTCGAATTTCTTTCTTATTCGATAATAGGAAATTGCAACGGCCTTGAATAAGACCAAAGGTGTCTGTCCGGATAAGCGATTGTTATGGATGGGCCGGCAGTTGCACGGGGTCGGTCCCGTACTTGTTGATCAGTTGTTGATGCAGCATCTCCTTGACCACCAGGAGCACGGCCGACGCGGCCTCTGACAGCGGCTCGTGGTCCGGGGTGCAGAGGGCAATCTTGCTCTGCAGTCCGGGCTCCACGATCCGCAGCACCTTGAAGTCCTGGTCCGGGAAGAGGGCGTCGGCGGCAGACTTCGGCAGCACGGTCCCGCCGAGGTTGGCCCTGATGAGCCTCGTCAGTGAAGGAACCGATTCCACTTCGCCTACCAGTTTCAGGGGAAGGTCCTGGTCCGCCAAACCCTTCTCGATGAGCTGACGCAGTGTGTGGTTCTTCTCCGGGAGGAACAGCCCCACCGTGCTGGCCTCCGCGAGGGTGATGGTGTCCTTGCCGTGGCTGATGTCCACATCGGGATGGACCACCAGGTGCAGGTCTTCCACGATCATGGTGGTGAACTGGACTCCACGGATCTTTCCAGGCTCATAGATGAGAGCCATGTCGAGGCGGCCGTTCTTGATGGCCTCGCTCAGTACGCCGCCGAAAATCTCCGTCAGATGCACCACGATGTCCGGGTAGCGGCGGCCCACTTCACGGATGATCTGGGGTGTCAGGCTAGAGGCCATGCTGTAGGGCGCAATCGCGATGGAGACCCGGCCGGAGGGGGCTGCGCCGGAGGACGCGACGTCCTGCCGGGCTTGTTCCACCAGCCGCAGAATCGACTGTGCATGGCGGTAGAGCGTGTGCCCGGCTGCCGTCGGTTCCACGCCTTGCTTGCTGCGGATCAGGAGGCGTTGCTTGAGGTCGTTTTCCAGTGCAGACACCTGCTGGCTGAGGGCCGGCTGGGCAACATGGAGCGCTGCAGCTGCCTTGGTGATGCTCCCCGAATCAACGATCTGCACGAAGTATGAGAGCTTCCGCGTGTCCATGGATGTACCTTCCTGGGGAGCCGTGCCCCGTGGGTGGGAAGTCCCCTTGGGTGGCAGGTCCCGATGTTCAAATATAGACGCATCGCCCAGCGGGCAGTCTCTGGGACCCATGCCACAGGGTGAGGTGGCGCAGGTCATAACGGAGAGCTATCACGGGATAGCTATTAGGTCTTTGTGCAACGTACTTGACCGGTGCAAGACTTTTAGGACGAACTTCAGGCAACGCTTCGGATTCCATCCAGCGGCTGTCATTTCCCGGAAATTCCATGGTGCCCAGTAAATGGCCTCGTGAATTTCCCATCAATTGCAAACCACGGAAAGAGAACCACGTGAAACCGATCATTGATCTTGTAGCGGATCTTGGAGAGGGATTTGGCGCCTACACCATCGGCGACGATTCCGAACTCCTGGAGATCGTCACAAGCGCCAATATCGCTTGTGGTTTCCACGCCGGTGATCCGGACATCATGGCGGCCACCGTTGCGCAATGCGTTCGCCGCGGAGTCGGCATCGGAGCCCACCCGAGCTTTCCGGACCTGCGTGGTTTCGGCAGGCGGGACATGGGCCTCACTGCAAGCGAGGTTCAGAACGACGTTGTGTACCAATTGGGTGCGCTGAACGGCTTCGCAGCCTTCCACGGCACCAAGGTCACGCACCTGGCACCCCACGGCCGGCTCGGCAACCTGGTTGCTGTCCGCGCTGACTACGCCCAGGCCGTGGCTGACGCCGCCGCCCGCGTAGACCCGGAGCTGATTGTGGTGGCGCAGGAAGGTGAACTGGCTGTCGCCTCACGGGCTGCCGGGCTTGACGTTGCAATCGTCGGCATCGTGGACAGGGCCTACCAGGAAGACGGCACCCTGGTTCCCCGCAGCCAGCCCGGCGCCGTGCTCCACGATCCCGCAGAGATCGTTGAGCGAACCCTCCGCATGGTGATGGAGGGCAAGATCCGCTGCGCCAACGGCGCGGACCTGGACATCGACGTCGACACCCTCCTCCTGCACGGGGACAACGCCGGGGCAGTTGACCTGGCACGCCGGATCCGTGCAGAGCTCCTCTCCGCCGGTGTGCGGATTGCCCCGGTAGCCGAGGTCATGGGCGCAAAGAAGAAGGTGGCCTGACATGTCCGTGCTCACAGCGGCCCCCACCGAGATCTACGAATCCGGAGACTCGGCACTGCGCGTCGTGGCCATCTCGGAGGCCAGCGAACACAACTGGCTGACCGTCCACGGACTGGCCGACTGGTTGGAAAACTGCGGAGCCGAAGGTCTTCATGGAGCCGTTCCCACCTACGATTCCGTGCTGGTGGAATTCGACCCCATCCTGGTTTCTGCCCGGCAGGTGCGGGCCTTCGTAAAGCTCGGGCTGCTGGAACTCGGCCACGCCGTGGGATCCGCGCAAGCACCCCGCGAGTTTGATGTGCCCGTGGTGTACGGCGGTGAATACGGTCCCGATCTGGAGCGCGTTGCTGAGCACCAGGGAATCTCCGTGGAGGAGGTCGTCCGTCTGCACACCCACAAGACCTACACTGTGCGTTGCCTCGGTGCTCCGGCTGGTTCTCCCATGATGGACGGCCCCGCCTTCCCCAAGCCCGTGCCCCGCCTCAAGGATCCCCGGCTCAGCGTTCCGGCTGGTGCCGTGGCAGTTGCCGGACGCCAGGCAGTCATCGCTCCGGCCGTAGCTCCCGGTGGATGGTGCGTCATCGGCCAGACCCCGTTGTCGGTCTTGAACATCCGCCGCGAACCGTTGGTGCCCTACAAGCCGGGCGACATCCTGCGGTTCCGGCAGATTCGCGCTGAAGACTTCAGCCAGTACGCCGGTCTGGAATTGGAGCCGATGGAAATGGCTGCTGTGGAGATGCCTCCCGTTGAGTTGCGTCCTGCGGAGCTGGGAATGCAGCCATGACCGGCGAAATCCTGATCCAGCAGCCCGGCAACTCGGTGGTCACGGACCTCGGCAGGACCCGCGGACCGCGTTTTGGCCTTCCCGTCAATGGTGCTTTGGACCAGTATTCAGCCCGTGCCGCCAACATCCTGGCAGGAAACCTGGACAACGATCCCTTGGTGGAGATCACTGCCCTGGACTTCCGGATGACGGCCACCACCGACATCCTGATCGCCGTCACCGGCGCCCCGCTCACACTGACCGTTGGCGGGCGGCCAGCCAGCCAGTGGGAACCGGTCTCGGTGCTTGCCGGAGAAACAGTGTCCCTCCGCGGGATCACCCGTGGCCTTCGCGCCTACCTGGCCATCCATGGCTCCATCGAGGCAGAAACACTGCTGGGCAGCGTGGCGCCGGATACCGTGGTGGGCTTCGGGCTCCAACTCAAGGAGGACACCAGTCTCCTTACCCGGACGAGTGTTGGCCCGGTTCGCCAGCCCTACTTCGATCTCCCGCTCTTCCGGCTGGGCCTTGAACGCCCCAGCATGGACCCAAACCTGTTGGTCGACGTGACCGACGGACCGGACGTTGCCGAGTTTGGCGACTCCGGTGAACTGCTCTTCACCTCGGAGTACGCCGTCAGCGGCCGCAGCAACCACATTGGCCTGCGGCTCGGCGGAGACCTTCCGGAAAGAACCTCAAGCGGTGAGGTCCTTTCCCGCGGAGTGCCAGTAGGCGCCGTCGAGGTTCCCTCCAGGGAAGAGCTGCTGGTACTGCACCGGGGGCGCGGCGTCACCGCCGGGTATCCCGTCCTGGCAGTAGTCACCAGCACCGGACTGGATGTCCTGGCCCAAGCGCGGCCAGGGGACAAAGTCCGTTTTCGGAGAACCACAGTGGCAGAAGCAACTGCCGCCCATCGGCGCTCGCGGGCCCACCTTGAAACCCTCCGCGAATCCGTCAACACCGTCTTCGGACTACTCGGCATCGGATGCCGTCCCCAGTGGCAGGACCTACCAGTTGCGGCATGCAGCTAAAACCCTGTCGTCACACCAGTAGGCATTGCTACGCTCATCCCAGTAAGGAAAAGTCATGACCGCAAGCACCAACGCTGCCCCCGTGCAGCATGAGCGGCTCACCAGCCGCCAAACCCGCAAGGTTGTCACCGCAGGTTGTGTTGGCATCTTCGTGGAACTGTACGACAACGGCATTTTCGCCTTCATGGCCGGAACGCTGGCGCTCGTCTTCCTGGCCCCGGGCAACCCGGACAACGCACTGCTCTTCGTCTTCGCCGGCTATGCGGTGTCGTTCTTTGTCCGCCCGCTGGGAGCGGTGGTCTGCGGCTACCTCGGAGACCGGATCGGCAGGCAAAAGCTGCTGGTCTTCGTCATTCTCCTGATCAGCGTTGCCACCGCTGGAATCGGCCTGCTGCCCCCTTATGCGGCCATCGGCATCGCGGCTCCCATCCTCTTGGTCCTGATGCGGCTCCTCCAGGGCTTCTCCGTGGGCGGCGAGGCCGCCGGCGCCATGACCTTCCTCGCTGAGCACGCTCCCGATGGCAAGCGCGGCATCATCACCTCCTACGCCCAGATCGCCTCCTTCGCGGCACTCCTGACCGGTACGTTGGTTGCCTTCTCCATGTCGCCGTGGCTCACCCAGGCAGCCATCGACGGCGGCGGGTTTGGTTCGTTCGCATGGCGCATCCCGTTCCTGGTCGCCATCCCCATGGGCATCATCGGCTGGTACATCCGCAAGGCCATCAGCGATACCCCCAACTTCGAAAAGCTCAAGGAAGAGGGCGGCCTCTCCAAGAACCCGCTCAAGGAAGCCTTCCAGTCCAAGGAGCACCGCCGGGCCATGCTCCTGGCCCTCTTCATCCCGCTCATGAACGGCTCCGGCTACTACGTCCTGTTCTCCTACATGCCCACGTTCCTCAAGGGCAAGCAGCTGAACTTCACCATCGGCGAAGCCCTCCTGGTCACGGCCTGCAGCCTGGTTGTCATCTGCATCGCCATCCCGTTCATGGGAGCCCTCTCGGATCGCGTTGGCCGCAAGAAAGTCATCGCCGGATCCGCCATTGCCATGGCAGTGCTTGGAATCCCGTCCTACGCCCTCATCGCCACTGGTGAAATGGGCCTGGCCATCCTCGGTGCCTGCATCATGGCCGTCGTGTTCGCCGGACACACCGCCGTCATCCACATCCTGATCGTGGAGCTGTTCCCCACCCGTGTCCGCTACTCGGCCTATGGCCTGGGCTACAACGTTTCCTCCGCACTGTTCGGCGGCACGGCTCCGTTGCTCATGACCTGGCTGATCGGCAGCACCGGCAACATCTACATGCCGGCGTTCTACGCAGTCATTACCGCGCTCGGCACGCTCATCGCGGTCAGCACGGTCAAGGACCGCGCCCACGAACCGCTGCGCGACGCGTAGCACCACCGGCCTCTGCGCTCCATCAACCAAGGCAGTGCGCCGGATCTCCGGGGCCGGCGCACTGAGCCCCACCGATTCCCCACCTTTTGGAGAACCCAATGTCCTTTTCTGACTACACCACCGCACTCGTCACCGGAGCCTCAACCGGCATGGGCGCAGCCATCGCCGAACGCCTCGCCAAGCGGGGCCTGACCGTCCACGCCGTGGCCCGCAACGAGGAACGCCTCGCCGAGCTGGCCGACCGCACCGGAGCAGTCCCGCACGTGGTTGACCTGACAGATACCGCCGCGCTGGCCGCCGTCGTGAGCGACCTCAAGGTGGACGTCCTGGTGAACTGCGCGGGCGTTTCCCGGCCGGGTAACATCCTGGACTCCTCCGAAGAGGACATTGATGAGCTGGTGGACGTCAACCTCCGCGGACTGCTGCAGCTCACCCGCCTGGTCCTGCCGGGCATGGTGGAGCGCGACCTCGGCCACGTCATCAACATCAGCTCCATCGCCGGCGTGTACAACTTCTACGGCCACACCGTCTATCACGCCACCAAGGCCGCCGTGCACCAAATCTCCCGCCAGCTCCGTAACGACACCGTGGGCAAGCGCATCCGCGTCACCGAGATCTGCCCGGGACGCGTGGAGACCGAGATCTTCGGCCGCAACCTGGGCGGTACGCCCGAGGCCATGAAAGAGGCCTGGCAGACCTACTACGAGGGCTACGAGTCGCTCACTACCGACGACATCGTGAACGCCCTGGACTACGCCATCGAAACGCCGCGCCACGTCAACGTGGGCATGCTTGAGCTCATGCCGACGTTCCAGGTCCCCGGCGGACTGACGTTCGACCGGCGCTGACGCTTCCGCGCTGACGATGGACCCGCGCTGATGCTTTCGGTCAGCACCCCACAGGTTCCGGTGGCATCACTCCCGTCACCGGAAATACAAGCTGGCGGCCGCCTTCCCGCGGCCGCCAGCACCCGTTAATGGGCCTGGACGGTCGGCCAACAGCGCACGACGCCGGTCGGGTCAGTCCTCGTCCAACGTTTCAGTCAGGTGGTGCGTGGGGATTCGGTCCCGGTCGTACGTAATTTCCGTGTAGCCGTGTGGCTGCGGACGTCCGTCGGTGCCCAGGTTCACGAAGACGATTTCCTCGATGGTCAGGATGGGCTGACGGGTGATCATATTGCGGACTTCGGCGCGCATGGTCAGGGAGGTACGGCCGAAGCGCTTGGCTGTCAGCCCCATCTCGACCAGGTCGCCCTGCACGGCCGAGCTCACAAAGTTGATCTCCGAGATGTACTTGGTGACGGCCCGGCCATTGCCCAGTTGGAGGATGGCGTAAATCGCGGCCTCTTCATCGATCCACTTCAGCAGGCTGCCACCAAAGAGCGTGCCGTTGGCGTTGAGGTCCTCGGGCCGCACCCATTTACGGGTGCGAAAGGTGATGTCTGCTTTTTCCATAATCCGAGATTATCGAACTGCGGCGGCTGCCGCTTGATGTTGCGCCCCAGAACGGACGCCCAGCCTGGACCTTGCCATCAATGTGTTGCCCCGCGGCGCCATTCCACGTCACGCCCGCCCAGTTGCGCCTGCCCAGTTACGCCATTGCCGTGTGGGATGCGCTGTGGGAGTCGATCCTCTTGGAGTAGCAATACGATTCTGTGACGCCAACGTACGGACCAAAATTTGGTACCGCTGCAAAACCGGCGCTCTCGTAGAAGCTCCGACCGTCAGACTGGGCCGAACCCGCCTCCGCTGCGATGACGCCGAACCCGTGGGAGTGTGCCTGGGCTTCGAGTGCGGCCAGAATGGAGCTCGCCACACCCGAACCACGGGCATAGGGGACCACGTAAAGCCTCTTGATCTCAGCAGTCTTCTCGTCGAGCATCCTCAGCCCGCCGCATCCCAGCGGTTGACCTGAGCATTTCTCGTAGGCCACCACAAACACAGCAGTGTCTGCTTCCGACGGAGGAGGTCCAGGCTCGTGGTCCGTACTGCCGAACCGTGCATCGAGTTCAGCCTGCTGCGCGGCCCGGAGGTCAGCACCCACGGGGTTGGCCCATGTGACCTGCCGGATGTTGAGCCGTGGGTTGGTCTGCATCTTGCCTCTTTTCGCCGGGTTTCGGGGAGGTGTCTATGCGTCTTAAGCCTAGGGAGCTGTGGTTACCGCGGTGTTTCCTGCGCGTAAGCGTCGGGAGAATTGCTGGCCTTTTCCTGCGTTGTGAGGCCCGCTCTGCGCACTCCGGACTCGTTGTGGGGCGCAGAGCAGGCCTCACAACGCCAGAATCAGGACCACACCGATCAGGGCCGACGGGCCTCGCCCGTGGGGTCCTCGGCGGTTCGATCGGCCAAGGCCATTCCGCCCACAGGGATCTGGTCCCAGTGCAGCACCTTCCAGCCATTCCGGGGGTCGCCTTCGAGAGCCACGATGCCGGTGTTCGGGAGTTGATGGATCTGAGCGAAAACAGTGTCGATGTCCGTCGCCCGGCGTCCCGCCCAGCAGCGGATCGCGGCACCATGGCTGACGATCGCCGCCGTGGAGTGTCCAGCGGCCACAACTTCCTCCACGGACGCATCGAACCGGGCGAAGAAGTCGTGCCCGTTGAAAGCGCCCGGCATCCGTACGTCCAAGTCGCCATCCGTCCAGGCAAAGATTGTGCTCATGTAGCGGAGGTGCGACTCATGGTCTGTTTTCTTCTCCAATGCGCCCGCCTCAATCTCATGGACCCCCGCCAGAATGGCTGGCTCCAAGCCTGTGGCCTTCGCCAAGGGAGCGACAGTCCTTTGGGTGCGCAGCAGCGTGGAGGTGTAGAGCGCTTCGATGGCTTCGTCCGCCAGCGCATCCG
The DNA here is from genome assembly GCF_052113445.1 of Paenarthrobacter sp. YAF11_1. NCBI lineage: Bacteria > Bacillati > Actinomycetota > Actinomycetes > Micrococcales > Micrococcaceae > Paenarthrobacter > Paenarthrobacter sp. YAF11_1. Next base: position 67,933 of record NZ_JBFRDF010000010.1, read on the forward strand.
GGAGGGCCGCTGCTTGGCGCTCACCGAGTTCGGTCAGTCCCGGCCCTGGAAAGGCGGTGTCCAGTTGGCCGGCAACATTCCCGGGCGTTTGTCCGTGCCTGATCAACAGGAGCTTCATGGGTGCTCCGCTCCTTACGTCGTCACTGATCCGTTTCCACAGAGGGTCCCGCGGTCAGACGCACCGCCGTGCTCGTTGCGCTGGTTGCGCGCCTCGCCCCGGCTGTGCTGGTCGCGCCGGCTTTGCTGGTTTGCACTGGCCGCACCGGGTTCCTCCCCGTGTACTCCCAGCCAATCAGCCCCTCAAGCACCGGAAGGACCCGACACGCCGTGTCCCGGAACTCCACCCTCGATCCCGGCAGAACAACCGGGAGAAAACACGATTAACGCCGACGGCGGGCCGAGGCACCCAGCCCCTGCCCGCCGTCGTCGTGCGTTTGGTCTTACTGCAGGTGGTCCACCAACTTGTCGGCGATGCCCGTGTATTTGCCCGGGGTCAGGGCGAGCAAGCGTGCCTCGGCGTCGGCGGAGAGGCCAAGCCCCTGCACGAATTCCTGCATGCGGGCGCCATCCACGCGCTGGCCGCGGGTGAGGTCCTTGAGCCGTTCATAAGGGTTTTCCATGCCTTCCACACCGGCGATTGCCTCGGCGCGCATGACCATCTGGATGGCTTCACCCAGGACTTCCCAGTTGCTGTCGAGGTCGCCTGCGAGGACTTCCTCGGCGACGTCGAGGGCTTTGAGGCCCTTGGCGACGTTGGAGATGGCCAGCAGCGAGTGGCCGAAGGCGACACCGATGTTGCGCTGCGACGAGGAATCCGTCAGGTCGCGCTGCCAGCGGGAGGTCACCAGCGTGGCACCCAAGGTGTCCAGGAGGCCGTTGGAGATTTCGAGGTTGGCTTCCGCGTTCTCAAAACGGATCGGGTTGACCTTGTGCGGCATGGTGGAGGAACCCGTGGCGCCGGCAACCGGGATCTGGCGGAAGTATCCGATGGAGATGTAACTCCAGATGTCCGTGCAGACGTTGTGCAGGATGCGGTTGAAGCGCGCGATGTCTGCGTAGAGCTCAGCCTGCCAGTCGTGGCTTTCGATCTGCGTGGTGAGTGGGTTCCATGTGAGGCCCAGGCCTTCAACGAACGTCTTCGCGACGGCTTCCCAGTCAGCACTCGGTACTGACGCGACGTGGGCGGCGTAGGTGCCGGTGGCGCCGTTGATCTTGCCCAGGAACTCGGTCTTGGCGATTCGTGCCAGCTGGCGGTTCAGGCGGTGGGCGATGACCGCGAGTTCCTTGCCAAGCGTGGTGGGGGTAGCTGGCTGGCCGTGCGTGCGGGACAGCATGGGCACGGCGCGGTTCTCTTCCGCCATGGCCTCGATCTGCTGGACGAGGGCGGCAGCGTTCGGGAGCCACACGTCCTCCACAGCGCCCTTGATGCCTACAGCGTAGGAGAGGTTGTTGATGTCTTCGGACGTGCAGCCAAAGTGCACCATGGCCGTCAGGTTCTCGATCCCAATGGCGGGCAGGCGGCGGCCGATGTAGTACTCCACGGCCTTGACGTCGTGGACGGTAACAGCTTCGATCTCGGCAAGTTCATTGACCGATGCGGCGTTGAAATCGGTGACAATGGCACGCAGCTGCGCGACTTGCTCGCCGGACAGTGGACCGGCGCCCGGCAGTACGGACTGGCTGGTCAGGTGGATGAGCCACTCGACTTCGACGTGAACACGATCGCGGTTGAGTGCAGCCTCGGACAAGTAGTCCACGAGGGGCGCGACGGCGGCACGGTAGCGGCCGTCAAGGGCGCCAAGGGCGAGAGGTTCGGAAGCGAGGGACACGCGAGGGGATTCAGCCATGGTGCCTATTCTTTCATGTTCCGCCAGGGGACCCGAGTCAGTGACGATGCTATGTGGACGGCTCCCCGGGTTATCCACATACGCGACGTCGGCGCTTCCGTTGGGTTCTGCCGCTCCGTAGCGTCGAACCTACCGATCAGCAGAACAATCAATGGAGTACACGGACATGAGCGTCGGCTTGATGCCTGCAGCCAACCCGCCCACTTTCGACCCCCTGGAGTGCGCCTCCCGAAGCCACGAAGTCCAACGGCTCGCTTGGCGCATCAAGACCTGCGTGGACCAAGTAGATGCTGTTCTTACGTCCCTGCGAAGAACCCAAATGGACGATTGGCAGTCTCCCGCCGGACGCGCCTACCGGACAACCATTGCCCTGCACGCTTCCGCGCTGATGCGTGCCCGTGAGGCCATGGACACCGCCGCTGCCTTGATGCTGCGTCATTCCCAAAACGTCTCAGTCTCGGGCGGGAGGGGCCGGTAATGGCTGATTCAGCTCCAGTGGGAGCCGGTGAAGCACCCCGGCCTCTATCTCCGGCGCCGGACGGAATTCTCACCATACGGGGCGGGGTAGGAGGGATGTCTTTCCAGTTGGAAGAACTTCTGCGGGGCGCAACCCAGCTCGATGACGTGGTCCAACAACTCCTTGGTATCGAAGACGAGGCACGTCGGGTCCAGGATGATCTGGAACCGTATCTGTATGAATCCCTTGACACCGGTCGCAATGCTGCCGACGCCGTGGCCGGGAGCAGGCGGGACGTGGCGCGGGTGCGTCAGGAGTTGGTCGAGGTCAGCTCGAGCGTCCGGGCCAGCCACCGGGACTACCAGAAAGTAGAGGCCGGCAACGGTTTCAAGCAGAAGCTGCGTCTCGATGAGCTCAGGAGCTCCGGGGCAGCCTGGGTCCTTGACCGGGACATGACGCACAACCTCCTCAGGGCAGTGGTAGTTCCACCTTGGACGAACGCGAGGGATACCCTTCACGGCATTCTGGAGTCGCCGCTCCTGGCAGCCCTTCAACCCCGTCACGTGAGCATCGAAAGGATGGAGCAATCCATAGAACCTGTGGAGCCTTCAATGGCAGAAAGCCTTCGTCGTCTCGAGAGGCTTCACTCCCGTAACAGCGGCGAGATTGAGGTCATCCAGTTCGAACAGGACGGCTCGTCGTCCTGGATGGTGCTGATACCTGGAACTCAACCCAACTCGCCCAACACGAACCCGCTCGATATCCCGGGGATCGGCGAGGCTGTTGCCTACGATTCGGAGGAAGTGATCCCGGCCGTTGGCCAGGCCCTCCGCGAAGCCGGGGCGGAAGCCGGAGACCAAGTTGTGGCGGTAGGGCACAGCCAAGGAGGCGTGCATGCCATGAACCTCAGCCAGAACCAGGCATTTCTCAGCGAGTTCGACCTCAAATATGTGCTGACAGCCGGAGCCCCTGTCGGCGGGATTACCCCGGAGCCAGGTATCACCTCACTCCACTTGGAACATGTGCAGGACTGGGTCCCGGGAACAGACGGCCAAGTGAACGCCGACACGAAAGACAGGGTGACGGTGTCGCTGACAGACGAGATCAGGACACCCGAAGGACAGGACGCAGGCCTTGGCCCGGGACACGACCAGGAGAACTACGCGGCAGGAGCAGAGCTGGTTGCCGCAAGCCATGACGAGTCACTGGCCGCCTCGTCAGCCGTATTCGCAGGCGTTGTGGGTGCCGGAGGGGTAGCAAGAGTGACGCGATTCAAGATGGAAAGGGCGCCAATGCCGGTTTCATCATCGCTGGAGAAGCCTGACTCGCCGCCGACGGTCCAGGACACGAAGAAAGCGGCCGGAACGCGGTAGGCGCTGCTCCTACCGCTTGCGCGTACCCGGAATCAGGCCGGCCACCATCGAGATGATGCTGATGATGAGCGAGGCCAGGATGGCGGTCCAGAAGAACGAGTCGAGGGTGAGGTGGACGGGTGTGAAAGAGCTCAGCCAGGCAGTGAGGTACAGCATCGCCGCGTTGATCACGACGGTGAACAGGCCAAGCGTCAGGATGGTGACCGGGAGGGACAGCAGCCGGACCAGGGGGCGGACCACCGCGTTCACTACGCCGAAGATCAGGCCTATGAACAGGTACGCCAGGATGATGCCGGCGGTGTCTGCGCCTTGGGTGAGGCCTGCGTTGGTGGCGGCTTTCTCGGTGGCGCTGGTGCTGATATCCATGCCTTGCAGCAGCCAGGTGGCCACCCACAGGGCAAGCCCGTTAATGAGGACGCGAATGATGAATGAACCCATGGGCCCATGCTTTCACACGGAGCTGATAATCAGCTCAGCATTAGCCATAAGCAGCCAAGTAGGCTTGAAGCCATGACTACTACTGACAACGCACCGGAGGGCGTACTCCCTCGACCGGTCGTGGACAGGCTACCGAAGTACGCGGCAGGTAAACCCCCCGCTGCGATCGAGGGCCTCACCAGCTACAAATTGTCGTCCAACGAAAACCCGCTGCCTCCGATTCCTGCAGTGTTGCAGGCAATTGCAGACCAGTCCGATATCAACCGCTACCCGGATCCACTCGCCACCAAGCTGCGCACCGCACTTGCCGGCTTCCTTGATGTCCCCGCCGACGATGTCGTCACTGGCGCGGGCAGCCTTGGCGCACTGAACCAGATTCTCGCAACGTTTGCCGGGCAGAATGACGACGGCAAGCAGGACGAGGTCATCTACGCCTGGCGTTCCTTCGAGGCATACCCCATCTGTGTGGGCCTCGCAGGTGCCGCCAGCGTCCAGATCCCGTTGCTGGCTGACGGACGGCACGACCTCGAGACCATGGCCTCGGCTGTCACTGTCCGTACCAAGGTGATCCTCCTGTGCACCCCGAACAACCCCACGGGGCCCATCCTCACCGCAGAGGAAACCGAGCGCTTCATCCAGTCGGTACCCCCACACGTGGTGGTGGTCATCGATGAGGCGTATCAGGAGTTCGTTCGGGATTCAGGCGCGGTGGACGGCGTTAAGTTGTACCGCAACTATCCCAACGTGGTGGTGCTGCGGACTTTCTCCAAGGCGCACGGACTGGCCGGATTGAGGGTTGGGTACAGCGTCTCAGGTCCCCTGCTCACTCAGCACCTCCGAGTCACCGCTACTCCTTTCGCAGTTTCCCAAATTGCAGAACGCGCAGCCGTCACCTCCATCGAGAATTTTGATCAGGTTGTGGAAAGGGTACAAAGCCTGGTGGACGAGCGGGACCGTATCACGGCCGGACTCCGGGACCTTGGGTGGTTCGTTCCGGAGGCCCAAGGCAACTTCGTTTGGCTGAACCTTGGGCAGCACAGTGGCGAGTTTGCGGCCTTGGCGGCAGAGCAGGCATTGTCCGTTCGGGCCTTCGCCAATGAGGGAGTTCGGGTGAGCATCGGTGAGGTCGAGGCCAACACCCGATTCCTGGAACTCTGTGCAGGTTATACAAATGCACCGCTGGGTTCCTAGCGGTTAACAAATGCGCCAACCGAACTTACTGCCGATAAAGTAAGGGACGAAAGCCAATAATATGCCCGTTCCGGAATACATTCCGGAACGGGCATATATCCCAGCGACAGACATTGCGCGGCGCCCCGCCGTGGCAAGCAAGGAGACGGAATGGGCTCGACACAACTGCCCCCCGGGACGGAAGACACTCTCGCGGCAACCTCCGCGGCAGCAGCCGCGCCAGGCGAACCGGTGGACATGGTTCAGTTGCTAGGCCCTGACGGAAAGCTGGGTTCAGATCCTGTGTTCTCGGATTACGCCAAGCGGATCGACCCCGAGAAGCTGCGTGTTTTCTATGCCGACATGGCCAGGATCCGCCGGTTCGACCAAGAAGCCACCGCCTTGCAGCGCCAGGGTGAGTTGGCGCTGTGGGTGCCGCTGACAGGTCAGGAAGCCGCGCAGATCGGTTCGGGCCATGCAAGCCAGCCCCAGGACTACATCTTTCCCACGTACCGCGAACACGGTGTCGCGCTGGTCCGCAACGTAGACCTCGCCGAGCTGCTCAAGCAGTTCCGCGGTGTGTCCAACGGTGGCTGGGATCCCCGCGAGAACAACTTCCACCTGTACACGCTGGTCCTTGCAGCCCAGACGCTGCACGCAGTTGGCTATGCCATGGGCATCCAGAGGGACCAGAAGCTCGCCGCAGCAGCTGATTCCACAGACCCCAAAGCCGCAGTCATCGCTTATTTCGGTGACGGAGCCAGCTCAGAAGGCGACGTCCACGAGTCCATGGTCTTTGCTGCGTCCTACGACGCACCGGTGGTGTTCTTCTGCCAGAACAACCACTGGGCGATTTCCGTGCCCACCGAAGTCCAGACCAAGGTTCCGCTGGCCAATCGCGCCAAGGGCTACGGCTTCCCGGGAATCCGGGTCGACGGCAATGACGTGATCGCAGTCCACGCCGTCACCGAGTGGGCCTTGGAACATGCCCGTGAGGGCCGCGGCCCGGTGCTGATCGAGGCCTACACCTACCGGGTGGGCGCACACACCACGGCTGATGACCCCACCAAGTACCGCGAATCCGCCGAGGAAGCTGCCTGGCGCGAGAAGGATCCCCTGGACCGCCTGGAGATGTACCTGCGCACCGAAGGGCTGGCGGACGAAGCTTTCTTTGACCAGGTCAAGGCCGACGGCGATGAGCTGGCCAAGTATGTCCGCAGCACCACGCATGGCCTTGAAGTTCCGGACATCCGCGACGCGTTCGCCAGCGTCTACGCCGAACAACACCCGCTGATTGCGGAGGAACTGGCTTGGTTCGAGGAATACTCGGCCGGCTTCGAAAGCGATGAGGAGACAGYTCACTGATGGCAACCATGACCATTGCGAAGGCCATTAACGAGGGTCTCCGCGCATCGCTGACGAACAATCCCAAGTCCCTGCTCATGGGCGAGGATATCGGTCACCTTGGCGGCGTCTACCGCGTCACCGATGGCCTCATCAAGGAATTTGGCGACGAACGCGTCCTCGACACACCCCTGGCTGAGTCGGGCATTGTGGGTACGGCCATCGGCTTGGCCCTGCGTGGCTACTCGCCGGTGTGTGAGATCCAGTTCGATGGCTTTGTCTACCCGGCCTTCAACCAAATCACCACGCAGCTGGCCAAGATCCATGCCCGCAGCCTCGGCAAACTCACCGTGCCTGTGGTCATCCGCATTCCGTACGGCGGCGGCATCGGCTCGATCGAGCACCACTCCGAGTCTCCGGAGGCGCTGTTCGCACACACCGCCGGCCTGCGCATCATCTCGCCGTCCAACGCCCACGATGCTTACTGGATGATCCAGAAAGCCATTGAGTGCCAGGATCCCGTGATCTTCTTCGAGCCTAAGCGCCGCTACTGGCTTAAGGGTGAAGTGGACGTCGAGAATGCCGGCCTTTCCGAGGACCCGTTCAAAGCCCACGTTGTCCGCGAAGGTACTGATGCCACGATCGTGGCGTACGGACCACTGGTGCCCGTGGCCTTGGCTGCTGCCAACGCTGCCACGGAGGACGGACGGAGCATCGAGGTCATCGACCTCCGCTCCATCTCGCCCCTGGACTTCGACACCGTTGAAGCCTCGGTCAAGAAGACCGGGCGCCTGATCGTCGCCCACGAGGCCCCCACTTTTGGCGGTATCGGAGGTGAGATTGCGGCACGTATCAGCGAGCGGGCATTCTTGCATCTGGAAGCTCCTGTGATCCGGGTGGGCGGGTTCCATATGCCCTATCCCGTTGCCAAGGTGGAAGAGGACTACTTGCCGGACATCGACAAGATCCTCGAAGCGCTCGACCGTTCACTGGCCTACTAACGCCCAGAGGCCTGCCAGCGCCCTCTCGCCTACCAAACCGCCCTGATCCTGCCCGGCTTCGCTGCCAGGTAACCGGAAATCGAGGACCACTGTGACTGTAAAGAAATTCAACCTGCCGGACGTCGGCGAGGGCCTGACCGAGGCCGAGGTAGTGGCTTGGAAGGTCAAGCCCGGCGACGTCGTAGCGATCAACGATGTCCTGTGCGAGATCGAGACCGCAAAGTCCCTCGTCGAGCTGCCCTCGCCGTTCGCCGGCACAGTCACTGAGTTGCTGGTGGAAGAAGGCATCACGGTGGAGGTTGGCACGGCAATCATCGCTGTTTCCGAAGGTGCCGAAGGCACGGAGGACACAAAGGGTACAGGGGGCGATGCCGCGCCGGCAGCTCCCGCCGTCGAGATGCCGTTGTACGGCAAACTGCCCGCCGATGACGACCACGATGACAACCGTCCAGCCGGAGGTCCGTTGGTAGGTTCGGGACCGAAAGCCGACGCCGTCAAGCGACGCGCGCGAAAGCGTCCGGCGGGTTCGGTTGAGGCAGCCACGGTCGCCGAGAATGCCGAAGGTACAGTTCAGGACCACCAGGCCGTGCTGGAAGCCAAGGCGGCCGAAGCGGCGGTTTCCCACCGCACGACGCCGGCACACACCGCCGTAGCGCCCGTCACCCAGGCGCCGGGCGCCCAGGCCCCTGTCACCCAAGCGCCGGCCCCGCGAGCATCTCAACCCACGGGCACGCCGACGGCTGCTTCCCGAGGTGCTGCCATCAGCGGCACCATCAGTGGCTTGGTGAACAAGGTCCTTGCCAAGCCTCCGGTACGTAAGTTTGCCCGTGATCTTGGCATCGACCTCGCCGATGTCGTGGCCACTGGCCAGCGAGGCGAGGTGACGCGTGAAGACCTGGTGAGCTACCAGGCGCAGCGCGATGCCGAACACGACCAAGCAGACTCGTTCTGGGGCGCCTCCAAGAAGCCACAGGACCAGCGCGTAGAGCGCACGCCGGTCAAGGGCGTACGCAAGGCGACCGCGAAGGCCATGGTTGATTCGGCTTTCTCGGCCCCCCACGTCAGCATTTTTGTGGACGTGGATGCCAGCCGCACCATGGAGTTCGTCAAACGCCTGAAGGTCTCGCGGGACTTCGAAGGCATCAAGGTGTCGCCCTTGCTGATCCTTGCCAAGGCAGTCATCTGGGCCGCCGCCCGCAACCCCAGCGTCAACGCAACGTGGGTGGACAACGCTGACGGGAATGGCAACGCCGAGATCCAGGTCAAGCACTACATGAATCTTGGCATCGCTGCCGCAACGCCGCGTGGCCTCATGGTGCCCAACATCAAGGACGCCCAGGACCTCTCGCTCAAGGAGTTGGCTCTTGCGCTCAACGAGCTGGCTACCAAGGCCCGCGCGGGCAAGACGCAGCCGGCTGAGATGCAGGGCGGAAGCCTGACCATCACCAATATCGGCGCGCTCGGCATTGATACAGGAACGCCGATCATCAACCCGGGCGAGGTTGCCATCATCGCGTTCGGAACCATCAAGCAGAAGCCCTGGGTCCTGGACGGCGAAGTCATTCCCCGCTGGATCACCACGCTGGGCGGTTCCTTCGACCACCGGGTGGTGGACGGCGATCTGTCGGCGCGCTTCATGGCCGATGTTGCAGCCATTCTCGAAGAACCGGCGCTGTTGCTTGACTGACCGGGACGCCTCGCAGGCCCCGGCCACGGTTACATCTTCAGGCGCGGGTCAGGGGACAGTGGTTGCCACTGACCATCCTGGCCACGTGCCCCCTCAACTGGTGACGGGGCCGTGGCGTACGGTTGCCCGCATTCTGACGGAAGTGTTCCAGCCGCCGATTGTGGTGACCGTGCTGTTGCTGGTCAGTCCCGCAATCGAACCCGGTTTTCCGGGCACCATTTGGTTCGGGCTCTTGGCTGCCCTCTTCGTTTGTGTCCTGCCGCTGGCCTACGTGTTGTTGATGGTCAAACTGGGCAGGATCACCGACCACCACGTCAGCGACCGGCGCCAGCGGCCCGCGCTGCTCCTGATGGCCTTGGTGTCAGTGGTGGTTGGCCTGGTGGTGCTGCAACTGATAAATGGTCCGGTCAGCGTCTCGGTGATGATCATCGCGCTCATCGGTGGCATCGGGATTTTGGCGGTGGTCAGCGCCTTCTGGAAGATGAGCGGCCACGCCTCTGCCTTGGCCGCGGCGGCGGTAATTGTCGTCGCGATGTTCGGACCCGCCTGGCTGCCGGTGCTGCTCTTGGTCCCTGCGGTGGGCTGGTCGCGTCTGGTCCTGCGTGCCCATACCCTGGGCCAGGTCATTGTGGGCTCACTGTTTGGTGGCGTGGTGATCGCCGGGCTGTGGTGGTTGCTGCGGGAGTGGATGCTCCAGCGATGAGCACGCCACCCGAGCGTGCCGTCCAGGTTTAGAACGCCGGGTAGCTGACCAGCAACGCCTGAAGTTCGGTGGTGGACATGTTGTTGGCCATCTCCACGCTGATGCCCATGGCAATGGCTGCAATGGTGACCATGGCAACGCAGGCCACGGACAGGAAACGCCAATCCTTGCGGAACACGCTTCCCAGGGTTTCCGGCATCTCAAGGCCCGGAGTGATCATGTTGGGGGCGCTGTCCCAAGAGCCGTCGTCGAGCATCGCGATGATGCGATCATTGCTGCGGTCATAGCGCATGGTGCTGATGTTGTTGCCGTGGCGGGCAAGCAGAATGTCGTGTCCCACGCGCTGGCGCGGCTGCAAAGTAAGCAAGTAAATGATCCCCTGAAGTCGGATATTGGAGGTGGCACGCGCCATTGGGGCATCTCAATTTTATAACGATGACTTCAGGGGGATGGCTCAAAAGACGCCAAACGCCGGGTGAGGCTCCCCACCCGGCGCCGTGATTCAGCTCGCTTTACGGCTGGTCGGTCTTGGCGATGTAGACGTCGCACGGTGCAGTGTGGGCCACGGTGTTGGCCACGCTGCCGAGCACGCGGCCCAGGCCCTGCATGCGCCGGTTCCCCACCACGATGAGCACGGCGTCCTGTATTTCGGCTTCCTTCACCAGGGCTTCGCCGGGCTTGCCGCGCGCTGCGGAGTAGGTGACCTCAAGACCCTCGTGGGACAGCCGTTCCGCCACGGTGCGGGCTACGGTTTCCGCTTCGGCGGCGTCGGACACGATCCACTTGTCGGTGCCGATCTCAACCACCTCGGTGCGGTTGCTGTCGAAAGCACTGACAACGCGCAGGCTGGCTCCGAGGCCGATGGCCAATTGCTGAGCGGCCTGTGCTGCCCTCATTGCCGTCTCGCTGCCGTCTACTCCGACAATCACAACTCCGGTCATTGTGCTGCTCCTTCATTGGTGGCTGTGATGGCTTCTGCCAAAACTGGGGCCAGGCGGCGGACGCCTTCGGCAATCGTATCCGGCGGGACTGCGCTGAACGCCAGGCGGAGCTTGTTGGAGGGGCCGTCGGCCGGCGAGAAGGCTGCGCCGGGGATGAAGACGACGCCGGCGTCGATTGCTTTCGCGAGCAACGGGTACGTGTCCACGCCCTCGGGCAGGGTCACCCACACGAAGAATCCGCCGTCCGGCCGGGTCCACGTGAGGCCCTCCGGCATGTACTCGTCGAGGGCGGAGAGCAAGGCCTCGCACCGCTCTGCATAGAGTTTGCGGTACGTGTCTATCTGGCCCTCCCAGTCGTACTCGCGCAGATATGCCGAGACCAGCATCTGGTTCAGCGGCGGCGGGCAGAGCGTCACGGCCTCGGAGGCCAGGTAGAAGCGACGCTGCAGGTGGGCGGGCACCAGCGCCCAGCCAATCCGAAGACCGGGAGCGAAGATCTTTGAGAAGGAGCCGAGGTAGATGACGTCGTCCGGGTTGGCGGCGCGCATCGGCGCGATGGGGTGGCCGTCGAAACGCAGCAGCCCGTAGGGGTTATCTTCCAGGACGATAATATTCGCTTCGCGGCATATATCGACGATTCGCTGCCTGCGCTCCTCGGCCAGGGTGATTCCGGAGGGATTGTTGAAGTTGGGGATCGTGTAGAGGAACTTGATGTTCTTGCCCTGCGACTGAAGCGCCGCGATCCTGGCCTCAAGAAGCTCAGGCACCAGGCCGTCGTCGTCCATGTTGATCGGCTCCACCTCCACTTGGTACGCCTCGAACGTGTTCAAGGCGCCCACGTAGGTGGGGTTTTCCACCAGGACTACATCGCCGGGGTTGCAGAAGACCTTGGTGGCCACATCCTGTGCCGACTGCGAGCCGGCAGTGATCACCACATTGCCGGGATCGGCGTCGGTAATGCCTTCGGCGGCCATGATCTCGCAGATCTGTCGGCGGAGCTCTTCGGTGCCTTGTCCGCCGCCGTACTGAAGTGCCGTCATCCCCTCTTCGGCGATGATGCGGGCGGCGGTCTGGCCAAGCTTCTCCAGCGGCAGCGACTGCAGATAGGGATTGCCTCCGGCGAGCGAGACAAGGCCCGGCCGCATGGAGATGTCGAAGACGTCCCGGACGGCAGATTGCTTGATGTTTGCGGCGCGCGCGGAGAACAGTTCCTCGTGCGGGTGTGCGGCCGTGGCGGCCCGCTCAATGGCGTCGATGGCTTCAGCGGGCAGCGTTGCGCCGGCATCCAATGTTTCGTGGGTCACAGTCACAGGATACTCCTCGATGTTGCTGATGAGGCAACAGTTGTTTTCGAATCTCCTCCATTTTGGCAGCCCGCGCTTTACGTCGCGATCCGGAAGGGCTGGAATGTAGCTATGACAGCGCACCGGGGATCCGTGACCAAGGCCGAACAGTTCCACAAACTCCATGATGCAGGGCCCGCGCCACTGGTGCTGGTGAACGTGTGGGACGCCGCCTCCGCCCGCGTTGTCCAGGAAGCAGGAGCGACGGCGATTGCCACCTCAAGCTCGGCCGTCTCCTGGAGTCTGGGGTTCCGGGACGGTGACCATGTGCCGTGGGGGCTGGCCATGGCCGCGTTGGGACGGGTGGTTGGCGCTACCACGCTGCCCGTGACCGCGGACATCGAGACGGGCTACGGGCGAACCGATGATGAACTGAGGGCGACCGTCCACGCAGTCCTGGACGAGGGTGCTGTCGGGATAAACATCGAGGACTCCGCCACGGAACCGCTCACCGACATCGACGAGCAATCGCGCCGCATAGCCCTCATCCGCGCCGCGGCCGACGACCGCGGGATTCCACTGTTCATCAATGCCCGCACGGACACGTATCTGTCCGGACAGTTCCCGGATGCGGCTTTCGACGAGACTCTGCGGCGTGCCGAGGCCTATCTCACTGCCGGCGCCGACGGCGTCTTCGTGCCCGGCGTCGTGGACCTGCATGTCCTCCACGAACTCTCCAGCAGGATACCGGCGCCGCTCAACGCGCTGGCGGGGGTGGGTGCGCCGTCGCCGCTGGAACTGCACGACGCCGGCGTCCGTCGCGTCAGTATCGGCGGCAACACCGCCAAAGCCGCCTACGCCAAGGTGGCGAGGGTTGCGAAGGAGATCCTGGGAGATGGCAACTGGGCCGGCCTCGCCGGGACACGCAGCCACGACGAGATGGACGCACTCTTTGCGGAGGGGCCCAAGTACAGCCAGTGAACTGATGCAACGCACGACGGCGGAGCCCGCCTTTAATGTCGGACCTCGCCGATAGCCTCGGATCCGAAGCAAAAGCCACCACGGCAGGGGAGTATGGATGGCACGACGCAGTGTGCAGTTCTGGCGGATCGAACAGCTGAACGGTGACGAGCTCAGCCGTCCCTTTCCGGCGCGCCGGGTGGCGGAGGTCCTGAAGAAAGCCCAGGATTCTGCGACGGACCGGCATTTCACCAGCGTGGACGGGACTGTGTTGCTCGCGCAGGCGGTGGCATCCTCGCCTCATCCTGTGCTGTTGCTGGACCGTGTCCGGGACACCAACCTGCCGAGTGTCGGCGACGCCCTTGGCCGGCGTAAACCACTCCCGCTGGCTCCCGGCGACCACCTCCTGGAGACCACCTATTTCGCGTTCCTGAAAAGGAACGTCATAGCCGTGCTCACCAGCGGCAACGGCCCGCGGGCATCCCGGATGGGGGAGTACCTCGGAGGGATGCTGGGACTGGAACCCACTCTGGTTCCTGTGGTGAGGGAGGATATCGAGGAAATCCTCACCCGGCTTGAAGTGAGCCGTTTCGAATTCGCGCTTCCCGCCGAGCGCCTCTCAGGGAAGCTCATGGAAGGTGAGTGGGCCGACGTCCTGGACAGCGCTTCACGCCTCATGAACGAAGGAACGTTCCGCATTTCCCTGAGCGTGGGCCGGTCCGGGAAGGCGGAGGACAAGCAACGGATCCGGGATCGTATTCAACAACTCATCGACCTCTTCCGCCGGGCCGGGTCCGTGGAGCACTTTGACTACGTGGTGGCAGAGGGCAAGGACTCCCTGACGGGCGACCGTGAAGTGGTTGACCTCCTGAAGGAACGGTTCGTGTCGCACATCGAGGTTGATCCGGACGTGTTCAACGATCCGCAGAAGTCAGTAGCCGAGGCCATAGCCATCCTCAACAAACAAGCCAAGGACAACGAGGCCTTTTTTGCGAGGACCCTGCCGGACGTCAAGGGCTCTGCTGACTCGAGCCTTGTGCCGGATATCGTCGCGGGCGGAATGGCTGCTGTGCGCGAGGCTCTCGTCGCGGCGACACTCGCTGATGAAGCCGCTGCAGGCGGGGAGGGCCATGAGCTTGTACGAGGTTGATATCGAACGCCCCGGACGGCGACGGACCCTGTGGCGGTGGTTCCTGCTGCATCCCACTGCCGACTATCTGTGGGCGGTTCTGGCCGTCCTGATCTGGTGGGGCATCGCCTTGCTGGCGCGTCAGCCGTTGATGCTGGAAGGGGTTGATGCCGGAACCCGGCGAACCCTCTTCCAGACGCTCGCCACCTTGGCCGGCGCCACGGCCGGGCTGACACTCACCAGTGTTTCCATGCTCATCAACGTGTTGGGCAAGAAAGCCGCGCCGGGCCAGCGGGAACTTCCCTTGGAGAAACTATCGGCCACCCATCGTCGCCAGATCGGTGAGGTGTTCCTGTTCGCCATCCCCGGGCTTGGCCTGCTGTTGGTCGCTGCCTTGGTCACCATGGTGCTGGAAGGAGGCGCGCCCACTGGTTTGTGGATTCCCGAGACCGTGGTGTTCGTGCTGGCGTTCGCCTCTGCCCTGGCTTTATTGCGCGTGGCCTGGGCCCTGCGGAGGGTGCTGGCGATCGCTACAGCGTGATGAAGGGGGTGGCTGTCCTAGCGCAGTGCCCGGAGGTATCGTCGCCGCACGCCGTTCTGTAGCAGCAGGAGGGCCGGGTACAGCAGTCGCCATGGTTGCTGCGGAGCCGGCCCTGTCAGCGAACGGATAGTCAGGCTTACCTGGTCCCCACTGCGATGCACAATGAACGCTTCTTCGCCGGAAACGGGATGCCCCGGGAGGGTCCGGTACGCGAAGCCCACCCGGTCCGGCTCTTTCACCACCGAGACCACCTCCACGGGTTCCAGCACCCTGAAACCGAAGAAATGTGCGGTGACCAGCACCCGATCACCCAGAGATACGGGGCTCGGTGAATCGACAGAGAATCCGCTTGCGGTCTTCACACCCCACCGGAGCACCTGCTCCGCGGCGCGTTCCCAGACAGCATCACCGACTCCCATGCTCGGAGATATCACCGCAGTGATCTCCGAGCGGCGGTAGCCCATCGCAGCACTGGGCCAGTCCTGCTCGTCAGGACATGTCATCACGTGTTCCCCCAAAGAGTTGCTCCCCACATCGCGGTACTTTGATGACGCCGAATCACGTCGCCAAGTTACAACAGGTCCCCAAGCTACAACAGCAAGCCGCTCTTCACCGTACCGCTGCTCAACCTGCCAGTTGCAGGCGGCGCCCCACTGCTCACCGTACGCTGAGGGCCTCCGTCAAGGTCCTGCCGTTCACGTAGATCTCCGCCCGCGATGCCCCGCTGGCTGCCACGATGGTCTGCGTTAGTTGTGCTTGGATACGCGGAATGTCGCACACGCCCCCTGGACGCAGTGATCCGCTGAGGTTCACCACTACCGTGGCCCCGCTCATGTAGCCGGACAGGTAGCGCAGCGATGAATCAGCCAAGGCGTCGTAGAGGGCGGCATCGCTGTCCACCGGCATTCCCGCCCCCAGCAGCCGGCCCAGCGCCACGGTCAGTGGATCCCCGGGAACGGCCACGCCGCGGACGGGAACCAGGCTGTCGTTGCAGCCGAACCGCACGCCGCGGGAGCCGCCGTCGTCGATTGCTACGTAGTAGACCGCCGGACCGGAGGCGTCCACGGTCATCACCGTGCCGGTTTCAGCAGGCTCGGGAGCGCTGGTGCCCGGCTCGGGTGAGGGCTCGACGGCGGCACGAGGCTGGGTAGGGGCGGCTGCGGGCGGAGCAGGGGTGGTGGAGGCGCCTGCACTCGGAGCGGGAGCAGCGGGCCCTTGGGACGACAGAGCCGGGGAAGAGGTCACCGGGGCGGGGATCAGCGACGCGGGACCGGCAACGGACGGCGTGCCTGGCGCGGAAGGACTGGAGGCCACCGGGGCGGTGGGCGAAGCGGCAGGTGAACTGACGGAAACCGTGGGCAGAGGTGCCGCGCTTTCAGGTGCGGCTCCTGCAGGACCGCCAGGGACGGTGGTGCAGCCAGCCACCCCCAGGCTGAAGAAGAGGCAGGCAGCCGTGATCGCCGTCGTACTTTTTTGTCCCCGTC
This sequence comes from Paenarthrobacter sp. YAF11_1, assembly GCF_052113445.1. NCBI lineage: Bacteria > Bacillati > Actinomycetota > Actinomycetes > Micrococcales > Micrococcaceae > Paenarthrobacter > Paenarthrobacter sp. YAF11_1. The sequence goes on from NZ_JBFRDF010000010.1 coordinate 84,291, forward strand.
CGGCATGCATGACAGCTCCGCGCTCCTGTCCGTCCACCTGTATCTCCAACGTTAGGCCGGGTGGGCGCAACACAACATGCCGCTACGGTGACGGTTCGGACAAGAGTTGGTCACGCTGGGCTGTCCGCAGTCCAGCAGCCCGCAGTCCAGCAGTCCGCGCGGCAGTAACGCGAATGCCCCCGCCCCGCACAAAGCGGAACGGGGGCATTGAAAGCGAAAGACTAGGCTGCTGCTTCTTCGTTCTGGACGGCGGTCAAGGGCTCGAAGATGCCCTTGATCTGCTCTACGACCTCGGCGTCGTCCTTCGGGTGCAGTTCAGCGAAGCGGATCATGGAACCCGGGACGGCCAGCTTGACGTCTTCCAGGACCTTGGCGCCGGCGATGCCGGCGGCCTTGCGGGCCTCGTCCTGGGCCCACACGCCACCGAACTGGCCAAATGCGGTTCCGACGACGGCGGTCGGCTTGCCGGAGAGGGCACCGGCGCCGAACGGGCGGGACAGCCAGTCGATGGCGTTCTTCAGCGATGCGGGCATGGTGCCGTTGTGCTCGGGGGTGACCAGCAGAATGGTGTCGGCGTCGGCTGCTGCGGCGCGGAGTGCGGCTGCTTCGGCGGGGACCTGACCCTCGACGTCGATGTCCTCGTTGTAGAACGGGATGCTGCCCAGCGAGCCGTGGATCTGTACATCAACATTCTCAGGCGCGTTCAGCTGGATGGCTTCGGCGAGCTTCTTATTGTGGGAATCGGCGCGAAGGCTGCCGACGAGGGTAAGAACGGTGCTCTTGGACATGGTGTCTCCTTGTGTCTGGACAGGTGCCTTGCGGAACCCGACCTGCGGTATCTGGGCTTTGGAGCCTTCATCGATACTAAACGGACTATGGTCCGCTTTCTATTCCCGGGGTCTAGAATATTTCTGTGAGCTCCATCCCTCTTCGGCCGGACGTGCCCTTGGGCGCGCCGCACGAGCGCAGCGATGCCGCCCGAAATCGTGAGCGCCTTCTCAGTGCTGCCCGGGACTTGGTGGCAGAGTTCGGTGCTGAAGCACTTACTATGGACGCGCTCGCCTGTAAGGCCCATGTGGGCAAGGGCACCGTCTTCCGCCGGTTCGGCAGCCGGGCGGGGCTCATGATGACCCTCTTGAGCGATTCTGAATCCGAGTTCCAGCAGGGCTTCATGTTCGGGCCGCCACCGCTGGGTCCAGGCGCCGCCGCTAAAGAACGACTGATTGCGTTCGGCGAAGGGCGGATCTACTTCGTCCTGGAAAACGGCGAACTCCTGAAAGCGGCGGGTGCTGCCACCCGCAACAGGTTCGATGTCCCCGCAACCAAGCTCTCTCACCGCCACATGGAGATCTTGCTCCGGGAGGCGGGGATTGCTGATCCCTGGGTCATGGCGATGTCCCTGACCTACGCCTTGGACCCTGAGCGCATTGTGGACGACGTCCGCGTGCGCGGCATTTCACCCACGCGCCTCACGGACTCCTGGCGCGAACTGATCACGCGGCTGCTGCCCGCCGCTTAGCCCACGCGGCTGCTGCCCGCCCGCCGCTTGGGCGCGCGGATGCCCCTGCCCCGCCCTGTTAGCGCCCCCATTGCCGCTACTGCAGGCGCACAAGTGCCTTTGGTGTCGGTAACGTGACGCAGTCTGCACATAACAATCTGGCTGCAGGCGCGAAACTGGACGCGATGAAGCAAAACGTGAAGCAGTTATTGTGGTAGTTTCCTCTTGAATGTGACGCATGCCATACAAGGCTGGTGATCACTGAAGGGGTGCGGGGGACCCAAGGCCCGCTGCGCCAATTCGTAGCTGACGCCGGCCACAGCCGGGAACCGCGGAAGGACGAGCATTGAGTTTTGCCACGATTCGGGGCAGCCGCCCGACATGCTGAAATATCTGATGAAGCGGTCGGGCATCTACCTGATCATGATCTTCCTGACCACAAGCGCCGGCTACTTCCTGGCGGTCTCATCACTCAAGCCCGCAGTTCTTGAGCAAGAGAAAATCCCGCGGCCAACCCCTGAACAGGTCAACGCTTCCTTCCGGGGACTGGGCCTGGACCCGGAGAAGAATGCCTGGGAACGCTACGTCGACTGGCTCGGTGGCATCCTCACACGCTGGGACTGGGGCCGGAGCCCCAACGGCGCGTTCGTCAACGCAGAGTTCGCCGACCGCGTGCTGGTCTCCACCCGCTTGTTCATCGCCTCGATCATCCTCACGCTGATCATCGGCGTCGCCCTCGGTGTTTATTCCGCAGCACGCCAGTACAAGGTGCAGGACCGCGTCATCACGTCCTACAGCTACCTGGTCCACATCCTGCCCGCGCCCATCGCCTACTTCCTGGTGCAGCTCGGAGCCATCAGCATCAACGAGGCCGTTGGGGAGCGCATCTTCTTCGTGACGGGAATTTCGACGCCGGGAATCGACCCCGGCTGGCCGGCTTTCGTTGACATGGTGGCCCACTACGCCGTGCCCACCTTCGCGATGACCATCTTTGGTTGGGCCGGGTACCAGATCGCCCAGAGGCAGTACCTCCTGGACAACGTCAATGCCGACTTTGTCCGCACAGCACGTGCCAAGGGGCTCACCCGCAACCAGGCCATCAGGAAACACGCCCTGCGCGTCTCCTTCATCCCGGTGGCCCAGAGCATCGCGTTCACCATCCCGGCCATCTTCACGGGAGGTTTCTTTGCGGAAGCCATTTTCGCCTGGCCCGGCATCGGACTCTGGAGCATCCAGGCCATCAGCCTTCAGGACGTCAATGTAGCCACCGCCACGCTGGCCTACGGCTCCGTGATCTTCGCGATCGGTGCCATCCTTGCCGACTTCGCCACCACGCTGGTCGATCCACGAGTGAGGGTCCAGTAATGACCAACATCATCGATCCCATTGCGGAAATCGACGAAGCCCGGGTTGGCGACCAAGACGTCATCATCGGCAAGTCCCGCATCATCTTCCGTCGCTTCATGCGGAACCGTACCGCCGTCGCCGGTTTGTTCATCTTCCTGGCGCTGTTTCTCTTCTCGATTTTCGGCGGGTTCCTGACGTCCTGGGACAAGGACACCCTTGATCCGTTGAACATTGGCATGCCGCCGTCACCGGATCACCTGCTGGGCACCACGCAGGCCGGCATCGACCTCATGGCACTGATTGTGGACGGCACGCGAACCTCCATCCTCATCGGCCTCATTGTGGGCGGCGTGTCCGTGCTGATCTCCGCTGTGTACGGCTGCACCATGGCCTTCTTTGGGGGCAAGGTGGATGCCACCATGCTGTTCATCCTCGAAGCACTCATCATGATGCCCGCCATCCTGGTGGTGGCCGTGGCAACCAGCGGCAGCGGTGGCCTGAAGGACCTTCCCAGCTGGCTCCTGCTGGTGGTGGTCCTGCTGTTCTTCAGCTGGATGGGAACTGCCCGCCTGGTGCGCTCGCTGTCCATGTCGCTCATGCAGCGCGACTACGTCAAGGCCGCCAAATACATGGGCGTCCCTTCCCGCCGCATCGTGTGGCGTCACTTGGTTCCGAACATCGGCTCGTTGCTGGTGCTCGACTTCACCCGCGGCATCACCGGCGCCATCCTTGCCGAAGTAGCGTTCTCCTTCATCGGCATCGGCATCAAGCTGCCCGACGTCAGCCTCGGTGTCCTCATTGGGCAGGCCACAGGCCAGGTGTCCTCCTTCCCGTGGATGTTCTGGGTACCGCTGACTGTCATGTTCCTGCTGACCGGTTCGCTGGCCATGATGAACGACGGCCTCCGCGATGCCTTTGACCCCAGCTCCAGTTCCATTGGCCGGGCGAAGACCAAGACCGCAAAGAAGGTCAACAAATGAGCACCAATATTTCCCACACCCCCGCCGAACGCCTCCGCGACGCCGGACTTTACGCACCCGGCGACGCCGTCCTGAGCGTCCGCGACCTCAACGTCCGCTTCAACTCCGAAAACGGTGTGGTCCACGCTGTCCGCGGAGTGGATTTCGACCTCATGCCCGGCAAGACCCTGGGGATCGTGGGCGAGTCCGGCTCCGGCAAGTCCGTCACGTCCATGGCAGTCATGGGGCTCCTTCCCGAAACTGCGGACATCACCGGCTCCGTGCGTTTCAAGGGCAAGGAACTCCTGGGCCTCAGCGACAAAGCCATGTGCAAGCACCGCGGCAGTGACATCGCCATGGTCTTCCAGGACCCGCTGTCCTCGCTCACCCCCGTCTACACGGTGGGCACCCAGATCATTGAGGCGCTGACGGTCCACAACCCCACCATGAGCAAGCAGGCCAAAGAAGCCCGCGCCGTCGACCTTTTGCGCATGGTGGGCATCCCCAGCCCCAAGGATCGGCTGAAGGCCTTCCCGCACGAATTCTCCGGCGGCATGCGCCAGCGCGTCATGATCGCCATCGCGATCGCCAACGATCCGCGGGTACTCATCGCGGATGAACCCACGACGGCGTTGGACGTCACCATCCAGGCGCAGGTGCTGGAAGTCCTGCACACCGCGCAGGAGGAAACCGGCGCCGCCGTCGTCATGATCACCCACGACCTCGGCGTCGTAGCCGGCATGGCCGACGACATCATGGTCATGTACGCGGGCAAGCCGGTGGAAACCGGCACCGTGGAGGACATCTACTACAACCCGCGGATGCCGTACACGCTGGGGCTCCTTGGCGCGGTTCCCCGCATCGACACCGCCACCAAACAGTCACTGGTTCCCATCGAAGGAACGCCACCCAACCTCGCGCTGCCCGTGACGGGCTGCTCCTTTGCGGCCCGCTGCCCCTTGGTCAGCGACGCTTGCCTGCACGGCGAGCCGGAGCTGTTCCCGGTACCTGGTGTTGAAGGTCAGACGCTGGGACACAAGGCAGCCTGCATCAAATCCGAAGAACTTTCCGGTCATGCGGACGCGCACAAGATCTTCCACGCGCCGCCCAAGCCGGTTTCAAAGTTCGACGGCGTCCCTCGCGTCGAGCGCGACAAGGTCCTGGAACTCAAGGACGTGAAGAAGCACTTCCCGCTGCTCAAGGGTGCACTGATCAAGCGACGGATCGGCACGGTCAAGGCCGTGGATGGGCTGAGCTTCGACATCCGCGAGGGCGAGTGCGTCTCGATCGTAGGGGAGTCCGGCTGCGGCAAAACCACCACGCTCCTGGAAATCATGGAGTTCCACCCCGACCAGGTGGGCGAAGTGGTGATCGGCGGCGTCAGCAACAAGGTGGCCACCGATCACAAGACCAAGATGGCCATGCGCAAGGAAATGCAGATGGTTTTCCAGGACCCCACGGGCGCCCTGGATCCGCGTTTCACAGTGTACGAAGTCCTGGCCGAACCGCTGGAAAACCTGGGGATGCCCAAGGCCGCCATCAAGAAACGCATCATGGAGCTCATGAAGCTGGTGGGCCTTCAGCCTGACCACGTGAACCGCTTCCCCAACCAGTTTTCCGGCGGCCAGCGCCAACGCATCGGCATCGCCCGGGCGCTCGCGGTCAATCCGAAGCTGGTGGTCCTGGATGAGCCCGTCTCTGCACTGGACGTGTCCGTCCAGGCCGGCGTCATCAACCTGCTGGACCAACTCCGCGCCGAACTCGGACTCAGCTACCTCATGGTGGCCCACGACCTCTCGGTGGTCCGCCACATTTCTGATCGTGTGGCAGTCATGTACCTCGGCAAGATCGTGGAAACCGGCGACGTGGACGATGTCTTCGATAACCCGCGCCACCCCTACACCAGGGCTTTGCTGTCGGCGATCCCCGTGCCGGACCCCCAACTGGAACGCACCCGTGAGCGCATCATCCTGCAGGGTGACCTGCCCAGCCCGTTGGATGCGCCCAAGGGATGCAATTTCGCCACCCGTTGTCCCGTGTTCGCCGCACTACCTGCCGCAAAGCAGGAGAAGTGCCTTACTCTGGAGCCGCCACTGGCTTCTGAGAAGGAAGGCGCGCAGGACTTCGCATGCTTCTTCCCGGATGGAGAGCTGGATGCCGACATGCTGGTGGTGCATGCCTGACGACATATGAAGCATTGAATACATCCGTGGTCTCAACTCGCAAAGATATTTCAGTCGTAAACACGAAGGGCAAACCATGAAGAAGTACACGACGATTGGCGGCGTGGCGCTCGTAGCAACGCTCATGCTGACCGCTTGCGGCGGGGGAACGCCGTCGGGTCCGGCCTCACAGAAGGCCGAAGAAAGCGGCGGCGACATCAGCAAGCTGATCAGCGTCAACGCCAAGGAAGCAAAAGATCTTGAGCAGGGCGGCACTGTCACCCTGGGCGTGGGCAGCATTGGACCGGACTTCAATGGTTTCTCCAATGTCGGCAACAGCGCGGATACTTCTGCACTGCTGACACCGGTCAACCCGGCTGCCATCAGCAGCGGTGGCATCGGTGGCTGCTGGAAGCTGGACTTCAGCGGCAAGGCTGAGCCCAATAAGGACTTCTGTGAAGAGGTCAAGAGCGAAGTCAAGGATGGCAAGCAGACCATCACCATCAAGGTCAACGAGAAGGCCACTTGGAACGATGGCACGCCCATTGATGTCAAGACGTTCCAAAACACCTGGAACATGTTGAAGGGTGAAGACAAGGCCATCGACATCGTCACGGCAGGCAATTACGCCTTCGTTGACTCGGTCGAGGCCGGCGCCAATGACAAGGAAGTCATTGTCACCACCACCCAGCCGGTCTACCCGCTGGACTCCCTCTTCTTCGGATTGATCCACCCGGCCAACAACTCCGCGGAGACCTTCAACACCGGTTTCGCGGGCAACATGCACCCGGAGTGGATGGCCGGTCCGTTCAAGGTGGAAAACTACGACACCACCGCCAAGACCGTCACCATGGTTCCGAACGAGAAGTGGTGGGGCCAGAAGCCGGTCCTTGAGAAGGTCATCTGGCGCCAGATGGAGCCCAGTGCAACCATCGCCGCTTTCAAGAACGGCGAAATCGACGCAGCCAACGGCCGCACCCTGGGCCGCTACAAGCAGCTCGAAGGGACCACCAACTCCGAGATCCGTCGTGGCCAGCGCCTGTTCGCAGGTGGCTTGAACCTGAACGCCAAGCGCCCCGCCCTCACCGACGTTGCCGTGCGTAAGGCGATCTTCACCGCCGTCGACCGCAAGGCCATCCGCGATGTCCGCTTCAATGGCCTGAACTGGTCCGAAGAGAGCTCGGGCTCCATGATGCTCATGCCGTTCTCCGAGTACTACCAGGACAACTACCCCGTGAAGGACACCGGCGCTGAGGCCGCCAAGAAGGTCCTGACCGACGCCGGCTACACGGCCAACGACAAGGGCATCATGGCGAAGGATGGCGTCCCTGTCTCCTTCAAGATCACCAACTTCGGTGATGATCCCACCGCAGCGGCAACCACCCAGACCCTGCAGAAGCAGCTCCAGGCCGCCGGCATGGATGTGTCCATCGACCAGCGCGGCGACGCTGACTTCGGCAAGGTTATTGGCTCCCGCGAGTTCGATGTGACCATCTCCGGTTACACCGTGGGCCCGGATGCTACCGACGCTGTGAAGCAGTACTACGACTCCGAGACGAACGAAAACGGCCTCGGCGACGCCGAACTCGACGCTGAAATCAAGCGGCTTTCAAGCATCGCGGATGACGCCGAGCGCAACAAGGCCGCCATGGAGGTCGAGAAGAAGCACATGGAGAAGTACTTCTCCATGGGCGTCGTGATGAACGGCCCGGAGATCCAGTTCGTGCGCAAGGGTCTGGCCAACTACGGCCCGTCCCTGTTCCAGAGCCTCTCCAACGTTCCGGATTGGACCACCATCGGCTGGGAAAAGGGCGCCAAGAAGTAGCCCTCCCGCTGTAGTTTTCCAAGGTGTAGTTTCCTGAAGGCCGGGAACGTCCCTGAATCCCTTGATGGGTTCGGGGAAGTTCCCGGCCTTCGCCGTCCCCAACCCTCGTTCACGTCCCGCGTGCTTGGGCACCACCCTCGCTGACATCCCGCGTGCTTGGGCCCCACCCTCGCTGGCATCCCGCTCCAAACGACACCATCTGGGGCCCTGAGATGTACAAGATGTACGTAAAGTACATTAACGACTAGAGTTGGCATATGGGAACCGCAGATTACGTGGTGAGTGTTGCCGACCTCCGCGTACACCTTTCAGATACCATCAACCGCGCCGCATACGGACACGAGCGGATCAGCATCACGCGCCGCGGTAAAGTCGCCGCCGTGCTCATCAGCGCTGAAGACCTCGAGCGGCTTGAACGGCTCGAAGATGAGGCAGACCTTAGAGCGCTTCAGACCGCGAAAGCGGAAGATGATGGTGCCAGGGTCAGTCTCAATGATCTGCTGGAGGAAAATGGCATCACCCGGTGAGCCGATACCGGGTGGAGTTCAGCACGGCGGCGGCCAAACAGATTCGGAAGCTTGATGCTCCGGTCCGCCGCAAGATTCTTCTGGCCATTGCCGAGTTGGAACTGTACCCACGTCCAGTCGGAGTCAGGAAGCTTTCCGCAGAGTCGAATGCCTGGCGAATTCGTGTTGGTGACTTCAGGGTCCTCTACGAGATCCATGATGGTGAACTCATCGTCATCATCTTCCGTGCCGCCCATCGTCGCGAGGTCTACTGATCTAGCCTAGGGTCATGACTTCCCAGCCGATCCGTACCGCCGTCGCAGGCTTTGGCCTTTCGGGCAGCGTGTTCCACGCGCCGTACATCGCCAGCAACCCCGCCTATTCGCTTGCCGTCATCTCCACTTCGGATGAGGCGCGCCAAGCAAAGGCCAAGGACCGCTACCCGCAGGCCACCATCGTCAGCACTCCGGCGGACATCCTGGCGCTGTCGGACCAACTGGACCTCATCGTGCTGGGCACCCCGCCCGCAACCCACTACGCACTCGCGAAAGCCGCGCTGGAAGCCGGACTCGACGTCGTCGTCGATAAACCGTTCGTAGTTCACAGTGCCCAGGGTGAGGAACTGATCCATCTGGCGGCGAATCTGGGCCGTGTCCTGACGGTCTACCAAAACCGGCGCTGGGACGGCGACTCGCTCACCGTCAGGAAACTGCTCGACGCCGGAACGCTGGGGACCGTGACCAGGTTTGAGGTGGGCATGGAGCGCTGGGCGCCGGAGATCGCCAAAGCCTGGAAAGCCAGTGCCGCGGCGGAAGACGGCGGCGGTGTAATGTTCGACCTCGGCACCCACGTACTGGACCTGTGCCTGCAGTTCTTTGGTCCAGCTACCGTCACCTACGCGGAAATCCAGGCCCGCCGTCCCCAGGAAAGCGTCGACGACGATGTCTTCCTGGCACTCCGGCACCAGTCCGGCGTGGTCAGCCATGTCACCATCAACCTGACCAGCCACCTGCACGGCCCGCGCTTCCGCATCCTGGGTAGCGAGGGCGGCTTCGTGAAGTTCGGCACCGACCCCCAGGAGCCCTATGTGCTGGGCGGCGGGCTCCCTACGGACGCGGGGTACGGCGTCGAACCTGCCGAAAACCATGGCACGTTGGAACTGAACGGTCAGCGCATCGAGGTCCCCACAGAACGCGGCGCCTACCCAGAGTTCTACCGGATTCTGGCGGACAAGCTCGACGACGGCGGCGCGGCCTCCGCGCTTCCCTTACCTGTGGATCCGGCCGGCTCCGTTGCGGTGCTGAAGCTGATTGAGCAGGCTAGGACGCTGGCGTAACGTCTGCGCTGGCAACCAGCGAGTAGATGGCCTTGAGGTCGTCGTTGCCTTCGGTGGGTTGGCAGCTGCCCGTCAGCTGGACGATATCCGCAGCGGTTTCCTGGTGAACTACCGTGACGGCGGTGAACTGGGCCAGGGAGCCGGCCTGGGGGTGTGTGTACCGCGCCTCGCGTACGTGCCAATCCCGGCCATTGATCACTACAGGCTCCGTGCCCAGCAGAACGGCATCCGGCAATGCGTCCAGGAACGAGTCCACGGACGCAGCAATGTCCTGGAGCTGGTAGCCGGGCAAGCGGCGCGACACGGTGATGACCACGTTTGCGGTGTAGCTGCCCTCGGCTGCCGGGGCCATCATGGCTCCTACGGCGTCGGGGACCACATGCTGGGACCATCCCGCCGGCGCGTTGAGTTTGATGGTGGGGTAGGCGGGGAACGCGGCGGACGGGAAAACCTGGTGCGATGTCATGGGAGCCCTTTCGGAGCGCTGTCAGTCAGTTCGGGAGGCTATTTGTTGAGGAAGTCGACGAACCCGGTCACGGAATCCACGAACCCGGACGGGCTGATGGTGATCTGGCCACCGGCGCCCAGGCCCAGTTCCGCGGTGAGCTTGGCACCCGCGCCGAGGGTGAGCCCGTCTTCGTCCATGGAAGCCGTGAAGAAGTGACCCTCGCCAGCTCCGGCGGCCACCGTTGCGTTGAGCGTCAGTGTCTGGCCCAAAACCTCGACATACCGGCTCCCGGTCAGTTCCGCTCCGGCTCCGGCGCTGAAGGCTGTACCGGTGGTCTCGCGGCCCTTGACGCTGACTTCACCTTCGCCCGCGCTTGCCCAGGCACCAGCGCGCAATTCTCCGCCCTGCCCTAGGGAAAACAAGCCGCCAGCGAACTCGGTCTTGTTATCCATAGTGACCTTCTGGCCAGCGAAACCCTCACCGCCCGCAGAGAACAGGAACGGGCTGCTGGCATTGGCGTGGGCGCTGGCCTCCACTCCGGTCATCATTCGCGTGGTGGCGGTGTTGGTGACCCAGCCGTCGAAGAAGTCGGATCGTGTGGTGGTCACGTTCTCTGCGCCTGCGAACGCTTCGCCGGTGGCATGGGCGTTGGGAAGTCCGAGCCCGAACGGCACGCTGGCCCCGTACTCGCCTTCGGCGCGCGCACCGACAAAGGTTTCGTTGGTGACCGTCGTCTTGACAGGCCCGAATTCTGAGCTCGCCTTCCAGGTCATGTCACCACCAGTGGAAGCTTCGCCGGAGCCACCGACGTCGATGCCGGCCGGACCTATGGATCCGTGCGTTTCGCCCGATGCTTTACTGTCGAAGGAGCCGTTGCCTTCAACCGTGACGGGACCGTATGTGGTGGGATCAAAAGTGAACTCCAGCGGACCCGGGGTTGTCCTGCCCGACCCGCCGGAAGGGCCTCCCCTGGATCCGCCACCCGAACCACCCAGGGATGCCTGCTCCTGTTGCTCCGCGTTGAGCTTCAGGGCGCGGGCATTGGTCCGCAAGCAAACAGCTGCGGCGCCAAGCCGTCCGTGGAGGTCGCTCTGCCACCTGCTGCGGAACTGCTCGGCGTCATTGCCTCGCCAATAAGTTCCGTTCTGAATCATTGCGGTGAGTTCCCGTTGAAGACTCGTGATCTTCTCGGCCTCAGCATCCATTACGGCCGATAAACGCCGAAGATCTCCGACGTCGGCGCCCACCAATCCCTGTCCCATCACGCATCCCCTGAACGTAGCGACATCAAAATACCTGGGACCAGTCTTGGCGCCAGGTGTCTCCCGAGCATAGTTGTCCGGGAACAGGGCTGCCATGGGGAGAACTACCGGGGGTGGATAACTCCCTCCGGAAAATTTCGGCCACCTGCGTAACCTCGCTGCAGCCGTGAACGATGTAAGGGGAGTGCGGGCCACGTCCGCACGCTGATCATCCGGCCGCGACCCAACCGCTGCCGGGGCAATCCCAAGAATTTTGTCGGAGGGTTTTATGTCCTTGTTCACTGTCCTCGCCACCAGCAAAGTCGCCGCGGGCGTCCTGGCCGCCGGAGCTGTAGCTGCCGGTGGAACCGGTGTAGCTGCCTTCAATGGTGCGCTTCCCACCGGAATCCAACAGACCGCACATGACCTCGTTGGCGCACCTGCTCCGGTTGACGGTACGGCCGCTGAAGCAGCCGACGCCGCCCGGACCGCCACCACCAAGGCGGCTGACGCCGTCGGGACCGCGCAGGCAAAGGCAACCGAAGCCGCCGAAGCCGGCCAGGCAAAGGCGGCCGACGCTGTTTCCGATGCGAAGGCCTCGGCCAACGACGCCGCGTCCCCGGAGGCTTTCGGTCTGTGCACCGCGTTCCTCAACGGCGGCCTGAAGTCTGATGCCAAGGTCCCGGGCTTTGAGTCCTTGACCATTGCCGCGGGTGGCGAGGCGAAGGTGGAAGCGCACTGCGAGGCAGTGGTTGATGCCGGCAAGGCCGCCGACGCGAAGGCGAACGGTTCGGCCCAGGCAGACGCCGACGCCGATGCTTCCGTGACGTCTGAACTTCCGGCAACGCCGGCGGTCCCGGCCGTCCCCGCCAAGCCTGCCGTCCCGGCGACGCCTGCCGTGCCGGCAACCCCCGCAGTCCCGGCGACGCCTGCTGATCCGGCCCTCCCGTCGCAGGTTCCGAGCGGCGCTCCGGCGGATGTTCCGGCGGCACCGGGCGCACCCCTCGATTCTGTCCGCTAACCACGCAGCGGCTACGGTTTAACGGCGGGGTTCCTTGGCTTAGGGCAAGGAACCCCGCCCTCGTAACGTGGGATGGAGGCGTCCACGGGTGCTTGACCCTTTAGCTGACGAATACGTGCAGGCGGACCAGGATGACCCCGCGCTGCTCTTTACGGCTGCCTACAACAGCTTTTCCGGGCCGGTCTTTGGCTACCTCCGCGCCCGGGGTGTGGACGACCCCGAAGCCGTCACCCAGGACGTGTTCCTGGCTCTGTACCCAAAGCTTGAAACCCTCCACGGCGGCCTCCAGGGTGCCAAGACACTGCTGTTCTCCATTGCCCACGCCCGGATGGTGGACCACTACCGCAAACGCGAACGCACGCCTGACTCCACGCCTTACGAGTCGGAACTGGATTCGCGACGTGCGCCGTCGGCGGAAGACCAGGCCTTCGGTCGGGCCTCCGGTTTGGGAGTCACGGAACTCTTGAACGACCTCGCGCACGACTACCGGGAGGTCCTGGCATTACGAGTCATTGCCGACCTGTCCGTGGAAGAAACAGCGGACATCATGGGCAAATCCCAAGGCGCCGTGAAGCAGTTGCAGCGCCGGGCCTTGGGCGCACTGAAGAAGCGGGCACAACGAACGAACGGCACATCATGAGCGAACACTTTCCGTCCCGCGGACGCAGGCACCAGCAGGCAGTCGACCGTTTCCTGGCCGACTCCGGCCTGGAGGGAGACGCCGAACTCCGCACAGAACTGCTGGAACTCCGTTCGCTGGCCGACACTGTCCCCGTGCCGTCCGAGGCAGTTCGCGCGCTCATGGTCAGCGCCCAGGGTGCAGTCACCCAGCAGATCACGACGACGGATGGTCCCGCTGCGTCGTCGGGCGCACCGACGGCGGTACTCGCCATGGTCGGTGACCCTGCACGTCTGAAGGGCCCGACGCCGGCGGTTGACCCGACGCCGCCGGTTGAACCGGCGCCGGCCGGAGACCCAGCCCATGGGGGCGCCCTCCCTGCCGACGAACTTGCTGCGCGGCGACGGACGAAGCGTCGCACGGCCATTGCCGGCCTCGCCGTCGTGGTGTCCTTGGCCGGCGGTGCAACTGCTGCGGCCGCGTCCGACGGCGGAATCCCGGGTGCCGTCCAGCATCTTGGCGCGGCCATCGGCTCAGTGGTCTCGCAGTTCACTCCTGGTTCCGGCAACGCTCCGCAGCAGGGTGGCCCCGCCGGTTCCACTCCGGTGCCGACTGTTGAGGAGACGCCCGCAGTTCCCGACCGGAGCCAGCCCGCCCCGGCACCCGCTGCCCCTCGTCCAAGCGGCAAGCCCGGGACGGATTCCCTTCCGCAGCCCGGCGGAGGAGCGTCGCCTCAAATCCCAAGGATCCCTCACCCCACGAACCCGGGAACGGCGGCATCCCCACGCCGGTGGTTCCTGTGACGCCGCCGGGGATCGACCAGCCGGGGATCGACCCCTCGCGGATCGATCCGGCGGAGCTCCGCCCGTCGGACATCCCCGTGACTGTTCCCACCCACGTGGTTCCCTCACCGCCAGCCAACCCCGATATCCCCGCGAAGTGACACTTAATGCCAATGTTCGTCAGAAACATTGGCATTAAGTGTCACCTCGGCGCGGGTTAAACCACGACGGCGGGCGTGGGGTCCTAAGCGGAAACCAGGCTGTGCCAGTCGGTGACGAGGGGCAGGTTGTGCGCCTCGGAAACGGAGTGGTGTGCCACGTGGCCTGCGGCGATGTTGAGGCCGGCAGCCAGCGCGGGATCGCGGTCGAAGGCGGCCTTGACGCCCAGGTTGGCCAATGCCACGGCGTAGCGCAGGGTGACGTTGGTCAGTGCGTATGTGGAGGTGTTCGGAACAGCGCCAGGCATGTTGGCAACGCAGTAGAAGATCGAGTTGTGGACCTTGTACGTCGGTTCCTGGTGGGTGGTGGGGTGCGTGTCCTCGAAGCAGCCGCCCTGGTCAACAGCGATGTCCACCAGGACCGAGCCCGGCTTCATGCGGGCAACGAGCTCGTTGGTGACCAACTTGGGAGCCTTGGCGCCCGGGATCAGGACGGAGCCGATCACGAGATCTGCGTCGATGACTGACTTCTCGATCTCGTAGGCGTTGGAGGCAACGGTCTTCAGGCGGCCCTGGTAGAGGGCGTCGAGTTCACGCAGCCTGTTGATGTTGATGTCCATGATGGTGACATCAGCACCGAGGCCCAGCGCCATGGCAGCTGCGTTGGTTCCTGCAACGCCGGCGCCGAGGACAACAACCTTGGCCGGGCGGACACCCGGTACGCCGCCCAGGAGGACGCCCTTGCCGCCGGCGGGAGCCATCAGCGAGGAAGCGCCGACCACGACCGAGAGGCGGCCTGCGACCTCGGACATGGGGGCGAGCAGCGGTAGGGTGCGGCCTTCCTGCACGGTTTCGTAGGCGATGGCCGTGACGCCGGAGTTGATGAGCTCGGCGGTGAGCTCGGGCTCTGCGGCAAGGTGCAGGTAGGTGAAGAGGATGAGGCCCTTGCGGAAGCGGTGGTACTCGGCCGCGATGGGTTCCTTGACCTTCATGACCATGTCCGCACGGCCCCAGACGTCGTCAGCGTCGTTGACGATTTCGGCGCCGGCGATCGAGTATTCCTCGTCGGTGATGCCCGAGCCGAGGCCTGCGCCGCGCTCAACCAGAACGGTATGTCCGTGGGTGCGGAACTCGTGGACACCTGCGGCCGTGATGGCTACGCGGAATTCGTTGTTCTTGATTTCTTTGGGGACGCCGATGATCATCTGTGGGCTCCATCGTTAGCGGCCTCTTCGGCCGAAAATGTGTTGCGGGCTGTGATTCCAGAATAGATCCGGCTGTGAGGCAGGCGACATGCATTTGACCGCGAGCAGATGGAAAAGCCCCGGAAATTCAACGATCTTCCTCACAAAGGCTCGACATTTGTCGAGTGATGGAGCGTCAGGTGTCGCCTGCTGTTGGTACGCTTTCCTGATGCAGCAGGACGTGGAACAGATCGTTGAACGCGTGGCGTTGAAGCTGAGCCGCGGACTGTCCCTGGAAGACCTCGACGGCGTCCTCCTCGCCTACAGCTCCAACCAGTCGCACGCCGACCGCGTCCGCGTGAACTTTCTCCTCAGCAAGCGTGTCCCCAGCGACGTCAGTGTGTGGCAACTGTCCCACGGCATCGCCACGGCGGTGCGTCCCGTCGTCGTTCCCGCCAATGAGGAACTCGGCATGTTGGGCCGCGTCTGCGTGCCGCTCCTGGTGCGCGGCTTCCGCGTGGGCTACTTGTGGGTCCAGTTGGACGTTGAAGAGCAAAGTGCGACGGCGATACTCGCCGAGTTGCCCGGCGTGCGTGACGAGCTGGACCTGTTGGCGGGGTTGCTCCTTGATTCCAACACCGCAGAATCGGAGTTCCGGCGCAGGCGTGAGCAGGAGTTCCTCTCGGCCTGCAGCGGCGAATCGAATGCCGTGGCGGCCGTGGCCGGGTGGAAGGAAATCCAAGGCCGGGGTCCATGGCAACTGGTGACCATCCTGGACGCGGAAGGTGCGAGGTCCGACGTCGATCCCCTTGCCGCAACCCTGACCCACCGTTCAGCCGCGCTGCAGTCCACCATCGGCGTCAACGCTGCGTTGTTCAGCGCCGGAACGGAGACGCATTCGGTGGTCCTGTTTCGCGAGTCCGGTGGCCGGGCAGACCACGCCCAGGTGCTGGTCCACTATCAACTGGAACTCGCCAAACGCGCGGGCCGCAAAGTGGACCGGGTGATCCTGGGCATCAGCGAGCCGTTCCACGTGATCCGGCAGCTCTCAGGAGCGTACCGGCAGTCCAAAGTTGCGGCGCAGGCTGCCGCGGTCGATCGACCCCTCGGCGAGCTCGTGGACAGCCGGGCCGTAGGCGTCTATCAGCTCTTCGACCGCCTGCTGGCACCCGGAGGCTGGGATGACACCGGTTCCGTGCACTTCCGAACGCTGGAGGACCAGGACAAGAACGGCGAACTCCTGCCCGTCCTGGAACTCCTCTATGACAGTGATGGTTCCGTCCAGGACGTCGCGGCCAAACTCCACCTCCACAGGAGCAGCATCTACAACCGGCTCGGCCGGATCCGACAACTCATCGGCGCTGACCCGTTGAGCGGAGCGATCCGCCTCGAACTGCACGCTGCCTTGAAGGCCCGCCGCTGGGCAGGCCGGCCACGGATCTAGATTGGAAAGAAGAAAAGGCAGGCACCCTGGGGGTGCCTGCCCTTTTCGCAGGGTCTTGCTTTAGGAACGCCTCAGCCGCTGGCAGCTCCAACGGCCCAATCGGCGTCGGAACGTGGCCGTCCGGCTGCTGCTGCAGTACCGGCTGTGCCATCCCACGTGCGTGGTGGTGCGCGGCAAGCGCGTGCTCATTTGAGGGCGTCCTTTGCCGCGTTAAGGATCTCTTCGAGTGCCGTCTCGGTGGGCTGCGGCGCGGTGGCCGCGCTGGGCTTGCCCGTGGGCTTGGGTTTGGTGGTCTGTGTGGGAGTCCCCGTCGGGGTGGGGGTAGGAGTGGGAGTGGGCGTGACCGTCGGCGTGGTTGTGGGCGTCGGCGTCGTGGGTGGCGTGGTGATCGTGTCCGACGGCACCTCACTGGGTGCAGGCGCAGGCTGGGTGGGGACCGGGCTGGCGGTGCTGGGTGCCGCGGCGATGGTTGACGGCACTGCGGACGGGACCCAGACGGGGTCGGCCAAGGAGACTTTCGGGGTGGGAACGGACGACGGCGACACAGGTGCGGGCGCCTCCGGAATCGTGGCCGGCTGGCCGGCTGCCGACGTCGCTGCAGCTGACGCGGAGGGTGACGAGGCCGTCGAGTAGGAGGCGCTGGGTGCGGGTGCCGCTGTGCCCGAATTTCGATCGGCGGCGTTGGCTTCCTGGGAAGGCGTCTCCTGGCCGAAGAACGGCAGCTCGAGGGCCTGCCCCAAGGTCCCGGCTGTCAGGACCAGGCCGAGGGCGCCAGCCACCACGGCCATGCGCTGGCTCATGTGCTTGACAGACGCAGCTTTACGCAGGACCGCCTGGGTTTCCCGGCCAAGGGACGATCCGCCCATTCCCGGCCTGGAAGAACTGGGAGCGACCGACTGCTTTCGAACGTCCTTGCGGCTTGCCAGTGAAGCCGACGCTGTGGCGGCCGCAGCAACTTGCGCCGGGGATGTGCCCCGCGGTGAAACGGGTGCGGCAGCCGGCTCGTGGCGGGCGCCCACAACAGGAATGGCGGCGGTGGCAGGTTGGGACGCGGCAGGCTGAGGCGTTGTCGGCTGCTCGGAATCCTCCTGCTCGGAACGTGACGCCTGAACAATCGGAATGGCCGAGGTAGGAGGCCCCGGCGTGGTGGAAGCCGGAGCTGCAGCCTGTGCGGCCTCCACGACCGGAATGGCCGCGGTTGCCGGCTCGGCAGCTTCGGAGGGCTCTCCTGTTGCGGATGCAGCTGGCTCGGCCTCGGACGACGCCGGGGCGGCGGGCGCGATCACAGCCAGGGTTGCCCGCTCCCGCTCGGCCGCGCGCGCGGCCGCTCGCGTGATGGGTGTCGCGACGGTGGGAAGGGCCGCAGTGGCGGCCTCCGGCGTCGTGCTTGTCGTTCCGGGTGCGGCAGCAGTGTCTGCCTGCACGCTGATGGGGGATCCGCTGGGTTGGGCCCGACGGCGTCCGGTTGGCTTGGTGCGCTCGCGTTCAGTCTCGGCGCGGCGCGGCTGATCCATGGTTGGGGACATGGTGGTTGCCTCTCAACGCCTTCGAGGTTAGCTGTCGGGTTCGGACGAGGCCGTCCGGCCGCCGTAGCGGCTTCACCCCAAGGACTTTGGAAAGTCCGGGAACTTTTGGGTCCCCCGCCTCTGCCGCGGGTCTGGCGGATCCCGGAATGCGGCAGAGCTCGGCGTCATTCCGGAAGCGGCCCAGCGGAGATACGGGTCGCCCTACGACGGTACATGAGCCGGAAAGTAAAGTCACATTAATATAACGGACGGTAGGCCTCCCAAGATGAGAGGGTTCTAGCGTTTAGGCTTCGGGGCCGGTGCCGGCGCGGGCAACTCATGCTGGATCCTCTGGATCTGCACGGCTTGGTGGGTTTCCGGGCGGAAGATTTCATCCGCCACTCCCAGCATCCCGCCGGTAGCTGCACGCCGGACCTTGCCCTGGCTGCTCCGGCGCGATGACCAGTACCACACGCCGGCCATCAGAGCCGGGAATCCGAGCACTGCAGCCGCCGCGAGCAAGATATCCATGGCCCAACACTAGCTTCGCGCTGCACCGGCAGGTAGACATTGACTATGGACCTGCCTGTGATGCCACCCGTCTCGCCCATGCTCGCCAAGTCCGTCCCCACCATCCCCGATGTTGGGCACTACGAGCCCAAGTGGGACGGATTCCGGACCATCGTCTTCAAAGACGGGGATGAGATCATCCTGGGGAGCCGCAATGAGAAGCCCATGACCCGCTACTTCCCCGAACTGGTGGAGGCGCTGCGGAAGAACCTTCCGGACAAATGCGTGATCGACGGCGAGATTGTCCTGATCGAGGGCAATCGGCTCGAATTCGAGGTGCTTCAGCAGCGGATCCACCCGGCCGACAGCCGGGTGAGGATGCTCGCCGAGAAGACCCCGGCGTCCATGATCGCGTTCGACATCCTCGCCCTCGGCGACGACGACCTCATGGGCAGGCCGTTCTCCGAACGCCGCGCCATTTTGGAGCGTGCGCTGGCCAAGGCGGAGCCTCCCGTGTACGTCACGCCCGCGGTCACGGCCCTGGAGCGCGCGCAGGAATGGTTCGTGCAGTTGGAGGGCGCAGGTCTGGACGGGGTGATGTCCAAGCCCTTGGACGGGATGTATTTACCCAACAAGCGCGTGATGTTCAAGACCAAGCACGAGCGCACCGCGGACTGCGTGGTGGCTGGCTTCCGCTGGCACAAGACCGCGAAAGTTGTGGGGTCCATGCTGTTGGGTCTTTATAACGACGCCGGTCGACTCCAGCATGTGGGGGTGGTGGCATCGTTCCCCATGGCCAAGCGAGAGGCCCTGGTGGCTGAGCTTGAGCCGTACCAAGTGGAACTCAGCGAGCACCCGTGGGGGGAATGGGCCAGTCAAGGCGAGGGGGCTGCAGGGTCCAGGATGCCCGGCGCCCAAAGCCGGTGGAGCGGAGGCAAGGATTTCTCCTTTGTGCCGTTGCGTCCCGAGCTGGTAATTGAAGTGGCGTACGACTACATGGAGGGCGAGCGGTTCCGCCACACCACGCAGTTTCGCAGGTGGCGGCCGGACAGGACCCCTGAGAGCTGCACCTACTCGCAGTTGGAGGAGCCGGTTGCGTACGATCTCGGGAAGATCCTGACCCTGCCTTAGCCGGTCCCGCCTGGGCGTTCAGTCGTGGCCGGAGCTACTCTTCGTGTCCTTGGTCGCTGCTCATGCTGCCCTCGGCGGGCGGGGTTTCTCCCGGGGGTACTCCGCCGCCGGGTTCCAAGCCCGTGACGTTTCCGTCGAGGGGATCCGGGTTGGCAGAGGCCGCGGGATCATCGTCCTCATCCTGGCGCATGTCGGGATCCTCGTGGATGCTGTCGGCATCGGATGTTGCATCAAACGGCCCTGTAGCACCGGTTGCACCGAAGCCTTGGGTTTCCTCATTCGAGTCTGCAGCAGTCACAATCAGCCCTTTCGTAAGCAAACTTACTAATACCCTTGCTCCGTCAGCCTAGCCGGGAGGAGCTGACTCAACAAGCAGGCCAATGCCGGCGGCGGCATCGTGCGTTGGTACTCAGCGATGAGGCGCAGTGGTGGTAACGAAGCTCCGGATGGCGTCGGCCACAGCTTGGGGCCGCATATGTTGCGCTACGTGCCCGACACCGGGGATCTCCACCAAGCGCCCCTGGTCAACCGTCCTCGAAAGCCGGAGCGACCAGTCCGGGCCGGCCACGTTGTCTCGGCTTCCCCTCAGGACCAACACGGGGACCTTGATGCCAGCCAAGCGCTTTTCAGTGGGGTACCTCATCATCACGGGCAGTTCAGTGAGGTACCAGCGCGGACCGCAGCGGAAATAGTCCGACGTGACGATCCAATTGGAACCCGGGCTTTCGCGGAGCATCCCGTCAAGGAAAAGAGCCACGGACTGGCGCCTCACGTTCTTGTGCCGCGAATCAACAACAGGCCCCATCAGCACCACCTGCCGGGCCCGTTCCGGAGCATGCAAGGCCGCTTCGATCACAAATTGCGCACCCATCGAATGGCCCACCAGAACGTAGGAACCGATGCCGCGGGCAGCGAGGACCTCCGCAATGAAGGCACCGTAGTCCTCCACCGAGAGCTGTCGATCAGGCTTTGGAGTCCCTGCAAACCCCGGTAGGTCCAGGGAGTAGGTAGGTGCGCTCGCGGCAAGGACTGTATGCAGCCGGGCCAAATATCGGTGCGAGACCCCGATGCCGTGGACCAGAATGTAGGCGGGCCCGGAAGGAGGCGTCCCTTCGGTCCAGAGGATCCGTCCCTTGAGGCCCAAGGCCTCGACGTCGGCAGATAAGAGCGCTGCCGGTTTCCCCTTCGCTTCCATCAAGGGTTCCGCTGCAGGAACACCGGAGCTCCGGGGCCACTCAGCTCGTCCTCCGCTATTGGTCTTCCGGACACCGCCAGCAGCAGCGCAATGGCGGGCCCTTCAACGGCTGGCCCATCCCCGTGATCGAAAGCTGCGTCAGTGGCCACCAGACGCCAGCCCTGTGCCACTTCCTTGCCTCCGCCCATCTTGGTGGTGGTCCGCACCTGATAATGCAGGGCTGTGGCGACGTGCGCTGCTGGGTAGTCACGGCGGATCCCCAGCGGGCGGCGGATGTCCTCGCCGTGCACGAATGCTTCAACCAGCCGAGTTCCCAAGCCTGCAGGCGGCCCGGATGTCCGGGAGAGCGCGGCCTGCAACTGGACCAGCGTCTTCCCCGGGTCTGGGGTCCTTTCGCGCTCAACACCCACGGCATTGTCGCGGTCAAAATCCATCCGGGAGGCAATCATGCGTCGAATGAAGCCGAGGCGCGTGGTCTTGGCGCTGTCGATCACGTGCGCCAGGACATCATGGACGTCCCAGCCCGGGCACAGCGACGGAGTCCTCCATTGGGATGGCAGAAGTGGTTCCAGGTCCCGGATCAGGGCACGGCGTTCCTCATGCACCACGGGCCACACAACGGAGGGGGAAGTCGAAGCCATACCGCTATTGAACCCCATGCCTACTCCCGGGTGGCGTCGTCGGACCTTGTGGCGTCATCGGATTCGTTGGGGTCGCTTGCCGGGCGTGAAGATTCACGGGCGGCGGACGCCGCAGCCGCGTCCCGGCGTCGTGCGATTTTTGATTCCGTCCACATGGCAACCGCCACGAACACTGTGCACGCAAACATGAAGGTTGCCACAAAGTTCAATCCCATGGCAGAGCCCAAGGGTGCGGCAAGGGCCATGGCGGCCAACCCGGCCACGATATGCCACCCTTTGAAATTGCCCACCGATCAAGCGTAACCCCGGCTTTAAGGGGTGCTGGCCCGTTGGCTGGGATCGTTGCTTGATCCTTATCACTGTGGACACTATTGGCCGGCGATGACGTCATTTCCGTCGGGCTGGTCAGTGGCGCCTTCGGCCTGTTTCTTCTTCTGGGATTCCAACCAAGCGATGATGGCGGCTTGCCGGATCCGACGATGCGTTCCGCGGTATTCCACGGGGATTTCGCCGCGATCGGTCATATTACGCAGAAAGGTGTGCGAGATCCCAGCGAGCTCGGCAGCCTGCGAGGTGGTGAGCATTTCCTCCACGCTGCTGACCGTCACGGTTTCGCCGCGGCCCAGCCTCGCGAGGAGGTCGACGACGGCGTCCCTCGCCTCGTCCGGCAGGCGGTGGACTGTGCCGTCTACGAACACGGTGATGTCGTTGCTGTCTTGGAGGGAGCGCGCCAGATTCCGGGCGTCGTCGGCGGGGAGTCCTGCGGTGACGCGGGGAGCTATCAATGCCATGGCAGAAGCCTAGCGTGAGCCGCGTGCTAGCAGGCCTCGGCCATTTAGACGGCTCGCTGCGTGTTAGACGACTCCTATCGTCTAACACGCAGCAAGCCATCGAATCGGGGTAGCCCGGCGAAAGCTACTCCGCGTCCAGGTCCGTCTCCAGCAGCTTCACCAGTGCGTCCAGCGCGGCGTCGGCACCGTCCCCCTCGGCCCGCAGTACCACGACGTCGCCCTTAGCGGCGCCCAGCGTCATCAGCGAAAGGATGCTGGCGGCGTCGAGCGCGTCATCGGCAGGTTCGCCCTGCATGGCGATGGTGACCTCCACGGGCTGTTCCCCGGCAGCCTCGGCGAACAGGGCGGCGGGGCGGGCGTGCAGGCCGGAGCGGCTGGCGATGGTGGCTGTGCGTTCGGGCATGGTTTCTCCTTTGGCAGAAACAAACAGAGGTTAGAGTCCGAGTTCTTCGAGGACGGGGAGTTTGGCGCGGACCCAGTCGCGGGCTTCAAGGGCACTCGGGGCGGACAAAGCGAGCCGTGCGAGTTCCTGCGCTTGCTCGAGGGTGACGGTTTTCAGGACGGTCCCGACGGCGGCCAGCGACCGGGCAGTCATGGACAGGGTGGTCACACCCAGCCCGGTGAGGACGACGGCGAGGGCCGGGTCCGCGGCTGCCTCACCACAGACACCCACGGGCTTGGCGTCACCTTCCCGTCCGGAGCTTTCCTGGGCGGCGCCTTCGACGGTGAGCTGCACGAGCCGGAGCACGGCTGGCTGCCACGGGGTGTTCAGTTCGGCGAGGGGGCCGAGTTGGCGGTCGGCGGCCATGGCGTACTGGGTGAGGTCGTTGGTGCCCAAGGAAGCGAACCCGACCTCGCGCAGTACGGTGGCTGCGGTCAGGGCGGCAGAGGGAACTTCGACCATGACGCCGGGAGTCTGGATCCCGGCGGCCGCGCAGAGGGAAGCGAAGCGTCCGGCTTCGGCGGCCGTGGAGATCATGGGGGCCATGACCCACACATCAGCCTCGGACTCCGAGGCTGCCCGGGCAATGGCCTCAAGCTGGCGCTCCAGGACCCCCGGTGTGGTGAAGTCGGTGCGGTAGCCGCGGACACCCAGTGCAGGGTTGGGTTCAGTGGCGTCCGTGAGGAAGGGCAGGGGCTTGTCGGCGCCGGCGTCCAGGGTGCGCAACACAACTTTCTTGCCCGGGAACGCGTCGAACACGGCTTTGTAAGCGGCGGCTTGCTCGTCCACGGAGGGTTCGGTGTCACGTTCCAGGAAGCAGAACTCGGTCCGGAACAGGCCAACGCCCTGGGCGCCCAAAGCGGCAGCGGCCACGGCGTCCTTGGCTCCGCCGACGTTGGCCAGGAGTGGCACCAAGTGGCCGTCCGCCGTCGTGCCGTTTCCGTCGAATTCCGCGAGGGTTGCGGAGGTTTCCGCCCACGCTGTGGCAGCCGCGCGGTGCTCGTCTGTAGGCGAACCGGCCACGAAACCTGCCGCGCCGTCCACGTAGATTTCGGTTCCATCGGCAATGTCGTCCACACCGTGTGCTGCCACCACGGCCGGCAGGCCAAGGGAGCGGGCGATGATGGCCGTGTGCGACTGCGGGCCGCCACCGGAGGTCACCAGAGCCTGGACCACCGCGGGATTCAGCGTTGCGGTATCGGCAGGGGCGAGGTCCTCGGCCACCAGGATAAAGGGCGTGTCCGAAGCAGGAATACCGGGCGCGGGGACGCCGCGGAGTTCTGCCACGATCCGGGCACGCACATCCAGGACGTCGGTGGCGCGCTCGGCCATGTAACCGCCGAGGTTGTGCAGCATCTCCGAGACGGACGCACCGGCTTCCCAAATGGCCCGCTCAGCAGAAGACCCGGCATTGATGAGCTTCGCCGCCGACTTCAGGAGCATGGTGTCCTTGGCCATCAGCGCGGTCGCCTCAAGGACGGCCTTGCCATCGCCCGACGCTGTGTCCGCGCGTCCCTTGAGCTCGTCGTGGACCGACTGCGCAGCCGCTTTCAAACCCGCGACGGCGTCTTCCGGGGCCACGTCCGCGGCCAAACGCTCTCCCGACGGCGGCTCACTCACCGGCTTGGGCATCTGGCGGACGGAACCAATGATGCGGCCAGGGCTTACCCCTACTCCTTGGAAATTCTGCACTGAATCCTCTGTTCCTGCTTGTTGGTTCAGACCCGCCGGCGACGGCACCGGGAGCCTCGAAAACTAGCCTACAAAATTCCTTTGTGAGCCACTTCATATAGCAACGCTATAGGTGCTAGGGTAGCGGTTATGAGTTTCGATGACCAGCTTCCGCCTAAAATTCGGTTGCTTCGCGCAGCTGCCGAGTTGCTGGCGAATTCGGAGGGGTCAGCGGTCTCTACGCGCCAGATCACCAAGCTTGCCGGGGTCACGGCGCCAACGCTCTACCACCACTTTGGCGACAAAGAAGGTCTGTTTGACGCCGTCGTGTCAGCCGGATTTGAAGAGTACGTGGCGGGGGAGCGGGATTTTGCGCCATCCGGGGAGCCCTTGGAAGACGTCCGGCGGATGTGGGATAACCACGTCCAATTCGGACTGAGCCAACCCCATCTGTATCTGGTCATGTTCGGCAACATCAGGCCGGAAAGTCGTCCAGCAATCGTGGCCGATGCTGAAGCGCTTCTGGAGGAAATGCTGAACAAGGCCGCGATTTCCGGTCAGATCAACGTGCCGCCCCGCGAAGCGGCACGCAGCATCCTGGCGGCCAATGTGGGCGTCACACTCATGCTGATCGCTGAACCGGTGGAGGAACGGAATCTCGAGCTCTCAACCATGACCCGGGATTCCATGATCTTTGCCGTCTCCACGGAAACCGCCCGTGGCGCCGCAGCGGAGGACTCCGGTAAGTCCTCGGTAGTTGTTGCGGCAATCGCCCTGAATGCGGCACTGCAGGCCTCGCATTCGGACCAGCTTTCCAGCTCTGAACTGAAGCTCTTCCTTGAATGGCTTCACCGCATTTCCAGCAGCTCCTAAGGCTGCACTCTCTCGATCTATATCGACTGACCCCGCGCCGCCGCGGGACACACGTTAGGAATTCACATGGCAACAGAGACAGTTGCGAAGCCCCGCACCAGCGTGCGCGTTGGTGTCCAGAAGTTCGGAACATTCCTGTCCGGCATGATCATGCCCAACATTGGCGCTTTCATCGCCTGGGGTCTCATTACGGCCCTGTTCATCGAGAAGGGCTGGTTTCCAGTCGCTGAACTGGGCGGTTTCGGCACCAACGCCGAGGGTGATCCCAACGTCGGCATCGTTGGCCCCATGGTCACGTTCCTCCTTCCGATCCTGATTGCCTACACGGGCGGCCGCATGGTCTACGACGTCCGCGGCGGTGTGGTGGGCGCTATAGCAACCATGGGCGTCATCGCAGGTACGGATGCGCCAATGTTCATCGGCGCCATGATCATGGGCCCGCTGGGTGCCTGGACCATGAAGAAGATCGACGCCCTGTGGGACGGCAAGATCCGCCCCGGTTTCGAAATGCTGGTCAACAACTTCTCCGCTGGTATCTGGGGCGCGCTGTTGGCTTTGGGTGGCTTCTACGGCCTCTCCTGGGTTGTCCAGCGCTTCACTGACGGCGCCGGTGCGGTGGTCGGATTCCTGGTCAACAACGGACTTCTGCCACTGACCAGCATCTTCATTGAGCCGGCCAAGGTCCTCTTCCTCAACAACGCCATCAACCACGGCGTGCTGACTCCGCTGGGAATCCAGCAGTCGCTGGAACAGGGCAAGTCCATCCTGTTCCTGCTTGAAGCCAACCCCGGCCCGGGCCTCGGCATCCTGCTGGCGTACATGTTCTTCGGCCGTGGCGCCGCAAAGGCCTCAGCACCGGGCGCAGCCATCATCCACTTCCTCGGTGGTATCCACGAGATCTACTTCCCGTACGTCCTGATGAAGCCCATCCTGATCCTCGCTGCGATCGGCGGCGGCATGGCGGGCATTGCCACCATGGCCATCACCAACTCCGGCCTCGTTGCTCCTGCCGCGCCGGGTTCCATCATCGCGGTGCTGGCCCAGACGTCCCGTGACAGCTATGTCGGCGTGATTCTCGCGGTCATCCTGGCCACGGCCGTTTCCTTCCTCATTGCGTCGGTCATCCTGCGCACGTCCAAGAACAAGGGCGACGACGACCTCTCCGCAGCCACCTCCCGCATGGAAGCCATGAAGGGCAAGAAGAGCTCCGTCTCCTCTGCCCTGACCGGCGAACAGGCAGGCCCCAGCGGCGCCCAGCCTGGCACCGTCCTCACCCGGCCGGTCCAGAACATCGTGTTCGCTTGCGACGCCGGCATGGGTTCCAGCGCCATGGGTGCTTCGGTTCTCCGCAACAAGATCAAGGCCGCCGGCTTCCCGGACGTCAAGGTCACCAACTCGGCCATCGCCAACCTCAACGACAGCTACGATGTGGTGGTCACTCACCAGGACCTGACCGAACGCGCCCAGCCGAGGACGGCCAGCGCCGTTCACTACTCGGTGGACAACTTCATGAACAGCCCCAAGTACGAAGAAATCGTTGAACTGGTGCGGAGCAGCAACAGCGATACCCCCGCCGCAGGCGCCCAGCCCGCGGCAGCTGTCACCACAGTAGCCGCTGGCCACGGCGCGCACGCCGCTCAGCATACTGCCGCCGTCGAAGGTCAACCCGCCGAAGGCAAAGGTGTCCTGCTCCGCGAAAGCGTGGTCCTGAACGGCACGGCAACCGACCGTGACGCAGCGATCGACGAGGCCGGAAAGCTGCTGCTGGACCGCGGCGCCGTTGATGTCAGCTACGTCCATGCGATGCACGAGCGCGAGGAATCCGTGTCCACCTACATGGGCAGCTTCCTGGCGATCCCGCACGGCACCAACGATGCCAAGGAACACATCAACCACTCAGCCGTGTCCATCATCCGCTACCCGGAGGGCATCGACTGGGGCGGCAAGCAAGTGAAGTTCGTGGTCGGCGTCGCCGGCCTCAACAATGAGCACCTCCACATCCTGTCTTCCATAGCCAAGATCTTCACCAACAAGGCACAGGTTGCCCAACTGGAGGAGGCCTCAACGGTTGACGAGGTCCTGGAGCTGTTCGGAAAGGTCAACGCATAGTGAAGGCAGTCCATTTTGGGGCAGGCAACATCGGGCGCGGCTTCGTGGGGCTGCTGCTTCACGAGGCCGGCTATGAGGTGGTGTTCGCGGATGTCGCGGACGCGCTGATCAGCCAGCTCGCAGCGGCCAGCAGCTACGACGTCCACGAGGTTGGCGAGAGTCCGGCGGTCAAGACCGTTACCGGCTTCCGTGCCTTCAATTCCGCGTCGCAGGAAGCCGCTGTTGTGGAGGAAATCTCGACGGCGGAGGTGGTCACCACTGCTGTGGGGCCGCACATCCTGAAGTTCGTGGCACCGGTGATCGCCCGCGGACTTGCGGCCAGGCCCACGGACTTGCCGCCCCTGCAGGTGATGGCCTGCGAGAACGCCATTAACGCCACGGACCTCCTGCACACGGAAATCCGGGCGGCCTGGGACGACTCGGCAGGCCACTTGGACGCCGTCGCGGTTTTTGCCAACACGGCTGTGGACCGCATTGTCCCCAACCAGGCCCCGGGCCAGGGCCTGGATGTCACGGTGGAGACCTTCTACGAGTGGGTCATTGACCGCACACCGTTTGGTGACAAGGTACCCACCATCCCCGGAGCCACGTTTGTGGACGAGTTGGGCCCGTACATTGAACGCAAGCTGTTCACGGTCAACACCGGCCATGCGTCGGCAGCGTACTTCGGGTACCAAGCCGGGCTTGAGAAGATCTCCGATGCCATGGCGGATCCATCTGTTGCGGCGAAGGTCCGCGCAGTACTGGAGGAAACCAAGGAACTGCTGGTGGCCAAGCATGGATTCGTGGAAGCCGAGCAGGAAGCGTATGTGCAGAAGATCCTGTCCCGCTTCACCAACCCGCACCTGCCGGACACCGTGAACCGTGTGGGCCGTGCGCCCTTGCGGAAGCTCGGCCGGCACGAGCGGTTCATCGGTCCCGCCGCAGAGCTCGCCGAGCGGGGTGTTACTCCGGTGGCGCTCCTTGGAGCGATGTCGGCGGCCCTTCGTTTTGACGACGGCGCCGACGACGAAGCTGTGGAGCTCGCAAGGATGCTGTCGGAAATGGACGCGGCTGCCGCCGTCGAACGCATCACTGAATTGACGCCGTCGCACCCGCTCTTCGCGGCCGTCCAGAAGCTCGTGGAGGACCGGCAGGCCGAAGCTTAAACACTCCGACCAAAGTCACAAAGGCTCTCCAGCGGGAGAAAAACGCGTGAGTTCGCTCACTTTCACCTGCTGGAGGGCCTTTCGGTTTTGAAGTTAGCCTCACCTTACTAATAGAGTCAAAAAGCAATTAGGCAACACATCTATGACTTATTAGTGAGTGGAGTACTGGCGTGAAAAAGAGGCTGTCGAGCTACCTTGGGGCACTGGCTGCAGGCGTTGCCTTGCTGACCGTTACGGCGTGTGGAGGCGGGGCAACGGCGTCTTCACAGCCCGAAGAAGCCAGCACCATCACCATCGAGCACGCCCAGGGCTCAACGTCCAACGTTCCCGTGAATCCGGCCAAGGTTGTGACGTTCGATCTCGGCGTCCTGGACACCATGAACGCGCTCGGCGTCGAGCCCACGGGTGTTCCTGAGGCCAGCTACCCGGAGGCTCTCAAGAAGTTCTCCGATGCCAAGTACGCCAAGGTGGGTTCGCTCAAGGAACCCGACTTCGAAGCCGTCAGCTCCGCAGCCCCGGACCTCATCATTGTCTCCGGCCGCACCGCCGGCGCCTACGAGGAACTGAGCAAGATTGCCCCCACGATCGACCTCTCCGTTGATGCGGCCAAGCCCATGGAGAGCTTCAAGGCCCAGACCGAGAAGCTCGGCAAGATCTTCAAGAAGGAAGACGAAGTCGCTTCCAAGCTTGCAGAGGTGGACAAGACCGTTGCGGACACCAAGACCAAGGCCGCCTCGGCCGGCAAGGGCCTGATCGTCCTCACCTCCGGCGGCGAAGTTACCGCGTACGGCGCAGGCTCACGCTTCGGCATCATCCATGACGTCCTGGGCGTCCCCACCGCTGCCGACGTCAAGGCCGAAGGCTCCCACGGCGAGGCCGTTTCCTTCGAGTACATCAAGGAAACCAACCCGGACATCCTCTACGTCATCAACCGCGACACCGCGATCGGCACCGCAGGCTCCACCGCCAACCCCATCCTGGACAACGAGCTCGTGAAGTCCACCAACGCCGCCAAGAACAACAAGATCGTCAACCTCGATCCCGCAGGCTGGTACATCGTGGGCTACGGCCTGAACAACGTCCAGGCTATGGTCACAGCAGTGGCCGACTCCGTCGCCTGACAGCGCTCATTATCTGACGTCCCGTCATGACAACTACAGCCGTGCGCCCCACGGCAGCAGCAAGCCGCAATCGGACTGGCGAAACCGCCCGTCTGGTTGCGGCTGCCGCCGTTTTGCTGGTGATCGCCGTGGGCAGCATTTTTGTGGGCGTCAGCGACGTTTCGCTGCCCGCCTTGATGGCGAACGACGCCGGTGCCTGGGAAATCTTCTGGGTCTCCCGGGTACCACGCACCGTGGCTGTGGTCCTGGCCGGAATGGCAGTGGCGGTGGCCGGGTTGATCATGCAGCTCATGGCCCGGAACCGCTTTGTGGAGCCGTCCACCGTGGGCACCGTGGAGTCGGCCACCCTGGGCATCCTGGTAGTCACTGTGCTGGCTCCGGACTCTCCGATTCTCACCAAAATGCTGGTGGCTTCTGTGTTCGCCGTGCTGGGCACAGCCCTGTTCCTGGCCATTCTTCGCAGGCTCCCCGCCCGCAACACCCTGCTGATTCCGCTGGTAGGCATCATGCTGGGCGGCATCATTGCTGCCGTCACCACGTTCTTCGCCTACCGCTTCGATCTCCTCCAGACCCTGAGCAACTGGATGATCGGCGACTTCTCCGGCGTGCTCCGCGGGCGGTATGAACTGCTGTGGATCGTGGCTGTCCTGGTGTTGGTGGGCCTCTTTGCTGCTGATCGCTTCACTGTGGCGGGCATGGGGCAGGACTTCACCACCAACCTCGGCCTGAACTACGCGCGCACCATGCGGCTGGGGCTGATGATCGTCTCGCTGATCTCCGCTGTGGTTGTCACCACCGTGGGTGCCGTGCCGTTCCTCGGCCTGGTTGTTCCGAACATCGTTTCTTTATTGTTCGGCGACAACCTCCGCCGGGCTGTTCCGTGGACCGCTCTTTTTGGGGCGGCTTTCGTGCTGGTCTGCGACATCATTGGCCGGACCATCCGGTTCCCCTACGAAGTGCCGGTCGGCATGGTCATGTCCGTGCTGGGCGCCATCCTGTTCCTCTTCCTGCTTTTGAGGAAACGCAATGCCTGAAACTCCCGTGACGCCTGCGCCCCTGACGACGTCCTCCGATCCCGTTTCCGGCCGGACCCGCTCGTTCACGCCGGCCCACTGGCGCGACGCCATCCGCAGCACCCCGCCGGGACTGGTGATCGCCCTGTTGGCGATTGCCGCCGTCGTGCTTGTTGCCGTTTTCCTGACCATCGACCTCAAAGGCAACATCGCCTACATCCTGCCGCGGCGGGCCATCAAGGTCTCGGCAATGCTGCTGGTGGCCGTGGCGGTGGGTGTTTCCACTCTGTTGTTCCAGACTGTCACGGCCAACCGGATCCTGACTCCCTCCATCATGGGCTTCGATTCGCTGTACATCCTGGTGCAGACCGCGCTGGCGTTCGCAGCCGGTGCGGCGACGCTGGCCACGGCGCCGTCCACGCTCAAGTTCGGGCTGGAGATCCTGCTGATGGTGGGGTTCAGTGCGTTCCTGTATCGGTGGATGTTCACCGGAGCCACGCGATCGCTGCATTTGCTCTTGCTGGTGGGGATCGTGCTGGGGACGTTGTTCCGTGGCTTTTCCTCGCTGCTGCAGCGGCTGATGGAACCCAGCGAATTTATCATCCTCCAAGACCTGTTCTTCGCCAGTTTCAACAATGTGGATCCCGGCCTGCTGGGTGTTTCTGCGGTGCTGATCGCCTTGGTGTGCGTCGGGGTGTGGCGGATGCGGCACACGCTGGACGTGCTGGCGCTGGGCCGGGAAGTGGCCATCAACGTGGGCGTCGACCACAAGCGCGTGGTGATGCGGGTGCTCCTCGCGTGCTCGCTGCTGGTGGCGATTTCCACCGCCTTGGTTGGGCCGGTGACGTTCTTCGGGCTCCTGGTGGTCAGCCTCGGCTATCAGCTCTGCCGTGGATTCCGGCATGCTTGGCTGCTGCCGATAGTGGTCCTGATTGGCGCCATCGCCTTGGTAGGTGGCCAGTTGCTGCTGGAACGCGTGTTCGGTTTCGCCACTGCCCTGAGCGTCATCATCGAGTTCACCGGCGGCATCCTCTTCCTGTACCTGTTGCTGAAAGGCTCACTGAAATGATTGGGGCCCATCCATGATTACCGTCCGGAACGTGACCAAGCGCTACGGCGGCACCACTGTACTGGACGACGTCACTTGCGAGATCCCTCGCGGCGGCATCACCTCCATCATCGGTCCCAACGGCGCGGGCAAGTCCACGCTGCTGTCGCTGATCAGCCGCCTCCAGCCCATGGACGGCGGGGGAGTGTCGGTGGCTGGCTTGGATGTCACAGCGACGCCCAGCAAGGAACTGGCCAAGACCATGGCCATCCTGCGGCAGGAAAACCACCTGACCATGCGGCTCACGGTCCGCGACCTCGTGGCTTTTGGCCGCTTCCCACACAGCGGCGGCCGGCCCACGGTGGAGGATCTTGAGCATGTGGACGAAGCCATCCGGCAGTTGGATCTGACCTCCATGGCTGACAAGTTCGTGGATGAGCTCTCCGGCGGTCAGCGTCAGCGCGCGTACATCGCGATGGTCCTGGCGCAGGACACCGAATATTTGCTGCTCGATGAACCGCTCAACAATCTGGACATGAAGCACTCCGTGGAAATGATGCGGCTGCTGCGGCGTTTGGCCGACGAGCTAGGAAAGACGATCGTCCTGGTGGTCCACGACATCAACTTCGCGTCCTGCTACTCGGACACCATTCTGGCCATGAAAAACGGCCGGCTCATCCATCAGGGCACGCCCTCGGACATCATGCGCGCCGGGATGCTGCACGACGTTTACGACATCGACATCCGCATCGAGGAAATCGACGGCAACCGTATCGGAGTGTACTTCGCCTGAGGCTTTGCTGTCCCTGCACCGGAAGAGCCCGACGTCGGCACCCAAGTTGGGTTCCGACGTCGGGCTCTGATTGTTATCGCGTGTTAAGAGTCAGCGCGCTGCCGCGGTTTCGGCCTCGGACATGGCTTTCCATTCGGCCACGCGGGCCTGGTGGAGGGGCGTCCTGCGGACCACAGCGTAGGCGACGCCGAGAATGGCGAACCAGATGGGCGTCACCAACAGGGCGGTGAGCGTGTCCGGCTGCGTGGTCAGCGCCCAGACGAGGAACGCGAAGAAGGCGAAGACAACCCACACCATCGGGATGCCGCCGGGCATCTTGAACGGCGAGGCCGCGTGCTGCTCGGGGCGGCGTTTGCGGTACACGAGGTAGCTGGCCAGGATGATCGACCACACGAACATGAAGCAGACGGCGGACACGGTGGTCACCATGTCGAACGCGACCCCCACGTCCTTGCCCGCGTAGAGAAGCGCGACGCCGGCCAGCAGCAGGACGCAGGAGAGGAACAGGGCGTTCTGGGGTACTTTACGGCTGGAGAGCCGGCCGAAGAGCTTCGGGGCGTCGCCGTCATTGGCCAGGCCGTAGACCATGCGCGACGTCGAGTAGATGCCCGAGTTGGCCGATGACATGGCCGAGGTGAGCACTACGAGGTTGACCACGGTGGCTGCCATTCCCAAACCGGCGAGGGAGAACATGGCGATGAACGGGCTCTGACCGGCCTTGAACTCGGTCCACGGGGTGACGGACATGAGGATGATGAGGGCGCCTACGTAGAAGAGCATGACGCGCAGGGGGATGGCATTGATGGCGCGGGGGAGGTTGTGCTCCGGGTTCTTGGTTTCGGCTGCTGCAGTGCCAACAAGCTCGATGCCGACGAAGGCGAAGACGGCGATCTGGAAACCGGCCACGAAGCCCATGAATTCCTTGGGGAAGAAACCGCCGTGGCTCCAGAGATTGGTGAAGCTCGCAGTTCCTGCGTTGGACTGGAAGCCCGTGAAGATCATGACCAAGCCAACGACGATCAGCGCCACGATGGCGACGATCTTGATGAGGGCGAACCAGAATTCGGTCTCGCCGAACGCCTTGACTGTAGGCAGGTTGAGGAGCAACAAGATGATGATGGTGGCGATGTCCGGGATCCAGAGTTGGACTCCCGGCCAGAGTTCGTTGGCGTAGCCCGCGATCGCGATGACGTCTGCCACGCCGGTGACTACCCAGCAGAACCAGTAGGTCCAGCCGGTGAAGAAGCCGGCCCAAGGGCCCAGGAGGTCGCCTGCGAAGTCACTGAATGATTTGTAGTTCAGGTTGGACAGCAGCAGCTGACCCATGGCGCGCATGACGAAGAAGAGCATGAAGCCGATGATCATGTACACAAAGATCACGGAGGGGCCGGCAACGGAAATGGTTTTGCCGGAGCCCATGAAAAGTCCGGTTCCGATGGCGCCGCCGATGGCCAGGAGCTGGATATGGCGGTTGCTGAGCGAGCGTGACAGGTGGGGCTCGCTGTCCCTGCTGGAGGCGCGGAGCTGCCCCTGTGTTGTCTGATCGGACATTAGTTCAAGAACCCTTCGAAGGACCCGCCACAATAGTGACGGCCGTTACAAATGTGTTCGATAAAGCTATAGCCAATGTCTGACAAATGGCGAATCGGTCTGTATGGCGAAAGCTCCCACCCTGACGGAGGGGGAGCTTAGGCCTTGGTTTGACGCTGTTTTCAGTGGTTCAGGCGATCTGGCGCTTGTAGGCTGCGGTGGCGAAGGCGTAGGAGACGATGAGGATCCCCAGGCACCACGCCAGAGCAACCCAGATGTCGCTGCCCACCGGACGCTGCGCGAACAGATCCTGGATGGTGTTCACAATGGAGGTGACCGGTTGGTTCTCTGCGAACCAGCGGACCGGACCGGGCATGGTTTCCGTCGGGACGAAGGCTGAGCTGATGAATGGAAGGAAGATCAGCGGGTAGGAGAACCCGCCGGCACCGTCCACTGACTTTGCCGAGAGGCCCGCGATGATGGCGATCCAGGTGAGCGCCAAGGTGAACAAAGCGAGGATGCCTGCGATGGCCAGCCAGTCAAGCACGTTGGCCGACGTTCGGAACCCCATGAGGAGCGCCACCAGCACAATGATCACCAGCGAAAGTCCGTTGGCCACCAAGGACGTCAGGACATGTGCCCAGAGAACCGAGGAACGCGCGATCGGCATGGACTGGAACCGTTCAAAGATGCCGCTCTGCATATCCGTGAACAACCGGACCGCCGTGTAGGCGATGCCCGAAGCGATGGCGATCAGCATGATGCCCGGGAGCAGGTAGTTGACGTAGTTTTCAGCGCCGGTCTTGATGGCGCCGCCAAAAACGTAGACGAACAACAGCATGAGGGCGATCGGGGTGATCGCGGTGGTGATGATGGTGTCAACGCTGCGGAAGATGTGCCGCATGGAACGGCCCAGCAGCACAGACGTGTCCGCGAAGAAATGGGTGTTCATGACCTGTCCTTTACCGACTCGTTGCTGACCTTTTGGGCGCCGGTGCCGGTGCCCACCAGCGCCAGGAAGATGTCCTCCAGGCTCGGTTGCTTCTCGACGTATTCAATCTTGGCCGGGGGCAGCAGCTGTTTCAGTTCTGCCAGCGTGCCGTTGGCGATGATGCGGCCCTCATGGAGGATGGCAATCCGGTCTGCCAGTTGCTCGGCTTCATCGAGGTACTGCGTCGTCAGCAGGACCGTGGTCCCTTGATGGGCGAGGTTCTTGACGATCTGCCACACCTCAAGCCGGGCCTCCGGATCAAGGCCGGTGGTCGGCTCGTCCAGGAAGATCACCTTTGGATTGCCGATCAGGCTCATGGCGATGTCCAGCCGGCGACGCATGCCGCCTGAGTATGTCGCCACCTTGCGGGACCCTGCCTCCGTGAGGCTGAATTGCGCCAGCAACTCATCGGCGATCTGTCCCGGGTTCTTCAAGTGCCGGAGCTTCGCCACGAG
Organism: Paenarthrobacter sp. YAF11_1; assembly: GCF_052113445.1. Lineage (NCBI taxonomy): Bacteria > Bacillati > Actinomycetota > Actinomycetes > Micrococcales > Micrococcaceae > Paenarthrobacter > Paenarthrobacter sp. YAF11_1. The sequence goes on from NZ_JBFRDF010000010.1 coordinate 119,788, forward strand.
GATCAGGTTCTCCTTGCCGGACAGGACCTCATCCACTGCGGCGAACTGGCCCGTGAGGCTGATGGACTGCCTCACCTGGAGCGACTCCGTCGCAACATCAAAGCCCTCGACGGCGGCCTGCCCGCCATCCGCTTTGAGCAGCGTGGACAGGATCTTCACTATGGTGGTCTTGCCGGCACCATTGGATCCGAGGAGGGCAAAGATGCTGCCGGCCGCTACCTCGAAGTCCACTCCGCGGAGCACATGGAGGTCTTTGTATGACTTCTCGATGCCCTCTACCCGGATTGCTGCAGCGGTCATGATTCCGCCTCCTTCGCTTTATCGATTGCCTTGATGAGGCGCTCGCGTTCCTTATCGATCCAGCGCTTTCCGCCGTATGCCTGGGCAAAGGCCTCTGCGAACTCGACGGGATCATCGCCGACGATCTCAGTCACGGGCGTGCCGTCGATGGCGGCGCGGTCCCAGAGATCTGCGAAATCCGTCAGCATCTGAACCATGGTGTCCCCCTCAGTGACGCCGCCGTAGTACATGAGGTAGCGGTTGAAGGCGGTGGCTACGGTCAGGTAGGGCTCGGGCAGGGAATCCAGCCGCGCCTTGGCTTGCTTGTATTGCTTCTTCTGCTCGAGTGATCCGGTGACCAGTTCGATCCATTTTGCTGCCATGTTATTTTCCTTCCTTGCGGAGCTCTTCAATCCGACCGGACAGGAAGCTCCAGGTGTTCCAGAATTCGTTCAGTTCTTTGTGGCCCTGCGCGTTGAGCGTGTACACCTTGCGAGGTGGCCCTTTTTCGGACGGTCGCTTTTCAACGTCCACCAGCCCCTTTTGCTCGATCCTGACCAGCAGCGCATACACGGTGCCCTCAGCGATCTCGGCGAAGCCCTGCTCCCGGAGCGACGTGGTGATCTCGTATCCATACGCTGCCTTTCCGGTCAGGAGAGCCAGCACAATGCCCTCCAATGTGCCTTTGAGCATCTCCGTCATCTGCTTGCCCATTGGACACCTCCTCCACTACTCAGTATTACTAGCTACCACTACATAGTAGAACTAAGTACCGGTACTTAGCAACACTAGGTTCCGACGCAGAATGGCATGCTGGGGTGGTGACTGCAGAATTTGGTACCGCACCAACTTTGATGACCGCCGCCGTCGGGCCTGGAATCTTCAGCCTTCGACGCGCCACCAAAGCCGACCTGCCGCGGATCCTCGCGCTGCTCGCAGATGACCAACTGGGTGCCACCCGCGAAGATGCCGGCGATTTAGCGCCGTATGAGCAGGCTTTTGACGCGATCGACGCCGACCCGGCCCACCTCCTGGTGGTGGGTGAGCTCGCCGGCGATGTGGTGGCCACGTTCCAACTCAGCTACCTTCCGGGGCTGTCCCGCAAGGGTTCCTGGCGTGCCCAGATCGAGGCAGTTCGGGTATCGGAGGTGCTGCGCGGCCACGGTGTTGGGGCGCTCATGATCCAGTGGGCTGTTGAGCAGGCAAGGGAGCGGGGCTGCTCCCTGGTGCAGCTCACCACCGATAAATCCCGTACGGCCGCGCACCGTTTCTACGAGCGGCTGGGGTTCGTCGCGAGCCATGAGGGCATGAAGCTGACGCTCTGAGCCGGGACCCGCTGCGGGGTAGTTCGGCCTGCGTTTTCCACATAGGCAGCTTCCGGCCTTACGGGGCCGTTGGCTCGCTGGAAGAGTTGGGCCATGGAGAAGATTCGGGAGCGGCAAGCGATTGATTCGGACTCACATGCCCTGCTGATGGCGCCTCAGCCTGACGGCTCCGCGCCCAGCCTCTCCGCTCTCATGGGGCTGCTGAGGGCCCTTTGCCTTGGGTCGACCTGTGGTGAGCTGATTGATCAGCTGCGCGGTTTGGAGGATCTGAAGTCGGCTATCGCAGGCGTCCAGGCGCGGGCGGCCGTAGCCTTCGATCTCGCGCAGCGCCGTGAGCAAGCGTCGGTTGGCATTCCCGTATCCGAGCAAGGGCAGGGCTCGGGGGCGCAGATCGCCTTGGCGCGTCGCGAATCACCAAGCCGCGGCTCGCGTCTCCTCGGGCTGGCCAAAGCGTTGGTGACGGAGATGCCGCGCACCATGGCTGCGTTGGAATCCGGGCAGCTCAATGAATGGCGCGCCACCTTGCTCGTGAAAGAGACGGCATGCCTCTCCTTGGAGGATCGGCGCGCCGTGGACGAGGAACTCGCACCTGACGCCGGCACCTTCGATGGTGTCGGCGACAAAGCCATCATCGCCGCAGCGAAAGCCGCCGCCTATCGTCGCGATCCCCGCACCGTTGCCCAGCGCGCCAGTCACGCTGCCACGGAGCGGAACGTCAGCCTGCGCCCCGCGCCGGACGCCATGACGTACCTGACCGCCCTGCTTCCTGTCGCCCAAGGGGTTGCCGTGTATGCCGCCCTCACCCGGAAGGCGGACTCTGTGCGGTCCGCTGGCGAATCACGGAACAGGGGCCAAATGATGGCGGATACCCTCGTTGAACGCATTACCGGCAGGCGCGGCGGAATAAGTGGTGTCGACCTTGAGGTCATCATGACTGACCGCACGCTGTTCCAAGGGGACAGTGAGCCGGCTCGTCTCAAGGGCTACGGAATCGTCCCGGCGGCATGGGCGAGAGCCTTGGTTGGCGCCGGAGGGGCTGCCTTGGACGAGTCTCGTGAAAGGAGGCAGGTGGCGACGGGCGGTAGTCCGTCGCCAACGAAGGATCCGGAGTTCACCGTGTGGCTTCGCCGCCTCTACACAGCGCCGTCAACGGGGGAGCTCATCACCATGGACTCGAAGGCGCGACTCTTCCCGCCGAGGTCAAGGCGTTTCATCGAAGTCCGGGACGATACTTGCCGCACGCCCTACTGCGACGCGCCCATTAGGCATATCGATCACATCATCCCGTGGCAATCAGGTGGCGCCACCACCGTGACCAACAGTGCAGGACTCTGCGAAGCCTGCAATCACACCAAGGAAAACCCTGGCTGGGTGGCGCAGCAGTTGCCTGGCGACGTCCACACCTTGGAAATCAGCACGCCAACAGGGCATAGCTACCGATCATCAGCGCCGCCCCTCCCCGGGCATGGTCGATCAGCTGTTTCACCGGCCGAGGTAGCCGGGGCCGGGCAGAAGACTTTGGCTCAGGCGGACCAGCGTATTGACTATTAGGTTACCTAACTATTAGGATACCTAAATATGAGCACCTTTGATCCCCGGTTACTTGATCTCGCGCAGGAGTTTCGCGAGTCACTGCGTCTCGGCGTGTACATGTTCCGTCGCCTTGATCCTGAAGGTGACCTTACCGCCGCGCAGCTCAGCCTGCTGTCCATGGTCTCCGACGACGGCTTTCGCGTGGGCGACATCGCCAAGAACCTGGGCATCAAAGTCCCCAGCGCTACTGAGCAAATCATCAAGCTCGAGCGAGCCGGCCTGGTTACCCGCCAGCAGGATCCCGACGATTCCCGAGCAGTCCAGGTGGTCATCACCGAAGCCGGGACGTCCGCCGTCGAGTCTGCCAATCAGCGGCGCAACGCGATGGTGGCCGAACTCCTTCAGGGCCTCAGCAGCGACGAAATCGGGCAGCTCGCCGCGGCACTGCCCGTGATCGCCAAACTAAACAGCTCATTCCAGAACTAAAAAATCCAGCACAACCAGAAAACCAGCACCGACAAGGAGCCATTGAATGTCACGCCAGTTGGCTGACGCTTCAGCAAGCGCCGAAACAACCCTCGAAACCACGCTGGAGGCTGAAAAAGCTTCCTTCCTCAAGCAGCCAAAGGCCGTCTGGGCCACCGCCCTCGCCGCCGTTTTCGCCTTCATGGGCATCGGCCTGGTGGACCCCATCCTGCCCGCAATTGCCAAGAACCTTGAGGCGTCCACCAGTGAAGTGTCGTTGCTGTTCACCAGCTACTTCCTGGTGACAGCCATCGCCATGTTGATCAGTGGCTTCGTGTCGTCAAGGATCGGTGGAAAGAAAACGCTGCTGATCGGCCTTGCCATCATCGTGGTGTTCGCATCGTTGTCCGGGCTTTCCGGCAGTGTTGAACAATTGGTCGGGTTCCGCGCCGGTTGGGGCCTCGGCAATGCGCTGTTCGTTGCGACAGCCCTTGCCGTGATCGTCGGCGTGGCCAGCGGTGGAACCGGCACGGCCATCATTCTTTACGAAGCAGCCCTGGGCCTGGGCATTTCGCTCGGCCCACTCTTAGGCGCCCTCCTTGGCGGGTGGCAGTGGCGAGCCCCGTTCTTTGGTACCGCTGTCCTCATGGCTGCAGCCTTTGTCGCCCTTCTGGCTCTCCTTCCGAAAACGCCCGCCCCGGCAAAGAAATCCCGCTTGCGTGACCCGCTCCTGGCGTTGGGCCACAAGGGACTCCGCACCACTGCAGCCAGTGCGCTCTTCTACAACTATGGGTTCTTCACGATTCTTGCGTTCACGCCCTTCATCCTGGGCATGGACGCTTACGGAATCGGGGGAGTGTTCTTTGGGTGGGGTGTCGCCGTTGCCGTGTTCTCAGTATTCGTCGCTCCCGTTCTGCAGAAGCGCTTCGGCGCAGTGAAGGTCCTGACTGGCACGCTGGCTGTCCTCATGCTTGACCTGGTGGGGCTGGGACTGGCCGCGGGGCACTCAGTGGCTGCCGTCGTCGTGCTTGTCATCGTGGCAGGTGCCCTGCTGGGCGTCAACAACACGGTTTACACGGAACTGGCCATGGGCGTATCTGATTCGCCGCGTCCTGTTGCTTCAGCGGGCTACAACTTTGTGCGCTGGATGGGCGGTGCGCTGGCTCCGTTCGCGGCGGCGCAACTCGGCGAGCGCTTCGGACCGCAGGTTCCGTTCTTTGCCGGCGCGGTTGCCATGGTGATCGCGATCGTCATCTCCGTCAGTGGCCGTGGGTACCTGACCTCGCATGAGCCACACCTCGTGTAGTCCGCACGGATAAACAGCGAGCCCCGCGGTGATCCGCGGGGCTCGCTGTGCATGTTGCCGGTGTCGCGTGCTTACTTGGGTTCGTCGGAAGCTACCGGCAACGGCGCCACCGGCGCTCCCTTGGGAACGAACAACGTTTCGGCCTGCTCAAGGGACATACCGTTGGTCTCCGGAACCTTGAACATCACAAAGAAGAACGACGCCGCCGCGAAAGCCGCGTACATGGCGTACGTCAGTGGCAGCGAACCTGCTGCCATGATGGGGAAGCTGAGTGTGATGGCGAAGTTTGCGATCCACTGCGCGGCGGCAGCAAGGCCCAGGGCGCGGGCGCGGATCCGGGACGGGAAGATCTCGCCCAGTAGTACCCACACGAGCGGACCCCAGGAGGCGCCGAAGCTGATCACGAATACGTTGGCGGCAACCAGGGCAACAGGGCCCCACGCGCCGGGGAGAGTGATCTCCGAGCCGGACCCGGTTGCCGAAGAGAAGGCCAGCGCCATGACGCCCAGGGAAACAGCCATGCCGATGGAACCGGTGAGCAGGATGGGTCGACGTCCAATGCGGTCCACCAAAGCGATAGCCACAAGGGTCACCAGGATGTTGGTCACGGACGTGGCGACGGAGATCGTGAGGGAGTCCTTTTCCTGGAACCCGACGGCCTTCCACAGCGTGGTGGAGTAGTAGAAGATGACATTGATGCCGACGAACTGCTGCAGCACGGACAAGATGATGCCAATCCACACTACTGGCAGCAGGCCGAACCTGTTGCCGCGCAGGGAGCCCTTCTTGGTGGAGAGCTGTTCCTGCTGGATGGATTCGCGGATCTCGCGGATGTGCCGCTCAATGTCTTCGCCGGGGATGAGCTTGTTGAAGATGGTTCGCGCTTGGTCTTCTTTGCCGCTGAGCACCAGGAAGTGAGGGGACTCGGGTAAGCGGAAGGCGATCCAGCCGTACACGGCTGCCGGAACGGCGCAGGCGATAAACATCCAACGCCAAGCCTCGATACCAAGCCATAACGTGCCCCCGGCGCCGCCTGCCGAGTTGGCCAGAACTGCGTCAGAGAGCAGTGCGGCGAAGATGCCTGTGGTGATGGCGAGCTGCTGAAGCGAAGCCAAGCGCCCACGCACGTGGCGGGGCGAAATCTCGGAGATATAGGCGGGAGCAATGACCGAGGCGAGGCCGATGCCCAGACCGCCGACGAGCCGCCAGAAGATCAGGTCCCACACGCTGAAGGCAAGGCCTGTGCCGATGGCGCTCACAAGGAACAGCAGAGCGCCGATCTTCATGGCGGGGATGCGTCCGTAGCGGTCCGCAATCTTGCCGGCAAAATAGGCGCCGGCGGCACAGCCTAACAACGCAACCGCAACGGCGAAGCCGGTCAATGCCTCGCTCATGACGAACTCGTCCGCCATCGCGTCCACGGCGCCGTTGACCACGGAGGAATCGAAGCCGAAGAGGAAGCCACCCACCGCGCCGGCGACGGCCAGGCCGATCACTTTCCGCGAAACTGGGGGCGCGCCTTCGGTGCTGGAACTGGACATGGGTCTCCCTTGGGGAATGGTGTTGTGGGAGCGATGTGCGGGACGTCGTCGGCTGTTCCGACGGGGACGCCGGTGCACTCGCGCTACACAGTGTGGCACGTCATATCGCCCGAGTTCCAGTCAAGTGACAGACGTGACATGCATTCACGTTGTGAACGCATGGGTGTCTATTTTGGTGCCTGTGAGCTCGCTGGGCGGCGCCTCCGTGTGAGCTGTACTGGGAAGAGAGTGTTTTTGCTGCGGAAGGCCGGACCCTTGCCAAAACCTATTGAACACACCGGCACTGTCCGGAGCAGCTTGGTTATACAACGAAAGGCAGCCCGAGGGCTGCCTTTCGTTCTACTCAGCGTCCGGAAGATGCTGAGGTGATCCATATTGTTAGTGCGCCGGCACCGATTCCTTGGCTGCGGCCTTCGGGTCGGTGAGTTTCTTGTTGGGCAACGCGAAACTGATCAGGAAGGCGATGAGCATGAGCCCGGCTGCCGTCAGCATGACGATGTCGATCGCCTGGGCAAAGCCCTCGGTGATAGGCCTGGTCAGCGTGCTGTTGGCTGAGTGGAGCCAACTGGTGTCGTTCAAGGACTCATTGTTGGCGCCGTTATTGAAGAAGTCGAACAGCTTGGCGTTGGCGGGGTCCGATGCCACGGCCGGGTCCTTCATGAGTGCTTGGTAGTCCGGGCTGGAAGCGGCAGTCTTCATGCCGTCGGCGATCTTGTCGGCCGCGACGCTGAACAGCATGGAGATGAACACCGCGGTGCCTACCGCGCCACCCATCGAACGGAAGAAGGCGGCCGTGGATGTGCCCACGCCCATGTCCTTCGGCGGAACGGACACTTGCATTGCGAGGGTGAGCGGCTGCATGCAGAAGCCCAGTCCGACGCCGAAGAACACAGCGATCAGACCCGGGACCCACAACCCGGTATCGACGCCGAGTACCAAACCCATCACGGTGGCAGCGCCGGCAAGGATGGCTGTGCCCATGATCGGGAAGATCCTGTAGACGCCGGACGACGAGATGGTGCGGCCGGCCGAAATGGAACCGAACAGGATGCCAACGGTAAACGTGATCATCATCAGGCCAGCCTCGGTGGGTGTGAGGCCCTTTACCAACTGCAAGTACATCGGCAGCATGGCGATGGCGCCGAACATGCCGATGCCGATGATGAAGTTCAGCAGCGATGACAGACCGAACGTCATGTTCTTGAAGAGACGCAGAGGAATGAGCGCGTAGTCACCTGCTCGCTTCTCGGCGAGCAGGAACGCCACGATGCCTATGACGCCGAGGCCGTAGCAGAGCCAGGAGGCGCCCGATGCCCAACCCCACACGCGACCCTGTTCTGCTACCAGCAGCAGCGGAACAATGGCCAGCGTGATGGCAGCAGCACCCCAGTAGTCGATCTTCTGCTTCACGTGCCTGGCTGGCAGATGAAGGTACATGAAGACCACCACAAGAGCGGCCAGCCCAATGGGCAAGTTGATGAAGAAGACCCAACGCCAGCCGTCAAAGCCCAGAATGTTGGACGTGCCGGCGAAGGCTCCACCGATCACCGGGCCCAGTACGGAGGAAATGCCAAAGACGGACATGAAATAGCCCTGATATTTGGCCCTGTCCTTCAACGCCACGATGTCGCCAATAATGGTGAGTGCCAAGGCCAGCAGGCCACCGGCACCAAGGCCTTGGATGCCGCGGGCAATCGCCAGTTCGGTCATGGAGTGGACGGAGCCCGCGTACAGCGAGCCGGCCAGGAAGATCACGATGGCCACGAGGTACAGCGGACGACGGCCGAAGATGTCGCTGAGCTTTCCATACAGGGGCGTGCTCACCGTTGAAGTGATGAGGTATGCGGTGGTGGCCCAGGCCTGAAGCGAGAGGCCGTCGAGATCGTTGGCGATGGTGTAGATGGACGTGGACACAATGGTCTGGTCCAACGAGGACAGGAACATGCCGAGCATGAGTCCCACCATGACCGTGAGTGTCTGACGATGGGTCAGAACCTCACCGGCGGCCCGAACGGGCGTGGTTTTGGACATATCTTCTCCAGAGGTGGCAGAAAAGTGGATTAAGCAGGATAGTTGCTTTCAGTAACTATCTTACTGCCAGGTTGATTCCCGCTGGGAGAATATTTCTTCCACTTTCCGTCTAAGTCGGGCCCAAACTGAGGATTCAGCGCTCGATCAGGATGCCGTCCGGGTCGCAGTAGATCATCACGCCGGGTTGGATGCGGACGCGATCGATCACCAACTCGACGTCCACTTCGCCAACTCCCGTCTTGGCGCTTTTCTTTGGGTTGCTCCCGAGGGCCTTGACGCCAAGGGGCAGGCGGGCGATGGCCTCCCGGTCCCTGATGGCTCCGTTGATGACCACACCGGACCAGCCGTTGGCCACAGCGCTGGCAGCAATCAGGTCTCCCATGAGTGCTGTCCGCAGAGATGCTTGGCCATCGATGACCAGAACAGCGCCCTCTCCGGGCGTGTTGAGGACCGTCTTCACCAGCGCATTGTCTTCAAAGCACCGGATAGTGCGGACTGGCCCGCTGAAGTGGGTGTGCCCACCCAGGTTGTGGAACTGGACGGCTATCGACTCCAGTTCCTCGCCGCGCTCGTCGTAGAGATCGGCCGTATTTACTTGCTCGCTCACAGTGCTTCTCCTCAATCGCTGTGAGGCCACACTAACGCTCGCGAGGGGGCTAAGGCAGCGCTTGCAGCGGCCTATGTGGACAAAGGGCTCTACGGCCGTTCAGTGCCGCTTCGCCGCGCTAGGCTGAATCCAAACATTCAATGAGGGGGAACCTGCCATGAGCCTGTCCGACCTGCCGGGTCCGGTGCCGGATCCTGCCATCGTCCGCGGCGGAACAACCACGGCGCTTGCCGAACCTGTTCTTCCAGTTCGGCCGATATGGGTCTCAGGAGTGGTGCTGGTCAACCTGGGCATCAACGCTGCCTTCTTTGGACCCCTCCAAGTACTGCTGGGTCAGCAGGCAGCCCACTTTGATGACGGCCAGAAGGAAGCGATCCTGGCGTTGGTCACCGGCTGTGGTGCCGCCGTTTCCATGGTGGCCAACCCCCTGTTCGGCGCTTTCAGCGACCGCACAACCTCACGGTTCGGGCGGCGTGTTCCCTGGGTGCTCATGGGTGCCATCCTTGGAGCTGCGGCTTTGGTCGCCTTGGCAGGCGCTCCCAACGTTGCCGTCATGACCGTGTTGTGGTGCCTTGTACAGGCTGGAGCCAACGCGATGTACGCCGCCATCACTGCCGCTGTCCCGGACCGCGTGCCGGTGCCCCAGCGCGGCACGGTCGGAGGCTTGGCGGCCATGGGACAAACCGTGGGCATCCTCGTCGGCGCGGTGATCGCCGCCGTTGTGGCGGGTAACTTCGCCGCTGGTTACTGGGTGTGCGCCGCAGCGCTGCTGGCCGGCGTCGTGCTTTATCTTTTCAAGAGCGATGATCAGCCGCTGCCCCCACGTGAACGGACGCCGTTCACATGGGTGGGGCTCCTTCTTGGAGTGATTGAGTTCGTTCAAGGTTTTTGGGTTTCGCCCAAACGCTACCCGGACTTTGCGTGGGCTTGGCTGACCCGGCTTTTGGTCAGTACAGGCAACCACATGGTGACGTTGTACCTGCTCTTCTTCCTCAGCGATGCCGTGCACCTGGAGGAAACCGAGGGCATCAAGCCGGAGTTCGGCGTTCTCATTCTGACCGGCCTGTATGCCGTTACTGTGATCATCACCAGCGTTCTTGGCGGGCGTTTGAGCGACAGGATGGGTAAGCGGAAGCCGTTGGTCATCGCTTCTTCCGTCATCATTGCTGTGGCGTCATTGATTCTTGCATTTGCCCCCACGTGGATCGGCGGACTTGCCGGTGCACTGGTGCTGGGAATCGGATTCGGCGCCTACCTCGCCGTGGACTTCGCGTTGATCACCCAGGTCCTGCCCACAGCGCTGGACCGCGGCCGGGACCTGGGCATCATCAACATCGCGAACTCGCTGCCCCAGGTTGTAGCGCCACTGATCGCGTTCCCGTTTGTCGCGTACTGGGGCGGCTACGTCTCGCTGTACGTCGCCGCCGCCGTCATTGGGCTCTTGGGAGCGGTGTTCGTGGTGAAGATCAAGAGCGTTGACTAGGCCTAGAAAACGGCGGTAAAGCCACCCCATCCCCAGCCGACGACGGAGGACCCTTTCCAGCCACCGGCCCCGTTCCCGTAGTACATGTGCATTCGGCCGGAATAGTCGATCCCATAAACGTCCTGATGACCGTCTGCGTTGAAATCGCCGGCAGCGCCAACTCTGGCCATGACCTGCCACCCAACACCGATGACCTGGCGTTGGTCGATGGTGGAGCCATTCAGTCGGTAGCTGTAAAGCAGCCCAGAAGGTGTTCGCCCCATCAGGTCTTCGACGCCGTCGCCGTTGAAGTCGCCGGCCGGAAAGACTGTGTTGAACATGTTCCAGCCGGTTCCTACCGGGTGCCCGCCGTAGGTCAGGCCCCCGCCGCTGTAACTGGCGAAGTGCCAGAGAGTTCCGTTGGCGTCGCGGCCGTAGATGCCGCTATGACCACCGTCCATGTTCGTGCTGGTTGCCGCAAAAATAGTGTTGAAGACGTTCCAGCCAGTGCCGATTTGCCGCTGCTGGAGCCAGCCGCCTTGGCCGTTTCCCGGGTATATTAACAGGCGGCCCGCGGCGTCCCTGGCCACGACATCGTTCTTACCATCGCGGTCAAGATCGCCTGCCTTGAAGATGGACGTCATCTCAGACCATCCCTGCCCGATCGCACGTGGCGCCGACCACCCGCCCTGGGCTGATGTGGGATACATGCTAAGGATGCCGGACCGGTCGCGGGCCAAGACATCCGTTGTTCCATCGCCGTCGAGACCACTGGACCAGTGGGAATCCTTGATATTTTCCTTCCATTCGCTGGTTACAAGCCGCAAAGTGTCCCAGCCGGAGGAAACAGTGACCTCAGCGGCGACGTAGTGCTCGGAGTAGCCGTGGGCTTGGTCCTGCGGGGTTGGACGATACGTCGCACCGCCCGGGCGCTCCGCATAGGGAGGTCCCACCCACCGGTACTTGACAACTGGACTTGCCCCGGACGGAACAGCCACTTCGGTGAGGTTGAAGTCAGTTCGGAGAATAGAGCCAACGGCTCCTTCGCCCAGTACTTTCGGGCGTCGTGGCTGAATGATGGGCCCCACCGCTTTTGAAACAATCGCTGTGGGCAGGTAGCCGGGCGCATACACCACCGCTCTGAAGGAAATCAGTGAGCCAACGTCAAAGGAGGAAAAGTCATACTCGTAGGTCTTTCTTTCGTGGTCCACGCCATCCCGCACCCACTGATAGTCGGCATGTGATATTCCCCCTTCCCACGAGCCAAGGTTGGCTTTCGCCCAAATACCGGTTTCGGGGGAACCCTCAACGTAGGCGGGGGTCAGGTTCACATTTGGCTGAAGTCTCAGGGCCGGGTTGCTGACGTCAAAAGCAGCTTGAGGGAAGTCATCCGTTGCCGGTGAGCTCGCTCCAAATTTCTTTGGCCGTATGGTGGCGTTTGAACCGTCGGCGAAGTGAACGGTGGCTTGTCGCAGTGTGTACTTTCCTTCTGCGTCGCTTGCCGGGACAGAACGCACTGCCGCCCCTGACACCTGTGGTTCCCCGCCAAGCGGCTGTTTCCAGGATAGGAATATCTCTGTGGCTTGAGATGGGTCGACCATCACAACACTAAGACGAATTGCCGGACGGGCGACCGTAAAGTTCAAGCGCATCTCGCCGGTCACCGGAATCGGGGCAGTGGTTGCCGCTGCCAGAGTCAGGAACGCCGGGTTCGGCGGCCAAACGTAGGAGTTTACGCCTGATGCTTGTGCCTCCAACGGAGACGCCTCAGCCGCTGGGCTCTGCTGTAGTAGACCGGCCAGCATGACCGTCAGGACCAATGCCAGGATACGCAGATGGCGCCCTGGGGATCGGGTCAAAGACTTCGTCATTTCCACTTCTCCTCGTGAGGTGCTTTTATGCCAAAAGGCGGAAGGATGCGGTCTAGAACACTGCTGTGAAGCCACCCCAACCCCAGCCGACAACCGAGGAACCCCTCCAGCGGTAACCGGATATGCCGAAGTGCGAGTAACCCGAAGTGTCGCCCAGGTACATGGTGAGACGGCCGTTGCCGTCTATTCCGTAAACGTCGGAGTCTCCATCGCCATTGAAGTCGCCGGCTACGCCGATGCGTGCTACCGATTCCCAGCCCCAGCCGATGGATCCGGCAAAACCGCCAGGCATGCCATATTCTTCGAACCAACCGTTCCGGTGAGTGGTTCGCACTTCGAGGTTTCCCCAGAAAGGGCGGGTGAGAACAACAAGGTCTCGCGTGCCAAGAAAGTGCCCGGCACCGACGGCATAGTATCGTTCCCATCCTTGGCCTATCTTGCGGGGGGTAAGCCAGCCACCCCAACCGTTGCCCGGGTACAAGACCAGGTTGCCGGCCGAGTCCTTGGCGAGAATGTCATTTGTGCCGTCCCCGTTGAAGTCTCCGGGCGCGATGAGGTCCGTGAAACTCTGCCAACCCTGGCCAACTTGAAGTGCCTTCTTCCAGCCACCAGAACCGTTCCCTTGGTACAGGAAGAGGCGTCCCTGACCGTCCCGGGCCAGAACATCCACCGTGCCGTCGCCGTCGAAGTCACCAGGCGAGACCAACAGATTGAAGTTGTTCCAACCCCACCCGATCACCTGGGTTGGCTGCCAGTTACCGCGCCCGTCGGTGGGGTACAGCAGGAGCCTGCCCGAGGCGTCCCGGGCAAAGATATCCAGTGTCCCGTCGCCATTAAATCCGCGGGCACGGGCAGCTGCCGCCACTCGCAGCGGGTGGGAGGCTTGAATCGTCGTTGAGGAGTCCGCGTCATAGGTGATCGTGACGGAAGCGGCAACGACTCGTCCCAAGTCAGCTGACGTTGCGCGGTACGTTGTTCCAGTTGCACCTGGGATTACAGTTCCGTCACGTGTCCATGCGAATGAAACGGCCGGAGTCCCTCCCTCGGGTGACACATGGGTAAATGTATTTGAGATGTCCATCTCCAGCAGGCCGCCGACGGTTGCATCGCCGCCCAGTTGGGGTGGGGTACTGACGTAGACCAAGCGCGCAGGCACTCCAATCGCCGGCACAGCCGCTTCTGCAGGCAGCGCAGAGGTGACGAGCAAACCGGCCACCACGGACGCGGCAAGGACTGAAAACAAGCGTCGTCGCTTGCGCGCAACGGCAGGCATAGGAGTACTGGTCTCCAAGGGGTTCCTCCAGGAAAGAAGCTGCCTGATTTGGGCAGCGGTAATTAAAAATTGGAAAAATACTCAGAGGGACCACGCCGCTTCCATCGGCGCGGACCCCTCGTGGATGACGTATCTAAGGCTTTTAGAAGACGGCGTTGAAGCCGCCCCAGCCCCAACCGACCACGCCCGAGGTCTTCCAACCACCGGAGCCGTTGCCGTAGTACATGCGCATCTGGCCGGAGGTGTCGATGCCCCAGACATCGTTGGCGCCGTCGCCGTCGAAGTCTCCCGCTCCTCCCAGCTTGGTGATAGCGTTCCAGCCCTGGCCGATCACGCCGCTGGTGGTCCATCCTCCGTACCCATTGCCGCCGTAGAAGTGCAGGTTTCCTGCCGAATCGCGGGCCAACACGTCGGGCTTGTGATCGCCGTTAAAGTCCCCGGGTGAGAAGACAGACGTCATGCCGCTCCAACCCCAGCCAACTGTTGACGCACCGAGGAAGCCGCCGTATCCGTTGCCCGGGTACAGCACGAGTTCCCCGGAAGACTTGCGGGCCAAGAGGTCATTGTTGCCATCTCCGCTGAAGTCGCCAGCTGCGAAAACAGATGTGAAGATACCCCAGCCCCAACCAATCTGCTGACGGGGGTACCAGCCGCCCTGACCATCGGCAGGATAGAGGAAGAGGGAACCTGCGCCGTCGCGGGCAATGACGTCATTCTCGCCGTCATTGTTGAAGTCTCCGGCGGAGAACATCAGGTTGAAGATGTTCCACCCGGAGCCAACTTCATAGGCCTGCTTCCATGTACCGTTGCCACCGGTTGGGAAGAGGCCAAGACGGCCCCCGGAGTCACGGATGAAAAGGCTCATCGTGTAAGGATCCCAGAACTCTGTGCGGTAGGAGCCTGAGGTGTGGGGCCGGTCTATGTCCACGGGTGTTACGTAATTGAAGTCCAGGGCATCCAGAGCCACCGCAGCAGTGCCGGAGCCCGGAAGATTGCCTGGGTTATGGATCAGTGAACCGTCGCGCCAGTAGCCGAACTCCTGACCGGCAGCAGTGAGGATCTGCAGGTACTGCGCAACATACGTTCCTGGCGGAGTGCCTTGAGCGAAGAACACGTCGAACGAGTAGGTCGAGTCGGCAGCGCTGTAGGAGCCCTGGGTCATCTGCGTATGGAGCTTGCCAGTGGCAGTGTTGCGGAAGAGCACGTAAACGTCGGTGATGGGACCCGAAGCTTGGACCGTAACCCTGGATGTTGCTTGTCCGCCGGAAGCGATCGAGTCCGGTGTCGTGGAGACGGCCACCGGCACCGGCGCGAACGTGTCATCGGCCTGAGCTGCAGGTTCCAAGCCCAGCCCGCCAGCCAGAATGATTCCGCCCGCAATCGCGGCCAACCAATGACGCACACGGCGCAAAGGAGTGATCCCCATTGTTCCCCCAAATCAAGCCGGTCCCAGATGGCCGGCGGTGTCAGTGAATTGAGAGTACAACGGCGGAACGACAGTCTGGGAATTTACTGGCAAAAGTTCAGGGAAAAGACAAGTCAAACCCAAAACTCAACCAAAATCGGCTTAGAAAACGGCGGTGAATCCGCCCCAGCCCCAACCGACTACACCCGCGCCCTTCCAGCCGCCGCTGCCGTTGCCGTAATACATGTTGAGCTGCCCGGCGGAATCGATCGCCCAGACATCGTTGAGGCCATCGCCGTTGAAGTCTCCTGCGCCGCCGATGCGCGACATGACATTCCAGCCGGTGCCAATGGACCGTGCAGTGGTCCAGCCCCCGCTGCCGTTGCCGCCGTAGAGGCGGAGGTTCCCGGCATTGTCGCGGCCCATGACGTCGGGGTTGCCGTCACCGTCGAAATCGCCGGGGGAGAAGAGTTGGCTGAGGGCATCCCAGCCCTGGCCTACCGCGCCCGGGGAGCGGAAACCGCCCACGCCGTTTCCGGGGTAGAGGACAAGAGCGCCTGCAGGGGTCCGGGCCAGGAGGTCGTTGGTGCCGTCTCCTGAGAAGTCGCCGGCTGCGATGACGGAGTCAAAGACGTCCCATCCCCAGCCGACTTCCTTGCGCGGCAGCCAACCGCCCGTCCCGTTGCCTGGGTAGAGGAAAAGGGTGCCGGCGTCGTCGCGTGCCAGGACGTCGTTGAACCCATCGCCGTTGAAGTCGCCAGCGTTGAACACGAGGTCGAACACGTCCCAGCCATACCCGATGGTTTTCGCCGCTTGCCATCGTCCGGCGCCATCCGTTGGGTAGAGGAGAAGGTTCGCCGCGGCGTTCCGGGCAAACAGGTCCAAGGAGGTACCGGCGTCGAACCCTGCATTGTGGGCCTTGTTCCGCACCACGGTGCGGCTGTACACCGTGAACGGGCGCGTGGCCGTGGCCGGATTGCCGGCCTGGACTACCGCGCGGAAGCCGACGACGGCGCCACGGTCGGCCGCGGTCAGCGTATAGGTTTT
The DNA here is from genome assembly GCF_052113445.1 of Paenarthrobacter sp. YAF11_1. Lineage (NCBI taxonomy): Bacteria > Bacillati > Actinomycetota > Actinomycetes > Micrococcales > Micrococcaceae > Paenarthrobacter > Paenarthrobacter sp. YAF11_1. Next base: position 135,933 of record NZ_JBFRDF010000010.1, read on the forward strand.
GGCGGTGGCCCCGTTGATCGGGGTACCGTTCCGCACCCATTCGTACCTGACGCTGACGGCACCGCCGGCTGTCCCGGTGGAGACGCTGCCCTCGTTGAAGACACCAGTGAGTTTTTCGCCCACGGTCAGCTTGCCTTGGAGCGCAGGGGCTGTTGCGGTGATGGGGGAGGTGGGGGTGAGCGGCAGGGAGGACGCCGACACAGCCCGGTACCCTGCGCGGGTGGCCGTGACCCGGACGGACAGGGTCTGGTCCAGGTCGGCTTCGGCCACCCGGTAGCTGTTGACGGTAGCGCCTGCGATGGGTTGGCCGTTCCGCAGCCACTGGTAGGCGAAGCCGGTGGGCGGGTAGGTCCAGGTGCCGTTGTCAGTGGTCAGCACTTGGTCGTAGCGGGCCACTCCGGACACGACTGGTGCTTTGGTATTGGGGTTGTCGATGAGCGGGAAATTGGGGTTGTTGACGGCGAAGTCCACGCCGTCCAGGGCGCCGGGCCGCTGCGTTGGCGCTTCGAGGCCTTGGCTCAAGAAGAGGATGTTGCCGTCGCGGCCGTAGCGCACGGATCCCTGCCCCGCGGGAAGCACGATGTTGACGCTGAGGAGTTTGTACCGGCCCGTGCGTTTGAACGCGCTTCCGTTGACCGGCACCTTGGCCTGGGCGCTGTAGGGTCCCGGAGCTGCGCTGGTGGGTCCGTAGAGAATGGCCTGCTCCAGTGTGTCCTCGTTGACGTACGCGAATCCCACTTCCTGGGCCGGCCCGCTCAGGGTGAAGGAGAGGGAGATGGTATTGCCGGGAACCACGGTGGCGGGTGAAGTCCGCGTCACCACAGTCGGCAACGGCGTCGGGCCTGCTGCGTTGGCGCCCGGCGGCGGAACCGCGATGGCGAGGCCAGCGCACAGGAGAACGGCCAGGAGGAGATGGAAACCCAGCCGCAGCGGACGTCGGGAAGTAAGAGCAGAAGAAAGAAACGTCATGGAATCCCCCAGATCCTAGAAGACTGCGTTGAAACCGCCCCAGCCCCAACCAATGGCACCGGCGCCGTTCCAGCCGCCGTCGCCGTCGCCGTAGTAAGCGAGCAATTGCCCTGAACCGTCCACAGCGTAGACGTCCACGTTGCCGTTGCCGTCAATGTCGCCGGCCGCGCCAATGGTAGCCATGCCGCCCCAGCCCTGGCCGACCACCGCCATGCCGGCCCAGCCGCCCGCTCCGTTGCCCTTGTACAGGCGCAAAGCTCCTGCTGTGTCGCGGGCCAGGATGTCCACATTGTGATCACCGTTGAAGTCGCCGGGGGTGATGACCTTGTTGACCACGTTCCATCCGCTGCCCACCAAGGACCGGGTGAGCCAGCCGCCGTCGCCGTTGCCCGGGTACAGGTAGAGGAGGCCGCCGGCATCGCGTGCCAGGAGGTCGTTGGTGCCATCGCCGTTGAAGTCGCCGGGCGAAACGATCGAGTTGAAGGCGTTCCAGCCACTGCCTACCTGGCGTCCGGCGAGGAAACCGCCGTTGCCCGTTCCCGCGTACAGGAAGAGGTTGCCGGCCGAATCCTTGGCCAGGATGTCGTTGGCACCGTCGCCGTTGAAATCGCCGGGGGAGACTACCGTTCCGAAGCCGTTCCAGCCCGGTCCCACTGTCCTTGCGGATTCCCAGGCGTTGTTGACGCGGGGATACATCATGAGGGTGCCATCAGTGCGGCGGGCCAGCATTTCATAGGCACCGCGCCCTGTGAAGCCGTTGGCCCTATTGGAGGCGGAGATCGGAGCGGTCTCTTCGCTGGAGACTTCCAGCGGCTCGCACCCGTTCTGGCTTGCCACCACATGGGCTGCGATGGTCTTTCCGCGGTCTGATTCATCGAGCGTGTAGGTCCACCACGCCCAGTGGTCCTGGGCCCGAACGCCGTCGCGGGTCCAGTAAATGCCGTAGTCCGGTCCGGCAGCGGCGCCGCAGCCACGGTAGGAAGCAGGATCGATCTCAAGCGTGAGTGTTGAGCCAACAAACGGTGCACCATGAATCACGGGATTCGAAGGGTCCATGGTTGCCATGGCGGGTGCCGGCGTGAAGGCGATTGCGGCGATGACCGCCGCTGCAATGCCAGCCACCACCCGGCGCACACCTGACGTAGGGCGCGTTGGTGCGTTCATGATGTCCTCCCCAGACTTTATGCGGCTAATTCTACCGCGCGGGGGTTTTCTCTAGAAGATCGCTGTGAATCCGCTCCAACCATTACCGGCGACCTCAGACCCGCGCCATCCTGCGCGCCCGTTGCCGTAGTAGATCACCAACCGACCCTGCTGATCGACGCCGTAGACATCGTTGAAACCGTCATTGTCGAAGTCCCCGGCGGCGCCCGCTGCTTTCAGCGAGTTCCAGCCGACCCCGACCAACCATGACCTCGTCCAGCCGCCCGCGCCGTTGCCGCCGTAAAAGTAGAGATAGCCACTGCGGTCCCGTGCCAGCACATCCACGTTGCCGTCGCCGTTGAAGTCTCCCGGAGTCAGCAGCGCATCCATCATCTGCCAGCCCTGCCCGACGGCGGTCCTTGCCAACCAGCCTCCGGAACCATTGCCCGGGTACAGATAGAGAGCGCCGCCGGGTTCGCGGGCCAGGACGTCGTTGTGGCCATCGCCGTTGAAGTCTCCGGGGCTCACGATCGTGTCGAAGACGTTCCAGCCCTTGCCAATGGTCTGTGCCGGTTTCCAGCCGCCGGTTCCGTCACCCGCGTAGAGGTACAGGGTTCCTGCGGCGTCCCTGGCGATCACATCGCCCTTGCCGTCGCCGTTGAAGTCGCCCGGCGAGAAAGTCAGGTTGAAAATGTTCCAACCCCAGCCCACCGTCCGGGCCGCTTCCCACGCGGCTCCCTTTCGGCCGTAGAGCTGCAGCGCGCCGTCGGTGCCGCGGGCCAACAACTCGAAGCTCCTGCCCGTGAACCCGGCCGCCCGGTTGGCAGCGCCTACGGGCTTGGTTTCGTCGCTGTGCAGGGATTCGCCGCCGCAGGCAGTCTTGCTGGCGGTGACATGGGCGGCCATCCGGGCCCCGGTGTCATCGGGCTGCAGTACGTAAGTGCGGGCGGTCTCGCCGGCCACCAGGAATCCGTCCCTGGTCCAGTAGATGGTGAAGTCCGGACCCTTGCCGCCGCCGCAGCCGTAGAACGTGTACGGGCCGATATCCGTGGTCAACGTCTGGCCAACGAACGCTTTTCCGCTGAGGACGGGATCAGGCCCGCTGCTTTGGGCGGCCGACGCCGGGAGCGGACTCAGTGCCATGGCCGCCACAGCGGCGGTCAGCAGCGCCGCTGCCATCCGGCGTCGAAATGTCCCCATGTGTGCGTTCCTCCCGTGATCCAGACCTGCCTGCAGTGTATGTGCGCGGAGCGCCAATGGCCGGGAGCGGCGTGCGCCCTTTCTTGTCTGGTGAGCTCTCAGGAAACGGTCATTTAGCTCCCGTATCATTGATGCGATCGGCCAGCCGCGGGTCTTTGACCCCAGCCGGCCGCTTCCTTGTCAGCCTGCCAAGAGATCGCCGGAAATGCCCGCCTCAAACTCACTGGAACCGTATTCCCTTGACCTGACCACGGGGTTGCCCCGTATGGCTGCCGCGCCCACCACCCCGCGGCAGCAGCTGCGCTATGCCCGCATCCTGAAGACGGCTGAGGGTTTTGCCCAGAGGCAGTTCGATACGTTGAGCCTTTCCGACGTTGCGGCCAGGGCTGACATTCCGCTCGGTACGCTGTACCGCTACTTTCCCTCCACAGCCCACCTGATGCTGGCCGTGTACAGGCAGCAGCTGCGTGAACTCCGGGACGGCGTCCGCCGCCGCGAGGGCAAAGGGCACGCGCTCGCGGGTTTGATGATGGAAATTTTCCACCTGAGGGTCATGCAGCCGGGGGTAGAGCACTGCTTGATCCGTCCTGCAGGCAAGGACGACGACACCGCCCAGTTGCTGCGCGAGATCGATGCGCTGTCCGAGGAAGTGGTGGGTTCGCTCAGCAAGGACACCGGCAAGGATGCCGTGCGTGCCAGGATCCTGCTCCACCTCGTCAGTGGGCTTGTCCAAGCCGTCCGATGCCGACGGTTGTCCCTGTTCGAGGCGGAAAAGGATCTCAAGAAGGCGTGCTCGTTGCTGACCGGAGAATGACGGAATCGCCTGCTGGTCTAGACCGGCAGGACTTCTGAACACGGTTTTTCGCATGACCTGGATCACATTTAGAGCTGGTTGAACGTTTTACTCTCGAATCGTCTCTCTTGGTATTGAATCTTGTACCCCCGCAGGCTCCTTAGGCTGGAAACACCGAAGCGGCTAGCAGCCCCCTATCTGCAGAAGCAACGCCGGACCAGCCATCCTTGGTCCGCTACAGCAGTTCTGTTCCTGCCCGAACCATGCCGTGGGTCCACGGCTAGCCTGAGGAGACAAAGACGTGTCCATTGAGACAATTGCTACAGACAACGACGCCCTGGTACTGACCGAAGAAGAGATCTTCGCAGCCCACGAAGGCGGCAAGCTGACCATTTCCAGCACCGTGCCGCTGAACAACAAGCGCGACCTTTCCATCGCCTACACCCCCGGAGTTGCGCAGGTCAGCCGCGCAATCCACGCAAACCCCGAGCTCGCCCGCACCCACACCTGGGCCGAGCGCCTGGTTGTTGTTGTCAGCGACGGCACTGCGGTCCTTGGCCTCGGCAACATCGGCCCCAGCGCCTCCCTGCCGGTGATGGAGGGCAAGTCCGCCCTGTTCAAGTCCTTCGGAGACCTCGACTCCATCCCGCTGGTCCTCAACACCACCAACGTGGACGAGATCATTGAGACCCTGGTCCGCCTGCGCCCCAGCTTCGGCGCCGTGAACCTCGAAGACATCTCCGCTCCCCGCTGCTTCGAACTCGAAGAGCGCCTCATCGAAGCCCTGGACTGCCCGGTCATGCACGACGACCAGCACGGCACCGCCGTCGTGGTTCTTGCAGCCCTGACCAACGCCGCCAAGGTGACCCAGCGCGAACTGGCCGGGCTCAAGGTTGTTGTTTCCGGCGCCGGCGCCGCTGGCATCGCCATTGCCGAAATTCTGCTTGCTGTTGGCATCAAGGACGTCATCCTGCTCGACTCCAAGGGCGTGGTCAACGCTGACCGTGCCGATCTTGTGGCAGACCCCGGCAGCGTCAAGGCCCGCATGGCCCAGCGCACCAACCCCCGCGGCGTCACCGGTGGCCCGGGCGAGGGACTGACGGGTGCAGACGTCTTTGTGGGCGTCTCCTCCTCCAAGCTGGACGAAGAGCACCTGAAGCTCATGAACGATCAGTCGATCGTGTTCGCCCTGTCCAACCCGGACCCGGAAGTTCTCCCCGAGGTTGCCCAGAAGTACGCGGCCGTTGTTGCCACCGGCCGCAGCGACTTCCCGAACCAGATCAACAACGTGCTGGCCTTCCCCGGCATCTTCCGTGGCGCACTGGATGCCAAGGCCCGCCGCATCACGCCCGCCATGAAGATCGCTGCTGCCAACGCCATCGCTGAGCTGGCCGCTGAAGACCTCTCCGCGGACTACATCGTGCCGAGCCCGCTGGATGCCCGCGTGGCGCCGGCCGTCACCGCGGCTGTTGCTGCCGCCGTAGCCGACTAGTCGGGCAAGCAGAGTTACCTGCGCAAGACCGACGACGGCGACGCCTCCCGTGCTGGGGAGCGTCGCCGTCGTTCTTTGTTAAGTCAGGCGCTGGCGGGTCAGCTGACCGGCGTTACTTAATCGCCAGTCTTACCTGGTCGACAGTCCAAAAGGCGCTGTTGGTCCCGGTATAGCGGAAGCTGACTTTGGCCGTCTTTACGCCCTTGGGTACTTCCAAGGCCAGGTTTTCGAAGCCGTTGAAGTTGGCGGTGTAAGCCTTCACGAGCTGCGCGGCGCCGTCGTCGTAGCTGATCAGAACCTCGCCACTCTGGGGTCCGTCGATCCTGTAGTTGGAAGCGAAGGAAAGCGTTGCGGTCTTACCGCCCTTGACCTTGAAGGCGGGGCTGATGAGGGTGGAGTCGAACTGCCCGGCGGCGTGGGACTTGTCATCCCATTCGTCCGAATCGGCCACAGCGAAGACGTTACGGTTGCGGACGGACGTTTCACGGCCCTGATTGCGGTCGGTGTTGGTCCAGAATTCGTCCGTGGCGAAGGACCAGCCGCGCCATTCGGTCACGCCACCAGCCGGCATTGCCGAGTTGTCGATGTTCCAGTCTCCCGGTGCAGTCCCGGTCCAGCCTTTGACGTCGGCGGCAGGTCCGGTCTCGTCCGCACGGGTTTGCAGGTTGTCCTTCAGGGAATCGAACGCGTCCGGTGCGATGTCCGTGAGTGCCAGTCCGTCCAGGTTCCAGGCCGCGTCAGACTTTACTCCTTCGTGTTTGAGGACCGTGGGTGCGATGTCCGTGATTTTGACGTCGTTGCGGACAGTGCCGGGCTCGATGCCCTTGCCCTGGGCGATTACGAAGGTCTGACGCTCGGCCGGGGTGCTGCCACCGTGGCCGCCGGTGGGGGTGTGCCCGTGGTCGGAGGTCAAGACCACCAGCCAGTCTTCGGACTTGTAGCTGGGCCGGTTCTTGACGGCATTCAGGATCTCGCCCACTTGCCGGTCCACGGTGCGCAGGGCTGCGAGGTATTCCTCGCGCTCGGTGCCGTAGGAGTGGCCGGCGCCGTCAACCTCGTCCAGATGGATGAACGTGCTGTCAGGGTTGCCGTTGGACAAGTAGTCCACAGCTTTGGCTGTGGTGCCGGCATCGGTGCCGCCGGCGATTCGAAGGTCGACGTTTTCGCCAAAGACCTTTTCCGGAATGGGTGCCCACGTGCCTGCAACCAACGTGGAGGCATTCGGCTGGGCTGCTTCGAGCCGGCTCAGGTAGTCGGGGTACTGGCTGTAGTTGGGGGCCGTGAAGTTGTTGTCCACCACGTTGTGCTTGTCCGGCCACACGCCGGTGGCGATGCTCGACCAGCCTGCTCCGGACACGGTGGGTGCCATGGGGTTGGCGAACAGGTTGCTTTTGGCGGTCATGCCGGAGTCGATCACGCTTTGGATAGTGGGCACGCCGGCCGTGCCGAACTTGGCGATTGCTGCACCATCGACGCCGATCACCAGCGTCTTCTTGCGCTTCGTGCCATCGGGGAGGCCTGCGTAGGACGACTTGGCCGGACGGCTGGCGGCATCCGAAGCGCTGGGTTCTGCGGGTGCCGCGATCGCGGCTGAGGGAAGCACGACGGCGGCTGCGAGCGTCAGTGCGGCCGTTGCCAAGGCTCTGCGGAAAGGACGGGCGTTGTCCAAAGGTATCTCCATGTTCGGGTCAAGACGGGAGCCCTCGGCACGGTGGGTGCCGACGGCCTGACTCCTCAACCCTGCCGCTTCAATGGCTCCCAATCAACGAAAATTGCTACTTGTCTATACAAGTTCTCGGGACGTTAATCTCTTGTTTCCCGAGCCTCCTGGGTGCTGCGGTGCTCTGCATCGTTCCTGGCTGGTCGGTTGTTCATACAACACTGTGTCGCAAGGCCTGGCCCGTGGCCGTCGCTTCTTGTCAACGGACCCCACCTAGACTGAGGATCATGAACGCCGAACTGATCGTGACCATCCTGTGCGGCCTGGCCATTGCGGTAGGCGTCGCCGGGACCATTATTCCTGTACTTCCCGGCAGTATTCTCATCGGCGCGAGCCTGCTGGCCTGGGCCATCTGGGGAGGCGCCGGTCCGCTCGGCTGGGTGATCTTCGCCGTCGGCATGGTGTTTGTGGTGGCCGGTATGGCCGCCAGTGCCGTGCTCACCGGACGGAAGCTGAAGCAACACGGCATTCCCAACAGGTCGGTGTTGATCGGCGTGGTGCTGGGCGTGGTGGGCATGTTTGTTATTCCCGTGGTGGGGCTCTTTGTGGGGTTCGCCGTCGGGCTGCTGCTCAGCGAAGTCCAGCGGACGCGGGACTTCCGTACGGCCGTCCGATCCAGTGGTGCCGCGCTCAAGGCAACGGGCATCGGGATCCTGGTGGAGTTTGGGTTGGCGTGTGCCGCGGCGAGCACGTGGATCATCGGAGTGTGGATCAACGCGGTGAACGGCTAAGCGCCTAAACACTGCACCCAGATGGCAAAAGATGACAATCCCGGAGCTTGGGATTGTCATCTTTTGCCATCTCGGCGGAAGGCGAGGGGCAGGGAATCTAGTGGTGCGCAGGCACTCCAGCGGGGACGTGGACCTGTGCGGGGCGGAAGGTTGCTCCTGCTCCGGGGAACAGTGGGACATCAATGCGTGCGTGGGTGTGGATTTCCTGCACGGTGTCCTTGGTGTGCTGTGCGATCCCGGCCAGCGTAGTGACCCACATGCCGTCCAAATCCTTGACCCGCTCCATCAGCTGCTCAAGGGCCACGGCGCGGGATGGCCGGCCTGAGATGAACGGGTGGTTGGTCAGGACGAAGCAGCTTCCCTGGGAGTGGTGCGCCTGGGCTTCAAGGGTCCACATTTCCAACGCCTTGGCCGGGCTCTCGATGACCCCGCTGCCCGTGACGCCGGGGTAGAACCCGTACTGCTCCCAATCGTCCAGTGCCCAGTCCACGGGGATCTCCACGATGTCCCGGGAGTCGCCCTCGGCGACGGACATGCGGTAGGGGGCATCGCCGTCGAGCAGGCTTGAATCGTAGAGGAAGCCGCGGTCCGCCAGCAGGGCGGGCGATTGCCAGTTCAGCTCCCACCACGGAGCGCGGTACCCCACGGGCCTGATCCCGGCGACGTTGGCCAGTGCCTCCATGCCGCGGTCCAGGTAGCTCGCTTCTGTAGCAGCATCGATGCCCTGCATGGGCTCGTGGAGGTAGCCGTGGTGGGCGATCTCGTGCCCGCCATCAGCGATTCTGCGGACCACGTCCGGGTAGCTCTCCGCCGTGAAACCCGGGATGAAGAACGTCCCCTTGATGTCCTGGCGGTCCAGGATCTGAAGCAAACGCGGCACGGCGATCTTGGGCCCATACGACTGGTGGCTCATAAGGGACATGCGCTTGGTGCTGGAAGGATCATGGGCGATGGTGCAGGACTCGGCGTCGACGTCGAAGGTGAAGGACGCCGCGGCCTGGTACCCCTCGGGCCACGTGATCTGGTGGAGGGAATCAGCGAAAGCGGGCTGGTTCATGCTGTGGTCCTTTCGGGAACTGCGGGAACTGCCTGAGCATCGGGTCCGGCCGGGGCCGCGGCAGCAGCGGTGGCCGATACGTGGTTCGAGTCCGCCAACAGGTACTTCTTGTGTGCCCGCGGGCCGAGGAGGGCGTAGCTCGCCGCGCTGGTCAGTCCGCCGGCCAGCCAGGAGAGATCCCACCCGCCCAGGGCCACGGCGATGGGACCCTGCATGGCGGGAACCAGGCCATACATGAACAGCCAGGTGGAGAAGATGCCTACCAGGAGGGACACGATTCCGGCCCAGTTGATGACGGGCAAGCGGCGTGTTCCAACTGGATCAAAGAGGCGGTCAACCTTGGCCGGCCAGCGCTTCTCCAGCCAGAAGTAGTGCACCAGCATGACGCCACCCCACGCAGCCACCCACGCGACCAGGCCGATCAGCCATGCGTCGAGAACCGCTGCGAAGTCCTCCTGGAAGATGAAGAACACGACGGCGATGAGCGAGAAGACGCCGACGAACAGGTTCAGCTTGCGCCGGCTGATCTTGATGTCCAGGGCCTGCGTGGCCACGGAGAAGGTGTAGATGTTCAGGATGTTGGTGGCGATGGGGCCGTGCAGGACCATGAGGAGGACCGGGAGGGCCAGGACGCCGAAGTTCTGAACGATCAGTTTTCCGGGGTCGATCTCGCCGCTGTTGGTAGCCAGGCTTGCACCGAGGACGCCGAGCCACACGACAGGGATGAACTGGCCCAGGACCGAGGCGAGGTAGACCTTGCGCTTGGGAACGGAGGTGCTGACGAAGCGGGAGTAGTCGGCGGCGTACGTGAACCAGGTGATGCCCCAGCCGATGCCGATTGCTGTCATCACTGCACTCATGGCGGCGATGCGCTCGGAGCCTTCAAGGATGTTGCCGGCCGGGCCCGCGTAGCCCCAGTCGATCTTCATGCCGAACCAGGCCACGCATGACATGACGGCCAGAATGATGATGGTGGGCGGAACAGTCCACTTTTCAAAGGCCGCGATGGCCTTGTATCCGAACCAGGCAATGGCAACCTGGGCCGCCATGATCGCCGTGGCGACGCAAATCTTCCAGGCGTAGTTCTTGGCCTCGGGATCTACCCAGCCAAGGGTTCCAAAGAGCGCCATGACCAGGTCCAGGATGATCCAGGTGTTGACTGCGCACCAGCCGATCACCAGCAGGGCTTGGATGGCGGCCGGGAGGTAGTTGCCTTGACGGCCGAAAGCGGCGCGGGCGAGCACCATGCCAGTGGCGCCGGTCTTCTGGCCAAGGAGAACGAAGCAGCCGAACAGCAGCATGCCGATCAGGTTTCCCAGCACCAGGACAATCACTGTGTCTGCGAAGCCGAGGCCGAGGTGGATGCCAAGGGCGCCGAGCACCCAGTTAATAGGTGCAAGGTTGGCGCCGGCCCAGATCCAGAACTGTCCGGAAACTTTGCGGGTGCGGTCTGCCTCAGGAATGGGTTGGAGCCAGGCTTCGCTGTCATGGCCCGGCGCCGTTGCCGGACCTGACTGCGCTGGGCTGGAAGGCGAAGGGGAGAGGTTGTCTTGCATGGGGGAGCCTCCGTGTATGAAAGGGACCCCTTCAGCGTATGTGCCTCAGATCACAGCAACAAGATACGATGTGTCTAAACAAGACGCCAACGACCATACGGAGTGTCATGTCGATTCTGCTGGGTGCCGCTTTGGAGTACCAAAGCCTGAAATCTGCGGACCCCCTGGTCCTCAACGACGTGCCGGGCGCGCTCTCCCGGCCGGTCCGTTGGGTCCATTCCAGCGAAGTGCTGGATATCGCCCCGCTCCTCAGCGGCGGCGAACTGCTGCTGAGCGGAGGGCAGGCGCTCGCCGGCGTGACCTCCGAGCGGCAAGCCGATTATGTCCGGGAATTGGCCGCCCGAGGCATCGCGGCCTTGGCTCTGGAGACGGGTCCGGCACTCCCTGAAATTCCGGCGGGCATGCTGACAATTGCCGAGGCCGCCGGGCTGCCGGTGATCGAGCTCCGACAGGTGGTGCCCTTTGTTGGCGTGATGCAGGAGATCAATTCCCTGCTGGTGAGCGAATCCGTGGAGCACCTCCAACATGCCGACCAAGCCAGCCACGCCATGGCTGCCGAGCTTGCCCACGGCGGTGGGCTCGACCAACTCCTGGCTGTTTTGTCCGAAAGGACGGGGGCAGGCGCGCGGCTGGTCTCGCCGTCGGGCCTTACCCTCGGTGCCGCCGGCGAGACGTCTGCCATGGACGACGGCGGCAGCGTCACCACGGTGGATGTCCCGGTGCGCGGCGTCCTTGCCGCACGGCTTGAACTGCACGTGCCCGACGACGGCGACGGCGGGCTCGCGCGGGTGGCGGGCGAACGATCCGTGGACATCCTCGGGCTGGCCCTGTTGCAGCGGATGCCGCCGGGGTTGAAGGAGTTGGCGGGCATCGAACTCATGCGTGCCATCAATTCGGGGAGCCAGCAATGGCAGCTCCAGCAGCTCGGACCGGCGTCGGGGTTTCCCGTGCTGGGTAAAGTGGCCGCGGTGGTGATTCGCTCCACCGGGGCAGGCCACTTGCGTCCGGCCGTGGATGCGCTGCTGCGCGAGTGTGTGCCGCACAGCGCGAGCTACGCCAACAATGCTGAGCTGATCGCGCTGGCTGCCTTGGACGATGGGGCAGTCACCCGGCGGGCGCTCACGGTGGCGTTGCAGGGATTGGAGGTGCCCGCTGGTTCGGTGGTGGCCGTGGGGCCGCTGGGGGCCGGCATTGATCAGGCGCCGTGGTCCTTGGCTGAGGCGCGTCGGGCACTGGAGCTGGTCCCGGCCGGCCACGGTGTTGTGGATGCTGACACCCTGGCCGTGGAGCTCCTTGCCCATGAGGCGCTGGACCCGGCCACGCGGGAAGGGTTCGTGCAGCGGCAGCTGGGTGCCGTCGTCGAACATGATCGCCTGAAGAAGTCCGAACTCATGAGGACGCTGACCGTGTGGCTGGATACCGGCTGCAACACTGCCCAGGCTGCGCGTGAGCTGCACTTGGAACGGCAGTCCCTGCATCACCGGCTCCAACGGATCTTCGAGCTGTGCGGGGGAGATCCTCGGGGGACTGGCCGGCTGGCTGCGCTGCATCTGGCAACGCGGCTGGCGCGGTTGTAGCCCCTTAAGCACCAATTCGACGGCCCGCTGCGGGTTGGACGGTTGGAACCATCTATGACGCAGCAAGCCGTCGAATCGGGGATGCAAAGCCCTACTTCAGCACGATCGTCCTGTTCCCATTCAGGATGATCCGCCCCTCGCAGTGCCAGCGAACGGCGTTGCTGAGGGCTTTGCATTCGGTGTCCCGGCCGGCGGCTACGAGATCGTCCGGCCCGAACGTGTGGTCCACTTCCACTACCTGCTGGGCGACGATGGGACCTTCATCCAACTCGCCATTCACGTAGTGGGCGGTGGCCCCCACAGTTTTCACACCACGTGCGTAAGCCTGGTGATAGGGCTTGGCACCCTTGAAGCTGGGCAGGAACGAGTGGTGGATGTTGATCGCGCGGCCATCAAGCTTGCGGGCCAGATCATCGCTGAGCACCTGCATGTACCGGGCCAGGACAATGAGTTCCACGTCCAGTTCGTCGATGATCTCCAGCAAGCGACCTTCGGCTGCGGGCTTGGTGGCCGCCGTGACGGGAACGTGGAAGAACGGGATCTCGTGCCACTCCGCCAACCCCTGGTGGTCGGTGTGGTTGGACACGACGCCCACCACGTCGATGGGCAGCTCGCCGATCCGTGCCCGGAACAGGAGGTCGTTCAGGCAGTGCCCAAACTTGGAGACCATGATCAGCACGCGGCGCTTGTAGCCCTGGCGCTGCAGTTGCCAGTTCATGCTGTACTTCTCGCCAACCGGGGAGAACGCCTCCCGCAGCGCATCAACCGTGGATTCGTCACCGGACGACGCGAAATGGACCCGCATGAAGAAGTGGCCCTCGGCGCGGTCACCGAACTGTTTGTTGTCAATGATGTCGCAGCCGTGGTCCAGCAGGAAGCCGGACACAGCGTGCACGATGCCCGGACCTTCGGGGCAGTCAAGGGTGAGGACGTGTTCCACAGTGGTCTCCGGGGAGGCGACGGCGGCAGTTTCAGTTTGGATGGCAGTCATGGCTAGCACTCCACTACGTTGACGGCGAGGCCCCCACGGGAGGTCTCTTTGTACTTGGATTTCATGTCTGCGCCTGTTTCGCGCATGGTTTTGATGGCTTTGTCCAGGGACACTTTGTGGCTGCCGTCGCCGTGCAGGGCAAGGCGGGCGGCGTTGATGGCCTTGACGCTGGCGATCGCGTTGCGTTCGATGCAGGGGATCTGCACCAGCCCGCCCACGGGATCGCAGGTGAGGCCCAGGTTGTGTTCAATGCCCACCTCGGCGGCATTTTCCACTTGCTCCGGCGTTCCACCGAGGACTTCGCAGAGACCGGCGGCCGCCATGGAGCAGGCGGAGCCAACCTCGCCCTGGCAGCCCACCTCGGCACCGGAGATGGACGCGTTGATTTTGAACAGGATTCCGACGGCGGCCGCCGCCAGCAGGAACCGCACGACACCGTCGTCGTTGGCTCCCGGAACAAACCTGGTGTAGTAGTGCAGCACGGCCGGGACAATTCCCGCGGCACCATTGGTGGGAGCGGTGACTATCCTTCCGCCTGCGGCGTTTTCCTCGTTCACGGCCAGGGCGAACAGGTTGACCCATTCCATGGCGAGTAGGGGGTCCGCAGATGTTGCGCCGTTGAGGCCCGCATCAGTTTCGGAAAGCTTCTTGAACAACGACGGCGCCCGTCGCCTGACCTTCAGGCCTCCCGGCAGGATTCCCTCGGCAGAGCAGCCGTTGTCCACGCACTCCTGCATGACGGCCCAGATCCCCAGCAACCGTTCGCGCAGTTCTTCCTCGGAACGCCACACGAGTTCGTTGGCCAGCATGATGTCCGAGATGGACTTGCCCTCGCGGAGGCAGATGGCCAGGAGTTCGTCTGCGGTGGTGAAGGGGTAGGGCAGCACGGTGTCGTCAGCTACCACTTTGTCGGCTCCGGAGACGTCCCCGTCCACCACGAAGCCGCCGCCGATGGAGTAGTAGCTGCGTTCCCGGAGCACGGTGCCCGTATGGTCGAGCGCCCGGAAGGTCATCCCGTTGGGGTGGGCGGGCAACGACTTGCGGCGGTGCAGGACCACGTCCTCGTCCCAGTTGAAGTCCACCCGGTGGTTCCCGGCCACGCGCAGTTCCGCGTCGAGTGCCGCGGCCGCCACCTGGTCATCGGCGGTGTGGGTGTTGACGGTTTCGGGGGAGTGGCCTTGCAGCCCCAGCACCACGGCCTTGTCTGAGCCGTGGCCCCGGCCGGTGGCGCCCAGGGAGCCGAAAAGCTCTGCCTGGATGCGCACCGTAGCCGGAAGCTGGCCGGACGATTCAAGACCGTCCGTGAACTGCTTTGCCGCGCGCATCGGGCCTACCGTGTGTGAAGACGACGGCCCGATGCCAACAGAAAACAGATCAAGCACACTCAGTGCCATTAGGGGACCTCTGGGGAGGCGTACTCCCGCATGGCATCGAGGAGCCAGCGTCCCAGGAAATCGGCAAACGAGGCCCGGGGAAAGATCCGGTAGGACTCGTCAGAGGTCTTCCACAGCATCACCGGGATGTGGGCGAGCTCAGTGGAGACAGCGGTCCCCACCTTGAAGACCCGAGGATGCAAATCCAAGGCGCAGGTCTTCTCCAGCACTGCGCGGGCGTGGCTACCGGAGAGCTCAAACGTGGTGCGGTTGGCGGACAGGTCCACCACCTGGCCCGCGTCGTTGCCCAATGCCGTGGTCAGATCGCTGACCAAGGAGCCTCCCAGCGAATCGTGGGCTTCCTCCGGTGCGACCACCATGAACTCCGTGGGGCCAAGCCACAGGGTGTTCACCGAATCCTTGCCCGAGACCGTGCCGCCCGTCACTTCACCGCAAGCGGCAGGCAAGCCGCCGGTCACGGACGCAACGCGGGCACCGGCGTCGGACGTTCGGTGAACCCGAATGCCCACCATGGCCTGGTACGGGATTTCGGTGAGCGTCACCGTGCCCGGCACAGAGCCGGAGGTGAAGGCATCAGCCAGGTGCTCGGCCGGGCTGCGGCGGGCGCCCCGGACGCGGTCGACGTGTGCGGTTTCTGCTGGTGTTGCTGTTTCAGCCATCTTTGCGGGTCCCTTCAGCATCGAAAAGTACGGTTTCGCCAACAACCACGTCCACCAATTGGTCTCCCAGCGAGGCCACCAGGGTCTCGCCGATGCGGTTGCGGCCGTTTTGAATGAGAGCCAGGGCGAAGGAACGGCCCAACGCGGCGCTGTGGTAGCTGGAGGTCACGAAGCCCTCCATGGGGACGGGTCCGTTGGCCGGGTTGACCGGGATGCCCTTTTCCACCAACTGTGTGCCTTCCGGCAGCCTCAGCGAGTGGTCCACGGGAAGGACGCTGACCAGATGCTTCCGGTCCTCGCGGCTGGCGTCCTGACGGAGGTAGGAGCGCTTGCCGATGAAGTCCTTGGCCTTGGAGACAATCCAGTCCATGCCGGCGTCCTGCGGGGTGACCGTGCCATCGGTGTCCTGCCCAACGATCGGGTAGCCCTTCTCGGCGCGGAGAACGTGCATGGTCTCCGTGCCGTACGGGGTGATGTTGAACTCGGCACCGGCAGCGGCAACAGCTTCCCAGGTGTTGAGTCCGTACCAGGACGGGATGTTGATTTCGTAGGCCAGTTCACCGGAGAAGGAGATGCGGCAAACGCGGGCCTGGACTCCGGAGGCCAGGGTGGTCTCGCGGAACGTCATGAACGGGAAGGCTTCAGCATCCAGGCCACCGTTTTCGGCGAGCTGGGGAGCAACCTTGGCGATCACTGCGCGGGACTTCGGGCCAACGACGGCGATGGTGCTCCACTGCTCCGTCACTGATGCGCAGACCACATCGAGTTCCGGCCACTCCGTCTGGTGCCACTCTTCCAGCCAGTCCAGCACCTTGGCTGCGCCGCCGGTGGTGGTGGTCATGAAGTAGCGGTCATCGTCCAGGCGAAGGGTCACGCCGTCGTCGAAGATCATGCCGTCCAAGGTGCACATCACGCCGTAGCGGGCGGATCCCGGGGCGAGCTTCTTGAACGCGTTGGTGTACACGCGGTTCAGGAA
Source organism: Paenarthrobacter sp. YAF11_1 (assembly GCF_052113445.1). Classification (NCBI taxonomy): domain Bacteria; kingdom Bacillati; phylum Actinomycetota; class Actinomycetes; order Micrococcales; family Micrococcaceae; genus Paenarthrobacter; species Paenarthrobacter sp. YAF11_1. Next base: position 152,191 of record NZ_JBFRDF010000010.1, read on the forward strand.
TTCTCCGGCGTCCTTGCCACGGATCTCGATCTTGCCCAGGGTGGTGGCGTCCATGAAGCCCACGGAGTCGCGGACAGCTGCGCATTCACGCAGGACTGCCGTGTCCATGTCTTCCTCGGCCTGCGGGTAGTACCAAGGGCGCTTCCACTGTCCAACGTCTTCGAACAGTGCGCCCTGGGCAACGTGCCACGGGTGGATGGAGGTGACGCGGGCGGGGTCGAACAGTTCGCCACGCTGGCGGCCTGCCAAAGCTGCGAAGGCCACGGGCGTGAACGGTGCACGGTAAGCGGTGGTGCCAATCTCGCCGACGCCCGGGATGTTCTCAGCTCCGCCGAACTTCAGCGCCGCGGCGATGACGCCGATTGCGTTGACGCCGGACGTCTTGCCCTGATCGTTGGCCGTGCTGATGGAGGTGTACCGCTTGACGTGCTCCACGGACCGCATGCCAGCCCCGGTGGAGCGGAGGACATCGGCCACGGACTGGTCGCGCTGGAAGTCAACGAAGTGGTGGTGCCATTCGCCGGGCTCACCGGTTTGGCCGGGGACCAGCCAGAGCTGGCGGCTTGGAGCGCTGGCCACAGGTGCCTGCAGTTCCACCGGGGTGGTGGCGGATTCGAAGCCAGCGGCGATGGATGCTGCCGCTCCCGCCGAGATGCCCTCTGCCAGGCAATCCTGGAGTTCAAAGCTGCCACGGCCTGCGCCTGCAAGCTGCTGGTCGCGGACGGGCTTGGTGGGAATGAACGCTGCGAGCTCGTCATCCCAACGCAGCTTGCCCTGGCGCTGGCTGTGGAGGTGGACCACCGGGCTCCAGCCACCGGAAACTGCCAGGAGATCGGCAGCCAGCTGTTCGACGCCCGAGGTGAGTTCGCCGTCGTCGTTAATACTGCGGACGGTGACGCCATTCAGGCGGCCATTCCCGTCCGCCGACGTGTCAGCCACGGCGCTGCCGATGAGGACCCGGATACCGGACTCGACGGCGGCGGCGGCCTTCGCGCTGATCTGCGGACGGGCATCGACGACGGCGGCAATCGCCACGCCTGCTGCCTGCAGGTCCGCGGCAAGAGCGTAAGCGGAATCGTTCGTGGTGGTGATGACCGCGCGTGAACCGGCTGCCACGGCGTAACGGTTCAGGTAGGTGCGGGCAGCCGAGGCGAGCATGATGCCAGGGCGGTCGTTGTTCTCGAAGACCAGCGGACGCTCGTGGGCGCCGGGAGCCAGGACAACCTGCTTGGCACGGATGTGCCAAATACGCTGGCGGGAGACACCCGAGGCCGCCGGAACGCTCAAGTGGTCCGTGCGGTTCTGGGCTGCGATGAAGTAGTTGGAGTCATAGGAGCCGAAAGCCGTGGTGCGGTTCAGCACCGTGCATTCGCCGGCGGAAACCAGCTCGGCTTCCACGTCAGCAACCCATTCCAGGGCCGGCTTGCCTTCGATCAGTTCGGCGAGTTCCGGGGCGGTGGAGCCGGAGAGCAGGGAGCCGCCCAGTTCGGGCTGGTCGTCAATGAGGATGACGCGGGCACCGGTGCGGACAGCTTCGCGGGCTGCTGCCAGGCCGGCGATGCCTCCACCAACCACCAGGACGTCGGTGTGCACGTACTTCTTGTCGTACTCGGCCTTGTCCTCGTTGGGATCCAGTTTGCCCAGGCCGGAGAGGAGTTCAATGTTCATGCCGTCCACCAAGGAAACTGCAGTGGCGGGAAGCATGGACTCGGCAACGTGCCCGCGGAAGCGGGGAGCGATCTTGACCAAGGCGTTGGACTCTTCCACACCGGCGGCCATGATGCCGCGGGGGCGGTCCTCGTAGAGGGAGTTGCCGGCGTTGATGTGGCCGTTGGCCAACAGCGCCGAAGCGATGGTGTCACCCGGGTGGCCGGTGAATTCCTGGCCGTCCACGGTGAAGCGCCAAGAGATGCTGCGATCGATGCGTCCGCCGGTGGCGAGGCGTGCGTTCTTGCTGGTCACTTCTAGACTCCTTCCGAGGAGATGGGGGTGGTGGCCGTGGGGGCTGTGGCGCCGGGGGCGAGGCCGGGTTCGCCGGCCTGGCCGAAGTCCCCTGCCTGGCTGAACTCGCCTGCCTGGGTGGGTGCGCTGATTGTGCTGGCGCTTGTCCCGACGCTTGCCTTGAGGTCCGGGCGGGGCTGGCCCATCCCGTAAATGGAGTGGATTTCGTAGCTCACGGTGTCGCGGAGCATGTTGAACCACTGGCGGCAGCCTGTGCTGTGGACCCAGCGCTCGGCGAAAGTGCCCTTGGTGTTCTCGCGGTAGAACAGGTATTCAGCCCATTCGCGGTCCGTGAGGTCATTGGGGCTCTCCGGGTAGGCGACGTGTGCCTGGCCGCCGTAGTGGAATTCGGTTTCGTCACGTGGCCCGCAGTTGGGGCATGAAATGAGGAGCATGTCTTTTCCTGTCCTGGCTAGTGGGCTACGGCTGCGGCGCCGTGTTCGTCGATCAAGGCGCCGGTCTCGAAGCGTTCCAGTGCGAACGGCTTGTTCAGCTGGTGCGGTGCGCCCGTGGCAATGGTGTGCGCGAAGGTCAGACCTGCTGCAGGCGTGCCCTTGAAGCCGCCGGTTCCCCAGCCACAGTTGACGAACATGTTCTCCACCGGTGAGAGGCCAACAATCGGCGAGGCATCGAGTGTGGTGTCCACGATGCCGCCCCAGGTCCGGAGCACGTGGGCCCGGGCGAAAATCGGGAAGAGCTCCACGGCTGCTGCCATCTGTTCCTCGATCACGTGGAACGAGCCGCGCTGGCCGTAGCCGTTGTAGGAATCGACGCCGGCGCCCATCACCAGCTCGCCCTTATGGGCCTGGGAAACGTAGACGTGCACGTGGTTGGACATGACCACCGTGGGGTGGACCGGCTCGTGCAGTTCGGATACCAGTGCCTGGAGCGGGTGGGACTGGATCGGCAGGCGGAAGCCGGCCATTTCTGCCAGGACCGAGCTGTGGCCGGCGGCGCAGAGACCCACCTTTTCGGTGTTGATATCGCCGCGGGTGGTCTTGACGCCCGTGACGCGGTTGCCGTCCTTGATGAAGCCGGTGACTTCACAGTTCTGGATGATGTCCACGCCCAGCTCGTCGCACTTGCGGGCGAAAGCCCAAGCCACGTGGTCGTGCTTGGCGATGCCTGCGCGCGGCTGGTACGTTGCGCCCATGACGGGGTAGCGGATGTTGTCGTTGATGTTCAGGATGGGGCAGAGTTCCTTGACCTGCTGCGGGTCCAGCCACTCAGCATCCACGCCGTTGAGCCTGTTGGCACCCACGCGGCGAACGCTTTCGCGGACATCGCCCAGGGTGTGGGCCAGGTTCATGACGCCGCGCTGGCTGAACAGGAAGTCGTACTCCAGCTCTTCCGGGAGGATTTCCCAGAGCTTGAGCGCGTGCTCGTAGATGGCGGCGCTCTCGTCCCAGAGGTAGTTGGAACGGATGATGGTGGTGTTGCGGGCCATGTTTCCACCGGCCAGCCAGCCCTTTTCCAGGATGGCGATGTTGGTCATGCCGTGGTTCTTCGCCAGGAAGTACGCGGTGGCCAGGCCGTGCCCGCCGCCGCCCACAATCACGGCGTCGTAGCTTTTCTTCGGGTCCGGGTTGCGCCAGAGGAAGTCCGGGTGTTCGGGGAGGTGGTCTGCACTCACTGGGCTGCTCCAATCAGTTCTGCTTCGGTTTCGGCGCCATTGCCGTTGTTGTTCAGGTGGGGGTAAAGCGGGAACTTGTCCGCCAAGGCAGTTACGCGGCGGCGGAGTTCGACGGCGGTGGTCTCGTCCAGGGTGACGTCGGCCTGGGTGCCTGCTTCAGTTCCTGCTTCGGTGCCGTTGTTCGCTGCGGCGATCAACGCCGTCGCAATGATGTCCGAGACTTCGGTGAAGTCCTCAGCCTTGAAGCCGCGGGCGGCGAGTGCGGGTGTACCGATGCGCAGGCCCGACGAAACCATGGGCGGGCGGGGGTCGAACGGGACGGCGTTGCGGTTGACCGTGATGCCGATCTGGTGGAGCGTGTCCTCGGCCTGCTGGCCATTGAGGACGGAGTGGCGGAGGTCGGCGAGCACCAGGTGGACGTCGGTACCGCCGCTGACAACGGAGATGCCGGCTGCGGCTACGTCGTCCTGGAGGAGGCGCTGGGCCAGGATCTTGGAGCCTTCAAGGACGCGGACCTGGCGTTCCTGGAACTCCGGCTCGGCTGCCATCTTGAAAGCCACGGCCTTGGCGGCGATGACGTGCTCCAACGGACCACCCTGCTGGCCGGGGAAGACAGCGGAGTTAACCTTCTTGGCGATGTCGGCGTCGTTGGTCAGGATCACACCGCCGCGGGGACCGCCGAGGGTCTTGTGGGTGGTGCTGGTGACGATGTGGGCGTGCGGCACCGGGCTGGGGTGGAGCCCTGCAGCGACGAGACCCGCGAAGTGGGCCATGTCCACCATGAGGTAGGCGCCCACCAGGTCCGCAATGCGGCGGAACTCGGCGAAGTCCAGCTGGCGGGAGTAGGCAGACCAGCCGGCGACGATCAGTTGGGGCTTGCTCTCAAGAGCCAGTCGCTCTACTTCAGCCATGTCTACGGTGTGGGTGTCCTCGCGAACGCCGTAGGGAACAACCTTGTACAGCTTCCCGGAGAAGTTGATGCGCATGCCGTGGGTCAGGTGGCCACCATGGGCGAGGTTCAGGCCCATGATGGTGTCGCCCGGGGTGATCAGCGCGTGCATGGCCGAGGCGTTGGCCTGGGCTCCGGAGTGGGGCTGGACGTTGGCGAAATCTGCGCCAAACAAGGACTTCAGGCGGTCAATGGCCAGCTGTTCGATCACATCAACGTGCTCGCAGCCGCCGTAGTAGCGCTTGCCCGGGTAGCCCTCGGCGTACTTGTTGGTCAGTACCGATCCCTGGGCCTCCATGACGGCCGTGGGAGCGAAGTTCTCAGAGGCGATCATTTCCAGCGTGGACTGCTGGCGGATGAGTTCCTGGGCGATCGCCTGATCGACCTCCGGGTCCGCCTGTGCAAGCGGGCGGATCAGCGGTTCAACCATGGTGTTCTCCTTCAAAGGCTTGTCTAGTGGCCGACTGTTAGGCAACTGATATATTAGAACTATTGCCATAGTATGTTGGAGATCACATAGTCGTCAACAGGTCAGCGGTAACTCATCCAGCAGACTGGGAATGCGACTAACGGGAGAGACTAATGAGCGCAGCACTCGAAGCACTGGAATCAGTTCCGCAGGGTACGTCCCTGGCGGAGACCGCCTACCTGCTGCTGCGCGACCGGCTCATCATGCTGGACATCAAGCCCGGCGACCCCATCAACGATGGCCAGATCGCCGCCGAACTGGGAATCGGGCGCACCCCCGTCCGCGAAGCCATCAAGCGCCTTGAAAGCGATCACCTCGTGGTGTCATACCCTCGGCGCGGCACCTTCGCCACCGGCGTGGACATCACCCAGCTCGCCGAAGTCTCCGAGATCCGCGAACTCCTGGAACCGCTCGCCTCCAGGAAAGCCGCCCGCATGGCCAGCCCCGCCATGCGCTCCGAACTCCGCGGCGTCGCGGCTGCCATCCGTGACCTCGAGGGCCAGGACAATTCTTCGCAGGAACTCATGCGCTACGACATCCAGGTGCACCGGCTCATCTACAAGGCCTCCGCCAACGCACACCTCGAAGACGTCCTGATCCGGTACGACAACCTCGCCACCCGCATCTGGTGCCACATGCTCGAGAAGATGCCCTCCGTGTCCGGCCATATCTCCGAACACGCCGACCTCCTCACAGCCATCGCCGACGGCGACGAAGACCGCGCCGCCGAGCTCGCCCTGCACCACGTAGTCAGCTTTGAAGAGACCATCCGCAAGGTCCTCTGACCCTCTCTCACATCACTCGTGCTTGAGCGCATCGCTCTCGCACATCCCGCGGGCTTGAGCCGCGCCGCCTTCCGGTGGTGGCGTCATCCTCTGCGCGCTCGCTCGTTCCTCGCTTAGACGCGCGCTGCCGGATCACCCCGCCCCCTCCCGACCCTCTCTCACTTCGCTCGGGTTTGGGTGGGTCGCTCTCTCACATCCCTCGTGCTTGGCGCTGACCCTCTTCACGGCCCGCTGACATCTTCCGGGCCCATTGGGCCGATCTGCTCCGACGCCGCGACTCCCGTCGCCTGGGCGGCGGGGCGTGCGCAGCCGCCAAAAACGGAAGGCTCGACGTCGATGCCAACTTGAGTGCCGACGTCGGCCTTCCTCGCCCTGATGAGAGAGCGATCGGGTGAAGGGCTAGGGATGTGAGAGAGCGTCGGGAGAAGAAAGGCGCGTTGAGTGCAACGCTGATGCGGTGAGTACAACGATCTTCTTCGGCTTTTGAGTGCTTGGTCCGTTATTAGGGTTTCAAAAAAGTCTAGATCCACCCTTGACCGTGGCGTCGCTCACACATACTCTGGTGCAACAGCGTTGCGTTGAATGCAACCCCAATGATTTTGGTGGACACATGAGCAATGAATCCTCTGTGGCAGCCGAGCCGGATACTTCACAGGCCGACGGCTCCAACCACACCCTCAGCCCCAACAACACAGTCAGCAAGGACACTCGACGGCGAGTGGTCACTGCCAGCTTCATCGGCAACTTTGTTGAGTGGTTCGACTACGCCGTTTACGGCTACCTGGCCGGCATCATCTCAACAGTTTTCTTCCCGGAGTCAGACCGGCAGACAGCCCTCCTGGCGACATTCGGTGTCTTTGCCATCAGCTTCTTCGTGCGGCCGCTTGGTGGCTTCATCTGGGGCCATATCGGTGATCGACTCGGCCGAAAGCAGGCGCTCTCCCTCTCCATCGTGTTGATGTCAGTGGCCACGTTCTGCATCGCACTGATACCGGGGTACGCCACCATCGGCGTGATGGCCCCCATCCTGCTCCTCCTGGTAAGGGTGGTCCAAGGTTTCTCCGCAGCCGGCGAGTACGCAGGGGCGTCCGCCTTCCTTGTGGAGTACGCGCCGGCCAATCGCCGCGGACTGTATGCCGCCGTCGTGCCTGCCAGTACCGCAGCGGGACTACTGCTGGGATCCTTGCTGGCCGCCCTGCTGACTTCAGTACTTAGCGCGGAGCAGCTCAACGAGTGGGGTTGGCGGTTGCCGTTCCTACTCGCAGCGCCCATGGGCCTGATCGGCCGGTACATCCGGACCAAACTGGAGGACACACCGGCGTTCCGTGAACTGGCCGAGAAGGATGACGGCGTCAAGGCTCCCGCGCTGGCTATGTTCAAGACGTACCGGAAGGAACTCGTTATCGCCACGGGAGCGGTGCTGCTCAACGCGGTGGGCTTCTACGTGATCCTCAGCTATATGCCCACGTACCTGTCCGAAGAGTTGGGCTTCGGTGCCACGGAATCGTTCCTGGCCACCACCATTGCCCTGGCAAGCTACATCGGCTTCATCTTCCTGACGGGCATGGCCTCGGACAGGTTTGGCCGCAAACGAATGCTCATCACCGCATCAGTTCTTTTCATCCTGCTCACGGTGCCAGCGTTCATGCTGCTGGACACCCGCAACTTCCTGGTGATCGTGCTGGTTCAGATTCTTCTGGGCGGCATGCTCACCCTCAACGACGGCACCCTGCCCAGTTTCCTGGCCGAACTCTTCCCCACGAAGGTCCGGTACACGGGCTTCGCCGTCAGCTTCAACCTCTCCAACGCCTTGTTCGGCGGCACCGCGCCGTTCATGGCCACCCTCCTGATCGGCATGACCGCCAGCAAGCTGGCCCCCGGTTGGTACCTCGTGGCCGCCGCAATAGTTTCCCTCATCGCAGTCCTGTTCGCCACGGAGACTTCCAAGAAGCCTCTGCTGCAGGACTAGTACAACCCACCCATTGAAAGGAACCACCATGACCATCACCCAGAACGAGGCCGTCAACGATGTCGCCAAGCTCGAGCGCACCAAGGTCCTCAACAACGGCGAAAAGGTTTCGCTGACTTTCTCCGATGCAGAATTCGAGCGCCGCCTTGCCGGCCTCCGCAGCATCATGGCCGAGAAGGACCTCGACGCCGTCATCCTCACCAGCTACCACTCCATCAAGTACTACTCCGACTTCCTCTTCACCTATTTCGGCCGCTCTTACGGCATGGTGGTCACCAAGGATGACACGGTCACCATTACGGCAAACATCGACGCCGGTATGCCTTGGCGCCGGAGCTACGGCGACAACCTGGTGTACACGGACTGGCGGCGTGACAACTACATCCATGCCATCCAGGAAGTGCTGCGGACCCGCGGCATCAACCCGCGCCGCATCGGCGTCGAAGATGACTCGCTGCCGCTGGACAACCGCAACAAGATCCAGGCTGCCTTCTCCGGAGCAACACTGGTGGATGTGGCGCAGGCTGCGATGCGCCAGCGCATGATCAAGTCGGACGAGGAAATCGCGGTCATCAAGCACGGGGCCCGTATCGGCGACCTCGGCGGCGAGGCCATCCGCAACGCCATCACGGCAGGCATCACCGAGTACGAGGTTGCGTTGATCGGCACCGAGGCCATGGTCCACGAGATCGCCCGGACGTTCCCGGACTCGGAAATCCGCGACACGTGGGTCTGGTTCCAGTCTGGCATCAACACCGACGGTGCCCACAACTGGGCCACTACCCGGAAGATCCAGGAACACGACATCCTGTCCCTGAACTGCTTCCCGATGACCAGCGGCTACTACACGGCCTTGGAACGTACCTTGTTCTACGGCGAACCGGATGCCCGTTCCTTGGAACTGTGGAACATCAACGTGGAGGTCCACAAACGCGGCCTCGAACTCATCAAGCCCGGAGCCGTCTGCAAGGACATCGCCGCCGAGCTCAACGAGATCTACGTCAGCCACGGTCTGCTGGCCAACCGCACGTTTGGCTACGGCCACTCGTTCGGCGTGCTGAGCCACTATTACGGGCGCGAAGCGGGCCTGGAACTTCGCGAGGACATCGACACCGTTCTGGAGCCGGGCATGGTGGTCTCCATGGAACCGATGATCACGGTGCTGGATGGCCAGCCGGGTGCTGGCGGCTACCGCGAGCACGACATCCTGGTGATCGGCGATGACGGCGCCGAGAACATCACCAAGTTCCCGTTCGGCCCTGAGTACAACATCATCGGAGCCTAGTGACCCGGCCGGTGGACACAGCGTGGTGTCCACCGGCCGTTTGGCCTTCCCCAGCGAAACCCCCTGCCGCAGCGAAATATAGTGAACCCATGACTCCCTCGGAATCCAACGACGCTCCTGATAGCAGCAACACCAACGGCGATACCAAGAGCACCTCGGTCATCGTCAACGCCATCGCCGTGCTGCGAAGCTTCAGCGCGGACGAACCCCTTCTGGGAGTCACCGAAATTGCCGGGCGAATTGGCCTTCACAAGAGCACCGTCTCCCGCATACTTGCGACGCTGGAACAGGAAAACCTTGTAGAGCGCGACGTCGATTCGCGCAGGTTCCGCTTGGGGCTGGGAATGATCGCCATGGCGGGCCCACTCCTGGCGGAACTGGAAGAGCGGCGCGTTGCCTACCCTGTGCTGCGCGAACTTACTGAGCGGACAGGGGAGACGAGTGCGCTCATGGTGTGGAACGGCAACGAGTCCATGTGTGTGGAGCAGATCCCCAGCCGGCACCAGGTCAAACACCTCGCACCGCTGGGTGCCCGGTACCACGAAGCCCTGAGTTCATCGGTGCAGGTGTTCCTTGGGGCGGAGAACCAGGACCGGGTGCGTCAGTTGTTGCGCAGCGGCTCCATCACGCTCCCTGGTCTGGACGAGGATGCCATCGAGGCGTACTTGGCACGGGTGACAGAATCCGTGGAGCGTGGCTGGGCTGTGAACTTCGGTGAGACATCCATCGAGGAAGTGGGTGTGGCTTCTCCCGTGTACGACCATCGCGGCAACATGGTGGCCTCAGTCCTGATCCCGGCCCCAAAGTTCCGCGTTTCGCAGGACACGCTGGACAGCCTCGGTGAAGCCTGCGCCGCAGCCGCTGCGAAGGTGACCACCCGGCTGGGCGGGCGCGCCCCGCGCTGAGCCGGGTACCCGCCGTCGAGCGCTTAAAAACGCGCGCCGAGACTGCATTTAATGACAATCCGGAGCGCAAACATTGTCATTAGGTGGCATCTCGGCGAAAGAAGAACGGCGACCGGCCCCTCTGAGGGGAGCGGTCGCCGTCGTTGTTTTACTCGACGTGCGGAAGGACCTACATCTTCCGTCGCGCTGTGGTTGTTTCGTCCATGGCATCCCTGCCCAGCCAGGCACCCAAGCCGATCATGGCAACGCCAAGGATCAGGTGCAGCCAGTTGTCAGCGGTGTTGAACGGGACAAAGTTGGCGCCTGTTTCCTGGTTGATGACCAGGCCGTAGATCCAAAGAACGATGTACACGGCGCCGCCGCCCAGGAGGAACAGGCGGGCCATGCGTGCGTTCCTTGCCATGGCCAAGCCGGCCACGCCAAACAGCAGATGAACGATGTTGTGGAGTATGGACACTTGGAAGACTCCAAGCAGCATGGCGCCGGATTCATGTCCCGCAAAGGTCATGGCGCCGAAATTGGTGGTGATTCCCGGGATGAAGCCCAGGACACCAACCAGCAGAAATACAACGCCAACGCCCATGGCGGTGTTGCGAAGCGTCAACCCCATCATGTGGTGGTGTTCGGCGGGGTGCGAAGCGGTGGTCATCAGTCCTCCCTTTCACGCTGTTACCCGGCTCTTCTCATGGAGAGCCGACCTGCGGCAAGGGTTGTCGCAAAACCTTGCCGACGCCGCCATAATACTCCTGAAATGCCTCCGATAGCAGGGGATGGCCCCAGTTCAGCGGCGGCTAGCATGGATTCATGAGCCAGGTTCCCAACGGACGTGTTCACACGATTTTCCATGACACCCGCGATCTCACGCCTTTCCGGGAGGGCTACGTCCGCACTTCGGTCCGAGGCCTTGCCGACGGCGTCAATGACGTGCTGTCCGGCGTCCTCAGTGGCCGTGACCACGCGAGGTTGTCCTTGGTGGGCAATGTCCCGCGGCTGAAGATGCTGTCCTCCAAGACTGCCAAGGCGATGCACGAGGCCGTGTTCACCTCCGCGGAGCCGGATCGGCTCCTCGCTTTCGGCCGCATGAATCCGGGGTGGGCCGGCTTATGCCACGTGATGGCGGGCTTGCTCGCGTACAAGCACGGCGGCTTCCTGAGGGCTTCGGAACTGCTGCAGCGCGGCTTGACGACAAGGATCGACGACGACGCCAGCCAGTTCTCGGCAACATACCTGGGGCAGGTGGTCACCAAAGTCGAGGTAGCGGAACGTATTGAGGTTCCGGTTCTGTTCAGCGAGGAATCCGTGTTCCTGGCGCTGGCCCATTGCCTCCGGGAGATGGGGATGACCGAGTCGGCGTTGGAAGCAGTGGTGGGCTTGCCGCCGTCGTTGCCTTCTGCCTTGGCGCGCTGCACGGCGGCGTATTCGCTGGAGCGGCACCGGGACGTGGTGCTGTGGACCGAAGGGTTGCTGAACACTGACGACCTTTCGGCTGCCCTTTTGCTGATCCGTGCGCGTTCCCAGCGGGCCAGGGGCGACGTCGAATCCGCGCAGCTTGCGTTGAAGGAAGTCCTCCGGCGGCGGAAGACCAACCTCGCTTTGAAGAATGATGCGTTGACCGACAGGGCACTCGTGGCACTTGACCAAGGCCGCCGTACCTTGACTCCGCGGTCCAAGCGCCCTGCTCCGCCGGCTGAGCTGGAGACGCTGGAGGTCATCCGCAAGGACGCGGAAATGCGGCGTCTTTGGGAGAACGACTTCAGGCAGCTGGGCGGCGAATAAAAACCATTGCGCCTTCTCCGGGTTGAGCGTAGTCTCTTAATCAACCAAGCGGTTGATCAACGAATAGGTTGATTGAGCTTGGTTGATGACGAAGGGTTGAAGTGGCGATGGAAAACGATGCTCTGGGGTCAGACACCCTGGACAGGGCCTTCATGGCGTTGGCGGATCCGGTGCGGCGGGCCATGGTAGCCCGGCTGTCCCGGGGGGACGCCACTGTCAATGAGCTCGCGGAACCATTCGCCATTACCAAGCAGGCGGTTTCCAAGCACATTCAAGTCCTGGAGCATGCGGGCTTGGTAACCCGGTCCCGGGACGCCCAGCGCAGGCCGGTCCATTTGGACGCAGCAGCTTTGGAGCGATTGACGGCTTGGATTGACAACTACCGGTTGATCGCCGAATCCCGCTTCCGACAGTTGGACGAACTGCTGGGGGCAGGCACCTCGCACCGACAAAAAGAAAACACAGCAGCACAGAAGAAAGAGGAACTGACATGAGCAATCCAACAACAATCACCGCTGACAACGGCGTCCCGTTCGTTGACACAGTTCGCGAATTTGATGCTCCCGTCAGCGCGGTCTTCAAAGCCCACGTTGACCCGGACCTCCTGGCCAAGTGGCTGGGCCCGCGCAGCACGGCAACAAAGATTACCGAATACAACGCCACCACTGGAGGCAGCTGGCGCTACGAAAGCGGCGACGACAACGGAATGTATGGCTTCCGTGGCGTCTTCCATACCGTTGAAGCCGACGCGTTGATCATCCAGACAGTGGAGTTCGAAGGCGCGCCAAACCAGGTGGTCATCAGCACCACCACCTTCGAGGAAATCGACGGCAGGACCCGGATGGTTGCGCATGAGGTCTACCCCTCCGTGGAAGCCCGCGACATGGCACTGGCCACCGGGATGGACTATGGGGTGATCGAAGGATACGAGCGTCTGGACGAACTGCTTGCTGCCTAAGCGCCCGCTGGCTGCACCTGCAGCAACAGCGGGAGGAGTTGCTCCGACAACAGCACTGTCCCCAGTCCGATCATGATGATCCCGCTGGTCAGCGTCACAATCCGTGCGGCGCCCGGCCGGGAAGCCAGCAGCTTCCGGGACGTCAGCGCCACGCCGGTGTAGACCGCCCCGGCCAGGATCACGAAGGTCAGGCCCAACAAACCTGACTGGACCGGAACGGGCAGTGCTGCCTCGGGGCTGGCGAACTGCGGTACCAGCGCGATGAAGAAGAGCAGGCCCTTGGGGTTGATACCGCTGGTGCCCATGCCCTGAAGGAAGGTGCGGAGTTGGTTGCCGGACTGCACGACGCCGGCTTCCGCGCTGAAGCTCGCACCTCGCCATGAGCGGATGGTGGAGACGCCGAGCCATAACAAATACGCCGCCCCGGCGATTGTCAGCCATCCCAGGAGTCCCGGAACTCCTGCCAGCAGCGCGGCCAGGCCTGCCGCCATCAGCAATGTGTGGATGACATACCCGCTGCACAGGCCGGCCACTGCGGGAACAAAGCTGCGTTGGCGGAGGCCTGCCGAGATCGAATATGCCCAATCGACGCCGGGGGTGCACGCCAAGCTGACGGCCACCAGCATGAAGGCGAGGAACAGCTGCGGATTCACGATCTCTCCAGAGGTAGTTGGTAGGAAAACTCTAGGAAAAATCCGCCCATAAGTGCTCCCATTTTTAGCCCTGAATCCCGTATCTTGGGTAAGATTATTGCGTGATTGACGGAATCGATAGAAGTATTTTGCGCCACCTCAAAGAGGACGGCCGAATGACGGCCACAGCCCTTGCCTCAAAGGTGGGTTTGACCGTGGCTCCATGCCATCGGCGGCTGCGGGATCTGGAGTCGTCAGGGGTGATCCGCGGCTACCGTGCCGACATCGATCCTGCTGCCGTGGGTTTGGGTTTTGAGGCGATTGTCTTTGTCACCCTCAAGCAGGTGGAACGCACCATCATGGCGGAGTTCGAGGAGCGCGTAACAGCGAGCCCCAACATCGTGGAGGCGCAACGGCTGTTCGGCTCTCCTGACTATCTGTTGAAAGTCATTGCCGCGGACTTGCCCGCCTACCAGCGCTTTTACGACGACGAACTCGCGGCGCTTCCTGCCGTGGAACGCCTGACATCAACCCTGGTGATGAAGAACCTGAAAACCAACATCGGCCCGCCCGTCTAATTCCGCCCTACTCCGCAAGCAGCCCCGTTGTCCGGTAGGGAATCACTTCGCGGAGGAACATGCTGGTGGACGTGCGCACGATTCCGGGGCACAGGCGAATTTCCTCGGACACACGGTAAAGATCGTCCGGGCTCTTGGCCACCACCCTGATGATGAGGTCGGTATCGCCGGCGGGTGCGTGGCACTCGAGGACTTCGGGGATGTCCCGGAGTGCGGCGATGGCTTCGTTCAAATGGCTTTGGTCCAGTTCGGCGCTGACCGCAGCAGCTACGCCGCGCCCCAAGGCCGACGGCAGGACGCGGCTGCTGTTCGGTCGCAGGGCCCCGGCGGCCGTCATCCGTTCCAGGCGGGACTGCACAGTGCCGCGCGCGAGATGYAGCTTCTGGGCCAACACCATGATGGGCACCCGGGGATCGTCATCGAGGGCGGCCAGGATTCGCCGGTCCGTCGCGTCGAGTTCCTGCAAAGTGACCACTTCCTGTCCAAGTTTTTCGAGCAGACTGGTCAGATCGACCATTCTTTTTAGTGTCCGTTGCACCAACTGTATGTCTCCTGCTCAAATGGTGACAACGAAGCAGGGCAAGGCGACCGCCGGACCCCGCAGGCACCAGGCATCCGGAACACCACCCGGATCCCTGCACAGGTTTCCCGCAAGGAAGCAGCCGCTGATTGACTCTTGTTCACAGCATTGTCATTCTGCACTCGCCCGTATCGTGCGGGCAGCACAGTAAGAGCCCCTGAGCCACCGGATCGTTGCGGTAGCTGAGGGGCTCTTGCATTGCCCGGTTCCCGGCCGCAGTGCCCGGTTGCCGGCGGGCGCCGGGCAACACAGCCACATAGGCTTGGACCATGACTTCAGCTGGCCGTTTCGCCCCGAGCCCTTCCGGCGAACTACACGTCGGCAATCTCCGTACGGCCATCCTGGCGTGGCTCTTCGCGAAGTCCACTGGCAGGGACTTCCTGCTGCGCGTGGAGGACCTGGACCGGGCCCGGTCCGGCGCCGAAGCGGAGCAGCTCCGCGACCTGCAGGCCGTCGGCGTCAGGTGGGACGCCGCCGTCGTACGCCAGACTGAGCGCGCGGCGCTCTACGACGAAGCGATTGCGCGCCTCACCGCTGATGGTCGCACCTATGAATGCTTCTGTACCCGCCGGGAAATCCAGGAAGCACCGTCGGCGCCGCATGCGCCGCAGGGCGCGTATCCAGGGACGTGCCGGCGGTTGTCCCAGGCTGAACGGGAGATCCGGCGCGCGTCACGTCCGGCGTCGATCCGGCTCCAAGCGGACGTTTCTGAGTGGGCTGTTGAGGACCAGTTGCGCGGCAATTATGTGGGCGTGGTGGATGACTTTGTGCTGCGTCGGAATGACGGAGTCACCGCCTACAATCTGGCAGTGGTGGTGGACGACGCCGCCCAGGGAATCGATCAGGTGGTGCGCGGCGACGACCTCCTCCCCTCCACCCCCCGGCAGGCCTACTTGGCGACGCTGCTGGGCCTGCCCATTCCCGAATATGCCCACGTTCCGCTGGTGGTAAACCACGACGGCGCGAGGCTGGCAAAGCGCGACGGTGCGGTCACGCTGGGCGACCTCGCCGCCGTCGGAATTACTGCCGACAGGGTCCGCAACCTGATCCTTGAATCGGTGGGCCTGCCGGCCGGAACCTTGGGGGAGGCGCTGCCGTACTTCCACCCCCGGAGCCTCCCCAAAGAGCCGTGGGTGTGGAAAACTCGCCGGCCCTGAACAGCCCAGCACGTAGGCTGTCTGGATGCATGCACAGGTGATCGCCCCAGGTTTCGAACCCGTCGCCGAGCTCTTCGGCAGCTTCCTTGATCAGGATCCGGACTATTCGGCGCAAGTCGCCGCCTACCATCGCGGCGTCAAAGTGCTGGACCTCAGCGGCGGACCGCATATCCGCCCGGACTCGGTTACGGGCGTCTTCTCCTGTTCCAAAGGTATGGCGGGCCTGGTGATGGCGTTGCTGGTTCAGGACGGCACTTTGGACCTTGATGCCGAGGTGACCAAGTATTGGCCGGAGTTTGGTGTCGAAGGGAAAGCCTCGATCACCGTTGCGCAGCTTTTGTCCCATCAGGCCGGGCTCCTGGGGGTGGAAGGCGGCCTCACCCTCCACGAGGTCAACAACTCCGGGCTTGCAGCCGCCAAGCTCGCCAAACTTCCGCCACTATGGAAACCCGGCGCTGCTTTCGGCTACCACGCGCTGACCATCGGTATCTTCATGGAGGAGCTGTGCCGCCGCATCACCGGTTCCACGCTCCAGGACGTCTTTGAACAGCGGATCCGGGCCGTGACCGGAGCCCACTTCTACCTTGGCCTGCCCGACGCCGAAGAGGCCCGCTTCGCACCCTTCCGCTGGGCTGCCGATCCGTCGTGGCCGTGGGTGGATCCTGCCAGCCACGTCGGCCTTGCGGCCAACTCTGCCGTGGGTGACATCCTGGACTTGCCCAACATCCGGGAGGTGCGGGCTGCGGGGCTGAGCTCGGTCGCTGGTGTGGCCAGCGCGGAAGGGATGGCAAGGATCTACGCTGCAGCGCTGACCGGGTTGGCAGGCGAACCCGCTGCTCCCCCTCTCCTGACGGAGGAGACCATTCGTGCGGTGACCAGCGAGCAGGTCTTCGGAATCGACCGCGTCTTTGGGGAGACCGGCTGCTTCGCCACGGTGTTCATGAAGTCCCACACTCGGATGCCGTTCGGCAGTTACCGGGCGTTCGGGCACGACGGCGCCAGCGCATCTTTGGGGTTCGCGGACCCTGTGTATGAACTCGGCTTTGGGTACGTGCCCCAGCAGGCGGAGCCCGGGGGAGTGGGCTGCCGCAACTTCCAGTTGAGTGCGGCGGTGAGGGAAGTGATTGCCGGGCTCGCCGCTTAGCTGCTGAGCTGCGTTGTAGAGGAGGGCTGGGCTGACGGGACTCCAGCCGCCATGCCTGCCCACAGGGTGTCGGTGGTAGCGGTGACTACGTCCTCCACTGAAGTCCCGTCCAAGTGCCCGCCGGCCGCCAGCAGCGCGGTCCCGTGAAGGCTTACGAAGCACACCATGGCCAGTGTCCCGGGGTCTCCGTCGGCCAGGACGCCGGCTTCCTGGGCCTCGGCGATCATGGCTTGGGCAACGTGGATTCCTTGCGCGCCGGTGTTGCGCAGTTCCTCGCTGGAATCGGGGTGGTGTTTGGTGGAGTACATCACTGTCAGCAAGGCGGGGTGCTCAACGGCAAAGTCGACGTAGGCCTTGCCGACGCGGACGAAGCGGTCGCGGAGGTCATCGCCGGACTGGGTGGCATCCCGGATGAGTCGGTTCATCGACTGAAAGCCAGCCAGCGCCACGGCGTCGATCAGGGCTTGCTTGTCACGGAAGTGTTTGGCCGGGGCACCGTGGCTGACGTTGACATCACGGGCCAGCTGCCGCAGTGAGAGTCCGTCCACGCCGGCTTCTTCAATAGTCTCCATGGCGCGCTCCAAGAGGGCCTCCCGGAGTTTGCCGTGGTGGTAGGGCTGGGCAGTCATGGGATAAGTCTAAGCCAATGTAGTCATTGACAACAAAGTAGACACTGCCTACCATGTAGACAGCGACTACATCAGTCTCCGACTCAACGGATGGGATTCCGCCATGACCATGACCTACGCAGGTACCACTGCACTCATTACAGGTGCCAGCTCCGGCCTCGGCGCTGAGTTCGCCGGACAATTTGCTGCCCGGGGCGCCAACCTCGTCCTGGTGGCCAGGCGCGCAGACCGTCTGGAGGAGTTGGCCCAGGACTTGCGCTCCCGCCACGGAATCACGGTGACCGTGCTCCCCATGGACTTGGGCCGTGCAGGCGTGGGGTGCGAGCTCTTCGACTCACTGGCCGGCCGCGGGATTAGTGTGGACACTTTGATCAACAACGCGGGTTTCGGTACCCACGGTCCTTTGGTTGAGGAAGATCCGGACACTATTGCGTCTGAGATTTCCTTGAACGTGGCCGCCCTGGTGGACATCACCCGGGCCTTCCTGCCGGAACTGCTCGTCTCCGGGAAAGGTGCCTTGGTGAATGTCGCCAGCACCGCCGCCTTCCAGCCCATTCCCGGCATGGCCGTTTACGGCGCCACCAAGGCCTTCGTCCTGAGCTTCACCGAAGCCGTGGCCCACGAAACCAAGAACTCCGGATTGAACGTCCTGGCCCTCTGCCCCGGGGCGACGCGCACCGAGTTCTTCGACGTCGTCGGCGGTGAGTCCGCAGCAGTGGGCAAAATGCAGACCGCTGAACAGGTTGTCGGAACAGCGCTCAGGGCGCTCGACCGCAAGGACACACCCGGCAGCGTCGTCTCGGGGTGGGTCAACCGGGTGACGGCCGGATTTGCCCAGCGCTTGCCGAGGGCTGTCACCGTCGCCATCGCAGCCCGCGCTGTACAGGACTGGTAGAACACGTCCACGGCGCTTCCTGTCCCGGAACACCCGATAGCCTGAACATGGGATCGATCGCCGTTGGTCCCATGTTCAACCCGGAGGCCAGCATGACCGAACCACACTTCACTGTAGAAACAGCCCAGGTCCTGGCGGAGGTGGCCCACAACAGGCAGAAGGACAAGCTCAAGCGCCCGTACCGCGAGCATGTCCTGGCAGTAGGCGATGCTCTGGCCGACTTTGACGAGGACATCCAGATCGCCGGCTACCTTCACGACATCGCCGAGGACACACCCATCACCCGGCAGGCCCTGCTGGAAATGGGAGTTTCCGAGCGTGCGGTGGACATCATCGAGCGCGTCACCAGGCGCTTCCACGACGATCCGGATGATTACGACGCCGGCATCCGTTTCGTTGCGGAGGATCACGACGCCACGTTGGTGAAGATCGCGGACAACGCCCACAACTCGCTCCCGGAACGGGTTCAGGCCCTTGCGGAGAAGTGGCCGGAAAAGCCGCCGGTCACCCGCTACGCCGACGCCCGGCCTGTGCTGTACACGGCCGTTCCCCGCGACGAGGTCAGGATGATCCTGGAACGGATCAACCCATACCTGCTCGAGGAACTGGACGAGATCGCTCCCGAGTAACTCATGCGCGCCCGTTGTGGGGCCTGCTCTGCGTGCCTCGGCGACGAAATGGGGCGCAGAGCAGGCCCCGCAACGAGAGTTGGGTGAGTTGTGAGGCCTGCTCTGCGTGCTTGATGCGGGGTTTGGGGCGTAGAGCGGGCCCCGCAACGCAGGGGAGTGCCTTAGCCCGCGGCGGTTTACAGTCGACGGAGTGCCGCAGCCCGGCCCTTGTGCCCGCGTCGTTCGTCGTACGCGATGGACAGGCCCAGGACCAGCATCATTTCCAGCATGCACACCGGTACGGAGACGCCCGCTGCCGCCATGGCGATGCTTGCGGCCAAGCCGAGCACCACCAGTGTGGAGCTCAAGAGGTGTTCCCGGTCCATGCCGAGCAGGATCCCGTACAGCGTGCTGAGCGAGACCTTGAACAGAATGATGGGGATGGCGATTGAGGCCACGGCAGCAGCAGCCGGGATATGTGCCTCATGATCGATGAAGTAGGCAGCAACGTGCAGGCCCGCACCGGTGGCGGCAATAGCTGCAAAGACCGGCATGTGCCCGTAGCCAAACACCCACGAACGGTGCCGCTGGACATGCAATGCCGGGCCTGAGGGCAGGATGAAGTAGATCCACCACATGGCGAAGGCCAACCCGGTGCCACTCAGTCCAACCAGTGCTGCATCCATGGACCACTGGTGGGTAGCAACAATGGCGCGCAGGGTTTCAATGGCGCCAATCAAGCATTCGCCCAGGGCGATGATGGCTAGAAGCCCGTACCTTTCCGCGATGTGATGAGCGTGCCACGGGGTGCGGATCTTACGTTCCGCGAAGTAAGGTCCCGCCATCTCCATGACGAACAGCGGAGCTGCCATCAGGAAAGTGGTGAGGACGTTGGCGTCGATCAAGAGGACCGCCACCCACCCAATCTGGACGACTGCCACGTATTTCGCATAGCGCAAACAGGTGTCCCGACGTGCCGGGTCCTGGCGGGCTGCGCGCAACCATTGGAAGATCAGGGCCACCCGCATGACGATGTAGCCGAGCACCATGATGAAGTTGTCCACGTGCTTGCCGTCGATGATGGAGTGGAATACCGGTTCGATGCCCATGGCCAGGATGAGGACGCCCACCATCTGCACCATGGTCACTACGCGGAACACCCAATCATCGGTGTCGTAGGCACTGGCGAACCACGTGAAATTGATCCAGGCCCAGATCACGGCGAACATGGCGAAGGAGAAAGCGAGGAGGCCCGGCCAGAAGTGCGCCTCCGCCACAGCATGGGCGAACTGGTTGCCGGCAACACCGAAAGCGATGACGAAGGTCAGGTCGAAGAAGAGCTCCAGCGGGGTTGCTGTGCGGTGCTTTTCATGGGGATCGCGGCCGCCCATGCGGGACAGCGCATGGCGAAGGGGATTCGAGGACATGGCTCAAAGATTACCGCTGCCCCTGCCTCCACGCCGAGATCGCCGGAATACGTCGGGATCGCCGGTTAGCTCCGACGAACCCGCAGCCTTCCGGCGAACCCGCAGCGTTCCGGCGATCCCACGGGAAGGAGTTACACCCGCCCCAGCACGTCGATGTCCTCGAGGAAGTCCTGATGCACCTCGGGGCTCACGGTGGTGCGGGTGTCACCAATCGCGTCGAGGTAGTCCTGTGTCTCGGGACCCTTGCGCCCGTTGGACCTGGCCCCGGACCCGGCCCCGGACGCAGCGCTGGCTGAACCGCCTAAAGCAGCCCCGTCGTCGTACACTGCTTTTTCCAAAGCGCGCTGGGAGGCGCTGCGGGCCGCGAACTCGATGTCGGCGGGCGAGAAGCCTTCCGTCCGTTCCACCAGCTGGGCGATGTCCACGGAATCCACCACCGTGGCGGGGATGAAGCGCTGCCACATGGCTTCGCGGGCGTGGACGTCCGGGAGGCCGATGGGGATGACGTAGTCGAACCGGCCGTGGCGGAGGAATGCGGTGTCCAGGGCGCGGATGAAGTTGGTGGCGCAGACCAGGAGCCGGCCGGGTTGTTCGCGGAAGGCCGGGATGATCTTGAGGAGCTCGTTGGTGACGCCCTGCAATGGCGACGGCGGATCGCCGGCACGCTGCGATGCGATCTCTTCAACCTCGTCGATGAACACCACGGCGTGCTCCAGCTCGGCGATCTCCAGAAAGGTCTCGCGCAGGGCGCCCGCCAGGCCCTTGGGGTCAGCGGCCAAGCGCGACGGGAAGACTTCCACGAACGGCCACTCAAGACGCGAGGCAATGGCCTTGGCGAACGTGGTCTTTCCCGTACCCGGCGGACCGAACAGCACAACGGCGCGGGGGGGCACCACGCCATATTCGTCGGCGAGGTCGGCCTCAGCCAAGGGAAGCACCAGCCGTCGTTCCAGCAGTTCCTTCTCGCGGCGCATGCCAGCAACGTTTTCCCACAGATCACGGGCAAGGATGCGGCCACCGAGCAGGCTCAATGGCTCCAACTCCTGCCGCTGCACGGGGATGGTGCGCTCGAAATAGCGCAGGTTCTTCTTGACCACGAAGCCCCGCCCCAGGAAGGCTTCCACGCGGGTTTCGGTTTCAGGCATGAGCGCGGACAGCTTGTTGAGGCCGTGCGGGGCCATGCGGTTCTCGACGGCGGACAGCAGCGAGGTGCCGATGCCGCGGCCGCGGAACTCGGTGAGCGTGGCCAGGAAGACTATCCAGCCTTGGTCGTGTGCGGCGCGTCCGACGGCGGCGCCCACCACTTGATCGCCCTGCACCGCCACCACGGCGTGGTCCTTTTCGCAGGAAGCGAGGACTTCGGACAACGCGTACACCGGTTCCACGCCGTCGGCCTTGAGCGACTCCCAGAGGTGAAGGATGCCATCGAGATCGGACGAATGGAAGTCCCTGATGCGCCAGTTGCTCATGGGTGATGCTCCTGAGTTTGCTAAGTGAGTCGCCGTTGATTCCTTGAGGTTGAGCATAGGCGAACCACCGGTGCCGGACGTTGCACGCCCGTTGCGTTACGAAACTCCTACTGCACTGGACGCAACCGCAAACCCTGCATGCCGCCGTCGACCGCCAGCGAGGTTCCCGACGTCGAGCCTGACAGCGGGCTCGCAAGGTACGCGACGGCGCCGGCCACCTCTGCGGCGTCAACCAGCCGGCCGTGGGGCTGCCGGGCGTTGAGGGCGGCGCGCTCGCCGGCGGGGTCGGCAGCGGAATCCAACAGCCGTCCCACCCAGGGGGTGTCAGCGGTGCCGGGATTGACGCAGTTGACGCGGATCCCCTCACGGACGTGGTCTGCTGCCATGGCGAGCGTCAGGGACAACACTGCACCCTTCGACGCCGAGTACAGGGCACGCTGCGGGAGTCCGGCCGTGGCCGCGATGGAACAGGTGTTCACGATCGCCGCTGCCGGGGATTCGCGCAGATACGGCAAAGCTGCGCGGCTGACGCGGGCGATGCCCACCACGTTGACGTTGAGGACGCGCAGCCACTCGTCGTCGTCGTTCGCCGCAATGTCGCCTTGGGCGCCGATTCCGGCGTTGTTGATCACGATGTCCAGCCGGCCAAATTGCGCCACAACGGCGTCGACGGCGGCACGCACCGACGCGTCATCGGCCACATCGCACTGGACACCAAAGTGCGTGCTGGTTTCCGGGGCAAGGTCCAGGACGGCGACCTGCGCGCCTCCGGCAGCAAGGCGGTCCGCGATGGCCGCCCCGATGCCGGAGGCACCACCGGTCACGAGGGCTGCGAGGCCCTCAAAATCGTTGCCCACCGAGGGCGCTGCGGCTGCCATCAGGCGTTGACGTGGGCGGGAGCGGCTGCACCGGACACGGAACCGGTCTGTGCCCTGAAGTACTCCTGGCGCTGGCGTCCCAGTCCTTCGATCTCCAACTCCACGATGTCGCCGGGCTGGATGAAGGGGAAGCGGCCGGACAGTGCAACGCCCTCGGGGGTCCCGGTGATGATCACATCTCCCGGCTCCAGGACCATGTATTGGCTCAGGTGGTGCACGATGGTGGCCGGGTCGAAGATCATGTCCGACGTGCTGGAATCCTGGCGGCCTTCGCCATTGACCAAGGTCTGGAGGCGCAGGTTGCTTGCGTCGATCTCGGAGGCCGGGACCAGCCACGGGCCCAGGGGAGTGGAGCCGGGGAGGGACTTGCCTTTGGTCCACTGTCCCGCAGCACCGGGAATTTGGTAGGCGCGCTCGGAGAGGTCGTTCGCCACGGCGTAACCGGCGATGCAGGCTTCCGCCTCAGAGACTGAGGAAAGGTATGACGCTTCCCGGCCGATCACGATGGCCAGTTCCACTTCCCAGTCGTACTTTTCCGACGACGGCGGGATGGGAGCGGCGTCGAACGGTCCGGCGATGGTGTTGGTGGGCTTGAGGAAGACCACAGGAACCTCGGGTGGTGTGGCACCCGACTCGGCAGCATGGGCGGTGTAGTTGAGGCCGATGGCCACCACTGCACCCGGGCGGGCAACCGGCGCACCGATGCGCTGGCCTTCGGGGGAGATCTCGGGAAGTTCCCCGCTCTTCAGGGCTTCGCGGGTGCGCTCGATGCCATCCGAGGCGAGGAATCCGCCGTCGATATCCTGGGTCAGGGGCATGAGGCTGAAGTATTTCTCGGTGCCGTCGGCGTCCTGGGCGATGACGGCCGGTTGTTCGTTTCCGGCCGTACCCAGCCTGGCGAATTTCAAGGTCATGGCTTCCTCCGTGTTCGGGACTAACATCCGAGCTCTAGTGTGGTGTTCTCCCCCATAATACGGAAATGTGACCCATTGACAAGCAAGACATCGGATGTTTAGGCTCGGTGAAGAATCGTGACGCACTTCAGGAGCCGCATGAGCATCATCACCGCAATGGATACGTTCGATATCCGCTTTCCAACATCCCTTGAGCTGGATGGCTCCGACGCCATGAATCCGGACCCGGACTACTCCGCGGCATACCTGATCATCCGCACTGATGCCGGGGATGGACACGAGGGCCACGGCTTCGTGTTCACCATCGGCCGGGGCAATGAGGTGGAAACGGCGGCGATCAACGCGCTCCGTGGTCACCTCCTCGGCGCTGATGTTGAGGCGCTGCTGGCTGACATGGGAGCCACGTGGAAGCTGCTGGCCCATGACTCCCAGCTCAGGTGGCTGGGCCCCGAGAAGGGTGTCATGCACATGGCCATCGGAGCCGTGGTCAATGCGCTGTGGGATTTGAAGGCCAAACGTGCCGGGCTGCCGCTCTGGGAGCTGTTGGCCGGAATGACGCCGGAAGAGCTCGTGGCACTCGTTGACTTCCGCTACCTCACCGACGCACTTACTCCCGAGGAAGCGCTGGACATCCTACGCGCCGCCGAACCCGGCAGGGAAGCGCGGAAGGCGGCACTTCGCGCCGAGGGTTACCCCGCGTACACCACGACGCCGGGCTGGCTGGGGTACAGCGACGGGAAACTGACGCGGCTGGCCAAGGAAGCCGTTGCCGATGGTTTCACCCAGATCAAGTTGAAGGTAGGTGCCTCTTTGGAGGACGACATCCGCCGCGTACGGACGGCACGCGCTGCTGTTGGGCCCGACATCAAGATTGCCGTGGATGCCAACCAGCGCTGGGATGTCCACGAAGCCATCGACTGGATGGCCCACCTTGCCCCCTATGACATCGCCTGGATTGAGGAGCCCACCAGCCCGGACGACATCCTGGGCCACGCCGCCATCGCCCGCGGGGTAGCCCCGATTCCCGTGGCCACAGGCGAACACGTGCAGAACCGGGTGGTGTTCAAGCAAATGCTGCAGGCCGGCTCACTGCAGGTCCTGCAGATCGATGCCGCCCGGGTGGCAGGAGTGAACGAGAACCTCGCCATCCTCCTGCTCGCTGCAAAATTCGGCGTCAGAGTGTGTCCGCACGCAGGTGGCGTTGGCCTGTGTGAAGCCGTGCAGCACCTGTCCATGGTGGACTTCATCGCCGTGTCCGGCACCAAGGAAGGCCGGACCATCGAGTTCGTGGACCACCTCCATGAACACTTCATCACACCCGTTGACGTCCACGACGGCGCGTACTGGCCGCCGTCGAATCCTGGAGCCGGAAACGAAATGCTCCGTGAAACACTGGCCGCGTACAGCTTTCCGAACGGCCCCGTATGGAAGGAATCCCGTTGATCCAGCACGCACCTTGGTTCGAGGAGGCACGCTTTGGCATGTTCGTGCATTGGGGCCTCTATGCCCTGCCGGCACGCCACGAGTGGGTGATGAACCAAGAGGAAACAACGGTGGAGGAGTACTCCAAGTACTTCCGGCGCTTCGATCCGGACCTCTATGACCCCCATGAGTGGGCCCGGGCCGCACGCAACGCAGGGATGAAGTACGTGGTCCTCACCACCAAGCACCACGATGGCTTCTGTCTGTGGGACTCCGCCCTGACGGACTACAAAGCCACCAACACGCCCGCCGGCCGGGACTTGATCGCCCCCTACGTGGAAGCGGTCCGGGCCGAGGGATTGAAGGTCGGTTTCTACCACTCACTCATCGACTGGCACCACCCGGACTTCACCGTGGACGGGGTCCATCCCCAACGCAATGCGGCCGACGTCGAGAGCTTGAACGCCGGGCGTGACATGGACCGATACCGCCAGTACCTGCACGGCCAGGTGCGTGAGCTCCTCACCAACTACGGCACCATCGATTACCTGTTCTTCGACTTCTCCTACACAGGCGGACACCAAGAGGAATATTGGGGCGGCAAAGGCCGGAAAGACTGGGACTCAGACGCCTTGCTCGCCATGATTCGGGAGCTGCAGCCAGCCATTGTGGTCAACGACCGCCTGGAAATCCCGGGAGACCTGGTCACGCCGGAGCAGTACCAGCCTGCCGGCCCCATGATGGTCGACGGCGAACCGGTCACCTGGGAAGCCTGCCAGACGCTGAACGGCAGCTGGGGCTATGACAGGGACAACCTGAACTACAAGCCCGTTGACCTGCTCATCCGGATGCTGGTGGATGGTGTGTCCAAGGGCGGCAACCTGTTGCTCAACGTGGGCCCCACTGGAAGGGGCAGCCTGGATCCGCGGGCGCTGGGTTCGCTGGAGGGCATTGGTGAATGGATGAAACTGCACTCGCGCGCCATCTACGGGGCCGGAGCCTCGTCCTTTACCGCGCCGACGGATGCCCGTTACACGCAGCGTGGTGACAGGCTGTACGTCCACCTCTTTGCGTGGCCCTTCGAATACGTACACCTGCCGGACCTCGCCGGCAAGGTGGAATACGCGCAGTTGCTGAACGACGCCTCGGAGGTGTTCTTGCGGGAACTGGACCCCGCCCAGCAAGCCATGAACATGACCCCGGGCGGCCAACCACCCGGAACACTCACCATCAAGCTTCCCGTTCAAAAACCCGATGTCGCGGTGCCAGTGCTGGAACTTTTCCTGAAGCCCTCAGCCCTCCGGCAAGAGGCCGTCCATGGCTGAGAGCATCGCCCTCCACACCAAGCTCAAGCCGGGAACCGAGGACGAATACGCCGACGCCCACGCGCACATCCCGCCCGAACTGGTGGCGGCTCTCAAAGAGGCCGGGGTGAAGAACTGGCGGATCTGGCGCAGCGGTCTGGATCTCTTCCATGTGGTGGACGTCGAAAACTACCAAGCCATGCGGCACGCGCTCGCCGACCACCCCGCCAACGTGCCGTGGCAGGCACGGATGGCTGAACTTTTAGCGGTCCAGGATGATTACTCGGGGGAGGATGCGGGTATCCAGAAGATATGGGAACTGCCATGAACTCACTTGACCCGGGCACATTGGGCAATCTTGGCTTCGGCGGTGCGGGCATCGGGAACCTGTACCGGGCCATTCCGGACGGGGAAGCGCTCGCCACCGTTCTAGCCGCTTGGGACGCCGGCATCCGCTACTTTGATACCGCTCCGCACTACGGCCTGGGCCTGTCCGAGCAGAGATTGGGTGCCGTTCTCCGCGACAAGCCCCGCGACGAATTTGTCATCTCCACCAAGGTGGGCCGGCTGCTGGAGCCCAACGCCGCCGGTGGGCAGGACCCAGAGGGCTTCGATGTCCCCGCCACCACGCGTCGCGCGTGGGACTTCTCCGAGAAGGGAATCCGGCGCAGCATCGAGGACTCGCTGGAACGGCTTGGCGTGGACCACGTGGACATTGCCTATCTCCACGATCCCGACGTCCACGATCTCCACGCCGGCATCTCCCAGGCACTCCCGGTACTTGAGAAGCTGCGCTCCGAGGGAATGGTCAGGGCCATCGGTGTGGGAATCAACTCGGCCGAGGCTGCGCTGGAATGCGTCGAATCCGCCGACCTCGACCTCGTGATGCTGGCTGGCCGCTACACCCTGCTTGAGCAGCCCGGCGTTCCGCTGCTTGACCGCTGTGTGGAGCGCCGCACCGGCGTCGTCAGCGTTGGTGCCTATAACTCGGGCCTCCTGGCCCGGCCCGAAGTCCACGAGGACGCGCACTACAACTACCAGCAGGCACCCCCGGACGTGCTGGCGCGGGCGCGGCGTCTGGCGGCTGTCTGCCGCGACTTTGGCGTGGAACTTCCGACGGCGGCACTGCAGTTCCCGCTGCGGCATCCCGCTGTGGTGAACGTGACCGCTGGGGCCACTTCTCCTGAACAGGTGGCCACGAACGCATCCCGGATGGAAGCGCCCGTGCCGGAGGAGCTCTGGGACGCGTTGGAGGCGGCCGGGCGTGATTGACTCGCATCTGCACCTGTGGACGGTGGATTCCATCGTCACCGGCGGAGTGCGCCCCTATGGATGGCTCGGCCCGCAGCACGGTGCGCTCTACCGGAGTTTCGGTGAGGACGAAGCCCGCGAGAGGCTGGAGGCCGCCGGAGTTCGGGGAGCGGTGCTGGTCCAGGCCGACGACACCGTTGCCGACACCGAAGCCATGCTGGCCGTAGCTGCACGGAATCCTTGGGTGCTGGGCGTGGTGGGCTGGATCCGGCTGGATTCGCCTTCCGAGGCCGCGGAGCAGTTGGCGCGCTTCGGTGCCCAGCCCGTCTTTAGGGGCGTGCGGCATCTGATCCATGATGATCCGCGGGCTGATTTTCTTGACCTGCCCGCCGTTCGTGAGTCGCTGGCGATGGTGTCAGCGCGGGGGCTCGCCTTTGACGTTCCGGATGCGTTTCCGCGGCATCTGGAAGCTGCAGTGCGGCTGGCCCGGGACCTCCCGGAACTGACCGTTGTCCTGGATCATCTGGGCAAGCCTCCGTTCGGCGATCCTGACGTCATGGATTCGTGGCGCGCCGACTTCCGAGCCCTAGGCCGGGAGCCCAATGCCGTGGCCAAACTCTCCGGACTCCACCTGCCCGGCGTTGAGTATGAACCGGAGACCCTGCGGCCGCTGTTCGACACCGCTGTGGACGCTTTCGGGCCGGAGCGCTTGATGATCGGCGGCGACTGGCCGGTCAGTACCCTCGGGGCCCCTTATGGCAGGACGCTGGATGTGTTGTTGGAACTGGTGTCATCCCTGAGCCCGTCCGAGCAGGATGCCGTGCTCGAAGAGACCGCGATCCGGACCTACGGCTTGGCGGTCACCCCTCTGGCCGAGGGTTAAAGCGCCTGCCGCAGCCAGTTCTCCACGCCACTGATGTGCACCGTCACCAGTGCG
Source organism: Paenarthrobacter sp. YAF11_1 (assembly GCF_052113445.1). Lineage (NCBI taxonomy): Bacteria > Bacillati > Actinomycetota > Actinomycetes > Micrococcales > Micrococcaceae > Paenarthrobacter > Paenarthrobacter sp. YAF11_1. Next base: position 180,746 of record NZ_JBFRDF010000010.1, read on the forward strand.
CGTACCAGTTCGGCGTCTCCCCGCTCCAGCGCGTCTGCGATCGCGTGATGCTCGGCCAAGGTGTGGGCCACAGCTTTTTCCTGTGTCAGTCCGCGCCAGATCCGTGCCCGGACGGTGCTGCTGGACAGGGCCTCCAAAAGACTGCCGAGGTAGTCGTTTCCCGCGGCTTCGGTGATGATGCTGTGGAACTCGAGGTCATGGGCCACAAGTTCCTCGACGTCCGTGTTCTCGTTGATGCCGTCCATGGTGCTCCGGAGGGCCAGCAGTTGGTCGGGCGTCATTTTGCCCGCGGCCAAGTGCGCGGTAGCCGGTTCAAGGATCCGCCTGACCTCAAAGAGTTCCAGAATGGACCTATCCTGATGCAGGTCCACCACGAACGCCACGGCTTCGTTGAGCAGCTTGGCGTCGAGGCTGGTCACGTAGGTTCCGTCACCGCGGCGGACGTCCAGCACGCGGATCAGTTCGAGGGCTTTGACCGCCTCGCGCAGGGAACTCCTGGAGAGGCCAAGCCGCTCGCTCAGTTCCTTTTCCGGCGGAAGTCGATCGCCGGCCTTGAGTTCCCCGCGGATCAGCATGTCTTTGATCTTGCTGATCGCCTCGTCTGTGACAGCCATGGACCAATAGTAGCCACGAATGATCCGATGTCTGCCTCCGCCGCGTCCCCACCCAACTGAGTCGCAGTTGAGCGCGTTTTCAGTGCTCAAAACGCGCTCAGCTGCGACCTGGTTGGGGGCGTTAACGCACGACGGCGACACCCGGGTTCCGATTGTTACGGAACCCGGGTGCCGCCGTCGTGATTCAGCGGTTGTTGCTTGTTACTTATCGCCGCCGGGAAGCGGACGGTTGGCGATCACCGGCGCGCTGCCGGTGTAGCCGTCGCGGGTGGCAGCAAGCTCATGAATTTGCTTGCGGCACAGGAACCAGCCCCAGACCATGAGTCCGCAGGCAATCGCAGTGACCAGCATGGTCAAGGGGGACTCGATGAACACCATGATCAGGACGGCCGCCAGGAAGATCAAGGACAACCAGCCGGTGTACGGGGCACCAAACATCCGGAAGGACGGGCGTTTGACCCATCCCTTGTCGGCCCAGCGTTTGAGCTGCATCTGGCACAGGACGATGGTGGCCCAGGTGACGATGATGCCAACTGATGCGACGTTGAGCACGATTTCGAAAGCATCGGCCGGGACCAGGTAGTTCAGCGGAACACCGAGGAGGGAAACGCCGGCGGTGATGGCGATGCCACCGTAGGGGACGCCTGCCTTGTTCATGCGTTGGGCGAACTTCGGGGCAGAGCCGGCCACCGACATGGAGCGGAGGATGCGGCCTGTGGAGTAAAGCCCGGCGTTCAGCGAGGACAGTGCTGCGGTGAGAACCACAAGGTTCATGATGACGTCCACGCCCTCAACGCCGATGGAACCGAAGAACGTCACGAACGGGCTGACACCCTTTTCGTAAGTGGTGTACGGCAAGAGGAGCGCCAGCAGAATCACGGAGCCAACGTAGAAGAGGGCGATGCGGATGACCACGGAGTTGATGGCCTTGGGCATGATCTTTTCCGGGTTGGCAGTTTCGCCGGCTGCGGTGCCGATAAGTTCAATCGAGGCGTAAGCGAAGAGCACACCCTGCATGAGGATGATCATGGGAAGGACGCCGTTGGGGAAGACGCCGCCGTTGTCTGCGATGAGGCTGAAGCCGACTTCCTGGCCCTCCACCGGGGTGCCGAAGATGACGAAGTAGGAGCCCACCAGGAGGAAGGCCACCAGTGCTGCCACCTTGATCAGCGCGAACCAGAACTCCATTTCACCGAAGACCTTCACGGAGACCAGGTTGAGGCAGAGCACTACAACCAGCGCAATGAGCGCCCACGCCCACTGCGGAACGGCACCTATCCAGGCGACGTATTTGCCGAAGAACTCCATGTAGAGCGCCGCTGCGGTGATGTCCACGATGGTGGTGGTGGCCCAGTTGATCCAGTAGAACCAGCCCGAAACGAAGGCTGCCTTTTCGCCGTAGAACTCACGGGCGTAGGAAACGAAGGAACCCGACGACGGGCGGTGCAGAACCAGTTCACCGAGAGCGCGGAGGATCAGGAAGGCGAAGAAACCACAGATTGCGTACGCGATGACAAGGGAGGGGCCAGCTGCGTTAAGTCGGCCGCCGGCGCCCAGGAACAGTCCGGTGCCGATTGCGCCGCCGATAGCGATCATCTGGATCTGGCGGGGCTTAAGGTCCTTGTGGTAGCCGGCGTCCTCCTTGTGGAGGGCTTTCTCGCTGGCGTGCGCTTGGGCCGGGACCGTGTGGTCCGTGATGGGGTTGGTCATTGGAATCCTTAGGAGTGTCCTGTTGGGGGGTGTCCTGGGCGCGTCCGGCTCGGGGGTCCGGGCACGCGGAACAGCGCCTCGTGGGGTATGCCTCATCGGGCGGGACGGCTGACTGTAGCCGTGGGCTTACTGGCCAGTTTCGACCTATTTACTCAGGTTTGCCAGACGCTCAGGGCTGAGCAGTTCCTCGAGCTGGGCCGCGGTCAGGAGACCATGTTCCAGAACGAGTTCTGCCACACCCTTGCCCGTTGCCAGCGCCTCCTGGGCGATAGCGGTGGCGGAGGCGTAACCGATATGGGGGTTCAATGCCGTGACGAGACCGATCGACTGCTCCACGGTAAGCCGTAGCCGTTCGGTGTTGGCGGTAATGCCCCGGACGCAGCGCGCTGTAAGGGTGCGGCACGCTGCTTCCAGGTGGGAGATGCTCTTGTGCAGGCTGTGCACAATGATCGGTTCGAAGGCGTTCAGCTGAAGCTGGCCCGCCTCCGCGGCCATGGTGACAGTGACATCGTTGCCGATGACTTCATACGCCACCTGGCTGACCACTTCCGGGATCACCGGATTGATCTTGCCGGGCATGATCGACGAGCCGGACTGCACTGCCGGAAGGTTGATCTCGCCCAAACCCGCACGCGGTCCGGAGGACAGCAAGCGGAGATCGTTACAAATCTTGGAAAGCTTCACTGCCACGCGCTTCAGGACGCCGGACAGGTGCACGAAGGCACCAACGTCCTGGGTAGCCTCAATGAGGTCGGCGGCGGTGAGGAGCGGAAGGCCAGTGATTTCGGCCAGATGGCGGCAGGCGGCCTCGGCGTAGCCCGCGGGGGCATTCAACCCCGTGCCGATGGCGGTGGCCCCAAGGTTGATCTCGTGGATCAGCATGTGGGACTCGTCCAGCCGTGCCCGGTCCTCGCCGATGGTCACGGCATAGCCACCGAATTCCTGGCCCAGCGTCATGGGGACGGCGTCCTGGAGCTGGGTGCGTCCCATCTTCACCACAGTCCGGAACTCCCGGCCCTTCTCAGCGAAGGCCAGCTCGAGTTCTTCGAGGGCTTCCAAGAGCTCCTTCACGGAGAAGATCGTGGCCAGGTTCACCGCCGTCGGGTAGACGTCGTTGGTGGACTGGCTCAGGTTCACGTGGTCGTTCGGGTGCAGCTTGGAGTACTCGCCCTTGGGGTGCCCCAGGATTTCCAGTGCACGGTTGGCGATGACCTCGTTGGCGTTCATGTTGGAGCTGGTTCCGGCGCCGCCCTGGATCACGTCCACCATGAACTGCTCGTGGAGCATGCCGTCCATGATGTCCTGGCAGGCCTGCACAATGGCATCCGCTTTCTCGGCATCCAACAGGCCAAGCTCGTGGTTGGTACGGGCTGCGGCCTGCTTCACTGCGGCCAGGCCGCGGACCAAGTGCTTGTTGGTGGAGAGCGGCTGCCCGGTAATGGGGAAGTTCTCCATGGCGCGGAGGGTGTGGACGCCCCAGTAGGCATCCGCGGGTACATCACGGTCGCCCAAAAGGTCGTGTTCGGAACGGAGGGGGATCGCCTGATCGACGGTGGTCATAGCTGTCCTTGGTTTAGTTACTGAAAATGTGGGCCGCGCGGAGCTCGCCGACCGGAAGGCCGCCGCCCAGCACGGGTGGGCTTTGAAGCGTGTCCAAGCTGCCGCCGTCGACGCCCAGCCGGCGAAGAACCTCAACGGTGACAGGCATACGGGCGCGATCGCCGCCGTCGGAAATCTTGACGGCCACACCGGTGCCATCCGGGAGCCCCACCAGCTGGAGTCCCTCAAAGCCGTCCTTCGCGAGGAGTCCCGGTACGGCCCGCATGATGGCGGTGACGTCGCGGCCTTCGCCGGCCACCATTTCAGGGAATCGACGCATGGCGTGGGCGACTTTGCCCTCATCGGTGCTTGCGTCGGCAGCGGCGAGGCGGCCATAAGCCCTGGCCATGCCGTGCAAGGAGTGGGCGAAGAGCGGGGTCCCGCAGCCGTCCGTACTCACGGCAGCTGCTTCCTCGCCGGTGAGGTCCGTGATGGTGTCGCGGACCAGGACCTGCAAGGGGTGCTCAGGGTGCAAATACCCCTCCACAGGCCAGCCGTTGATGACGCAGACGGCGGTCATGGAAGCGTGTTTACCGGAACAGTTCTGCGCGAGCTGGGTGGGACCGTTGCCGGCGCGGAGCCATTCTTCGCGCTCCTGAACGCCGTACGGCAGGTCCGTGCTGTTGCCCAGTGCCGCTTCTGTGAGGCCGTGCAGCTTCAGGATTTCAGCGGCTCCGTCGCGGTGCATCTGTGCGCCAGAGTGGCTGGCAGCGGTGAGAGCCAGGAGGTTTTGGGGGATGTCCAAACCGGCCTTGAGCAGCGCCACGGCCTGCAGCGGCTTCAGGCTTGAACGCGGGTACATCGGCGCGTCCGGTTCGCCGGCTTCGACCGCGGTTGTGCCGTCTTCAGTGAGGGCAATCAGCGAGCCGTAGTGGATGCTCTCCACCAGGCCGTCGCGGGTTACCTCGACGAGGGGGACGTGGTGCGGCGCTTTGAGGTTTTGTGCCGCGGTTTGGTGGGGCGGTGCTGCGGGGGCGGGCATGGTGTCCTTTGGGATATTCATTTGCTGAGGATCGTGTCCAGTGCCACGCTGACGGCCTGCAGGTGGGCGGCCATCGCTTTGCTTGCGGCTTCGGAGTCGCCTGCTTCGATTGCGTTGAGGACGGCGACGTGTTCCTCGTCCGAACGGTGTTGCCGGTCAGCGACGAGGTTGAGGGTTTCCGACTGGTGGGCCAGTGCCTCGCGGATATCCGAGACGACGCTGGCGAACACCCGGTTTCCGCTGGCGCGGGCCACAGCAGAGTGGAAGCTCGCGTCCAGGTTCACCCAGGCTTCGGGGTCGTTCTCGCTGAGCATTTCCTGGACGATCTCTTTGAGGTGTTCAAGCTCTTCTTCGGTGCGGCGCTGGGCGGCGAGGCCCGCTGCCGGGATCTCGATGTGCGGGCGGGCCTCGTTGAGATCACGCGCGCTGTACTGACCCAAGGTAAGGTCGTTAGCAACCTTGTTGGCCACAATGAACGTGCCCTTGCCCGTCTTGGTCACGGTGAGGCCCAAGGTATTGCAGGATCGCAGCGCTTCACGAATGACGGAGCGGCTGACGCCGTACTGGCCCGCCAGTGTCGCTTCCGAGCTCAGCTTGGTGCCGATATCGAACTGGCCGCCCTCGATCGCACGCCTCAGCGCCGCGAAGACCGCTTCAGCTGCGGAGATGCGGGAAATGGGCATATGCCCGCCCTGGGGCTCTTGCTGTCCGGCTGTCCGGCTGTCTGACAGGTTCACGCTTTGAATATGGCACGGGTCACAAGCGACTGTCAACGCTGAAAGGCTTGCTTCAGGGTTTGGGGGTTGGTGAAGGCCCTCTTCACGCTGTCACCACGGCTTTCTGTCGGGACGAGCCATCCTTGACACAATGGACCATGCTCTTCACCAAAAAGTCCCTCATGCAGGACGGGTTCACCGGATTCCGGCCGCTCGACGAACTCGATCCCATGAGGATTCCCCAAGGCCCCGGCGTCTTCGCCATCCTTTGCCCCGCGGATTTTGACCCTGTATTCCTTAGTAAGAGCACTGCCGGCACGTTCAAGAAGAAGGACCCCTCGCTCAAACGGGAAGCCTTGGAAGCCGAGTGGATTGCGGATGCTTCCGTGCTGTATCTGGGCAAAGCGAGCGCCGGCAGCCAGGGTAACCGAGGGCTTCGCAAGCAGATCCAGGAATTCATGGACTACGGCCGCGGACGGCCCACCGTTGTCTGGGATGCCCGGCTCATCTGGCAACTACGGGATGCCTTGGACCTCATTGTTGCCTGGAAGGAGCTCCCCGCTTCCGAGGTCAATGCCGCCGAAGCCGACTACCATTCTGACTTTGTTTCGTCTTTCGGGCGGCTTCCGTTCGCCAACCTCGTCCAAGCGCGTCCCAAGAAGTAGCGAACAGGGCACGACGGCGTTGGATGAGTTCCGCCGTCGGCCTCCCGCCCGCTGTGCGTTCGGCGCATAATGGCAACCATGACGGCCACCAACCCCGTTGGAAGCAGATTGCATGGGCCTCGCATCACAGTTGAGGTACCCGTACTCCGTATTGGCGACGGAGCCTCCGACTACGAGGGCCTGGCCCGGTTCGTTGATGCCCTCCGTAAACCTTCGGGGTTGCACCTGACATTGCTGCACGTCGGGATCCTCGATGACTTGGTCCAGGACATCGTGGCGTGGACCAAAGGAGTAGCGAGGCCTGAGCATGTGCTCCCTGAAGTCGCCAGTTGGTTGACGGAGCTGCCTGTTTTGGCCGGATTCCTTGGCAAATCGGACCGGCTGATTCCCTTGGGTGGCGGACGGGTCATGGGCTTGGAAGTGGATGTTCCACAAGAAGTTCACGACTACCAGGCGCTCCTGCTGCAGGGTTTGCACTTTCTTCTGGACGATCTTGGACTCGACAACGTTGACGACTTCATCCTCAGCTCACCTGCCCTTGGTTACAGGTCTCCCCGATGGGTTCCGCATATTGCTGTCGGGAAAGCCCGCACGCGGCACGAACCGGTGGTCGAGATCGCTCCCGTTGCCATCGAGTTTGGCGATTCCCGCATCCGGAACGGGCAGGCACTGTCCTCGGCACAGTGAATTGTTGTTGGGAAGTGACGCATGGGAAGTTCTACAGCCGGTAAAATACGACGTGTCTCCCGTTTTCTACCTGAGGACTTCCATGCAGCCCCGCACTTTGTTCCGCACCGTAGCTTTTGCCGAGGCCGTGACTTGGACAATGCTGCTGATCGGGTTGTTCCTTAAGTACGTCACGCGCACCACCGACGTTGGCGTGAGCATCGCTGGCGGTATTCACGGCTTCGTGTTCCTTTGCTACGCCGCGACCGCCGCTTTCACTTGGATCAACCAAAAGTGGTCAACACGAACGGGCCTTCTTGCCATCGGTTCGGCTGTGATCCCGTACGCCACCATTCCCATGGAGAAGTCCCTCGACCGCCGTGGCCTTCTCGCCGGTGGTTGGCGCTTGGCAGCCGGGGGAGAATCACCGCGTGGTGGGTTCGAGAAAGCCCAGGCTTGGGTCTTGAGGAACCCGATCCTCGCCGTTGTTGTCACTCTGGTGGCCGTGGGCGCAGTGTTCAGCTTCCTCCTTTTCATGGGCCCTCCGGGGACCTGGTTCTCCTAGGATTCAACTGACGGAAAGCACCGTTCTTCGGAACTGGTGCTTTCTTCTTTTTAGGCGTCCCCATTCGGCGGGCCGCCACCACCCACTTTGAGTCTTGGATGGCTTGACGCACTATCTGCACAGTGCGTCGACGGGCGGTTCGCCTTCGAAGTGGGTGATGGCGGTTCGTGGTACCGCCGGCTATTTGCGATCTGTGCCGGGGCAGCCCCAGGAGTTGGGGTTTTGCTGGCAGGTGTCGGCGACGAGTGCTCTTTCTGTTTTCCAGACGTGGATGGTTTTGGCTGGTGTGGTCAGGTTCAGGGTTCCGTTGATGGGTAGTGGTGGCCCGTTGTTGACGGAGTAGGTGCCGGCGAAGCCGGTGGTGAGGGTGGCTTGGTAGTTGCCGGTTTCGGTGTAGATGTGGCTGGTTCGGGTGTCGTTGGTGAGCCAGTCGGTCTCGGGGATGGAGTAGCCGGCCACTGGGGTGGGTCCGAGGGCTCCTCCGTCGCCGAAGGTGTAGGTGTAGT
>NZ_JBFRDF010000011.1:0-159408 GCF_052113445.1 Paenarthrobacter sp. YAF11_1
ACAGAGAACGGCACCCTGCTCTGCAGCCACCACCACCACCTCATCCACAAGGAACAGTGGCGGATCGACATGGAAACCGGCGTCCCCTGGTTCATCCCCCCACCCCACATCGACCCCCACCAAACACCCCGACGCAACCACCACCACACACCCCACAAAACACAAGAAAGCCTCAGCAGAACACAACCCCGCCCAACACCGGCAACGAACGAAGACTCTCGGGACTGTCGGGACTGCCTGAATAACGGCGTGCGCGGGCCCCGGCCTGATAGTGGGCGCGTCCCGGAATGCCTCTTTAACGGTGTCCGGAGCCCAGCCTGATGCTGGGCGCGTCTTGGACTGCCTCAATAACGGCGTGCGGGCCAGGCCTGATGCTGGGCGCGCGCGGGATGCCCCGCAGGAACGGCGCGCGCGGGATGCGCCGCGGGAACGGTGTGCGCGGGATGCGCCGCGGGCTCGGGCGGGAGTGAACTTGCGGGTCGGAATTTTGGGATGCCCCCAAGCGCGTCCACCAATGAGGTCCACCAAGCAGGCCCACGTCTTGGAATACCAAGCAGGCAAATCTCTTCAGTAAGTTTCAACTATTGCTTGCGTCACCCCACAAGCCTGAGGCATTCTGGAATACCAAATGCTTAACCGCAGCCAAGTAGCGGCCCAGCAGCTCGTTCCCCAGGAGTCCAACAATGTGCCTTCACGATCACACCTCAGCACCCAAGCCCCAGGGTGAGTTGCCCCGCCGAGGCATCCTCGCCGGAGCTGCAGCACTGGCCGGGATCTCCGTGGCCGGCATCGCAACGCAGTTGGCATCAGCGCCAGCCGCCCTCGCGGACAACGCGAAGTCTGGCCCGAACTACCCCGGACGTCCGTTGACCACCCAGGCGCTCATTATCGAGGGCGGAACAGTGGTTGACCCAAAGACCGGCGACGCTGTGGCAGATGGTGTGGTGGTGCTCGACGGCGGCAAGGTCACCGCCGTCGGTACCCGGGACGAAACGCGCAAGGCTGTTGCCGCCGTCGCGAACCGTGCCCGCAGGCTCAACGCCTCGGGTAAATGGGTCCTGCCAGGACTCGTCGATGCCCACGTCCACGCCAACGCACTGGCCGACGCCCGTGCCCTCCTGCAAGGCGGAGCCACCAGCGTACGCAGCGGTTCGAGCACTTTCTACCAGGACATTGCCCTAGCAGCGCTGCCGTCGTGGGCTCCTGGACTCTCGCCCAGGATGACTCCGGCGGGGCTGTTTATTTCACCGGATCAGGGCGATTCCCTCTTGGCTGATCCGGACTTGGCACCTTTGGCGACGCTCAGCGGTGGCGTGACGGAGCCGCAGGACCTCGCGTACCTGACCCGCATCAACCTCAAGCGCGGCGCCGAGGTCATCAAGACCCGCGCCAACCCGCGGGCGGGCCTTCCGGAGCAGGATCCCCGTGAGTTGGTCTACAACGTGGATCAGCTCGGAGCGATCGTTAAGGCAGCCAAGGGAGCCGGTGTCCTCTGCCATGCCTACAGCGCCGAAGGAATCGACGGCGCAGTCCGCGCCGGGGTCCGCAGCATCGAGCATGGCGTCTTCATGACGGAAAAGACCATCCAGGAGATGGCCCGGCGCGGCACCTTCTTCACACCCACCATGGATGCCATCACCAGCATGGCCCGCTCCTCCAACCCGATCCTGGCCGCACGCGGAACGGAGTACACACCCATCCTTCAGGCCGCGGTGCGCGCAGCCAAGGACGCTGGAGTCACGATTGTGGCCGGCACCGATTCCTTCGGAACGGACGTGACACCGATCGGCACGGAGGCTCGCTTGCTCGCGGAAGCCGGACTGACCCCCTTGGAAGCATTGCAGGCAGCCACCACCAATGCGGCGCGTTTGCTGGGACGCGGCGAAAGCGTCGGTCGCTTGGTTCGCGGCTCCATGGCGGATGTCGTGGTGGTGGATTCGGATCCCCTGACCGATGGCTCGGCTCTGGAAAAGGTCAGCACGGTGATCGCCCAAGGTGCCGTGGTCCGGACGAACCTCTAGCCCGCCGGGGAGGATCCAGCCGCGGGAACTGCTGCGCTGGCAGCTACTGAAACGGTGAACCTTTCCTCCACCAACGCCAGCAGCGGTCGGGAATTCAGGCACAGCAGGTAGACCATCAGGCCGCCGACGAACAACATCAGCCACACGCTGGTGGAGATCATCACGAAGCCCGTAATGAAGAGGATCCCCACGTTTCCCAGTGCCACCCGTTTCCGGACACCAATGCTGTAGATGGACAGCCGGTAGAGGTCCACGGTGCGGAAATCGAAGCGGGAAAGCAGCAGCATCGCGTGCAGGGCAGCCGTGCTCACCAAGAGGCCAAGCCCCACCAGCCCGATCCGGGCAGCAACCGTTTCAGGGTTGCTGCCCGGCAGGCTGGAGAGGTTCGCGACGATGACTGCAAGGAGGGCAGCGTAAGGAAGCCATACCACCAAGGCCTGGCCGAAGTTGCGACGGTAAGACTTCAGAAAGTCGTGGAATACCCCCGTATCCTCACCGGTGAGAAGTCGATTAAAGGCGTAGCAGGCAGCCACCACCGAGGGGCCCACCAACACGATCCCCAACAACGCCATAGGACCCACGAGTCCAGCCAGCAACGGCATGAGCACTACCAGCGCATTGGCCAGCACCAGCAAAGCCCCACCCACCATCACGCCGTACACCACGCCCGCCGCCCTGAACAACGGGCCGGACCCGTACTGTGCTTCCTTTGCAGCCATCCGAAGAGCTACTTCTTGTCCGCGTACGCTTTGTAGGCTTTGTTCGCCAACTCCACGTATTTCGTCTGGCCCTTGCTGTCGAGTTCCTTGACGTAGGCGTCGAACTCGCCCAGAGCGCGCTGCCCGGTGATGAACTTGAGGGTGTTCTGTTTGACGTGGTCCTTCAGCGGGGTGAGTGCAAGGGTCGCCTGCTCCCGGTCAATGTCGTTGAACGGTACGGGCGGGGGCACGGGGCGTGGCTTCTTGGCCTTCATGGCCTCCTGGAACGCCAATTCCTCGTCATTGAACGTGGACTGCAGCAGTTCCGTGGCGCCGCCGTAGGCGAAGTTGCCGCCGGAAAATCCGTACTCCACCCGGAGGTCCTTGGTGCCGGCGGGATTGAGTCCCTGGAAGTTGATGTCGGAGGCGAGTTGACGCTTGCCGCCGGACTTGGTGAACGTGGTTCCTTCCACGCCCCACTTGCTGAACTCCTGACCGGCGTCGCTGTAGAACAACCAGTCGATGTACTGGATGAGTGCCACGAAACTGTCTTTGTCCTTCACGGACGAGTTCAGCATGATGCCGTTCTCCAACCGGGTTCCACCGATGATGTCTCCTGCCGGGCCACCGGGAACCGTGATCTTGCCGATCTCAAAGTTGCCCTTGCCCAGGGACTGCTCCATGGACGTGCGGTAGGTGATGACATTCTGCGAGTTGGCGCTGATGACGAACGACTTGCCGGACACGAATTTCTGGATGGCGGAGTCGTCGGTCTGGGTGAAGCTTTCAGGGTCCATCAGGCCCTCGGACACCAGGGAGTTGAAGTAGGTCACCAGGTCCTTGAACTTGTCCGAGCCGGCGGCAAAGCCGAACTCCTTCTTGTCCTCATCGAACTGCAGGCCGTCCACCAGCCCCCACCCGGCCTGCGTCCCGAAGGCGGCGCTGGCAATGTTCAGGACACTGTCGCCCTTGAACCGGTCGGAGTAGGGCACCACGTCCGGGTAGGCCTTCTTCAGCGAGCGCAGCACCTCACGGAATTCGTCCCAGGTGGTGGGCGCGGTAAGGCCTTCCTTCTTCAGCACATCCTTGCGGAAGCACAGGGAGTAGTCGGGCCAGAGTTCCTCGTGCAGGCCGGGCAGGACGTAGTACTTACCGTCTTCCTGGGTCAGTCCTTCTATCTCAGGCTCCAGCTTCCACTTCTTCACCTTCTCCTGGAAGTGCGGCATCAGGTCCACGTAGTCGCTGACGGGAAGGACGGCACCGGCGGAAACGAACGCTGCTTCCTGCCCTGGGTAGGTCTTGGCGATGATTTCCGGGGCGCTGCCTGAGCTGATGAGCAGGCTGCGCTTCTGCTCGTAGTCGCTGTTGGGCACGATGGTGGGTTCCAAGGTGACGTTGTTGTCGCTGGCCATCTTGGTGAACAGCAGCCAGTCCTTCTTATACGGGTAGGTTGGCTGATCGGAGAACAGGAACGTGAACGTGAGCGGCACCGTCGCCTTGAACGTGTCACCAACGCCGAAGCTGTCCATCGCACCGTTGCGGGACTTGGACGTATCCACCTTTTCGGTGGTTTCGGCGTCGCAACTGGTCAGCATGAGTCCGATGGTGACAACGGAGGCGAGTCCAAGAAAATCGCGCCTACGGAATTCTGGCCTGCGGAGCTCAGGTTTGTGGATCATGGGATGTCCTTTCATAAGGGTTATTCCTTGACGGAACCGAGCATGACGCCCGAGAAGAAGTACTTCTGCACGAAGGGGTAGACGCAAAGGATGGGGATGACGGTCAGGACGATGGTGACCGACTGGATGTTGGCGGCGATCTGGCCGACGTTCTCCGCTGTTCCGCCGGCTGAGCCCGCTGTGGTGACTCCGGCGATCATGTTGCGCAGGTAGATGGTGACCGGGAAGAGGTCCGGATTGTCGAGGTAGAGGAAGGCCTGGAACCAGGAGTTCCAGTTGGCTACGGCGTAGAACAGGATCATGGTGGCCACGATTGCCTTGCTGAGCGGCAACACCACCCGGAACAGCACCCCGTACTGGGTGAGCCCATCAATCGACGCTGCTTCCTCCAGTTCGCGGGGCATGTTCTCGAAGAAGGACTTCATGATGAGCAGGTTGAACACACTGATGGCGTTCGGCAGCACCACGGCCCAGATGGTGTCGCGCATGCCCAGGGAACTGATGAGCACGTAGTTGGGAATCAGCCCGCCGTTGAAAAACATGGTGAACACGGCCAGGCCAATGAAGACGCTGCGTCCTTTGAGGTCCTTCTTGGCGATTGCGTAGGCGAAGGCGGTGGTGAGGACCATGGAAATGGCCGTTGCCACCACGGTGTACAGGACGGTATTGCCGTAGTTGTTCCAGAACGTGGAGTCGGCCAGGATCAGCTTGTACGTCTCGGTGTTGAAGCCCATCGGGAACAGGTTGACCTGGCCGGCGTTGATGAACCCTTCGCTGGAGAACGACTGGGCAATGATGTTCAGGAACGGGTACACCGTCAGGAACACCACCAGCAGCAGGAACACCAGGTTGAAGGCCCGGAAGAACCGCATGGCGCGTGAGACTTTCATATCCTTCACCAGGACGCCTTGGGCGGCGCCGCCCTTGATGGCAGTAGCTGTCTTGTTCACCACAGGCTCGTTCCTGCGAGCCGCTTTGAGATCGCGTTCGCTGAGAGGATCAGCGTGAGGCCGATGACGGATTCGAACATTCCGATGGCGGCCGCGTAGCTGAAGTTGCTGGATTCCAGGCCCACCCGGTACAGGTAGGTGGAGATGACGTCTGAGGTTGCGTAGTTGAGCGGGTTGTAGATGAGCAGGATCTTCTCGAAGCCCACCGCCATGAATGTGCCGATGTTCAGGATCAGCAGGGTGATGATGGTTGGCCTGATGGCGGGGAGCGTCACGTGCCAGGTCTGTTGCCAGCGGTTGGCGCCGTCGATCCTGGCCGCTTCATACAGGGATTCGTCCACGCGGGTCAGCGCGGCAAGGTAGAGGATGGCGCCCCAGCCCATGGTCTGCCAGACCTCGGAGCTGATGTACATGGGTCTGAACCAGCCCGGGTCTTGCGTGAAGTTCACGGTGGTTCCGAACAACGATTCCGCTATTTGGTTCACGGTGCCGGTCATGGAGAAGTTCTGCAGGATCATGCCGGCGATGATCACCACGGACATGAAGTGCGGCAGGTAGGCCACGGTCTGGACGAACTTCTTGAACTTCTGCGACCTCAGCTCGTTGAGCATCAGCGCGAAGATGATGGGCATCGGGAAGCAGAACACCAGGGTCAGGACACCAAGGATGATGGTGTTCTGGAAGGCCTGCCAGAAGCTGGGATCGTTGATGAACAGGGTGATGTATTTGAAGCCCACCCACTTCTCGCCGAAGATGCTGCCTCCGGGCTGGAACTGGCGGAAAGCGATCACATTGCCGGCCATGGGCAGGTATCTGAAAATCAGGAGATACAGCAGCGGCAGTGCCAGCAGCGTGTACAAGCGCCAGTCGCGTTTGAGTGCCAACTTCCAGCTCCCGGGCTTGTTGCGCCGCTTCTTTGCCGATGCCGGTTCAGGGCCCGCCACCGCTTTGGGTGGAACATCCAGTCGTAATGCCATCAGTCCGCCGCCCGTCCTGCAGTTTCCTCGAGAATCAGGACACCGTTGGCAGGGAGCTCAACCAGCCCGGTGACCGCGCGTCCGCTGAGGCGGTCCGTGCCGCCGTCGAGCACGTCAACGCCGGACGGCGCATCGTTGTAGTTGAGCACCATGAGGAAGCTCTTGTTGGTGCCGTCAGCGGCAACGGAAGCACGACGCCGGACCTGGACTCCCGCGGGCGCCTTCAGTTCCGGCTCCACACCAGCCGCGCGGAGTTGGTCTTCCAGGAACTGGTTCAGCAAGTCCTCGTCAACGCGTGCCGACACGTACAGTGCGGTGCCCAGACCAAAGGAATTTCGGGTGACGGCCGGAGCGCCGGCAAGGCGGCCCGAGGAGTAGCTGGCCAGGACCTCCGCGGATTCGGCGTGCACATGCTCAGTCCAGTAACTCGCGGAGGAGGTGCCGCCGTCGGGCGTTGAGAGCTTTACTTGCTCGTCCGCGCCGGCGAGCGGGTGCATTTCCTCGCTCCAGGCACCGAGGACGTTCCTCAACGCGCCCGGGTAGCCGCCCAGCCGGATGGTGTTGTCCTGGTCCACGATGCCCGAAAGGTAGGAGACCACCAGCCGTCCGCCGTCGGCCACGTAGTTCTCAAACCGGGAAGCAGCAGCGTCGGTGAGGAGGTACGACGCCGGCATGATCACCAGGCTGTACCCGGAAAGGTCGCTGTTGGCGTTGACGAAATCAACAGTGATGTTGGCCTCGAAAAAGGGACGGTAGAACCGCAGGACTTCCTGCGCGTAGTTCAGGTCCGACCTCGGCGAGTTGCCTAGCTCCAACGCCCACCAGCAGTCCCAGTCGAAAACGATGGCCACCTTGGCCGTGGACCGTGTGCCCGTCAGGTCACCAAGGGACTTCAGTTCCTGGCCGAGCTGGCACACTTCCCGGAAGATCCGGGTGTTCGGGCCGGCATGGTTCACCATGGCCGAGTGGTAGCGCTCGGTTCCACCCTTGGCTTGCCGCCACTGGAAGAACAGGATGGAATCTGCGCCCTGGGCTATGGCCTGGTAAGAGCCGAGCCGCATCTTGCCCGGAAGCTTGGAGACGTTGACGGACCATTGGCTGACCGCGCCGGTGGCTTGCTCCATCACCATCCAGGGCTGGCCTTGGCGGAGTGATCGCATGAGGTCGAAGTTCAACGCTGCCGCGATGTGGGCGTCTTCCTCACGAGGGTCCGGGTAGATGTCCAGTGCCGCGGCGTCTTCCTCAGCGGCCCAGGCCCAGTAGTCGTTGGTCTTGTAGAAGCGCATGAAGTTGGTGAGGATCGGAAGATCCGGGCTGTGACGGCGAAGGACATCCCGCTCGGCCTTGAAATGTTCCAGCATGCTGTCCGACGTGAAGCGGTGGAAGTCCAGGCGGCGTGACGGGTTGGACCACGTGCGGGGTTGGGCGGGGAGGCGGACCTGGTTCCAGTCGGAGTAGAGCTGGCCCCACACCGTGGTGCTCCACGCCTGGTTGAGGTCATCCAGGGACGAGTACTTTCGCTGAAGCCATTCCCGGAACGCCTTCTCAGCCCAAGGCCCATAGGACACCGGACCGTATTCGTTGCCGACGTGCCACATCCGCAGTGCAGGGTGGCTGGCGTAGCGCTCCCCCATTTTCTCGGCCAGGGCCAGCGACTTGGCCCGGTACACGGGGTGGGAAACATCGAAGTGCTGCCTGGATCCGAAGCCAAAAATGCTGCCGTCGGGGCGCTCCGGCATGATGTCCGGGTGCTGCTCCACCAACCAGGCCGGCGGCACGGCGTCCGGTGTTGCCAGGTCAACGCCGATGCCGTGCGAGTGCATCAGGTCCATGACGTCGTCCAGCCAACCAAAGTCGAACACGCCATCGCTGGTCTCCAGGCGGCTCCAGGAAAAAACCGCCAGCGTCACCAGGTTGACCCCGGCCTGCTGCATGAGTTGTGCGTCCTCGAGCCACACTTCGCGGGGCCATTGCTCGGGGTTGTAATCCCCGCCATAGGCTATGCCGCCTATTCGTTGGTGCAGTTGCTGCAGCCGCGCCTCGGCTGTCCGCAAGTCCTCAGGGTGGATGGTCATCGTTGTCCTTCACTCGGCCTTCGTCGCCCACATCGCAGTGCGACGCACATCACAGAGAGAAACTATCGTAAAGTTTACGCAATAACAACAGGCTGGTATCGGAAACTCATGAGTAACCTTGAGGCCCTGAATTCCAGTCGCTGCCGCCTCAATGGGGGTGTTTCGGAGCAACAAATCGCAGTCGTAGCGGGCCAAATTGCATGGGTTATCAAGGAAGTTTCCGATCAAGTATGGAAACTATCGGAGGTACCGCCGGTCGAAGCACCCGTGCCAGGCGGGCCGCTACGCTGCCGGGCGCTGCCGAGTTCGCGGGAAGCCTGCGGGATCACTGGGAAAGGAACGGCGATCTCACGCGCTTCCCACGATCTCGCCGCCATCCCCCGCCCACCGAGGACCAGGTTCGAAACCATTGACACGTGACCAAATGGTCACCTATCCTGAGGCCATGGACACCGTGTTCAAGGCCTTGGCAGACCCCACCCGCAGGGAATTGCTGGACGAACTGTTCCGCGAGGATGGCCAGTCCGCGTCCGCCTTGGGGGCCCGGTTCGAGATGACCCGTTTCGGCATCGCCAAGCACCTCAAGCTGCTGGAAGATGCCGGATTGGTGGTCACCCGCCGTCGGGGTCGTGAAAAGCTGCACTTCCTGAACCCGGTACCCATCCGCCTCATCCACGATCGCTGGGTGAGTAAATACGCAGAACCATGGGCCGCTGCCCTCAGCGACCTCAAATCCAGATTGGAAAGTCCCATGGAAAAGATCTTCGAGATTTACATCAAGACCACTCCGGAACGGCTCTGGGAAGCCATCACGGACAGCGACATCCGCAGCAAGTACCAGTTCGGAAACACTTTTACCTCGGACTGGACACCCGGTAGCCGCTTCGAGATGCACAACGCGAATGCCGGCGCACCGCTCGGCGAGGGCGAGAACATCGAAGTCGATCCCCCGCGACGCCTCGTCCAAACCATGCGTGCGCTGTGGGGCGACGACGTGAAGGCCGAGGGAACGTCACGCATCACGTGGGAAATCGAACCCGTGGGCGACTCATGCCACCTCACCGTCACGCACGATCAACTCCGCGAAGGCGCCAACGACCAACTCTACGGCGGCTGGCCCATGATCCTGTCCGGCCTCAAAACCTGGCTGGAAACCGGCGAAAAGCTCACCACGCCCGGCTCGCTCATGTACACGTAGGCACAGCTTTTGCGTACAGGCAGCACAGCTTAAACGCGGACGACGACGGCGGGCCGCTGCCGCCGTCGTCGTCGATGCCCCAGTCTCCCGCCCGTTAGGCGACGGGCACGGTCTCCTGCTCTTCAGTAAGCCAGGCCGCCTGCAAAGTACCCAGCAGGTGCGGTGCGAAGTCCTCGCCAATTTCCATCACTACCCGGCAGCGGGCACCGCGCTGCTCCGGGAAGCCGGCGTACTGTCCACGGAGATCGCACACAGTCTGGCCGCGACCGGGTCCGTCCGTGGTGTCCACCTGGACGCGAACGGTGGGAGCCAGGGTCAACTCCACTCCCCTGACGGCGATGGCCGCGGCGAGGGGATCGTGCATCGCCGAGCATGCCCGGCCGAAAATGTCGATGTAGAAGCCGAAGTAGTAGCCCAGCATTTCTCCGAGTGCCTGCGACACCGGGTGGTCGGTGGCCAGCAGTTCCTGCCGGTGATTCTCTTCGAGGACGTTGGTCATGGTGACGTCCAGGGGTACCAGGGTGACGTTCCAGTCGGCAGCCAGGACCTCAGCAGCGGCCTCGGGATCGTTGGCGATGTTGGCTTCGGCCACCGGCGTGATGTTCCCCGGGGCCAGCGCCGCGCCGCCCATGATGGTGACCTCGGCAATGAGCTCGGGCAGCTTGGGTTCCAGGCGCAGCGCCTCGGCAATGTTGGTCAGCGGGCCAATGGCCACCAGCCGCAACTCTCCCGCGTACTGGTGGGCCAGCTGGATCAACAGTTCGGCAGCGGTGGCTTTCACCGGTTCGCGGTCAGACTGAGCCAGGTCCACTCCGCCGATGCCGTTGTCGCCGTGCACGTGCGGGGCCCCGCCGTGGAAGGTGCCCACCTGCGGATCGTGCGCCCCGACAGCCACCGGAATGCCCGGGTGGCCGGCCAGGTTCAGCAGGTCCAGGGTGTTCCGGGCGCCGCCGGCCGCGCTGACATTGCCGCTGACGGTGCCGATTCCTACCAGCTCCGCCCGCGGAGAGGCCAGGAGGTAGGCGAGGGCGAGGGCGTCGTCGATGCCGGTATCGCAGTCAAGGAAAAAGGGTGCGGGCTGGGTCATGGTGGTCTCTCGTTTCAGGATGGAGCGGACTGCTTGTTGGGCGGGTGGGGTGAAGCTCTGGTGCGTGGCGCGCTAAGCCGCGTGCCGACGTCGTGCGTTAGATCTTTTCGCCCTTGGGAGCCGCGATGAACAGGCTGACGATGAAGGCCAGAGCAGTGATGGACACTGAGATCCACAGAGCTGTGGAGTACCCGGCAGCGGTGCCGAGGCCCGCGAACGGGGCAACAATCACGACGCCGAGGCTCGCCCCGATGCCGAACGAGGCACCGTTGATGCCTGGCAAAGCGGCCGGTGCTTCCTTGGGCGACAGCAGGACGGACAGGCCGTTGATGGCCGTGAGGAAGAAGCCGTTGTAGAAGATGCCCAGGGCGGCGATCGCAATCAGGACGGCCACTTGGTGATGCGAGAACAGTGCTGCGGCGATCGCGCAGGCGAGGCTGGTTGCCGTGCCGACCCGGACGGTCTTGATCCAACCGCGGCGGTCGGCGATCCAGCCGGCCAGCGGTGCGGCGAAGACGCCGATCAGTGCAGCCGGGGTGAGGAAGAGCAGGGCGGCGACCGACGCGGACAGGCCGAAGCCGTTTTCCTTGTCCTGGCTCAGCAACACCACGGTGAAGTTGATGATGGCAAAGATTCCGGCGAGCGTCAGCACGGTGGTGGCGATGACGGGCCAGACCTGGCGTGAACGGAGGTGGTGAACTGCCACCAGCGGAGTTTCGCGCTTCTTCTCGATGAGCCAGAACGCGGCAAAGGAAACGATGCTGCCAGCGAGCAGGCCGAGGGCGGCAGGCGAGGTCCAGCCGGCCGAAGAACCCGTGGAGACAAAATAGGTGATGAAGACCAGGAACACGGACAGGGAACCTGCGCCCCACCAGTCCATCCGGCCCGGAGCCGCAGCGGACTTGCCGCCGGGGACCACTTTGATGACGCAGACGACGGCGATCGCGGCCAGTACCAGGACAGCGACGAAGATCGACTGGAAGCCAAGGGTCTCGGCCATGAGTCCGCCGAAGTAGCCATCCACGCCGCCAACGCCGCCGTTGATGGCCGCGATGATGCCGATGGAGGTGCCGAAGAGCCGGGCCGGCAGGTACTCATTGAGCACGATGTAGGACAGCGCAAAGATGGCACTGGAGACACCCTGCAGGAAGCGGCCCGTGACCAGCAGAGGCAGGGTGGGCGCGAAAATACACAGCACCGTTCCCGCGCCCATGATCGCCAGGACCAGGAGGAGGGCATTGCGGCGGCCGATGAAGTCGCTCCATCGGCCGATGACCGGACCGGAAATGGCGCCGGCAAGGAAGAACATCGATTGAACCTGCGCCACGGCTTCAGGTGTTTCGCCGAAGAAGGAGCCGATATGCGGGAGTGCCGGAGTGATCATGCTGGCGTTGAGCTGGAAGGCCAGCACTGCCAGGACCAGCGTGGTGATCAGCAGGGCGGCGGCTTTGCCGTGGAAGCGGCCTTCGTCCGTGGCTGCTGCCGGTGTCTGCGTCGATGCTGGGTCCTGCGGGTCGACGGGCTGCGGGTCGACCGTCTGCGGGCCTGTGGCGGTGGGGATGTTCACATCAAACTCCTTTGTCCGAGGGCGCTGGGCGGCGCCACGAGATGTGAGTTGTTATACAAGCATGTATTACGAGCTTGTGCAACCTGTCACACTCATCCGGTACAGTGTCGGTAACCCATCTCAAGTGAGGCACCCTTGACCGACAACGCCGTCCAGTTCCTGTCACGACCCATCGCCACCCAGCCAGGTCAGCCTTTGCGCGTCGCGGCCTACTCCCGCATCGCCGAGGCCATCCGCACCAAGATCCTGCCGCCAGGCTCGCTGCTTCCCACGGAGACCGAGCTGGGCACCATGATGGACGTCAGCCGCACCGTGATCCGGGAAGCGCTGATGTTGCTCGAAGAAGACGGACTCACCCGGGCACGCCGCGGTGTGGGCCGCTTCGTTGCCGACTCGCTCCCCCGCATCGGCATCGAACACATTCGTCCGTTCGACCAACTCCTTGGCGGGCCGGACCAGGACATCCAGGTCAAGCGGGTCGCCGCCATCAAGCAGCCTGCGTCGGAATTCGTGGCTCCTGGCATCGGCGTGCAGCCCGATGAGGACGTGTGGTTCTGGGAAAGCGTGCTCATCAGGAACGGCGAACCAGTTGCCCACTTGCAGGAAAACGTGGCCCAAGGAATCCCTGAAGCCCAGGCCCTGGCCGAAGCGGCAGAGGCTCCCACTCTTTCCGCGTCCACGCTTCTGGAGGTCCTCGGCGGTCTTCCCGGAGTTTCCCTCGGTCCCGGCGAATGCGAAATCAGCCTCAGCACCGCAGGTCCCAGCCGCGCCAAGTTGCTGGGCCTCCGCCCGTCCGATCCCGTACTTGTGCTCACCCAATACGTGCGCCGGAGCGGCAATGCCTTCTACCTCGCCAAATGCCTGGTGGCTGCCAAGGCCGGCCACCTCTCCGTCATCCAGTCCTCCTGACTTTCCCCTGATTTCCTGAACCGACCTTCACCCGTAAAGGACCTTACATGAGCACGTCCCCCCAGTTTGCTGCGCCCTCATCCCTGACCGTGGTGGGCAGCATCAACCTCGACATCACCGCCACCGCCGGCCGGCTTCCCTCCCCGGGCGAAACCGTGGGCGGCGGCATCCTCCGCCAGCAGCCCGGCGGCAAGGGCGCCAACCAAGCGGTTGCGGCGGCCCGGCTCGCGGGTACGTCCCGCATGGTGGGGGCAGTAGGCCAGGATGACGCTGGCCTCGGCCTCATCAGCGCGATGTCAGGTGCCGGCGTCGACGTCCAGGACATTGCCCGCGTGGACGCCGCTACCGGTACCGCATTGGTGCTGGTGGACAGCGAGGGCGAGAACAAGATTGTGGTGTGCCCCGGCGCCAACGGTTCCGTGTCCTTGGAAGGCGTGAGCTTCGGTGCCGACGAGGCTGTCCTCTGCCAGCTCGAAGTGGACCAGGACGTGGTGTTGGAGGCTGCCCGGCGCGCAACGGGTTTCTTCGTCCTGAACGCCGCCCCGGCGGCGCCGATCATTCCCGAACTTTTGGAACGCTGCAACCTGGTGATCGTGAACGAGACGGAGTATGAGCTGATTCCCGCTCTTCGCGACGCTCCCCTGGTTGCCGTCACCTACGGTGGCGATGGCTCGGCAATCTTCGTCGACGGCGAACGGGTGGCCGAGGCCCCTGCCGTGCGCGTCACTGATATTGCCAACACCATCGGCGCAGGGGATGCGTTCTGCGCTGCCCTGGTCCTGGCACTTCAGTCCGCGCTGGAGTATTCGCACGCCCTGGCAGTGGCAAATGCCGTTGGCGCGGACGCTGTCCGGGATGCTTCATCGCAGCCCGCGCTGAAGCCTCTGGAGCACTACATTGAGGCGACGCGGACTGCTGTTCAGCCTGCCTGAGTCAGCGTGGGACCGGTTCGGCCCCTAGTCGATAATCCGGAAGTCGTTGAACTCGCTTGTGGCCTCGGACACGTGGAAATCAACGTCCGCCACGCGGCCCGGGGCACGTGACGAGTGGAGCCACTTCATGAGGTGCTCAACATCGGCGCCAGTTCCCTCGGCAACCAACTCCACCGAGCCGTCGGGGCTGTTGCGCACCGTTCCCTTCAGCGTGAGTTCGTCGGCTTTCCGGGCAGTCCAGTAGCGGAATCCCACGCCTTGGACCACGCCGGTGATGCGGGCTGTGACGCGCTGGGCTTCGTCAGTCATGGAACCACCTTAACGAAACCTGCCCCTGTCCGTCCCACTCATCGTTCAACGAAGAGGAGAGCAAACAAGGGCAGGTTTTCGAACCGGAAAACTAGCCGACCACGATGTCCCGCGTCTCGTGGCTGTACGTGATGGTGACCGGGCCGCCGTCGTGGTTCAACTCGTGGTTGGCGCCATCGCGCGCCCCGAACGCACCGTAGTTCTCATCCCACGAACGGTTGAGCGCGATCTTGTACGTGTAGAAACCGGCGGGCAGTTCAGCCGTGATGGTCCACACCTGAACCAGCGGGTTGAACTCCATCTGGGCTTCGTCGTACTGCGGCGCCCAGTCCTCGGGAGCTCCCAGGATCTTGTTGAAGTCTCCGGCAATGGCGACGGCGTCCGGCTGCGGCACGGTCTCGACGGCGGGGCTCGACGCTGCCTTGGCCGGCGCCTTGCGGGTGGCCTTTTTCGCGGCCGGTGCCTTGGTGGCTGTGGCGGCCTTGGCCTTGGGTGCCGACACCTTTGCGGCGGCAACCTTTGGCTCCGCTACGTCGGTAGCCGCGACCTTCGGAGCAGCCGCTTTCCTCGGAGCCGCAGCCCGCTTGGTGGCTGCTGCCTTCTTGGCCGCAGTCTTCGCGGGCAGCGCGGTCGCAGGCGGGGCCGTCGGGACGGGAACGTCGGCTGGAACCGGGGTTCCGGCGTCGAGCGCTGCTCCGAAAGCGGCCGCATCCGGGAAAGCCACGGTCGCACGCAAGCCGTCCTCCGGAATGGTCCAGCCGGAACGGCCCTTGACCAGCCATCCGGCCTTCACCAGCTTGGCCGATGCCGAGGTGAGTGTCTTGTGGCCGCGGGGGATGCCGCCACTAAGAAGTTCAGCCTCGTGATCATTGAAAGGTACGCGGACGATCGCTTCGGCCAGGACCTCGCCGGCGTTGAGGGTTGTCTCGGACCACACGCTTTCAGCGAGGATGTCCAGTACGGCCTTCAGACGAAGGTTGGTGTTCTCGGCGGTGTTCGCGCCCATGCTTCTCCTTCAACGGGTGAATACTCTCTTGCAGTTTGCCAATGAATTGTTAATTCCCGCGACTGCAGAAGGTAAACAGCGTGTGTCGTGACCGAGTGTGACATCCCGGACGCCGCAAGTGATCTACGGGTATCGGCTGACTGGGTCCATGGGCCGTTCAGGCGTGGGGAACCGAAGCCTTCACCCACTCGGTGACCTCGTCCAGCAGAACCGACTTCCGGGCGTCACTGGCGAACGAAGCACGGATGGAGTTGGCCGCCAACGTGGCCTGTTCCGGCACGGAGAATTCCAGGACCTTGGCCAGTTGTTCAAAGTTGTCGTCCACATAGCCACCGAAATAGGCGGGGTCGTCGGAGTTCACGCAAACGTTCAGGCCGATGGCGAGCATTTCGGGCAAGGGGTGGTCCTCCAGCTTGTCCACTGCGCGCAACCTCACGTTGGAGAGCGGGCACACAGTCAGTGGGACCTGCTCCGCCACCAGGCGCTGGACCACGTCCGTGTCTTCCATGCACCGGATGCCATGATCAATCCGCTCCACGTGGAGCACATCCAAGGCCTCGGTGATGTAGCTGGCCGGGCCTTCCTCGCCCGCGTGGGCGATCCTGCGCAGCCCGGCCTCGCCGGCGCGCTGGTACAGGCGTTCAAATTTCGACGGCGGATTGCCCACCTCTGCGGAGTCCAGCCCGATGCCCGCTATCGGTGCATGCATGGCAAGGAGCTGGTCCAGAACCTCCAGGGCAGAGTCCTCGGACATGTCCCGCAGGAACGCGGCAATGAGGAGGGTGGAGACGCCAAAGTCTTCTTCGGAGGTGGACAAGGCGTTGGCCACGCCGTTGACGCAGGTTTCCAGTGCCACACCCCGGGAGATGTGGGCTTGGGGGTCCATCATGATTTCCGCGTGGCGCACTCCCCCGGCGGCTGCCCGCTTCAGGTAGGCACGCGTCATGTCGGTGAAGTCCTGCTCGGTCTGCAGAACAGCCATGTTGGCGTAGTAGAGGTCCAGGAAGGACTGCAGATCCGTGAACTCGTACTTTTCGCGCAGTTCCTCGATGTCTTCGTACGGCAACTCGATGCCGTTTCGTTCGGCCAGGGCAAAGATCAACTCTGGCTGGAGAGTCCCTTCGATGTGCAGGTGCAGTTCGGCAACCGGGGGCGCCGTGGTGACAGTTTTCTCGTCAAAAGTTTCCACCCTGCAACTCTAGGCCCCAACAAAGGCACGTGTCCCGGAGCACTCAACTTGGTTCTCACGCCCGGCACCCTCAAACTGAAAGGATGCAGACTTTCCTCCCCTTCGCCGATTTCCGTGAGAGTGCCAAGGCGCTCGACACCTCAAGGCTCGGCAAGCAGCGCGTCGAAGCACTCCAGGTCCTCCGCGCTTTGGTGATCCCGGAGTACGGTTGGCAGCAGCACCCTGCCGTCCGCATGTGGATGGGCCACGTCCCTGCCCTCACCATGTACGGCCTGGCCATGGCAGATGAATGGATGGACCGCGGGCACCCGGACAACACACGCGCGAACATCGCCGAATTCGCCCCGCAGGCAGCCCACCCGGACTACGCCTCCCGGATCGTCATGCCGCCGTGGCTCGGACACGAGGACCTGCACCTCAGCCACCGCTCCAAGCTGCTGGGCAAAGACCCCAAGCACTATGCGCAGATTTTCCCCGGCATCGAGGAAAAGTTGGAATACGTGTGGCCTGAGCCCAAGCACGAGTTCCACCCGGAGGACCCGGAAGAGGACCGCCTCTTGATCCTGCGCTCCAACGTGGAGGACCTCCGTCCGGAGCAGCTCACCACCGTCAGCATGCCGCCACACGGCAAGGCCAAGTCCACGCCTGTTGCGGACCCTGACGAGTACCAGTTTGTGTACGCGGAGGAGAAGTCCCGCCGGCAGGTAGGCGGCCCCAAGAAACGTCCGGTCGCACCGCGCGAGAAGAAGCCCACGCGGAAGCGCCAGGCACAGGAGCAGGCCTTCAACACGTTGCCCGGCAAAACCGAGCTGGCCGTCCCGTTCGATGATGGCCAGACGTTCGCTGTTGGCTTGATCCAGGGCCGGCCCATCACGGTGGCCGGCCGCTTCGCCCGCAACTTCGAGGTCACCAACGTCATCAAGCGCTCCGACTTCGACTACCCCGCGCTCCTGCAGGATCCCCGGGTCTTCTTCCCGGTCCCGGCACCCGCGCTGTAGCTTGGAACCCGCCGCTGTTCGCCTGTCACACCGTAGTGCGGCCTGACAGGCGAACACGGCGACGACTCGACGGCGGCAGCCCGCACCCAGGCAGGGAGTGTCATGGATTTCCAGCACATCATCGAAGCAGTCGGCCGGTACATGGACTTCGCCGGGGTAGCGGTCATGGTGATCGGAGCCTTGGTTTCCGTTCCGATGGCCCTGCGCGGGTATCAACCCAAACGGGCGCAGGGGCTCACGCCGTTCTCCCCCTACCGCTCCTACCGGCAGTTGTTGGGCCGTTCCATCCTGTTGGGGCTGGAACTCCTGGTGGCCGCCGACATCATCCGAACCGTCGCGGTCACTCCCACCTTTGAGAGCGTCGGTGTTCTGGCGATTATCGTGCTGATCCGGACCTTCCTGAGCTTCTCCCTTGAGCTTGAAATCACCGGCCGCTGGCCATGGCAAAAGGAAAAGGACGCCGACACTGGCGAACCGCTACGATCACAGTCATGACGCAGCCGTGGAAACCGGACATTCTTGGCGAAGGCTTTGAGCAGCAAACGCTCAACCTCGACGGCGGCGCTGACGCCACGTTAGTTCGCTACCTCGGCGCTGACGGGCAGTGCCTGGACACCGGCGCTCCGTGGCTGGACGTTGCTGAAGCCCCTGACTTCGATGCCGATGTCCTTTACGTTCACGGCTGGTCCGACTACTTCTTCCAAAAGCACGTAGCCGAGTTCTGGCACCGGGCCGGCGCACGCTTCTACGCCCTGGACCTGCACAACTACGGCCGCAGCTTGAGCCCGGGCATGGTCCCGGGATTCGTCACCAACCTGACTGACTACGACGCCGACATCGCAGCAGCGTTGTCGGCAATGGGCCGCTCCGGTGTTCCTGGCCAAGGCATCCCTGGGCAGGATCGGCCGCTCATTCTCTTGGGCCACTCCACTGGCGGGCTCACGCTCAGCCTGTGGGCTGCCCGCCATCCCGGAATGGCGTCGGCGTTGATCCTCAACAGTCCGTGGCTGGAATTCCAGGCGACTGAGCTGGGCAGACGGGCGATCGCTCCCTTGGTGGGGCTCCACGCCCGGCTCCACCCCCTGGCGCCACTGCCGCCAGTGGATCCGGGGATCTACACCCGGGCCGTGTCAGCCACTTTGGATGGCGAGTGGAACTACAACCTCGAGTGGCGGCCAGACCGGGGCTTCCCGGTGACTCCGGCCTTCCTCGACGCCGTGTTCCGCGGCCAAGCCACCGTGGCAGCAGGTCTGGGCATCGACGTTCCCGTGCTCGTCCTTCTCTCGGACAAGAGCTATCTGCAGCCAAAGTGGTCCGCTGATGCACTCACCGCCGACGTCGCCCTCAACGTGGACGCCGTGGCCCACCGCTCGCTGTCCTTGGCGGACACCGTCACGGTGAGCCGGCTGCCGAACGCGTTCCACGACATCTTCCTCTCACCGGAACCGGTGAGGCGAGAGGCCTTCGAACGCATCGGACGCTGGCTGCCCATGGCCCTCCAGCCCTCGGATGCGGAGGTGTGGGAAGCCAGGACCGCGGGTTTGTAGCCCACGCGCGCTGGGCAAACCCGGCCTTGTTCGTCCGCCTCACCGTAGTGGGGACCGTCAGGCGAACAAGACGAGGATTCGACGGGGGTTGGCCTACTTCCCGAGTCCGCCGCTACTTCCCGAGTCCGCCGCTACTTTCCGAGTCCAGCCCTTCGCAGAGCTTCAGCCATGGCCGTGTTCGCGGGCTCCGGAGCCTGCTGGGGTTTGCCTGGCCGCCCGCCGCCCTGACGACGATCACCCTGGCCGGGCTGACCGGAACGCTGACCCGGCTGGCCACCGCCGCGCTGGCCCGGCTGGCCCGAACGCTGACCCGGCTGGCCCTGCCGCGGCGCCCCTTGGCCGGGCTGGCCGGAACGCTGACCCGGCTGGCCCTGCCGCGGCGCCCCCTGGCCCGGCTGTCCGCCGCCGCGCTGACCAGGCTGGCCACCTGCACGCTCGACGGTACTCTGCCCGCCCGAAGCACGCCCGCCGGAGCTGCGGCCGCCCGCTGCGCCGGGTTCGTCGTCGAGCCTCAACGTCAAAGAGATGCGCTTCCGCTCGGGGTCGGCTTCAAGGACCTTGACCCGGACCACCTGGCCGGACTTCACTATTTCGCGGGGATCCGAGACGAACTTGTTGGACAGCGCCGAGACGTGGACCAGCCCGTCCTGGTGCACGCCGACGTCCACGAACGCACCAAACGCGGCCACGTTGGTCACTGTGCCCTCAAGGATCATGCCGGGCTTGAGGTCGGAGATCTTCTCGATGCCCTCTGAGAACGACGCCGCCTTGAACGCAGGACGTGGATCGCGGCCCGGCTTCTCCAGTTCGGACATGATGTCCTTGACCGTAGGCAGACCGAAGGTGCCGTCCACGAAAGACTGTGGATCCAGTGCCGTGGCGGGTCCGCCACCGGCTGCAACCAGGATCTTGCGGGCCACGGAGTAAGCCTCCGGGTGCACGCTGGAGGCATCCAGCGGCTCCGCTCCCCCGGTGATGCGGAGGAAGCCGGCGCACTGTTCGAAGGCCTTGGCGCCCAGCCGCGGCACTTTCTTCAGGTCGCTGCGTTTGGCGAACGGGCCATTCTCGTTCCGGTAAGCCACGATGTTCTCGCTCAGCAAGGGACCGACGCCGGCCACACGGCTCAACAGCGCTGGTGATGCGGTGTTCACGTCCACGCCCACGGCGTTCACGCAGTCTTCCACCACGGCATCCAAGGAACGGTCCAGCTTCGCGGCGGTGACGTCGTGCTGGTACTGCCCCACGCCGATGGACTTCGGCTCGATCTTGACCAGTTCCGCCAAGGGATCCTGAAGGCGGCGGGCAATGGACACAGCTCCACGCAGCGAAACGTCCATGCCCGGAAGTTCGGAAGCAGCCAGAGCAGAGGCAGAGTACACGGAAGCTCCGGCTTCGGAGACCACCAGCTTCTGAAGACCTTTGGAACCTGCGGCTTCGAGCGATTTGATCAGCTCGGTAGCCAGCTTGTCCGTCTCGCGGGAGGCGGTGCCGTTGCCGATCGCGACAAGTTCCACGTTGTACTGCTTGGCGAGCCTGCCGAGGGTGGCCAGGGCTTCGTCCCACTTCTTCGCAGGGGCATGCGGGTAGATCGTATCCGTGGTGACCACTTTGCCCGTGCCGTCCACTACGGCCACCTTCACGCCGGTCCGGAGCCCCGGGTCCAAGCCCAGCGTGGACCTGTTTCCGGCCGGAGCAGCCAGCAGGACGTCGCGCAGATTGGCGGCAAAGACCCGCACGGCTTCATCCTCGGCATCCGCGAACATACGTCCGCGAAGATCGGTGGTCAGTCGGTCCAGGATGCGGCCCCGCCAGGCGAGCTGGGCAGTCTGCGTCAACCAGGTATCGGCGGGCCGCCCCTGGTTGACGACTCCGAGGCACTTGGCCACAGCGTTCTCGTACTTGCCGCGGGCGGCCGCCAGGGCGTCGTCGTCGGCGGGGTCCGCCTCGGCGAGATCCAACTCCAGGACACCGTCCTTTTCACCACGCAACAGCGCGAGCACGCGGTGCGACGGCATGCCGGAGGGCACCTGCGTGAACTCGAAGTAATCCTTGAACTTCTGGCCCTCGGTCTCCATGCCCTTCTTGACGCGGGACACCATGCGTCCCTGCTTCCAGAGGCGTTCACGCAGGTCTTCGGCGAGATCGGCGTCCTGCCCCACACGCTCCACCAAGATGGCGCGGGCTCCTGCGAGCGCTGCGGTGGCGTCGTCGATGGAGTGCTCGGAGTTCAGGTACTTGGCGGCCTCGGTAGTGGGGTCAAGCTGGGGATTGGCGAGCAGGACGTCGGCCAGCGGCTCCAGCCCGGCTTCGCGGGCGATCTGGGCCTTGGTGCGGCGCTTGGATTTGAACGGCAGGTAGATGTCCTCAAGGCGCGCCTTGGTATCGGCACCGACGACGGCGGCTTCCAGTTCCGGGGTCAGCTTGCCTTGCGCGGCAATCGCTTCGAGTACGGACTTACGACGTTCTTCCAGCTCACGCAGGTATCTGAGCCGTTCTTCGAGGTCGCGGAGCTGGGTGTCATCGAGCGTCCCGGTGACTTCCTTGCGGTAGCGGGCGATGAACGGGACGGTGGATCCGGCGTCGAGCAGTTCCACCGCGGCCTTGACTTGCCAGGCCTTGACGCCGAGTTCAGCGGCGATCTGGGCGTGGATGGCGGAATCAGCTGACTGGTGTTGGAGATTTGAAGTCACCATGACAGTTTGCCTCACGTGGCCGACAGTTTCCGAAGGCGGGTAGCGGGAAGGCCTATCCCGGGGACGCCGTTAGTGCTGTAGTTGGACCATGCAGGAACTGCTCATCATCCTTCAGGACGGGTTTGATTCCGATGACGTGACCGTCACCGTCAACGGCAAGGAAGCCGTGTCCGAGCGCGGCATCTCCACCAAGATGCTGCTGGGGATGGCCGACGAAGTCACGGTGGAACTTCCCGCCAAGGGTGCCACGGTGGGGGTGGAAGTCAGTAGCCGACAACTCAGCGCAACCAAGAAGCTCGTGGGGAAACCCAAGAGCCTGATCGTCTCCATCGAAGCGGGCGAACTGGTGTTGCGTGAAGGAACGGGCCGCGAGGCCTTCCTCTAAGGGAGGGCCTCGCGGCGGCTGGCATGGATGCTGCGGAACCGCTAAGCCGGACTCAGTGGGCCATGTGCTCCTTGGCGGAGATGTGCTCCACCATTTCGCCGAGGCGCTGTTCGGCATAGTGGTTGCGGGCAATATCGCCCTGGCTGATGATGCCCACCAACTTGTGGTCGCTGATGACGGGCAGGCGGCGCACTTGGCGGTCCTCCATCATGGTGACGGCCTCGTCCACGTTGGCATCGGCGTCCACCCAGTACGGCTTGCCGGTGGCGAGCTCGCGGGCAAGGACTTCGCGGGCATCCTTACCTTCGGCCAAACACTTGACCACAATGTCGCGGTCGGTGATGAAGCCGGTGAGCTTACCGTCGCTGCCGCAGATGGGAAGTGAACCGCAGTCCAGATCCTTCATCAGCATGGCGGCTTCCTGGAGAGTTTTATCCTCGGCGATGCACTGCGCATCCGTGGTCATGAATTCACGTACGGCACTCATGGGTCCTCCTTCATCGATTGGGGTGATCGACGCGGGGCCTTCGGCACGAGTCCTTCGGCTCCGGGCGCCGATGATGCCAGCCTACGCCCGGCGGGTACCGCTGACCAGATCATCGGGGCCCTCTGCCGACCAAAAAATGGCCTGGTTTCTCTGGATATAGTCCATTCGCTGGAGTATCCTCAGTGTGGGTTACACACGGCTTCTGGGCATTGGCCATTTCAACTCAACTGAGCCTCATCTGAGTCTCATCACGCGCACCCCGCCCCGCCCTGGACCGTCATGCCGCCTCTGCGCCAAGAGCGCGTGGGCGATCGCATATTTGACTGCTTCAGAGCGAGAAAGATCCCCTCATGGACACCCCCAACGTCCCCAGCACCTACTACACCCCTGTCCCCTCCAATAACCCTGTCCAGTCCCTTCCCTCAACGGAATTCTGGAGGTGCCGGCGTCCCGCAGCGGTCAGTGGACGCTATGAAGGTTTCCAAGGCAACCCCGGCCCCATAGGAAGCGCCCTGGACCTCCGTTTGGATATCGACGCCCGCGGCAACGCCGAGTCGCCGGTCATGAACAAGGTCAGCGGCGATTTCTACAGCACCCGCTTCGTCAAGGTCGCCGGTGTCAACCAGTTGGTGAAGACGTATGTGGAGTCCTGGATTGTGGACATCCCTGCCATCACCTTCACCGACACCGACGTGCATGTCCTGGGGACCGTCCGCTTTTGGAAAGGAACCCACCCTGCCACCACCGTGGACATTGTGGTCTCGTGGTCCCATGGTGCTGTTACCGGGGCTGTTGCCACGTTCACGTCCGGCGGGATCCTCGGCCAGCCCTATGCGTGCTCTTACCGTTCGGAGGCCTTCCGTGACATGAACCTGGAGTTGGACTACTGCTCCTCGGTGGACATCGAGCCCAAGGTCCCCATCTACAACAGCCATGCCCACACCAACCGTCCCGCTGACCTGCCCGACCGGACCATCACCATCGAGTCCTCCTATACGGACGCCGGAATCGCGGTCACCATCGATCCGGTCCACACAGTCATCGACGACAGCGCGGCAGGCTTCGCTTCCTGGAACGTCGGAGAACTCCATGACGCCATGGAAACCTCGTTCGGCAAGTACAACTCGGGATGGCCGGCATGGAACATGTGGGGCATCCAGGCCGGTATCTTCGACACCGCCGGCGTGGGTGGCATTATGTTCGACGCCGCTGCGGGCTTTGGCGGGGCAGGCCGCGGACCGGACCGCCAAGGTTTTGCGGTCTTCCGGAACCACTCCTGGTTCACCAACCTCGTCTCCAACCCGGTCACCCAGGATCAGGCGTGGGCCATGCGGCACTTCCTCTACACCTGGGTCCACGAGGCCGGGCACGCGTTCAACTTCCTGCATGCCTGGGACAAGGCCCGCCCGGACTCGCTGTCTTGGATGAACTACGACTGGAAATACGATCAGCGCAACGGCACTGACTCCTTCTGGGGCAACTTCCGCTTCCGCTTCGACGACGATGAGCTCCTCCACATGCGCCACGGAGACCGCGCCTCCGTGATCATGGGCGGCGATCCTTGGGCCTCCGGTGGGCACTTGGAATCCCCGGCGGGCGCCATGACAGTTTCCGGTCCGGGCAGCGACGTGGAACTGACGCTCTCTGCAAAGGACCACTTCGACTACATGGAACCTGTGTCCATCGAGTTCCGGCTGCGGAATACCACTGACGTGCCGGTCATGGTGGATGGCCGGCTGGATCCCCGCTACGGCAACACCACCGTGTACATCCAGAAGCCCAACGGAACGGTGGTGCTGCACGAATCGGTGGTCTGCTTCTACGGCCTCCCGGAAATGGTCACGCTGGCACCGGCGCCGGTGGGCGACGACGACGGCAGTGATCGCTTCAGCCAACTCGTCCAGCTTGCTTACGGGGTGGAGGGCTTCGCTTTCGACGAACCCGGGCAGTATCTGGTTCGCGCCGTCTATTCCACGGACGGCATCGTGCAGGCGTCCAACACGTTGCCGCTGCGCGTTGGTTTCCCTGTCACCAGGGAAGAGGACCGCTTCGCTACTGAGTTCTTCACCCGCGAAGTTGGCCTGACCTTGGCGTTTGAAGGGTCCATGTCTCCCCATTTGGAGAGAGGCTTGAATGCCTTGACCGAGGCCGCAGAACGCTTTGGCGGTGAGCCTTTGGGCGTCAAGGCGGCCACCGCCGTCGCGCAGTCTGTGGGTGATGATTTCTATCGCCGCAAGGACGAAAAGATGGTCAAGCACCATAGCGCTGATCCCCAGCGGGCGCTGGCCCTGACCGATGCCGGCCTTGCCAGCTATCAACAGTCTGCCGGCGCGGCGAGCAACCTGGCCTACCGCGGCCTGGTGGAATTGCGCACGGAACTCCACGCGAAGGCGGACAACAGCGCCGCCGCAAAGTCCGAGGTGGAAACCCTTGCAAAGGACCTGGGCACCCGGGGCGCCAACTCCGCAGTGCTGGCCCAGGTCAAAGAACTGATTCCCCCAACTCCGGCGGCCCGTTCCCGCCGGGCGGCTCCGAGGAAGCCTGCCAAAAAGTCGTCGGATGGCTAGCTGGCATATGGACCCTCTGTAGCCGGCGACGGCGGCACTTGCCTCTTGCTCACAGGCGAGTGCCGCCGTCGCTCTCTTCTTTCGCGGGTTTGGGCCAGCGGCTATTCCGCGATGTCCTCTGCCCACAGCTCAGGGTGCTCTTCCTGGAACGTGCGCATCATGTCCACGCAACGGGGATCGTCCAGGACCACCACCTCAACGCCACGTGAGCGCAGGAGGTCGAATTCGCCGGGGAAGGTCTCGGCTTCGCCCACCACAACCCGCGGGATCTTGAATTGGATGATGGTTCCCGTGCACATCGCGCAAGGCGCCAGTGTGGTGTAGAGCGTGGTGTCGCGATAGGTCTTTTGTCGTCCGGCCGCCCGGAGCGCGGACATCTCGCCGTGCGCAATCGGGTCGCCGTGCTGGACACGTTCGTTATGTCCGCTGGCGACCACCACGCCGTTGCGGGCCAAGGCGGCCCCAATGGGAATGCCGCCCTCGCTGAGGCTCTTTTGTGCTGCCTGGTAGGCGGCTTCGAAGGCTGGGTCCACGCTGGGGGCTGTATCGGTCATGGGTGCAGTCTAGAGTGGCCGGACGCTATCTTGCCGGAAGTTATTTTGTCGGTGCCCGCTGATAGCTTGGCTACAAGGATTTCAACCGGCGTGGAAGGAAGGTGGGTCGCTGTGTTCTTTCTCGATCCGCAGATGGCGGGCGCCCCGCGGGACCTGGTCTTCTCTGCCAGCGACCTCGTCATTGCAGCAACCTGCGAGTACCAGCTGCTCCGCAAACTCGACGAAAAACTTGGCCGTTCGCCCAAGCCGGACTTCGCGGCAGACGCCATGTTGGAACGTACCGCTGCCCTAGGCGATGTCCACGAGCATCGGGTGCTGGATGAGTTCGTTGACAGGTTCGGGCACTGGGATGCGGCCACCGGCAGGGGCGTTTACGACGTCGTCCCC
This sequence comes from Paenarthrobacter sp. YAF11_1, assembly GCF_052113445.1. Classification (NCBI taxonomy): domain Bacteria; kingdom Bacillati; phylum Actinomycetota; class Actinomycetes; order Micrococcales; family Micrococcaceae; genus Paenarthrobacter; species Paenarthrobacter sp. YAF11_1. The sequence continues at coordinate 26,216 of NZ_JBFRDF010000011.1, forward strand.
GCCACGGCGATGGACCGCGCAACCCTTTCGGCCAAGCACGCGGAATCCATCGAGGCCCTGCGTTCCGGAGCGGATGTGGTGTTTCAGGCCGCGTTCTTCGACGGCCAATTCCACGGGCGTTCCGACTTCCTGGTGAAGCAGCCCGGGGGGCTTTATGCGGTGTTCGATACCAAGCTCGCCCGCCATGCCAAGGTCACAGCCCTCCTGCAGCTCGCGGCGTATGGAGACCAACTGCTCAAAGCCGGAATCAGGCCGGACCCCACCGTCACCCTGGTGCTGGGCAACAGGGTCCACAGCGACCACCCCCTCTCGCAGATCCTCCCTGTTTTCACGGAACGGCGTGAACGCTTCCTTGGCATGACATCTGCGCATGCCTCGGAGCCCGGTCCGGTGGAATGGGGTGACTCCCGGTACTCAGCCTGCGGCCGCTGCGACTATTGCGCCGAACAGGTCCAGCTGCACCGCGATCTCCTCATGGTCGCGGGCATGCGCATCAGCCGCCGCAAGAAACTCATCGAGTCCGGGGTCACCACCATCGACCACCTCGCCGCCCTGCCAGCGGTCGGCGACTCCACGCTGCTCAGGCTCCGCGAGCAGGCCCAACTGCAGACGGGTACCGGCAACCCTGACGGCACCGTCACGTACTCGGACAAGTCCGGAGAAACCAAAGCCATCAGTTACAACGTGCTGCCGGACAACACCCTCGGCAGGCTTCCCGTACCGGACCCGGGCGATATCTTCTTCGATTTCGAGGGCGATCCCCTTTGGCAGGACCCCGCCACGGGAAAGTGGGGACTGGAGTACCTCTTCGGCGTCATCGAGAACCCCGTGGAGCCCGGGACGGAACCTGTGTTCCGGCCTTTCTGGGCGCATTCACGCGCTGAGGAAGGGCAAGCATTTGTGGACTTCCTGGACTACGTGGCCCAGCGCCGGGCCATCTATCCCGGGATGCACATTTATCACTACGCTTCCTACGAAAAGACGGCGCTGCGGAACCTGTCCCTGACGCATGTGGTGGGCGAAACCGCCGTCGACGACCTCCTGCGCCAAGGTGTCCTGGTGGACCTCTTTGACACCGTCCGGCACAGCCTCCGTGTCTCCGAGAACTCCTACAGCATCAAGAAACTTGAACCGCTGTACATGGGCCAGCATTTGCGTTCCGGGGATGTCACCGACGCCGGAGCTTCCGTGGTGGCCTACGCGGACTACTGCACGGCACGCGACAACGGGGATCGCGCGCAGGCTACGGCCATTCTCGAAGGGATCAGGGACTACAACGAGTACGACTGCTTGTCGACGCTGGAGCTGCGCAACTGGCTGCTTGCCCGGGCCGCGGAGCGCTCCATCGTCCCCGGCGGCCCTGTGGAGGAGCACCCACAGTCAGACACCGAGCCGGAGAAGTACGAGGCCCCGCCCGAAGAGAAAGCGCTGTTCGACTACGTGGCTGGTCTGCCCTTGGAAGAACAGACAACGCCGGATTCCCGGGCCATCAGCATCGTCGCTGCCGGAGTCGGGTACCACCGCCGTGAGGATAAACAGCATTGGTGGGAGCACTTCGACCGCTTGGAAAAGCCAACTTCACATTGGGACGAGTCCCGCGACCAATTCGTGGTGGACCACGCGGAGTTGCTGCAGGACTGGGCGAAACCAACACCTCGCAGCAACCCTGCCCGGATCGTGAAACTGCTTGGCCGCTCCGGTGATGGCGCGGGATTGGATCCGGGCAGGAAGTACTTCAGAATGTACGGGACTCCGTTGCCGGATGCCCTGGCTGCCAAGGAATCCACTGTGCTGGGCCGTGCGGGGTGGGGCGGGACCGAGGTCATCGGAGTCGGCGAAGAGGGGGACTTCGAGTCCGTCACCATCGTCGAGAAGCTTCGCAAAGACTCAACCGAGTTCGTCCAGACCCCCATGGCACTGACCCCGGACAGCCCGATTCAGACGACCGGGCAAAGGGCTGCGTTGGCCGCGTTGGCCACCAAGCTCCGCGCGGCGTTACCCTCCTGGCCCAAGGATCCGGCCTTGGACCTGGTCCTCCGGCAGCCGCCGAGGCTGGGTACCCTGGCCAACCTTCCAGCAGTTTCCTCCGGCCCCGATGGCTACATCGATGCCATCACAGCGGCGGTCAAGGACCTGGACCATTCCTATCTGGCCGTTCAGGGTCCTCCCGGCAGCGGCAAGACCCATGTGGGTGCCCACGTGCTGGCCAGGCTGGTGGCCGACGGGTGGAAGGTCGGCGTCGTGGCGCAATCCCACGCTGTAGTTGAGAACATGCTCTGCGCGGCGGTGGAGAAGGCAGGTATCGATCCCCGCCTGGTGGCCAAGGACGTCAAGCACAACGATCCCGTGCCGTGGACCAACTGTGCCAAAGGCGACGTGGAAGAGCTCTTGTCCAAGCCGGGTGGCGCCCTGATCGGCGGCACGGCGTGGACCATGGTGGGTAAGGAAGTCCCCGCCGGGTCGCTCGATCTCCTGGTCATCGACGAAGCGGGACAGTTCTCGCTCGCCAACACCATGGCTGTCAGCCGGGCCGCCAAACGGCTCCTGCTCCTCGGTGACCCACAGCAACTTCCCCAGGTCACCCAAGGCAAGCACCCCGAACCCGTTGATGAATCAGCCTTGGGTTGGCTGTCGGATGGCTACAACACCTTGCCGTCCCACCTTGGCTACTTCCTGGCGTTGTCATGGCGCATGCACCCGGCACTGTGCAGCGCAGTGTCAGAACTGTCCTACGACAACCGGCTCGAGGCTGCTCCTGCTGCAACCATGCGTGAACTCGAAGGGGCGGGCCCCGGAATTTCCTGTGTGTACGTTACGCACACCGCCAACTCCACTGCCTCGCCCGAAGAAGCTGTTGAGGTGGTCCGGCAAGTCCAGGCTCATCTGGGCTTGAAATGGCTGGACCCTTCGGACTCTCCCGAACGCCGTCCCCTTGAGGAAACCGACATCCTGGTGGTCGCGGCCTATAACGCCCAGGTCCAGCTCATCAAACATGAACTCCGATCTGCCGGCCTCGGGAAAGTGCGGGTAGGTACCGTGGACAAGTTCCAAGGCCAGGAAGCCCCGGTGGTCATTGTCTCCATGGCCGCATCGGCCGCCGGAGAAGTACCCCGCGGCATGGAATTCCTGCTGTCCCGCAACCGGATCAACGTGGCGGTGTCGCGCGGTCAGTGGCGTGCCGTCGTCGTGCGTTCGCCTGAACTGACCAATTACCTGCCGACCCATCCGGAAGGCCTGGAAAACCTCGGCGGCTTCGTGGCTCTCTGCCAGCGGAGTTTTCGTACACCTCATGCCCTTTAGAAGGCGTCTTAAGGGCATCTGCTGTACAAAAACTTAAGGCTTCGTCCAGGACCCGGCCGAAGTTGCTGGCGTCGTGCGCGAAGCGGCCAAGAAACAGCCCGGAAACCCCATCCAGCTGCGGCAACAAGCCGGGTTTCGCCGACCCGCCATAAATGATGGGCAACCTGGCCAACCCGTGCCGGGCCAGCGACTCCCGCAAGGTACCGACTACCCGCGAAACATATGCCGCTGAGGCAGGTTCAGGAGCGCCGATCGCCCAGACGGGCTCGTAGGCGATCACAAGTTTCGAGGCCAGCGACCAGTCGCCGGACACTGCGGCTTTGATCTGCCCGAACACCGTGTCCGCCGCTGCTTCAGGTTCCAGAATCTCGGACTCTCCCACACAGAGCAGCGGAGTCAGCCCGGCATCGACGGCGGCACTGACCTTGAGCGCGATCATCGCCCCGTCCTCGGCAAAGTAGCGTCGCCGCTCAGCGTGACCGATTTCCACGAAGCCCACTCCGAGCTCAGCGAGCATGGACGGTGACACCTCACCCGTCCATGGCCCCTCAGCCCAGCCGCAGTTCTGGGCCCCTAAGACCAGTGGCGAGCCCTCAAGCAAACCCGCTGCCGCGGGCAACACCGGATGCGACGGGATCACGAACGGGACCACCCGCCCGGCCGCGAGGGCCGGACGGGCGTCTACTTCTGCCACCAATTGCGCCAGCCACGCCAAGCTCTGCGCATAGCCCATGTACATCTTGGTGCTGACGCCGATGAACACAGTGTCCAGCGCGGTGTCCGTGGCAGGGTCCGCAGCAGAAGGGAAAGCAGGCAGGTTCACGCTCTATTTCTCCAGCAGTTCGTCGGCCTTGTTGCTGAAACGCTTGGTGCCGAACATCAGCAGCGCGGCCAGGAATGGCAGGACACCCAAGGCATAGACACCCATGGTTCCGGTGTCCGACGCCGTGACCTCGTTGACCGTGGTCCGCAGGATCGGCGCCACGAACCCACCCAGGTTTCCGAGGGAGTTGATCAGGCCGATACCGGCGGCCGCGGCAGTTCCGGTGAGGAACGCCGTCGGATATGACCAGCAAATGGGGCCGGTGGACAGGAAGCTGCACACCGCAAGGGTGATGAAGATGATGCCCAGGGCCGGCATCTGGTTGGCACCGGCCCACGCGGAACCAAAGATGCAAAGGCCCGTGGAGATGAACAATGCTGTGCCCCAGCGACGGCGACGCGCCACGGTGTTGGCTGCCTTGCCGATGAAGTAGCAGGCGAAGATGCCGAAGAACCACGGGATGGCCGCGAGGAGTCCGACGGCGATGCCCACCTTTTGTCCGGTCAGCTGCGCCACCTGTTGTGGCAGGTAGAACGTCACGCCGTAGACGGCCACTTGCAGGCAGAAGTAGATGACGGTGAAGTACCAGACACGGCCGTTGCGCATGGAAGCGAGAACGCCACGAGGGCCGGTTTCCTCTTTCACCGTGTCCTCGAGCGCCATGACATCGGACAGGGCCCGTTTCTCTTCCTTGGTCAGGAACTTGGCGTCCTGGGGACTGTTGATGAGGAAGAAGTAGGCGGCAATACCGGCCAGGACGGCGAGCATGCCCTCAACGAAGAACATCACCTGCCAGCCGGCAACGCCCGGAACCTGGTCGCCGATGTTGATGAGCCAGCCGGACAGGGGTGCACCCATCATCTGGGAGAACGGCTGGGCCAGGTAGAAGATGGCGAACATCTTCACGCGAACCTTGTTGGGGAACCAGGCCGCCAGGAACATGATGACGCCGGGGAACAGGCCGGCTTCGGTGACGCCCAGCAGGAACCTGAGAATGATGAAGGACGTTTCACCCTGGACGAAGGCGAAGCACGCAGAGACGATGCCCCACGTGATGGCGATGCGGGCCAGCCACACCTTGGCACCAAACTTGGTGAGCAGCAGGTTGCTGGGAATCTCGAACAGGGCGTAGCCGATGAAGAAAATACCGGCACCCAATGCATACGCACCGGCGGTGATGCCCCGGTCCACTTCCAACGCGGCTTCAGCGAAGCCAACGTTGGTGCGATCCAGGAAGGCCACCACGTACAGGATGACGAGCATTGGCATGAGCCGCCGGGACGCCTTGGAAATGGCCGATTTGAGGACCGGCGTATCCAGCAACTCCTTCGTGGAATTGGTGGCAACAGACATTGAAACTCCTCTTTGAGTGACAGGAAAATGACGAGTGCGGTCAGCCGCACACTGGCGCGGTCAGCCGCGATCAGCGCGGGAAGAAAATGAGCACCATGCCCACGGCGCAGGCGAGGACGCCCACGGCCAGGTAGATCTTGCGTTCTCGTGTCCAGGTCTTCATGGAGGCCCCTAGTGCATGTACAGTCCGCCATCCACATTCAGCGTTTGGCCGGAGATGTATCCGGAGTCTTCGCTGATGAGGAAGGCGATGGCGGCGGCGATGTCCCGGGTGGAGCCCACACGGTTCACTACCAGGTCCTTGGTGAGCTCGTCCTTGCGTTCCTGGCTCAGCGTGCCGCCCATGATGTCGGTGTCGATGGGGCCGGGAGAAATGGCGTTGACGGTGATGTCGTACCCGCCGAGTTCACGGGCGGTAGCACGGGTCAGGCCAATGACGCCGGCCTTGGCCACGGAGTACGGGGTTTTCGAGAAGGTGCCGCCACCGCGCTGGGCGGAGACCGAGGAGATGTTCACGATCCGGCCGATGCGGTTCTTGACCATGGACTCGGCCACGCGGCGGGTGGCGTAGTGGACGCCGTTGAGGTTGATGTTCAGGACCCGGTCCCACTCAGCGGGTTCCAGTTCCAAGTAGCCAACAGGCGAGCTCACACCGGCAACGTTGGCCAGCGCCACGATCTGCGGCAGTTCGTTTTCCAGCTCGTCAATGGCTGCGCGGACCTCGGCTTCACTGGCGACGTTGGCGCCGACGCCGTGGGCCTGAACGCCGTACTCGGCGGCGATTTCTTTGGCTGCGATCTTGCAAGCTGCGTCATCGAGATCAATAATGCCGATGTTCCAGCCCTGCGCGGCCAGGTAGTTGACGGTGGCCCGGCCGATGCCGCGCTCGGAAACGGCGCCGGTGACGATTGCTGTGCGTTCTGCGGGGAAAGTCATGTGGTCTTCTCCTGAAAGGTCTTAGTTGATGGGGGCCGGGCCGAGCTCTTCAATGAGCTTCTGCATGGCCACGTAGGCCTTGTTGCGATAGGCGATGAGTTCCGGAGTGCGCTCGGCGGGAACGTTGAGGAAGCCTGCACCGGTCTTGGTGCCCAGCTTGCCTGCGTCCACCAGGTCCGAGAGGATCTTCGGCGTCGCGAAGCGTTCCGGGAAGCCGGTCTGCAGCGACTTGTAGCAGAAGTTGTAAACGTCCAAACCGGCCATATCCGCAATGGCGAACGGACCGAAGAAGGGCAAGCGGAAGCCGAACGTCGTACGCACCAGTGTGTCGACGTCGTCCGCTGTTGCGATTCCCTGCTCCACCAGCTGTGCGGCTTCGTGGAACAGCGCGTACTGCAGACGGTTCAGCACGAAGCCGGTGACGTCCTTGACGACGGCGGTCTGCTTACCGGCAGCGTGGACCAGCTCGCGGGACGCGGCAACCGTTGCGGCATCCGTGCCGGCGTGAGGGATGATCTCTACGCCGGGAATGAACGGGGACGGGTTGGAGAAGTGCACGCCCAGGAACCGCTCCGGGTTGGTGACCGCTTCTGCCAGTGCGCCAATGGAAATCGTGGAGGTGTTGGAACCGATCAGGGCGTCCGGGCGGGCAGCGGCACTGATGCGGGCGAGGGTTTGGTGCTTGATCTCCAGTACCTCGGGAACGCACTCCTCAATGAAATCGGCGTCCGCTACGGCTTCTTCTATGTCCTTGGCGGCCCACAGGTTTTGCTTGAGAATCTCCGTGGACCCTGCGGGGAAGAGGCCATCGGCGATGAACTGTTCCGACTCCTCCAGCAGGCGGTCGTAGTTCTTCTGCGCGATCTCGGCGGAGACATCGGCCAGCGCAACACGCGCCCCGCCCAGCGCCAGTACCTGGGCAATGCCGCCACCCATGTAGCCGGAGCCGACGACGGCGATCTTCCGGGCTGCGTTGTTGGCTGTCGCTTCGGTTGCTTCCGGTGTGGTCATGATCAGACTGCCTTCGTGTAGTCGGGCTCGTACGAGCAAATGGCGTCCACCTTGGCGGCGGAGGATGAGGTGTGGTCGAAGCGGTGGCCCAGCCACTCCCCTACGAGCTTTTTGGCCAGTTCCAAGCCAATCACCCGCTGGCCGAGCGTGAGGACCTGTGCGTTGTTGCTCAGCACCGAGCGCTCCACTGAGTAGCTGTCGTGGGCCGTGACCGCGCGGATTCCGGGGACCTTGTTGGCCGCGATGGCCACACCAAGGCCCGTACCGCAGATCAACAGTGCGCGGTCGGCGTCTCCCTCGGCCACTTTGCGGGCGGCATCAACGGCGACGTGCGGGTACGCGGTGGAGTCGTTGAAACCAACGCCGACGTCCGTCACTGTTGCCACGCGGTGATCCGCTTCCAGCAAAGCCAGGAGTGCCTGCTTGTATTCGACTCCGGCTTCGTCATTGCCAACGACGATGCGCCAGCCTTCGGTGTTGCTCATGCTTGGGCTCCGTTCCCGGCCGACCGCTGGCCCGTGGGGGCAGCCGTGGCCAGTTGTGAATCGATGAATTGCGAGATCCTCGAGGTGATCAGCCCGAAGGAGACCGCCCCCGGATCGGGATGGCCGAGGCTCTTTTCCGCGAGAGGGCGTGCCCGGCCCTTGAGCGGGCGCAAATCCGCCGTCTTGGCGGCAGCGGACTCGGCAGCCGCAGCGGCAACTGCCAGCGCCCGGTCAACGGGAGCCCCGCCGTCGAGCTCTGTCAGAAAGGCGTCACGGAAGGGCAGGAGCGCGTCCACCATGGTCTTGTCCCCAAGCTCGGCCTTGCCGAGTTCGGTGATGGCGCGGACGAAAGCCCTCACAGCGGCGCCCGCATCCTCGGATGTGTACGTTTCGCGGTTCCCGAGCGACAACCCGGCGGCGATGACCGCTGATCCCCACAGGGCTCCCGAGGTTCCGCCAGCACGTTCGCTCCAGGCCTCGCCGGCTGCGGTCAGGATGTTTGCAACAGAGGAACCCGCGGCGGCTTCGCCTGCCGCCGCCGCTGCGTCCACGCCGCGCCGCATACCGATGCCGTGGTCGCCATCGCCGGCGATCGCGTCCAGCTTGCCGAGTTCATCTTCATGCTCGACGACGACGTCCCTCACCTGGGCGAGCACGGCGACGGCCAGCTGCCCGAGGTCAGCTGCAGCAGCGGTGGGCTGTTCGACGTCGGCGGTTCCGGCGTCGTCGGCTGTGATGGCAGCACGGGGTGTGCGGGGCGACATGCTGCCCTTGCGGAACGCCGGAGTGTCCGCGGGTGCGGCCCAGAACTGTTCAAGTTCTTCGTCGAGCCACAGCAGCGTCAGCGACAGTCCGGACATGTCCAGGCTGGTCACCAGCTCGCCGCACTCGGGTTCAACAACGGTGAGTCCCGCGGCCGCGAGCAGCTTTTCCACCTTGCCGAACAGCAGGAAGAGTTCGTCGTACTTCACCGTTCCGAGGCCGTTGACGATTACCACCACACGGTCCCCGGCGTCCTCGGGCTTGTCGTTGAGAAGCTTCGAAACGAGAAGTTCGGCCAGCTCGGATGCTGTGGGCATGGTGTGCTCGGAAATGCCGGGCTCGCCATGGATACCGAGACCCAGCGACATCTGCCCGGCAGGCACGTGGAACAGCGGATCCTTGGCGCCGGGAAGCGTGCAACCGTCAAAAGCCACGCCCAGGGAACGGGTCCGATAGTTGGTCTTGATGGCCAAGCGCTCGACGCCGTCAAGGTCCAGTCCCGCTTCGGCGGCAGCGCCGGCGATCTTGAAGACGGTGAGGTCGCCGGCAATGCCCCGACGCTTCTCTAGTTGCTCGATCGGCGCACTGGCGATGTCGTCAGTGACGGTGACCGTCCGCGTTTCGATGCCCTCTGCGTTGAGGCGGAGCTGCGCCTGGCCGAAGTGCAGGACATCGCCGGCGTAGTTGCCGTAGCTGAGCAGGACTCCACCGCCGGCGTTGGCAGCCTTTGCAACGCGGTACACCTGGCCGGCCGCCGGAGAAGCGAACATGTTGCCGCACGCCGAACCAGTGGCAAGCCCGGGCCCGACGAGTCCAGCGAACGCCGGGTAGTGTCCCGAGCCGCCGCCGACCACCATAGCGACCTGACCGGCCGGGACTTCGGTGGAGCGGACCACGCCACCGTCAACGCGGGCAACGTACCCGCGGTTGGCAGCTACAAATCCGTCCAACGCGTCATCAGCAAAGTCTGCCGGGTTATCAAAAATCCGGGTCATCTTCCTAGACTCCTGCGAGCTGCGTAGCCGGTACCTGGCGACCTTGGGCCACCTGGCTCTTGCCGAGTTCATAGCCTGCGGTCTTCGGCAGGACGTGGCGGCGGAGGTATTCCTGGTTGCTGGCAGTGACGCTGAGACCATCGCCGCCGTAGTGCTCAGTGCAGAGGATGCCCTGGAATCCGACGGACAGCGCGAACTTGAAGGCCTCGCGGTAGTTGATGAGGCCGCTCTCCATCGGGGCKGGCATGGTGATGTAGCTGTCGCGGGCTACATCCTCGTCCCGGATGTAGTTCTTCATGTGCCAGTAATTGGAGTACGGCAGGGTCTTGGCCACCATCTCGCGCCAGTCCTCGATGGGCCGGTGCAGGCGGATCAGGTTGCCGAGGTCCGGGTTTAGGCCGACGTTGTCCAAGCCGATGTCCTGGACCAGCTGAACGGAGGAGTCAGCAGTTCCGAGGTAGGTGTCCTCGTACATTTCCAGCGAGATCAGCACGCCGGCCTCTGCCGCGTGCTTGCCGAGCTCGCGAAGACGGGAGACGGCGTTGCCCCACACTTCCTTGTCACCCACGGGATCTTTGTAACCCTCCACGGTCCAGAACCACAGCTGTTCCTGCTGCTCCGGCGTGATGGCCTGGTGAAGCCCAAAGGACACCACTTCACAGCCAAGCTCGGCAGCGGCATCGATGGTGCGGTGGCTGTAGGCGAGGTTGTCTGCCCAGTCCGTTGCGTGGATGACGCTGCGGCGGATAGCGGAGATGACGGGAACCCCAATGCCCACCTCGTCAGCGGTCTGCTTGAATTCGGTGAGGCGGTCCTTGCTGAGGTCGCCCGGGCGAACCCAGCTGTCGGTCAGGTCAGCGTTCGCAAAACCTGCGTCCTTCACTTCCTGGAGGACCGAAGCCCACACGGAAGCGTCGGCATCGTTGACCTGCTGCCCCTTGGCGTCAATGCCGGGGAACTGCAGGAGGGCCGCGGTGATGGGCCAATTCTCGGCGGTGTACGCCATGATGATCACTCCTTCGTGGAATCCTGTTTCCTATAGGATTTACGAATCAAGCAATGCTGTCAACCCTTTTTGGGAAACTTCCTAGATCCTATATGTCATACATTTAGCTGTGAAGAGAGTCACTTGGGTGTGCTCAGCTCCTGGGAACGGTGAACGTCCAGTGGGGTGGGCGGGCGCCCTCCGAACTGTCGCTACCCCTACCGCCGAATGCACCCGTAACCACTGGTGCATTCGGCGCAAAAGGGTGGGCCATCAACCACGAACGGGCGCGCACGGCGGAAACGGGTGCGAGCCGGGACGGAACGTTGGGCCTAGTCTTCCGGTGCGTCAGCCATGGCCCGGCCCCGGACCTTTTCGACGTGGTCGATCATCATGTCCGCGGCTTTCTCCGGATCACCGCTGGTCATGGCGTCCAGCACGGCCTGGTGCTCTGCGATGGCCTGCTCGGCGTCGGTGATGCCCACTCCCCCGAACAGCCGGAACCGCTGGATCTGGCCGCCCAGGGTGTTGTACGCCGCGAGCAGGAACTGGTTGTTCGCCTGCGCAGCGATGAGTTGGTGGAAACGTTCGTCGGCTTCCAGGTAGCTGCGGTACTCGGCAAAAGTCCCGCCCCGGGGCGCCGTCTTCAGATCCTCCACGGCCTGCCTCAGGGCATCCAACCCCTCCGCCGTCATGCGGGAACACGCCAGTTTTGCATTGACGGGTTCAATGGAGAGTCTGGCTTCCATCAGTTCCGCGAAGTCTTCGCGGGTGAATACGGGGGCTACCCTGTAGCCTTTCAGCGCCACCCGCCGGACCATTCCGGTGTGCTCCAACCGGGCAAGGGCCTCCCGCACGGGAGTCGGCGAGACGTCCAGTTCACGAGCCATCCCGTCGATGCTCACTGCCGCCCCCGGTTCCAAACGGCCGTCCATGAGCCACTCAAGGAGGGCTTCGTAGACGTGGTCGGCCAACACTTGGCGGCTGACGGGGAAGCCAGCGCGGGCAACGGCCGGGGAAGGATCAGGCATGCCACAAATCCTATAGGAAAGCTCGCGGCTGGCCGTGTAAGCGCAGCTGTCACATACCTCCCCCACTGCCCCAGCCGCTTGGGCGACCACACGTTAAACCACGACGTCGGCACCCGGGCGTGGGTGCCGACGTCGTGGTCTTGCTGAGGTGCTTTACGCGGTCAGCGCGCGGGAATCTTAATTGGCGTAGAACGGGTAGTCCGTGTAGCCCTCGGCGCCTTCGGCGTAGAAAGTGGAAGCATCCGGCTCGTTGAGCGGCAGGCTTTCGCGCCAGCGACGGGCGAGGTCCGGGTTGGCAATAGCGGGGCGTCCGACAACCACGGCGTCGGCGAGGCCACCTTCGATGATCGCGAAGGCTTCGTCGCGGGTAGTGATTTCGCTGAAGCCGGTGTTCACCAGGAACGTTCCGTTGAAGCGCTCCCGGAGGTCCTGGACCAAAGCACTCTTGGGGTCGTGGTGCAGGATGCTCAGGTAGGCCAGGTTGAGGGGGGCGATGGTGTCCACCAAGACCTCGTAGGTTGCCCGTACGTCTGCCGCATCGGTTTCTGCGATGCCCTGCACGTTGTGCTCGGGGGAAATGCGGATGCCCACACGGTTGGCACCCAGAGCCTCCACCACGGCGTTGACAGTCTCGATCACGAAACGCGCCCGGTTCTCCGGGGAGCCGCCGTAGCTGTCGGTGCGGACGTTGGAGTTGGGGGCCAGGAATTCGTGCAGCAGGTAACCGTTGGCGGAGTGGAGTTCAACGCCGTCGAAGCCTGCCTCGATGGCGTTCTTCGAGGCGGTGACGATCTCCTGAATGACACCCGGAAGTTCGTCGGTGCGGAGCTCACGCGGCACCGGGTACGGCTGCTTGCCGTTGGGGGTGCGGACATCACCTTCGATGGCAACAGCGCTGGGGCCCACGATCTCGTGGCCACCAGTGATGTCGGCGTGGGAAACGCGGCCTCCATGCATGACCTGCGCGAAAATCCGGCCACCTTCAGCGTGAACGGTGTCGGTGACTGTCTTCCAGCCGCCGATCTGCTCCTCCGTGACGAGCCCTGGCTGTCCCGGGTAGGACTGCCCGGCCGGAACCGGATAAGTTCCTTCGCTGACGATCAGGCCCAGGGAAGCCCGCTGGCGGTAGTGCTCGGCGATCAACGGACCCGGCACGCCATTCTGGCCCGCACGGAGGCGCGTCAGGGGCGCCATCACCAGTCGGTTGGAAAGTTCAAGCTCGCCGAGGGCCAGTGGGGAAAACAGCATGCGCAGTTCCTTTCAGAATGAATCAGGTTCATTCTGAGCAACTGCATGGCGTCTGCAACTATTCCGAAGGAGGCGCAGATCACACGTCGCGCGATTGGAAGGTGGTGCGCTACCCCTTCTCGACCTGCCTCAGCGCGTCATCGAAACACTCGCAGAGAGCCAACACGGCCACAAGATGTGCTTCTTCAGCGTGGGCTGGGTCCGTGTTGACGCAAATGGCTTCGTTGACCGACTGGGCGAGGTCTCTGGAGTCCCTTCCCGTCAGTGCCCACACCCGCGCGCCCTTGGATTTTGCTGCGGCGGCTGCATCACGGAGATCGTCGGTGATGCCTTTCGCTGCGAGCAGGACCACGATGTCGCCGCTGCGTACCTGCTGCGAGATTTGGGCGCTGATGCTGCCGGCACCCTCCGCGCCTGCGTTCTTTGAGATCGAGATGGCCTTGAAAGTGGCGCCGTCCCCGGGGTCGTGGGCGGCCAGCTCGGAGGCGAATCTCTGTGCCTCATGCGCTGATCCATCGCTGCCGGCTGCGAACACACTACCCCCGCGACGCCGGACGCGTGCCAATTCCTCGCCCCATTCGGCAAGCCTGGAGGACTCCCGGCGAAGGGCCGCCACGGCCGGCCCAATCTCGCCCAAATGCCCAAGAACGACGTCTACTGCGTGTCGGCTCGCTTTCGACTCAGCCGAGCGCACCGCCTGACCTGTTCGTCTCTCAACGATGCTCACTTCCTGCCTCCGTTTCTCCGTTGAAACTATGAATTCCTGTCACCATCACGAGGTGAGCCCTCACGAGGTGAGCCGTCACGTCCGCTACGGTCGCGCGTCAGGCGCTCACCGTCGTCGTGCGCGGAACGGTCCCGGTCAGTCGCGCGGTCCGCGACGGTGGAGCGTTCATCGGCGCGATCCCGCGTGGCAGGGTTGTTGTCGTCGGCCGTGCGGTTGTGGTCGTTCGTGCGGTCCCGCTCATCCCGGACGTTGGGGTCCAGCTTGTCGGCACGGCGCAGGTTTTCGTCGATCCGCTCTTTGGCTTCGTTGGCCTTCGCGGCATGCTGTTCCGCATCTTTACGGAGCCGGTTTGCCTCGACTTCCGCCTGGAGCGCGGCGGCCTCGGCTTGCGCGGACTCGGCCTTTGCTTGATGCGCGCCGATGGCCTCTTCGGCTGCTTTCTCCCGCAGTTCCTCGGCCCGGTGGCGGTTGACTTCTGCCTTTTTCCGGCGGCCGATGACTACCGCCACGATGACAACGGCGATCACTACAACGGCCAGCACGATAATCAGTACCAGTTGTCCTGTATCCATTTGGATTACCTCCCTGATGAGCGGGCTTCAGGGGCGCCGCTCGTGGCCCACGCTGTGCTTTCTAGTCGAGGTGTACCCAGATTGGCGGACCTCGAAACGATTGGCTCTCAGGCCGGCAGCTCCATCCGGAAGCCGCAGCGGCCGTTCCGGTTGAGGACTGCTGCGGCGTCGTGGAACGAAGGATGGTGGGCGCGAGAGCGGTTTGCGTCGCTTGGAACCAGAGGCTTTTTCATGGTCGGCACTGCGGACACTCCTCGGTCATCTCTGCCCGAAACTCTCTCCCTTGGCCACCATGTTAACACCAATGGTCAGATTCCTTATGGATTTGCTGGCTGAACCTTGTGCACCCGTTCCTTCTCTGCTTCGCTGGAAGGGTCTCCAGCAGGGCGGGACCCACCCAGCCCAAACGCAGGGAGATCCAATCGTGAAAGCAGTGACATGGCAAGGCCGGCGCTCATTGAGTGTCCAGGACGTCCCCGATCCGTCCATCCAGGAACCCACGGATGCAATTGTCCGCATCACGTCCACAGCCATTTGCGGCTCGGACCTTCACCTCTATGAAGTCCTTGGACCGTACATGCACAAAGGCGATGTGATTGGCCATGAGCCGATGGGAATTGTCGAAGAAGTCGGGTCCGGGGTTCACCGGCTCAAGAAGGGCGACCGTGTGGTGGTGCCGTTCAATATCTCCTGCGGGCATTGCTACATGTGCAACCAGGGCCTTCAATCGCAATGTGAGACCACCCAGGTCACAGCCAAGGGATCAGGGGCAGCACTCTTTGGCTATTCCGAACTGTATGGGTCCGTGCCCGGCGGGCAGGCGCAGTATTTGCGCGTTCCGTTCGCAGACTACGGACCGGTCAAGGTTGATTCGGATGCCCCCGACGAACGCTACCTTTTCCTCTCCGACATCCTGCCCACAGCCTGGCAGGGGGTGGAGTATGCCAACGTCCCCGAGGGCGGCACCCTTGCCGTCCTCGGGCTTGGCCCCGTTGGCCAGTTTGCTGCAAGGATCGGCATCCACAAGGGCTTCCGGGTGATCGGGGTCGACCCTGTTCCCGAGCGTCGCGCCATGGCCGAACAGCACGGCGTGGAAACCATGGACTACAGCTCGGACGTCGCCGGGAAGGTCCGGGAGGAGACCCTGGGCCGTGGTCCGGACGGAGTGGTGGACGCGGTGGGCATGGAAGCGCACGGTTCCCCCGTGGCATCGTTCCTTCACCGGGCGGTCTCCCTGCTTCCGGACAAGCCGGCGCAGGTTGCCATGGAAACCATGAGCGTCGATCGGCTTGCTGCGCTCCATACAGCCGTGGATATGGTGCGCCGCGGTGGCACGATTTCACTGAGCGGCGTCTACGGTGGCCAGGCCGACCCCATGCCCTTGATGACCATGTTCGACAAGCAAATCCAACTCCGCATGGGCCAATGCAATGTGCGCAGCTGGACTGACACCCTGCTCCCCTTGGTAGAGGACGACGCCGATCCGCTGGGAGTCATGCATTTGGTCACCCACACCGGCTCGCTCGACGAGGCTCCGGCCCTCTACGAGAAGTTCCAGAAGAAGCAGGACGGGTGCATCAAGGTGGTCCTCAAGCCCTGAGCGCCGGGTGAAACCCGGAGGGTCAGGCCCTGATGCCCTTGGGCCCCAGCGATTCCGCCAAGGAGAAAGTCATGCTGTTGATGGCTGCTTTGGTGGCCGCATAGTCCATTAGGGATGGGCTGGGGTGGTACCCCTGGATGGACGAGGTGTTGATAATGGCGGCACCGGGCTGCAGATGCGGGAGGGCTGCCTTGGTGAGCCAGAACAGGGCGTAGACGTTGGTTTTAAGGTCCTGTCGAACTGCTCGGTACTGAGGTAGGTGAACGCGACATCGGCACCTTCGCGGGCGAAAGCAAGGATCGTAGGACGTGGAGACCACGTTGTTGACCAGGGCCATGGCAATGTCCTCGTCAAGGTCTGTTTTCTCCGTTTGTTCGTTGCGGATCTCCTCAGCCATGCTCTCAGTGTAAGCATCCTGACTATCTGAGGGGGCCGTTCAGGAAGTACTCAGAATTGCTCGATAGCCTAGCGATTGTCAGCGTTGGATTACATCGAAGGAGGGCCTATGGGACTCGGAGACAAGATCAGCAACAAGGCACAGGAAGTCACTGGCAAGGCGAAGGAAGCCTTGGGTGACGCCACCAATAACGAGAAACTGCAGGCCGAGGGTGTCGCGGATCAGGCGGCAGCCAAGACCAAGCAGGCAGGCGAGAACGTCAAGGACGCCGCGAAGGACGCCTTCGACAAGTAAGCCGCATAGCACCACAGAACTGAACACACAGCAGAACGCCCCGGCTCCTCCATGGGAAGCCGGGGCGTTTTGCGTGTACCCAAGTAAGTCGCAGTTAAGCGCGTTTAGACGGCTCAAAACGCGCTTAACTGCTACTCAGTTGGGTTGGGAGGGGTTACTTTTGGGCCGGGAGCACCAACTCGCCCGACTTATCCGTGGACAGGGCGAGGGACGAGATGTACTGGGGTTCGCCGTCGGGCCCGTCCTGACCGGACCGGAGCATGTCCGGACGCTCGAACTCCAGGCCGGTGACGTGGCAAAGCAGCTTGGCATCGCTGGGGTTGCCATCGGCGTCGAACATGGGGAGGTCGATGCCGTCGTCGGTGCGCCGCAGATAGTACCGGCCCTTGGTGGCCAGGGCCAGGACTGGCGGCAACACCAGCGCCAGGCCCACGGCGAAGATGGGCGAGAACGGCTGGACAGTTGCGCCGAACGCCCCGAAGAACACCGCGATGGATACGCCGGCGGAGACCAGCATGGACACGAAGCCCACGGGGTTCACAGCGTAGAGCATGCCGCGGCGGAACTCCGGAACCTTGGGCGAGATCTTCAGCAGGTACTTGTTGATGGCGATGTCGGAGGCCACAGTGACCACCCAGGCCATGGCGCAGTTGGCGTAGAAGCCCAGGATGGTGTTGAGGAACTCGAACATGTTCGACTCCATCAGGATCAACGCGATGACCAGGTTGACCACCACGAACACCATGCGTCCCGGGTAGCTCTTGGTGATGCGGGTGAACGAGTTGGTCCACGCGAGCGAACCGGAGTAGGCGTTGGTGACGTTGATTTTGATCTGGGAAATGACCACCAGCACCACGGCCAGGGTCATGGCGAGCCATGCCGGCATCATTTCTTCGTAGACGCCCAGGAACTGGTGGACCGGCTCGTTGGCTGAAGATGCTGCTGCGGGGTCGAGCTTGGCGATGAGGTAGATGGCAATGAACAGGCCGATGATCTGCTTGATGGCACCGAAGATCACCCAACCCGGTCCGGCCAGGATCACGGCCCGCCACCAGGCACCCTTGTTTTCTGCGGTTTTGGGCGGCATGAAGCGAAGGTAGTCGATCTGCTCAGCGATCTGCGCCATCAGGGACAGGCAGACACCGGCGGCCAGCATCACCGAAGCCAGGTTGGGACCACCATCGCCGGAAGCGCCCGTGAAAGCGAAGAAGGCGTCGATGCTCTCCGGGTGGGACAGGAGCAGATAGCCCACGGGAACCACCATAAGCAACAGCCACAGTGGTGTGGTCCACACCTGCAACGTGGCCAGCGTCTTCATCCCGTAGATCACCAACGGAATGATGATGATGGTGGACACGGCGTAGCCGATCCATTGTGGGATGCCGAGACCCAACTGCAGCCCTTGGGCCATGATGGAGCCTTCAAGAGCGAAGAAGATGAAGGTAAACGTGGCAAAGATGATGTTGGTGACCACCGAGCCGTAGTAGCCAAAGCCCGAGCCGCGGGTGATCAAGTCCAAATCGATGTTGTACCGGGCTGCGTAGTAGGCCAACGGGAACCCCGTGGCGAAGATGATCACCGCGGCCACGATGATGCCGAAGATGGCGTTCACGGTTCCGTAGGCGATGCCGATGTTCGCGCCGATGGAGAAGTCGGCCAGGTACGCGATGCCGCCCAGCGCGCTGGTGGCCACCACACCCGCACTCCACTTCCGGTAGGACCGCGGTGCGAACCGGAGCGTGTAATCCTCCAGGCTCTCCTTCGCCGCGCTCATGGCGTCGGCGTTGCCTGCCGTCGCAGTTCCGTTGCCCGCCGCCGGCGCACCAGCGGCGCCGATCCCGACGGCGGTGCCTGCCGCCGTCGTCGGCTCCAGGGTGGCGGTACTCGTCTTGTCGTCGATCATTCGTGGTCGCTTTCGTCGTGGACTTTGCCTCGCCCCCGACGCTAGTCACGCAGCGCGTCAATTCAGTCACATCCATGTTTCGCAGCTGTAACTTCTGCATCAGCCGCCCCGCGCGGGCAACTCCAAAATCAACCACCTCCGTTTGTACGCACCCCACAAAATCGCCCTTCACCAGCGCGGATACCGTCAAGGACATGACCACCCACGCACCCCATGAAACCGAAGCAGCCCATGAAACCCGGGCAACCCACCCCATCCTGGACACTGCCCGCGAGCAGGTCCTCGAACGCGGCGAGGGACTGAGCGAAGCCCAGCTCATCGAGATCCTGGAGCTACCGGACGAAGCCATCCCCGCAGCCCTGCAACTGGCCCACGAGGTCCGCCTCAAGCACTGCGGCGAGGACGTGGAAGTGGAGGGCATCATCTCCATCAAGACCGGCGGCTGCCCCGAGGACTGTCATTTCTGCAGCCAGTCCGGCCTGTTCGACTCCCCCGTCCGCGGCGTCTGGCTGGACATCCCGGAGCTGGTCAAAGCGGCCAAGGAAACCGCCGCCACGGGGGCCACGGAATTCTGCATCGTCGCAGCCGTCCGCGGGCCTGACATCAAGCTCATGAACCAGATCAAATTCGCGATCGACCGCATCAATGAAGCCGTGGACATCAACATCGCCTGCTCGCTGGGCATGCTCACGCAGCGGCAAGTGGACCAACTGGCCGAGTGGGGCGTCCACCGCTACAACCACAACCTGGAAACCGCGCGCAGCTACTTCCCCGAGGTCGTCACCACCCACAGCTACGAGGAACGGCTGGAAACCTGCGCCATGGTCAAGGCCGCCGGCATGGAATTATGCTGCGGCGCGCTGATCGGCATGGGCGAGTCGGTGGCCCAGCGGGCTGAACTCGCAGCCCAACTCGCCGCCCTTGAACCGCACGAAGTCCCGCTCAACTTCCTGAACCCCCGCCCCGGAACGCCCTTGGAAAACCAAGGAATCATGGACGGCAAGGACGCCCTCCGCGCCATCGCAGCGTTCCGGCTCGCTATGCCCCGCACCGTGCTCCGCTATGCAGGCGGCCGCGAACTGACCCTGGGCGACCTCGGCACCCGCGAGGGCCTGCTCGGCGGAATCAACGCGGTCATCGTGGGCAACTACCTGACCACCCTGGGCCGCCCCGCCAATGCCGACCTGAACCTGCTGGTGGAGCTGAACATGCCCATCAAGGAATTCCAGAAGTCGCTGTGACCACCGCAATAGGCCAGCAGTACTGCGGCCACTGCGGCGGTGGGGGCGAGGGCAGTGGTGACAGCCCGACGTCGGACGCCCACCGTAGCTGCCAACAGCGCCTGGCGATGGAGCCACCGCGCTTTTGTCCGCAATGCCGACGCCGCATGAAGGTCCAGGTGACGCCGTTGGGGTGGACCGCGGAGTGTTCCAGGCACGGAAGGCTGGCGTCATGAGCTCGCTGATCGAGCGCGACCGTGCAAGCTTGTGGCACCCGTATGCTCCTGCCTCCCCGACGCTGCCGCTGTGGGAGGTGGAAGCGGCCGACGGCGTGGCGCTGCGGCTGCGCGACGAACAGGGCCGAACGCATGAGGTGCTTGATGCGATGTCATCGTGGTGGTCGGTGATCCACGGCTATCGCAATCCCATCATGGATGCCGCCGTCCAGCGCCAGCTCACCAGTTTCAGCCACGTGATGTTCGGCGGACTCACGCACCAACCTGCCGTGGAGCTCGCGGAAAGCCTGCTGTCCATGGTGCCGGGCGAACCGGGGCGGCGCTTGGAACGGGTGTTCCTGGCCGACTCCGGATCCATTTCCGTGGAGGTCGCCTTGAAACTGGCCGTGCAGTTCCAGACCGCGACCGGCCGCCCCAAGCGCCAGCGTTTCCTGACCATCCGCGGCGGCTATCACGGGGACACGTTCGCTGCCATGGGTGTGTGCGATCCCGTGGACGGCATGCATTCCTCGTTCCCGGGGTTGCTGGCCGCCAACGTCTTCGCTCCCCGTCCGCCAGCGGCCGCAACGGCCACGCCGGCGGGTATCGCAGACTGGCAGGCTGACGTGGAGCGCCTGGCGTCGCAGCACTCGGACGAACTGGCCGCGATCATCGTCGAACCCCTGCTCCAAGGCGCCGGCGGCATGTTCACCTATCCGGCCGAGTGCGTTCGGATCCTGCGCACCATCGCGGATCATTACGGATTGCTGCTGATCCTGGACGAGATCGCCACGGGTTTCGGGCGAACCGGTGAACTCTTCGCCGCGGACCACGCCGGGGTTGTCCCGGACATCATGTGCGTCGGCAAAGCGCTCACCGGCGGCTACCTCACCTTGGCTGCGACGCTGTGTACCGGCGACGTTGCCAAGGCGGTATCTTCCGGACGCGCCGGGGCACTCCTGCACGGTCCCACCTTCATGGCCAATCCCCTGGCGTGCGCCGCGGCCATCGCCAGCCTGGGGATCCTGGCCACCGGGGCCTGGCGCGAGGATGTGGAACGCATTGGAACCGGGCTTGCTGAGGGACTGGCACCGGCGTCAATGCTCGACGCCGTTGCGGACGTCCGCACCTTCGGCGCCGTGGGCGTCATCGAGTTGAGGGACGCGGTGGACGTCACCGCAGTGACGCGCGCCGCGGTCGAGCATGGCGTGTGGGTTCGCCCGTTCCGGAACCTGGTCTACGCGATGCCGCCCTACATCAGTTCCGCCGAGGACGTAGGCGTGATGACCTCCGGCATGGTGGCGGCCATCAAAGAAGCGACCACTCAGGCGGTGCTCGCATGAGCCCGGCAATGACGCAGTGGTTGGAGGACCAGGCCCGGGTCCGCGAGCGCCGGGGGCTGGTGCGGACGCCAAGGGTGCGGACGCCAAGGGTGCGCGGGTCAAGGGACGGGGTGGTTGACCTTGCCAGCAACGATTACCTCGGCTTGGCCACCGATCCCCGGCTCGCCGAAGCAGCCATGGACGCGATCCGTCGCTGGGGTACCGGTGCCACTTCGTCCCGGTTGGTGGCGGGAACCACGGAGCTGCATCTGGAGGTGGAGCACGAACTCGCGCAGCTCACCGGTATGGACACGGCACTCGTCTTCTCCTCCGGCTACTTGGCGAACCTTGGCGTCACCACGGCTCTTGGCGGTCCGGGGACGTTGATCGTGGCCGATGAGCAATGCCATGCCTCGTTGATGGACGGGTTCCGGTTGAGCCGTTCCGAGGTCAAGGAGTTCACGCACAACAGCGTCCAGGATGCGGCTGCCCAGCTAACGAACCGCACCCAACCGAGGGCCCTCATCGCCGTGGAATCCATCTACAGCGTGGGCGGCGATGCGGCGCCGCTTGCCGAACTGTTGCAACTGGCCGAAGCACACGACGCCATGCTGCTGATTGACGAAGCCCACAGCCTGGGCGTCGCGGGAAGCGGGAGCACGCAGGGACACGGCGCAGTGGCCGGAACCAGGCTCGCCGGACACCCCAACGTCGTCGTCACCGCCACCCTGTCCAAAGCACTGGGCAGCCAAGGCGGTGCCGTCCTCGGCTCGTCCTTGCTGAGGGAGCATCTGGTGAACCGGGCCCGCAGCTTCATCTTCGATACCGCACTGGCTCCCCCGGCGGCTGCCGCTGCGCTCGCCGCCATCGGCATCGTGCGGGCAGAACCATGGCGGTCAGCAGCCGTCCACCGCAACGCAACTGCGCTGGCGGCCCAACTTCAGCCCGTGATGGAGAGGCTCGGCACCGTCGTCGAGCCTTCTGTTGGAGCCGTCCAATCCATCCCCATGCCCTCCTCGGCGGCAGCGCTCGCTGCCAGCGAGGAAGCGAGCTCGGAAGGCGTCCTGGTGGGCTGCTTCCGACCACCGTCCGTTCCCGATGGGGTGTCGCGGCTTCGCCTCACAGCTCGGGCCACACTCACACCTGTTGAGATCGACCACGCCTGCGCAGTGTTGCGCAGCATCCTGGAGAGAACATCATGAAACTGCCTCCCATCATCCTGGTCACCGGCACCGATACCGGTGTGGGCAAGACCATCACGACGGCGGCCCTCACCGCCGCGCTGCAGCTACGCGGACGGACTGTAGCCGTTTACAAGCCGTGCCAGAGCGGAAGCGTGCAGGGCGATTCCGACTGCTCCGAAGTGGCCCGGTTGGCTGGTCCCCGGACTGCGGAGGCCGGCGTCGTTCTTCAAGAGCCTATGGCCCCCGTGCCGGCCGCTGCGCTGGACGAGGTCAGGTTGCCGCCGCTGCGGATTCATGCCGGGCGGATCCGCGAGCTGTCAGCCAGTCACGACTACGTGCTGGTGGAAGGGGCGGGCGGCTTGCTGGTGGAGTTGGACCACGACGGCGGGACACTGGCTGATCTCGGCACGCACCTTGGTGATGTGGCTGGCTTCGTGGTGGTGGCGCGGCCTGCGTTGGGCACGCTGAACCACACGGCGCTGACCTTGGAGGCGTTGGACCGCAGGAGCCTGCCGGTGGTGGGGGTGGTCCTCGGAGCATGGGCACCGACGCCGGGGGCGGTGGAGCTGACCAACAGGGCAACCATCACCTCGTGGCCCGTTCGTTTCCTGGGTGCGGTGGGTGCCGGCGCGTCAGGACTGGATCCTGCCGACTTCCGGGCAGAAGCATCCGGATGGCTTGAGGGGTTGCCGGTATGAGCGCAGCGTTGACAGCTGAGACCGGACTTCCGGACGCCGGAACCTGTCCCTATATGGTGCTCCGCACCCCGGATACCGTGAGGGAAGTCCTGCACAGGCCCGACGATTTCAGCCCGGCCAACGCGTTGCTGGCCGTAACGCCGCTGAGCGGGCCGGCACTCCGCGTGCTGCAGAAGGCCCGGTTTGCACTCCCCCCGGTTCTGGCCAGCAACGATACCGGGACCCACGCGGGCATCCGCAAGGTGGTGGCGGGCTTCTTCACGCCGGCGAAGGTGTCTGCGATGGAACCGCGCATCCGTGGCCTGGCCCGCGTATCAGCAGCCCGTGCAGCTCACCTGCTGGCCACCGGAGGGACGGTTGATGTGGTGCAGGCAGTGGCCGCCGACCCGCCGGCCATTGTGATGCTGGAGATGCTGGGCCTACCCGTTCGCGATGTGCCTGCGCTGAAAGCGTGGAGCCTGGATTCCTTGGAACTGTTCTGGGGTTGGCCGGATGCGGACCGGCAACTTGAGCTGGCCCACAGCGCAGCCGACTTCTACCGCTGGCTCAGGGAGCTGGTCCTGGAATCCGTGGCCTCACCGAGCCCCAACCTCTTCAGCGCACTGGCCCGCCACGGCCTCAGCATCCCTGAGGTCTGCTCCCTGGGGTACTTCCTGCTGATCGCCGGGCAGGAGACCACCACGCAGCTGATCAGCACCACCTTGTTCCGGCTGGCTGAGGGATCCCGTGGCATCTCATGGTGCGAGGCAGCTACAGCATCCAAGGCCCGCGACCTGGTCCGGCACATCCTTGCCACCGAGTCCTCCGTCCTCACCTGGCGACGGGTAGCCAGCAGGGACACGGAGCTGGATGGCCGGCACATCCCCGCGGGTGAGGAAATCCTGTTGGAGTTGACGGGCAATCACGGATTTCCGTGGGCGGAGGAACCCGTACGGCCCGGCCCCACGCCATATGGCCTTGCTTTCGGCTCGGGGATCCACCGGTGCCTTGGTGCCAAACTCGCGGAACTGGAGGCCGCCGTCGTCGTTCATGAAACCGCGGCAGCCCTCAAAGGTGTCCGACTGCACGACTCAAACCCGGAATGGCTGCGACTGTTGTCGTTCCAGGCACCCCGGACAGTTACCCTGGAGTTTTTGTACACCTAATGCCCCTAAAACCCGCTCTTGAGGGCAGGAGGTGTACAAAAACTCCACCTGGGTAGGCTGGAGGCATGGGCGAGAGCCGGGACCTCCTGACGCCTGAACAGCGCAGCCGCAACATGTCCAAGATCCGCGGCAAGAACACCAAGCCTGAGTTGCTGGTCCGCAGACTGCTGCACGCGAAGGGTTACCGGTACCGGCTGCATGGACAGTCCGGAGCGGCGAAGCTGCCTGGCCGACCGGACCTGGTGTTCGCGGGCCGGCACAAAGTCATCTTCGTCAACGGCTGTTTTTGGCATTTCCATACGTGCCGCGTGGGTCAGCATGCGCCAGCGGCCAACGCGGAGTTCTGGGAAACCAAGCGGACCCGGACCCGCGAGCGCGACGCCCTGCAACGGGAACAACTGGCCGCCGGCGGCTGGGACGTGTTGACGGTGTGGGAGTGCGAACTGAAGGACCGGTCGGTTCTTGAAGTCAGGCTCACACAATTCCTGGAGGACGGCCCGCACTGCTCCCCGTCTACGGGGCGGAAGAGACAGCCGGGGCAGAGCTGACGGCCCGGTCAGTGGCTTTGGTGGGGGTGCCTTGTTCCCATAGTGCGTACGCTGCGGTCCCACCGATGCCGAGTAGAACGGTCATGCAAAAGACGACGATGACCATCAGACCTGGTGATGGACGAGCACTGCTGTTCATGCTTTTTCCCGTTTCTTGATTCAAGCCTGGAATCCCCCAGATCCGTGATCTTGCCTCTGCTGTCCTACTCTGGGGGCCGCCTATCAAGACTCCCTTTGAGTCCGCTCAAGATTGGATCAAGCTTTCGATTTCCGGCGCTTCCATCGTTCCGCGGGTCCTACTGTTGAATCGTGAATCTATTGTTTGGAGGCGGGAGGAGTCTGGTGTCTGAGTACGACGAGTGCACTGACTCCCTGGTGGACCGCACCGTCCTCACCGAGCTTCAGGCGGAGCTCGGCGGAGACCAGGCCATCATCAGCGCCTTCGTCCGCAACTATGTTGCCTTGTTGCCTTGGCGGGTGTCCCGGCTCCACAGGGCGTTGGAACACTTGGACATGGAAGATGCCATGGATGCGGTCCTGAGCCTGAAGACTTCCAGCCACATGGTGGGTGCCATCTGCATGAACCGCCTGGCTACCGAGCTGGAAATCAGCATCAGGCTGCTGCCCAACGCGGACCACCTGCACGAGCTCTCTGCCCAAGTCAGCGAAATCGACCGCTTCGTGGGCGGGACCATCAGCGAGCTTGAAACACCACTCCTGTGAATTTCTTCACCTTATTGAAGAGAAACCATTGACTCGCTAAAAATCTTCACTATAGTTGTGTGAGTTAGCTCACCAACGAAGGATGCGGCAATGACTACCGAGACTCCTGCTCCGCCGGCCACCAGCGAACTGCTGGCCACGGTGGGAAACAAGGTGCGCACCATGCGCAAGGCAAAGGGTATGACCCTCGCCCAACTCTCGGACATCACCGGGCTCAGCCAGGCGATCGTCAGCCAGATCGAACGCGGTATGGCCAACCCGTCCTTCACTACACTGGCTCAATTGGCCCACGGCCTGGACATCCCGGTAGGAAGATTCTTCATCGGCCAGGATGAATCCAAATCCCCTGTGGTCCGCAAATCCGATCGGCGCAACCTTAAGAACGTCACCCGCGAATCCGTAGGTGAAGCAGTGCACGAGCTGCTCACCCCGAACCGCGACGGAAGCATCGAAGCGCAGTGGATCAGCACGCCCCCAGGGCACGACACCAGCGACACCCCGTTTACCCACAGCGGTGAAGAGTTCTGCTACATCATCTCCGGCCGTAAAGACGTCTATTTGGACGGCGTCTGCTACAGCCTTGAAGAGGGCGACTCCATCACCTACTCCTCAGAGATCCCCCACTGGTACAAGAACAGCTACGAAGAGGTATGCGTAGCCATCTGGGTCAACGCACCACACGCGTGGTAACCCTGCCGCCCCTCGGCGCCAGCGTTTTCCCTTAACTGTCCGGACACGAAACCGTGGCCGCTGACAATCCTTGCCACTTTCGCATCAAGCGCCTCTTCCATCAGGCGTTCCTGCGTCATACCCTCCCACGCCCTCCGGGGCGTCAGCGTAAGGACACTTCCATGCTCGACACCACCACGACGGACAATGAAGTCCCGTCACCACAAACCAGCCACACATCCCCCGGCAAGAACGCGAAGTTCACCCCCGAAGTCCGCAAGGGCCTGCTCGGTCTTGGCCTCGGAAACGCCCTGGAATGGTACGACTGGATGGTCTTCGGCCTCCTCTCCGCCTTCATCGGACCGAACTTCTTCCCCAATACCGATCCGCTCTCCGCAACGCTGAACGCCTTGGCCGTGTTCGCCGTCGGATTCGCCTTCCGCCCCTTGGGTGGCATCCTCCTCGGAACCCTCGCAGACCGCATTGGCCGGCGCCGTGTCATGCTGCTGTCCATCATGCTGATGGCCGGCACCACGCTGATCATCGCCGTCACTCCGAGCTATGAAACCATCGGCCCCGCGGCGGGCATCATCCTGCTGGTGTGCCGGGTCCTGCAGGGAATCTCAACGGGCATCGAAGCGCCGCTTTCCACCTCGCACGCCGTCGAACTCGCCCCGGAGGGCCGCGAAGGCTACGTAGCGGGCATCATGTCCTTCTACGTGAACATCGGGATCCTGCTGGCCTCGCTCATCAGCTTCCTCTGCAGCCTGGTCCTGGGCGGTGCAGCCATGGCTGACTGGGGCTGGCGCGTACCCTTCATCATCGGTGCCCTCTTCGGCTTCGTGGTTCTCTACCTCCGCCGCTCCCTGCCGGAAACCCTCAAAGCCGAGGAAATGGCCACCAACACTCCGCGGGCAGTATGGTCCGGAGTCCGTAAGCACTGGCTCTCCGTCCTTGCCATCATCTTCGTGGTGGGCGCAGCGCAGGCGTACAACTACGCCTGGAACGTCGGTCTCCCCAGCGCAGCACGCAGCGGTTTCAAGGAAGATCCCACCGCAGTCTTCGCCCTCACCACCATCCTGGGCGTCATCCTGGTGATCGGCAGCTGGGTCATCGGCAAACTGGCCGATGGCAAGGCGATGTCCAAGTGGTTCCTGGTCACCCGCATCCTCGCCATCCCGTCCGTGTTCCTCATGCTGATGTACGTCCAGCCAGGCATCGGCGGCTTCGCAGCGGTCCTCCTGGGCGGCTCCATTGTCCTGGTCCTGAACATGACCCTCTACAACGTGGTCAGCTCGTCCCTCATGCCTAAGAACATCCGCGGCACCGGCGTAGCCCTGGGCTACGGGATTGGCGTGGCTCTCTTCGGCGGCACCGCTTCCTACCTCCTGGTCTGGTTCCAGTCACTGAACATCACCTGGGTCTTCCCGGTCTACGTGGCCGTCCTCTCCATCCTCAGCATCGTTTTCTACCTCGCCGCACGCCGCTCCAACGGCATCTTCGTCGGAAAGTAAGGACTCATCATGAATACGCTTGAACTCAGCACTACGATGGCGGACCTCACCGCCCCGGTCATCTCACGTTCCGACGTCCTGGTAGTCGGCGGCGGTCCCGCAGGTGTGGCCGCAGCCGTCACCGCCGCCCGCTCCGGTGCCAAGGTCACGCTGCTGGAACGCTACTCTTCCTTGGGCGGTTTGGCCTCCGGCGGCATGGTCCTGGTACTCGATGACATGATCAACGGCCAGGAAATCACTGTCACGGGCATCGTCTCCGAATACGTGGAACGCCTCCAGAAGTTGGGCTTGGCCATCGTCCCGCCGGCCGATGACCGCAAGACCTCCGAGGAACTTTGGAACAAGTGGGGCCGTTACGGCACCTTCGACTTCCACTCCCACACCAACCCGAAGCCCATCTGCTACGCAGCAGCCTTCGATCCCGACGGCTGGAAGCGCGTCTCCAACGACCTCGTCCGCGAAGCTGGCGTAGACCTGCGCCTGCACTCCTGGTTCTCCCGCCCCATCGTGGACAACGGCGTGATCAAGGGTGTCATCTGCGAGACGAAACTGGGCCCGCAGGCCTTCATGGCCGACGTCGTCATCGACACTACCGGCGACATCGACGTCGCTTCCCGGGCCGGCGCCAGCTACGCCAAGGACAACTACCTCACCACCCTCGTCTTCCGCCTGGGCAACGTGGACACCAACGCCGCCGAAGCCTTCGAACAGGCCAACCCCAAGGAAGCCCGCGCCATCAACCGCAAGATCAAGCGCCTCCTCGGCGGCGCTTGGGAACTCTGGTGGCTCAAGACGCCCATCGACGGCGTGGTCTGGTGCAACGCTCCGCACATGTCAGGCTTCGACGGCGTGGATCCCGCCGACATGACCGCCGCAGAATTCGCCGCCCGTGACCGCATCTCCGAGGCCGTGGACTACGTCCGCGCCAACCTCCCCGGCTTCGAAAACTGCTACATGCTGGACGTCGCCTCCCAGATGGGGGTCCGCCAGACCCGGCTTCTGCAGGGCGAGTACGTCATGACCAAGGACGACGTCACGCAGCGCCGCCACTTCGAGGACACTGTGGCCCGCGGCCGCGACTACTACTATCCGTACCGTTCGCTGCTGCCCAAGGAAGTGGACCAGCTCCTGGTGGCCGGCCGCCACTACTCCGCAACACCGGAGGCGCAGAAAATGTCCCGCGAGATCCCGCCCTGCATGGCCATGGGCCAAGCCGTCGGCGTCGCGGCGGCCCTCGCCGTGGAGAACAACGTCCTGGTCCGGGACGTCTCCGCGCTGGATATCCAGCAGGGCATGCGCCGCCACGGCGCAGACCCGGGCGACGTCCCGTCGTCGAACGCCACAGTGGACGCAACCGCAGCGGTGCCGGCATGAGCACCGTGACGGTAGAACCGGAACAGCAGGAAAGCACGACGGCGGCACTCGCCGCCACTGCCCCGGCAACGGTGCCGCTCCCACTGGACGGCATCAAGATCGTGGATTTCACGCAGGTTTTCATGGGCCCGTCCTGCACGCAGTTGTTGGGCGACTACGGCGCTGACGTCATCAAGGTGGAGCGTCCCGGCGCCGGCGACATCTCCCGAAACTCGTTCCCGGACCAGGATGGCCAGGACAACCCGATTTTCCTGTCCATCAACCGGAACAAACGCAGCGTCTCCGTGGACACGCGGACGGACGAAGGCCGCGAGGTGCTGCACCGGCTCATGGCGGACGCCGACGTAGTGGTCAGCAACTTCCGCTCCGGCGTCATGGAGCGCATGGGCTTCGGCTACGAAGAACTCAAGGCTGCGAACCCGGGAATCATCTGGGCCTCCGGCACCGGCTTCGGACCTGCCGGCCCCTACTCGCACAAGGGCGGCCAGGACGCGATCGCGCAAGCCTACTCCGGTGTGATGTGGCGGCGGGAGTCCGAGGACACCAAACCGGCGATCTACCCCACCACGCTCTGCGACTACATCACGGGCATGCACCTCATGCAGGGCATCCTGCTGGCCTTGCGCACCCGTGAAACGTCCGGGGTTGGCCAGCGCGTGGAGGTGACCATGTACGACTCCATGCTGCACCTTCAGATGCAGGAGGCGTGCATGCAGCTCAACCGCGGCTACGAGGTCAACTGGGGTGCGATGCCCCTGAGCGGTGTCTTCGAAACCACCGATGGTGCCGTGTGCATGGTGGGCGGCTTCACCCCGGACCCGTTGGCACGGATCTCCGACGCCCTGGGCCTGGACGAAGACCTGACGCAGCGGCCGGAATTCTCCAGCCTCGAGCAGCAGTTCAAGAACAAGCCGGCGTTGCAGGCGATCTTCCGCGAGCATATCGCCACCAACTCCACCGAGTACTGGACGCACCAGCTCGAGGAACAGGGGCTGCTCAACGCTCCGGTGCACACCCTGGAGCAGGCGTTGGCGGATGCACAGACCGAAGCCAACGGCATGATCGTGGAAGCCGAACACCCCTCAGTAGGAACGGTGCGCATGCTGAACGCACCCATCCGGCTCTCGGCCACGCCTCCCACCATCCGGCGCGCGGCACCTCGCCTCGGCGAGCACAACGTTGAGGTCCTGTTGGAGAACGGCTTCGACGAAGAAACCATCGAACGCCTGCAGCAACTGGGGGTCCTCCGATGACGGCTGTTGTGGAGTCCCGCGTTGACGCTGTGACCCTCACTATCGAGAACCATGTGGCAACAGTGGTCATCGACCGCCAGCACGTCCTGAACGCCGTGGACGCTGCCACCCACGCCCAACTCAATGAGATCTGGGAGCAGCTGGAGAACGACCCATCAGTGCGTGCCGTGGTCATCACGGGTGCCGGCCCGCGTGCCTTCTCAGTTGGTGCGGACATGTCAGCCTCCGCCGTGGACAAGACCGGCTTGGAGTACTGGGCCGGACTCGATCCCAACGGCTTCGGTGGCCTGAGCCTGCGCACCACCCTCGATGTCCCCGTGATCGCCCGCGTCAACGGCTACGCCCTGGGCGGCGGCATGGAGATGGTGCTGGGAGCAGACATCGTGGTGGCGGCCGATACCGCGAAGTTCGGCCTGACCGAGCCCCGGGTTGGGCGGTTGGCGCTCGACGGCGGCATCCACCAGTTGGTGCGGCGGATCCCCTACACGCAGGCCATGGGAATGCTGCTCACCGCTCGGAAAGCCGACGCCGCGGAAATGCAGTCCATGGGACTCGTCAACGAGGTGGTTCCCGCTGAAGAGCTCGACGCCGCGGTGCAGCGTTGGGTGGACCAGATCCTGGCCTGCGCCCCCACCTCGGTCCGGGCAGTGAAGCAGATGGTCACACAGACCGCCCATCTCACGGCCAAAGAGGCACGCGGGCTTCGCCTGCCGGCCCTCATGGCTGCCCTGGACAGCGAAGACTCCGCCGAAGGCGTCCGCGCCTTCCAGGAAAAGCGCATGCCCGCCTGGCCGGGCCGCTGAGCATTCCGTCTTCCCGTACTTTGCACTTCGCACTGAAAGGAACCAACCATGACGCAATCTTCTGCGCCCAAAAACCGAGAATCCCTGCCGTCCGGCGTGTGGGGCGTTGTTGCCACACCGTTCCAAGGAAGCACGCTGGACGTGGACCTGGACAGCCTGTCCGGGCTCGTGGAGCACTATGAAGCCATCGGCGCAACCGGCCTCACCGTCCTGGGCGTCTTCGGCGAAGCAGCCGCGCTCACGGCCGAGGAACGCCGCGATGTCCTGGAAACCGTGGTGGAATGCACCTCACTTCCGTTGGTGGTTGGCGTGACCGCCCTGGCAACCCGCCCGGCCATCGAGGAAGTCCGAGCCGCCCAAAACAGTGCCGGCACCCGGCTCGCGGCTGTGATGGTGCAGGCCAACTCGGCCAAGGCTGAGACGGTGATTGCGCACTTGGAGGCCATTCACCGGGCCACCGGCGCCAAGGTTGTCCTGCAGGATTATCCGCTGGCCAGCGGTGTCAGCATCGCCACGTCGGCGCTGATCTCCGTTGTCAGGGCCTGTGACTACGTCATCGCCGTCAAGGCCGAAGCGCCACCCACCAGCGTCGCGATCGCGGAACTGAAGGCCGCCGTCGGGGTTTCCATCTTTGGTGGCCTTGGCGGGCAGGGCCTGCTGGACGAGCTCATGGCCGGCGCGGGCGGCGCCATGACCGGTTTCTCCTACCCCGAGGCACTCATCGCCTGCGTCCGGGCCTGGCAGCAGGACGGGTATGACGCAGCCCAGCGCGAGCTGCTGCCGTACCTCCCGCTGATCAACTTTGAGCAGCAGGCAAAGGTGGCGTTGGCCATCCGCAAGGAGTGCCTGCGCGAGCGCGGCCTTATCAAGGACTCCGGTGTCCGTGCACCAGCGGCTGGCTTCCCCGAAAACCTGCGGGCCGGTATGGGAACACACCTTCGCGAAGCCGCTGCGGCGCTGGAAACCGCGACAACAACAGTGAAGACAACCGTAGGGAGTTTCTGATGGACCTGGGAATCGCCGGAAAGACTGCCCTGGTTGCTGCGTCCACCGGCGGGCTCGGCCTGGCCGTGGCACGTGCTCTGGCCGCAGAAGGAGTGCGGGTGGCGATCGTCGGCCGCCGCCGCGGCCGCGCCAAGGAGATCGTCGCGGAACTGCAGGCTGCGTACGGGACTGGATCACTGGGGACCAGCGGTTTCGACGCCGTGGCCATCGAAGCGGACCTTACCACTGGAGAAGGCATCGAATCCGCCGTCGAACAGACAGTGGCGGACCTGGGCCCCATCGACATCCTGGTCCTCAACGGTCCTGGCCCCAAGCCCGGCGCCGCTGCAACCCTGAGCTCCGAGGACATCGCCGCGGCCTTCGACCTCCTGCTCAAACCACACCATGCCTTGGTATCGCACGTCCTACCGGGGATGCGGGCACGACGCTGGGGCAGGATCCTGGCCATCGGCTCCAGCGGGGTCTCGGCACCGCTGCCCAACCTCGCAGTGTCCAACACCGGACGAGCAGCGCTGGCCGGCTACCTCAAGACCCTCGCCGCCGAAGTGGCGTTGGACGAGGTCACCGTGAACCTGCTGCTGCCCGGCAGGATCGCAACCGACCGGGTCACCCAGCTTGACCAGGCCGCCGCCAAACGACGCGGCACCACCCTGGAAGACATCCAACTCGAATCCCGTAAGACCATCCCCGCCCGCCGGTATGGAGAACCCGCCGAGTTCGGTGCGGCTGCAGCGTTCCTGTGCAGCGCGCCGGCGTCGTACATCACTGGCGTCGCGCTCAGGTGCGACGGCGGCCTGATCCGCAGCCTCTAACCCCCACTACTTTCAAAGGAAACGCCATGACGTCCACAGCTTTGGAAACCACCGCTGCCCTAAACACCACCATCACCGCACAACACCTCATCAACGGCCAATGGCTGGGCGAAGCAGACACCCAGAGGCTGAACCCGGCCCGTCCGGACGAGGTGGCGGCGCTCTCCCCCAGCGGCACAGCAGAGGATGTCAACGCTGCCATTTCGGCCGCCGCCACCGCGCAACCGGCCTGGGCTGCCCTGCCCGCACCGTCGCGCGGCGCCATCCTCATCGCTGCCGGCAACCTCCTGATCGAACGCCAGGCTGCCATCGCCGAGGACCTGGTCCGCGAAGAAGGCAAGACCCTGGCCGAGGCCAAGGGCGAGGTCAAACGCGCCTCGGACGTCCTCCGGTTCTTCGGCTCGCTCGGTTGGGCGGCCACCGGCGAAGTCCTTCCCAGCGGCTTGCCGGACACCACCATCACCACGCGCCGCGAACCGTTGGGCGTCATCGGGCTCATCACGCCGTGGAACTTCCCCATCGCCATACCGGCTTGGAAGACGGCCCCGGCACTGATCAGCGGCAACACCGTGGTCATCAAGCCCGCGGAGCTCACTCCGCTGTCCGCCACCCATCTGGCCCGCGTCCTGCAGGACGCAGGGCTGCCCGCCGGAGTCTTCAACGTGGTGCACGGCAAGGGCCGCGTAGTGGGCGATGCCCTGGCCCGGGATCCCCGCATTGCCGGCATGTCCTTTACTGGATCCACCAAGGTGGGCCTCGGACTGCAGGAGATCCTCAACGCCCGCCGGGCCCGCGTCCAGTTGGAAATGGGCGGCAAGAACGGTGTCCTGGTCCTCGACGACGCCGATGCCCGCAAAGCCGCGCAGGTGGTGGCCGCAGGTGCTTTCGGCCTGACCGGACAGGCTTGCACGGCCACCTCGCGTGTCTACGTGACGCCGGGCATCCGCGCAGCGTTCCTGGACGCGCTGGTCGAGGAAGCAGCCGCGTACAGCACCGGCG
Source organism: Paenarthrobacter sp. YAF11_1 (assembly GCF_052113445.1). NCBI lineage: Bacteria > Bacillati > Actinomycetota > Actinomycetes > Micrococcales > Micrococcaceae > Paenarthrobacter > Paenarthrobacter sp. YAF11_1. The sequence continues at coordinate 60,122 of NZ_JBFRDF010000011.1, forward strand.
ACGGGCTGGACAGCGGCACCCGGATGGGCGCGGTGGTGAGCCGGCAGCAGTTCGGGCAGGACCAAGCCGCGGTGCGCACCGCCGTCGAACGCGGCGCAACCCTCCTGCACGGACAGTACGACGGCGACCCGAGCGGTCCGCTGTTCTTCCCCGCCGCGGTTCTCACGGACCTGCCGATGGACGACGCCGCGGTCACCGAGGAGATCTTCGGACCTGTAGTTGCGGTACTTGAAGTTCCCGATTACGAAGCCGGACTGGCTGCCATCAACGACTCCCGCTACGGGCTCACCGCCGGCATCTGCACGGACTCGCTGGCCCTCGCCACGGATTTCGCTGCCCGCGCCCAAGCAGGTGTGGTCAAGGTGAACCGCCCCACTGCGGGGCTGGACCTCAACGTGCCTTTCGGTGGCGTGAAGGATTCCTCCACCAACACATTCCGCGAGCAGGGAAGGTCCGCACTGGACTTCTACACGTGGGGCAAAACCGTCTACACGGGTGTCTGACCCGGCATGAGTTACGTGATCGCCCAGCCCTGCGTTGATGTCAAAGACAAAGCCTGCATTAATGAATGTCCGGTGGACTGCATCTACGAGGGCGAACGCTCGCTCTACATCCACCCCTCCGAGTGCGTGGACTGCGGAGCATGCGACCCTGTCTGCCCTGTGGAAGCAATCTACTTCGCCGACGACGTCCCGGACGAATGGGCGGACTATGTCCGGGCCAACGTGGAGTTCTTCGAAGACACCACCCGCGACCACCCGGTGATCGCGGCGGAGCCCCTGCGGGTGGTTTAGCTGGTGCGTGTCACTTAGTTGCTTGACGAGGGCGCGAGGCGGTAACCGACGCCGCGGACCGTCTCAAGCCAGCGGGGCGCCTGGATGCTGTCGCCGAGTTTCTTGCGCAGGTTGCCCATGTGGACCTCAACGGCCCGTTCGTCGGCGTCGCTGACGTAACTTCCGACGTCGTACGGTTCGTTGCGGAGGCGACGCGCGAGATCAGACTTGGTCCGAACAATCCGTCCGGTTTCCAGCAGCGCAAGCAGGAGGTCGAATTCGGTGCGGGTGAGCTTCAGCTCCGTGCCGTTCAAGACGGCGGTCCGGGAACCTGCCGAGACGGCCAAGCCGTTGTGGCTCACCTCTGGATCCGCAACTTCCGCGACGTTCCTGGAGTCCGACGACGCGCGGGGCCTTCGCATCATGGCTTCAACCCGGGCGCGCAATTCGCGGGGCCGGAACGGCTTGGTGAGGTAATCGTCGCCACCGGCCTCCAGACCCATGAGGGTGTCGAGCTCCTCGGCGCGGGCGGTCAGCATGATGATGTAGGCATCGGAGGATTTGCGGATCTGGCGGGCAACCTCAAAACCATCAATGTCCGGGAGGCCAAGATCCAACGTAATGACGTCCGGATTCAGTTCACGCGCCGACGTCACACCCGCGGATCCGGTGGACGCAGTGTGCACATCAAACCCCGCCTGGGATAGAACTACCCTTACCAGCTCGCGAATATCCTGGTCATCTTCAATGACCAGCCCCACACGTACTTCACTCATCGCTGCCCCTCAGCCCCTTCGATAACCTCAGAAGTATATCCATTATGGTTAGGCTGATCTCATGAACCGACTTTCTTCTGCATCCGTGGTGGATGTGCCATGACCCACCCTTCGACTTGGGATTTTGGTGAAAAGAAGAAACTCTTGGTTTTTCAACGCTCTTTCCACGAACATACCCTGAGGATGCGGGTTGTCCTCAGCCAACTGCCGTTGTCAGTTTGTGTTTGTCTTTCGGCCATTCTGGTCTGGCTCTTTTTCCCGGCAACGCTGGAGAATCCATACTTCCTGATATTCCTGCTGAGCCAGGCATTCCTCCTTGCCGTCTGCGTCATTGTGCCGTGGCACCGGCTGCCCTTTCCCAGCTTTCTGGCAATCCCCATCCTGGACATGGTCTCCATAGCCTTCGGCCGTGAAGGTGGACAAGAAGCACTTACTGGCCTCAGCGTTCTGGTGGTGCTGCCTGTTATTTGGCTCTGCGCGTCGGGCCTTTATCCAAAATTGGCCATCGTCCTGTCATTCCTTGGGCCGTTGGGCATTGTGTGGGTTCCCTTGTTTGTCAGGGGAGACGTCACCGAACAGGCCCTTACCAAGCCGCTGCTTTTCCCCATCCTGATCCTTGGAATCGGCGTGTCCGTCAGCGTCCTGACCTTGTCCATGGTGCGCCAGCAGCGCGCGATGGAGGAAAAAGACGAGGCACTCAAAGCGGCCCTGGAGGTCAGCACCAAGCAGGAACGACTCCTGAATACCGTGATGGAAGCCCTGCCGCTGGGAGTAGTAGCCGTAGACGGCGACGGTCATGACATCCTCATGAACCGTCGCCAACGCCAGACCCACACGCTCGCCACTCCTGCCGATAACAACGATCCCAACGAGTCCCAGCTGCTGATCTTCGACGTCGACAAGATCACGCCGCTGGACGCGGACCGCCGTCCCGTGCGCCGCGCGGTCTTGGGCGAGCGGTTCACCGACCAACTGGTTTGGCTCGGTGCCGGCGAGGGCCAACGCGCCTTCACCGCCAGTGCCCGGCCTATGATGGACGACGCTGGAAAGTTCGCGGGATCGGTGGTGGTGTTCAGCGACGTCACGGACCTGGTGAACGCCTTGGCGGCCAAGGACGACTTTGTTTCCAACGTCTCCCACGAGTTCAGGACCCCGTTGACGTCCATCCTGGGCTACGTCGAGTTGATTCTGGACGACCCCGACGCCCTCGATGCGCGGTCCCGCAAACAACTCGACATCGTCCGGCGCAACGCGGAGCGACTCCTCACTCTTGTTTCCGATCTACTGGCCGTGCGCTCAGGCCAAATCGTCATCCAGCCCCACGCAGTTGACGTCGCTGAGCTGGTCCGGGGCAGCGTGAGCTCCGCGGAACCACGGGCAGCCAAAGCAGGCATCCGCCTCTCGGTGGACCTTCCCGAGGCGTTGGAAGCCCACGTCGATTCCTCGCGCATTGCGCAAGTGCTGGACAACCTCGTGTCCAATGCCATCAAGTACTCCCCCGACGGCGGCGACGTGGAAGTGGCCGCCTGGGAGGACGATGACTTTGTGTTTTGCCGCGTCACTGACACGGGCATGGGCATGAACGAAGAGGAGCAGGCGGAAGCCTTCACCAAGTTCTTCCGGGCCGGTGGGGTTCGAAAGAGCGCCATACCCGGCGTCGGGCTGGGGCTTCCTATCAGCAAGGCCATCGTGGAAGCGCACGGCGGCACCATCACGTTGGAGAGCGAACCAGGCCGCGGCACCACGTTTACGGTGAAAGTGCCCGCCTGAGCGTTTTAGTTCTTGCGCCCCGCTGCATCACGACGGCGGCCGAACAGGAAGTAGCTGACCGGGCCGAAGAAGTTGATGAACGACACCGCGCGCCAGACAGCCTTTTTGCCTCTGATATCTGAATCCGGGGTCTTGGCGATGCTGCGTTGCGCGGCCACCAGCAAAGCCAGGTTCAGGGCTCCGCTGACCATGACCGAGATGCGTTGGCCCTTGCTCATGTCACGCCAGGATTTCTTGCCGGCCATAATGCCTCCTAGTCGAGGAACGGTTTACCTCTCAGGCTAGTCCGACGCCGATCGGCCCGCCACAGCCTGGCGTACTACTTCGCCCCAGGACTGTTCAGCGAGGTCCGCCACCGCTGCCAGGATTTCCGACGGCGGCAGCGACAGGTCCAACGGATACTCCACGATGTCGATGTCCGTGTTCAGGATCCGCCGCAGTTTCACGTCCCCGCGGCCGGCATATACCAACCAGGCAGTGGGAACCCGCAGCGCCGTACAGTACGCCAGCAATTGGTAATGGTCGGCACTGAGCGAGGCCCCGGCGTCGGACGCTGCTTTGTACTTGGAGTCATAGACCACCACGGGACGGCCGCCCAGGAAATGGACGGCATCCGGACGTACGGTGAGCCGGTCCGAGTCATACACGGCCTCGTTCAAGAGAGCTCCGTAGCGGAGGCGCATCTCCCCGGGATGGGCGCTCATGGCTCCGCGCAGCGCGGTCCCCACGAACTCCTCGAACACCTTGGCCATGTCCACCACGAAAGACGCTGTTTGCTGTTTGCCCTCGCCGGCTTCCGCGGAGGCATTGCGCAGGATCACTTCAGAGAGCCTCAACACGGGGTGGTACCGGAGATTCATCCGGCTGGCCCGCCACGGCGGCAGCGGCGCCCCGGACTGAAGCCGCGTCACGGCGTCGAGCTTTCCCTTGAGCTGCCGCAAGCGGCTCAGGACGTCGGGCCGTACCCCCGGCACCTTTCCCATCCGCTCCAACGCGGCACGGAGAATACGGTTCTCGGCGATATCCTCCGTGAATTCGTCGTAGGACACTTCCAGCGGCACCATCATTCCGGGCCGGCGGGAGATCTGGTCAGAGATCCGGATCCGGCCTTTGACGGTCCGCAGCGATTCCTCCACTGTCAGGTAGCCCTGCAGGACGCCGCGGCTGAGGGCCCTGTCCGCCAGCTGCGCCAGCGATTCCGCCAGGGCACTCCACAAATCCGGGTGCTCTACGGCCTCCACCGAATGGTCCCGAAAGCCTTGTTCACCTGCGTAGCTGAGGAGGAACAGCAACCGGCTGAGGCCAAGGCGATCCTTGGGACGGACTTCCAACTGCACCGCGGCAGTACGGACCGAGCCCACCTTGCCCACCGGTTCAATCCGGTACAGGCCCATGCCCATCGGCGAGGCCTTCGCCAGGCCACTGGTATTGATGAACGCTGCGGACTGGGGGTCGAGCTTGTCCACCACGCCGCCGGACAGCTCATCCATGACGATATGCCGGGGGCCCGTGACCCGGCTGGCGCTGGCGGGAGCCCGGCCGGCGCTGGCGGTAGCACGCCCGGCGCTGGCAGGTGCCCGGCCCGGCCGCGGCGGGATGGCCTTAGCGGGCTGCAAGACGTCCCAGCAGCTGTTCCAGGCCGAAGCGCTCCTCCAGCTGTGCCCGGTTCAGTTGCCCGTGGTAGTGCTCTTCCAACAGCGGCATGAGCTCGTACTTCCAGATCCGGCGCAGGCCCGTGGGATTCTGGGCGGCGTTCTTCATGAAGTACGACGGCCCGATCATCAGGTCCCGGTCCCAGTCGTCAATAGCGTCGTTGAGCGCATCCAGCAGGTCCGCGTTGAGCGTGTCCAGGCCGCGCGCTGCAAGGAACCGGCGCAACGTGCCGCGGATCGGTTCCTCCTTGGGGTGCAGCTCGATGAACGCGAAACGGCGCCGGATGGCTGCGTCCATCATGGCGATGGAACGGTCAGCCGTGTTCATGGTGCCGATGATGTAGAGGTTGTCAGGCAAGCTGAACGGCTCATTGGGGCTGTATTGAAGGTAGATGCGGTCGTCCCGGTACTCCAGCAGGAAGTAGAGCTCACCGAACACCTTGGCCAGGTTGGCGCGGTTCATTTCGTCGATGATGAGGAAGTACGGTTTGTGCGCGTTTTCCGGCTTGGCGGCTTCCTCCGCGAGCCGGCGCAGGGGTCCCGCGACCAGTTTGAAGGAGACCTGGCCGTCGTCGGTCTTGTCCGGACGGTAGCCCTCAAAGAAATCCTCGTAGGCGTACGACGGGTGGAACTGGACCAGCTTCACCCGTTCGTCGGTGTGGTCGCCCGCAAGCTCAGCAGCGAGGTGCTTGGCAAGGTACGTCTTGCCGGTTCCCGGAGGACCGTAAAGGACCAGCTGCCGGTTCTCTTCGAGCAGTTCCGCGATTTCCGTCAACGGTTCGAGGTCCATGTGCAGGGACGCGGCGAATTCTTCGGTCAGGGGCCGGAAGCCTTGCTGGACAACCTCGACGACGGCGGTGGGCGGGGCTTCGTCCTCGCCGTCGGTTTCGGCTTCTACCGGGAGTAGTTCCTGCAGTGCCTGAATGACCCGGGTGACGTCCACGAGGATGCCGGGGGTAGATAACTGCCGCTGGGCATGCCGGGGAAGTTCGGGGATGGCATAACTGTCATCGAACCAGCGGACCTTGCGGCGGATCCGGCGGTTGTCCTCGTGGTGTTCGGGCTCGCCGAGGACCACGCCAACACGGACCCGGCCCGCGTGCTGGTAGAGCGTGAGATCGCCCGGTTTCATGACCGTCAGGAAGGCGAAGACGGCGGTCTTGGTATCCTCGCGTTCCACATAGCCAAGGTGTTTGTAGTCTTCGTCCACGGCATGTTGGACCACGCCCGCCGTAACCCCCGCGGTCAGGGTACGCAGATGCTCCACGTCCAAGGTGGCTTTCTCCTCGGCAACCCAGGCAGCCAAGAGGTCCGCATTGTCGTGATGTGTGCGCAGGAGCCAGGAGCGACGGCCTGGATCTCCCACTTTGCGCCATTGGCTCACCAGTTGGCGGGCGTACCAGTCGATGCGCTGCCCGGCTTGCTCGTCCAGGTGCAGGCGGATGCGGTGGATGTCCGCGGTGATGTCCTCGTCCGAATCACCCTTGGCACCGCCGACGAGCGAAGCAAAGGCGTCCCGGATCTCCTGACGCTCCACATCCGCCACCACGGGCTCAAAATAGCTGGGCCACACCAGGTATTCGATGCTGCGGCGCAGGGCCGGTTGGTCCTCGGGTGTAGCGACCGCGAGTTCGTGGAACTTCAGTGGGTCCTCGAGGGCCTCATTGATGGTGGCCGTGTTCTGGCCGTCCACGTGCGCTGCAAAACGGCACAACCACTTCAGGTGGTCCCAGATGGTCCAGTTGAACTCGGCCGTGCGGTCACGGATGACTCCATGGTCCGTCATGCCCTCGTAGAGTTGCTCCGGCAGCTCAACGGCCGGCTCAACCCAGGACGCGGCCTCGGCAACACGGGCTCGCTTCACCCTGAGGGACTTGACCTCGTGCGCGAGCGGCAACGACTGCAGGAACAGCAATTCCACGGCCAGCACCTTGGCCTCACGCGACGCGCCTTCCAGGTTCTGCCGAAGGTTGGTCATCATGGGAGCTTTGGAATCTTCCACCCCGCGCTCAAGCCGTTCCAACAGCTCACCGGCGGCGTCCCCGGTCCACGTCAGTGTCCGGCCGTCCAGCGCCGAGGGTCTCCCCTGCAGCGCCGGACCGAGCACATACCAGGCCGCGTCCTCGATCTCCTTGGAGACTCCGGGGGCGCGGTCAATGGCAGGTTTTACGGAGGAAATCACCATGCCAACTTACCTTGTTTGGCTTACCTAAGCATCTGGATATCCACAGGCAGCCGCCCTGCCCGTTTGACCGGCGCTAACGTCCGTCGCGCAAGTCAGCCGGAGGTTCTTCCGTCAATTCGATGGCGTCAAAACGTGCTTCACAGCTCTCTCCCATGGGCGCCTGCGACATGAAACCGACGTGCACGGGTTTCTCCGAATCCAACCTGAACAGGCGGACAAATGACCATTCCCTGCCATCGGCTGATGAGTGGAACGCCCATGCTGGACCCACCCTGCTGACCCGCAGATAGACCCAGGGTGCTGTGACCACGGGGCCGTTCGAATCGTCGGAATAGCCGTTGGTGACCACGCTGACCACCATGGCCTCTCCTTGCGGGGAGTACTCGAAGCAGAGCTTGGCCCAGTGGTCGCTGTCCGCCCACAACGTCAACACACCGGCGTCGAACGTTGTCCTGGGTGAGGCCACCAGAACCCGGGCTGAGAGCGAGAATGCCGCCGGCGCCCTGAAGCCCAGCGCCGTGGAGCCGTGCTGCGGCTCGCCTCCCAGGGAATCGTTGGTCCAATCGACGCCGGGAGCTGCCGTGAGCGTCAGCGCCCCCTCCGCTTCGTCGTAGCTCGCGTGCCCAGCTGAAGACGTCCACTCCAAGGGCGGCAGTCCTGGTATTTCGGGGATCAATCCGTGCTCCGTTCGTCGTCGCTGATTCGTCGAGAACACGCTTTCAGACATTGCCCCGGATGTGCGGGAGGCCACCCCGGTGCCGCCGAAAAAGATCCCTAGTGCATTCCGAATTGGTACGCCTCCGGCACCGCCTCGTTCGGGCAGACTTCTTGCCACAGCGCCGCGAGCGCGTCCTCGCCCTCGCGGAGGTCCGGAATTTCGACGCCCTCACGCAGGATCGCGGCCGCTGCAGTGGGGTTCCCGGTTCGTGCAAGCGCCAGCGCCCTGAGGAACGTCAAACGTCCGACGGCGGCACCCTCCTTTGATGACGAGTCGTTCAGTTCCAGCGCCATCGCCGGGTCCCCGTGCCGGATGCTGAGCGTGATGGCTTCGGTGAGCAACGCAGGGTTGGCGGAGTCAGACTCCACGCCCTTCCGAAGCTCAGCAAGTCCTTCAGTGTCCTGTCCGCCGGCGAGCAACGCCAATCCCAGCCCACGATGTGCGAGCGCCGTAGTCCCCGGCCCGGCGTTGGTGGCCAGGACCTCGCCGTAGGCAGTCTTGGCCCCCTCCAGGTCTTGCCGGCCGTGCTTCATGGTGGCCAGATGCAGCTTCGCGTCAGGACTGTTCTGCCCTGCCAGCAACTCCTCCCAGTCCGCCCCGGCGACGAAGCTGGGCGCGCCGTCGAACACTTTTCCCTGCAGCAGCCCAAGCCAAGGCTCCTGCTCCCCGGTGACGCTCTCGTCCACGAACGGGGTTCCGCTCTCATCGATCCACGTCCTGCCTGTTTTCAGGCGGCGTGCACGCTCTACCACGCCCCAGCCGCTGCCGTGCAGCAGAATTGTCGACGGCGGGACGTCGGCGTCGGCGATGGCTGCGGGAAGCATCGCCTCGAGTTCTTCGTGCGGCAGAAGCCCTTCCAAGCGTTCGCCGGCGTGGGCCACCGCGGCGTCCCAATCATCACCGTGCGAGGTCTCCGGATCCAGATGCCCGTTCCCGTACGCCTCTACCCAGGCCCACTGGGCGCCGGCTGGCATCACCAGGTGTTCAAACTGCGTTTGCGCAAGACCTGCCTGGATCTCGGCATAGGGGCCAGCCCCGGGGCTCAACCACTCCTGCCACCGTTTCCCGCCCTGGCCTTGGCCCCACACGAAGAGCTTCTTTCCCCGCAGGAGGTCCGTGGACAGCATCGCCAGCCCGTCGCCGTCGTCGTCTGCGGCCACAACCCAACGCCGCTCGGAGGGGTCGATGTCGAAGAAGAAGTCGGCCGCGTGCGGGCTGTTGACCAGCCACGTGCCGTCATAGCCTTCGTGTTTGGTGGGCCGGACGCGGGTGATGTCCGTGGTGTAGTCGCTGCCGTAAGCTTCGTCCGCCGGGGCGATGACACGGGTCCGGGCTGTCTCCGGGATGGCTGCGTTGCTCCACCAATACATGGGGACGTCGTGGTCATTGGGGTTCCGCAGCCGGACGGCGGCGAACAGAACGGCTGAGTCTTCCGGCAACCACATGTCCACTTGGAACACCACTTCCCGCAGCCGTTCGAACTCCCACATGCGCAGGATGTGCTTACCGTCCGGGGTGTGCACGATCGCCGTATGCAGCGGATCGCAACTGGTGGGCGAATGGCCGCGGGTACCGATGTTCCATTCCAGCCCGCCCGCGAACCAGGCCTTGCGCAGCGCGATGTTGGCCAGCTGCGGCGCATCGTGGGTGTGGAGGAGTTGCTTGCCGGTCGCTTTGTCCAGCAACTCCCAGATGCGGCCACCCAGGGACGGGAGGACGGTCACCTTCAGTTTGCTGTTTTCCAGCACGACGGCGGGGACCTCCCGGGGCGCCGCCTCTCGGCTGTAGCCGTCCTGCATGAGATACGGGTAGATGTTGGGCACCACACCGTAGCGGGCCGATGCTTGGAGTTCCTCCGACACGCCTTCGCCCACGGTGTAGGGCTGGTCGAGCTCCGCGGCGACCACGGGCAACGGGTTGAGCGGACCGAGCTCGGCCATGGTCAGGGAAATGGTGGTGACGGTGAGGTTGGAGCTGGTGGTGGTGGCCACGTCAGTATCCGATCGTGAGGAGGAGGCCGCGCTGCGGATCAAGGGTGATGGGATCGCCGGGAGCGTAGCTCGCGGCGGTTTGGAAACCGGGGATTGCCGGGGCGTTCATGTGGCTGGTGGCGGCAGCGGCGTCGTCGAATATCAACCTCACGTGCTCAGTGTGCTCGGCCCAGGAAGCCAGCGCCACCACCATTCCGCGTTCTGTGAGCCACATGGTGGCCAGGACGTCCGGATGGCTGGACCGCACGGGCGACTGCGGTTCCCAGAACCCCTGCATGGGGGCGTGCTCCAGCCCGGTTTCGGCCCAGAATTCCCAGAGCGGCCGGTTGTCGACGGCGGGTGCCCGGCCGGTCATGCCGAACACCATTCCCCGCCACGGATTGCCGCCGCCTTCCAGCATTTCGCCCATGAGCCCGAACGGAATGCCGGACAGTTCCACCAACCAATACTCGGGATCGGTGGTGTCGTAGTCGAAATACTCCCCAAGCCAGAGCCTGTCCACATAGGGCAGCTGCTCCATGTACAGATTGGCCGAGGACGCGTACCCGTCGTGCGCCGTGAATTGGTTGGCCGAGTGAAGGTCTATCTCCGGACCCTCGACGCCCCTGGCTTGGCAGGCCCTCTCCAGGACCTTGCGGACACGAAGCATCGCGTGGCGGTCATAGGCAATGTCGTCAAGATAGATGCCGTCGATCCCATCCTCGCCGCTGGCCAGCTCCTGCAAGCTGCGAACGTAGAAGTTCTCCCACCGGGACTCTCCCGTGGTCACCACTGCGATGTCCTCCACGTTGGGAGCGAACCAGGCGGACACGTAGCCGTTCCCGGCATGCTCCTGGAGCCAGATGTGTCCCTTGCCCGGGCCGTCGCTGAAGATCTCGTGGTCCAGCTGCAGCAGCGGCAGTAACTCCGGGCTGTGGAACGTGAGCTCGCGGACCGTGTTGTACACCTTGGCTGTCAGTCCGTGCCGGTGGCATTCGCCGATGTACTTCCTCAATGAGTCGCCGCTCAGCAGGGGGTCGTTGATATAGGGCGCCGGTGCCGTGGCGTGGTGGATGTTGACCACCGTGGCTCCGGCCGCTGAAATGTCTGCTGGGTCCGCTGGCTGGTGGAAGTAGCGTTTGGCCAAGTGCCGGCCGGGTTGGAGTGGTTTGAACGGTGTCAGGAGGAGACGGAAGTTGAAGTCCAGCGGCTCGTTCGCCGCGAGCGTCCGGGCGCCGCTGAAGGCATTCAGTGTCACTCTGCCCTCGCTGGTCCGGAGGGTGACCCCGCCGCGGACTCCGCTTACGCCGTCGGCCTCCCGGCGATTGGCCCAGGACACCGGTTCCACCAACGGCTTTTCCCTGTAGAAGTTGGTATTCAGGGGACGCTCGTAGCTGCCATCCCGCAGGGCAACCTGCATCCCCACGTTGACGCTCCCAAGCCACAGCGCGTCCTGGTTCTTCGCCGCTACGTCCCATGTCCAGTCCAAGGACTGCGGACGCCGTCCACCGGGAACTCCCATACCCATCGCCAGCGGAACCGCAGCCTCATGGAACTCAAGCTGCAGACCGACGTCGTTCACGTCCACAGTTTCCCCGGAACTGAGCTGCAGCGAGTACGTTACCGTTCCGTCGGCGTCGAGCACGCCGTTCAACTCCAGAGCCAGCATGGCCTTGGTGTCCTTCAGACCCTTCCACGTGGACCGCCACGAGATCCGGGCCGGCCCTTCCACCGTGAAAGTAAGCGGCGAACAGCTCCAGTGAATATCGTCGATGTCCAGACGCATCGGGCCGCTGAAGAGCTCGACGGCGGGACCATCCGTCGCGGTCACGGCGGCGGTGAAGGTAGACGTCACCTGCGCAGGGAGTCCCGACTCCGCCAACCGCAGGGACCTGCCCAGAATCCCCAACGTCCTGCTGGACTGGTCCACGGTGATGGCCGTGAAGGGGCTGACGAGCTCCGCGTCCTGGGCCACCGGAGAATCCAGCCACGCCAAGCGGCGCAGGAAACGGGGATCGCCGAAGCTGCCCGCGGCAATCGCCGGGTCCGCGTCGCTTTCGGCGGCCACGTCCAGCCTGACCTCAACCTCTTGTGCAGCCTGGCCAATGGCAGTGACCCTGAGCAACGCTTCCAGAGAGGTTCCCGCTTTTTCCGGAGGGACCGGCAGAATCACATACAGCGCCTGCACCCGCCCGGCCGGAACAGCCAGGCTGGTGCGCCACGGCTTCCCGAAACGGTCTACTCCATCAGTGTTAAGGCAATGTCCGCCGGCCGGCGAGATCACGTCGACTCTCACGCCGTGCAGATCCTCCAGGGCGTAGAGGCCCACCTGGACCACGTAGTCCTCCCCCGGTTCTGCACTCGCATGGAAGCTCCGCTGCGGTCCGTTGATGACCCAATGCGGCGGCAGATCCCGTTGCATGGAGACGGGATTCAGCCGGTCCTCGGGGAAGAGCAGGAAAGCCTCGCCCGTGTACCTGGTGTTGAGCCCCTCCACCTCGTCCGCACGGGCCGTGAAGTTCATCGGAGCGAACGAGTCGCGCTCGCTGGCGGCTTCATAGCGGAGGACGGTTGCCAGTGGTAGTTCATTGTCCGGACGTTCGGCCTCCGCCGCCTGCCACCACGGTGAAGGCACGACGCCGGCGGCCCACCCGGGCTCTGCTGATGGACGATGCGGGAGGTACTCCGCTTGGGGATAGTGGGGTTTCCCCAGCATGGCGTAGGGCAAGTAGTAGACGAAGTAGATCCCCGGGCCGTCGGTTGCTTCGAAAACGATGCTTCCGGACTCCCGGGTGGCCGTTTCCAGGATCACGTTCCGGACCCTGGAACCGTTCTTTTCCGAGACGACGATGACGTCCACCGCTCCCGGGTCCTGGTCCTGCCGACGCCACGGGAGGACCACTCTGTGGGCGTGGCCCACCGCTTCCGCTGCTTCCACGACTTCCACGACGAATCGGTGGTTTCCGTAGAGCAGCTTGTCCCAGTTTCCAACGCCACATTCCACCTCCGGGTGGCCTGTTGTCTTGATATAGGGGGTGATGGTGGGCGGGGACATGACGGCCGGTGAAACCGGCGTGGGCAGCGGCATCGCTGGGACTCCTGAAGGTAGCATCCGGGGCTTGTCACCGAGTTGGTGAATCCTTACATCATCCCGGCCTTCATCGGGGCCGTAAAGGGTTATTGCGATGCGTACTTACTGGGATTTCTGCCCCAAGACAGTGGACGCCCGGGCTATTTTGCGGCGGCCAGGTTGAGCGCGTTCACCATCGCCTTTGCTGCACGCACCATTTCACGATCGGTGACGGTGTAGGCGGTGGGATCTGCGCCATCCTGCGCGCCAAGGGAGATGGCGCCGTCCCCCAGCGTGGACACGGTTTTCTTGGCCGACAAGTGAACGGCGGACAAGCCCGCAGCGTGCATCGCCGGAATGTCCTCAAGGGTCAGTCCCCCGCCGGCCATGATTTCCAAGGCATCCCCGGAACGTTCCGCCATGGCAGCCAAGGTCTTTAGACCCTCGCCAGCGGTGGCTTCGTGTCCGGAGGTCAGGATCCTGGTGAAGCCCAGCTCCAGAAGCTGCTCCAGCGCGGCCAACGGTTCCTTGGACTGATCGATGGCCCGGTGAAAGGTCAACTGGGCTGCGGGGTTGGTCGCCCTGGTGGCCTCCACCAGACGCTGGATCGCGTGAACGTCCACGTCTCCGGACGGAGTCAGCGCTCCCACCACCACCCCGTGGGCGCCCTGCGCCAGAAGGTGGCGGATCTCGTGGACCATCGTGTCCACGTCCGAGGCTGAGTACCGGAAGTCGCCGGGCCTGGAGCGAATCAGCGGATGGATCTCCAGACGGCCGTCAACGTGCTCCATGCTGGCTTCCATGAGTCCCTGGCTGGGCGTGATACCACCCAGCTCCAGGCTGCTGCACAGCTCCACGCGGTGGGCTCCCTCAGCGGCAGCGGTACCCGCACCGGCCGCGCTGACCACGGCAATTTCAAGTTTCATGCTGAAACTCTACGCGGAGTTTTTGTACAGGTAATGCCCCTAAGAAGGCTCCTTAAGGGCATCACCTGTACAAAAACTCGTCAGGCTTGGTAGCGCCCGAGCTTTTCCTTCTGCCCGGGGGTGAGCCTGAGGACCCGGCCGGTGTCCTCGGCGACGAACGCCAAATGCGTGGTGGCTTTGACACAATCCTCCCGCGTAACAGGGTCCTTGATGACGTAGTGAAGATCGAAGCTGGCGCCTTTGACGGCACCCACCCAGATCTCCACAACAGCAGGAATGTTGCGGTACTCCAAGGTCCGGACATACCGCACCTTGTGCTCCACCACGAGGGTCATGATGCCCTCTTCAACGTCGCTGAACAGGGCAGCCGGAGGGTCCACGCCGGGAAGGCCAGCGCCGCGGGGAGCCCCGAAGGCTGCGATGCGGGCCTCCTCCAACATACGAACGATCTGCACGTTGTTGATATGTCCGTAAGCGTCCATGTCACCCCAGCGCATGGGTACAAGGACCTCAATGCGCTGGGGTGCAACGGAATCCCGGGCGGGTTGCCCGGTCTTCAGTGAATCGGTACTCAGCTGTGCACCGCCGTCGAATCATCCACAGCGGTCTCTTCCTCACCGGCGAACTGGGACATGTACAACCGGTAGTACGCGCCTTGGAGGGCGAGCAGTTGGGTGTGGTTGCCCTGTTCCACGATCTTGCCGTTCTCCATCACCAAAATGGTGTCTGCGTCCCGGATAGTGGAGAGGCGGTGGGCGATCACGAAGCTCGTCCGGTCCGTGCGGAGGGCGGCCATGGCCTTCTGCAGCAGAAGTTCGGTGCGGGTATCCACGGAGCTGGTAGCTTCGTCCAGGATCAGCAACGAGGGGTCGGAGACGAAGGCCCGCGCGATGGTGATCAGCTGCTTCTCACCGGCACTGACGTTGTTTCCTTCTTCGTCAATGATCGTCTGGTAGCCGTCAGGCAGTGCACGGACGAAGCGGTCCACGTAGGTGGCCTTGGCCGCCTCCATGATCTGCTCCTCTGTAGCGTCCAGGTTGCCGTACTTGATGTTGTCGTAGATGGTTCCGCCGAAGAGCCAGGCATCCTGCAACACCATGCCCACCTTGGACCGAAGCTCGGAACGGGTGAGGTCCTTGATGTCCACGCCATCCAAGGTGATCCGGCCGGCGTTGAGCTCGTAGAAGCGCATCACGAGGTTCACCAAGGTGGTCTTGCCGGCACCAGTGGGTCCTACAATCGCAACGGTGTGGCCAGGTTCGGCCGCGAACGACAGGTCCTCAATGAGCGGCTTGTCCTCCACATAGCTGAACGAGACGTGCTCGAACTCAACGTGACCGTCGGTCTTGGAAGGCAGGTGACGGGTGCCGTTCTCTTCGACTTCTTCATCAGCATCAAGGAACTCGAAGACGCGCTCGGCAGAGGCCACGCCGGACTGGAGCATGTTCGCCATACCGGCGATCTGGCCCAGCGGCTGGGTGAACTCACGCGAGTACTGGATGAACGCCGTGGCGTCGCCCAGGCTCATGGAGCCCGACGCAACCCGGAGGCCACCCACCACGGCGATGCCGACGTAGGACAGGTAGGACACAAAGTTCATGGCCGGGAAGATGACGCCGGACACGAACTGCGCACCGAAGGAGGCCTTGTAGAGTTCCTCGTTCTTCTCGTCGAAACGCTCCAGCATGTCGGCATCGCGACCGAAGACCTTGACGAGGTCGTGGCCTGAGAACGATTCTTCGATCTGGCCGTTCAAGGCGCCGGTGTTCTTCCACTGTGCGGCGAAGAGCTTCTGGCTGCGGGCACCAATAACACCCGCCACGATGCCGGACAACGGCAGGGCGATCAACGCGATCAGCGCCAACTCCCAGGACACGATGAACATCATGACCGTGATGCCAAGGACCGTAAGCACTGAGCTGACCAACTGGGAGAACGCCTGCTGGAGGCCTTGCTGGACGTTGTCGACGTCGTTGGTCACGCGGGACAGGATGTCGCCGCGCTGGCGGGTGTCGAAGTAGTTCAACGGAAGCCGGTTGAGCTTGGCCTGGACGTCGTTGCGGAGCTTCTTGATGACCCGCATGACGATCCTGTTGAGCAACCAACCCTGGGCCCACAGGAAGATGTTGGCCACAAAGTACATGAGGAGCACGATCGAAATCAGGAACGTCAGCTTGGGGAAGTCGATCCCGTTGGTGAGCTCCATCTTGGAGACCATGTCCGCAAAGTTGCCCTGGCCCTGCTGACGCATGAGTTCCACGAACTGCTCTTGGGAGACGCCCTCGGGGATCTGCTTGCCCATGACGCCACCAAAGATGACGTCCATGGCGTTACCCAGGACCTTGGGGGCGATCACGTTGAGGACCACCGAGACGATAACGAGCCCGATCACGATGTACACGCCAACGGCCTCTGGCTTCAGCAGGCCCATGAGTCGCTTGGCGGACGGCCAGAACTCCTTGGCCTTCTTTGCCGGGACGTCGCCGAACATGCCGCCATCAGCCTCTGATGGGACGTATTCCTCTTCGACAAAGTCGTCGTCGTCAAGGGCTTCGGTTGCTATCTCAGCCTCGGCTGTTGCCTGGGCATCCTTTGCGGCTTGAGACTTGGCAGCCCAACCACGCTTCTTCTGCTGGTTCTGCTCGCTCATGCCACTTCCTCCACGCTCAGCTGGGATTCAACGATTTCCTGGTACGTGGGTGACGTCTCCAGCAGTTCGTCGTGCGTTCCGCGGTCAACGATCCTGCCGTTATCCAACACTAGGATCTCGTCCGCATCCGCGATGGTGGAAACGCGTTGGGCCACAATGATGACTGTCGCGTCCCGGGTTTTGGCCTTCAGGGCCTTTCGGAGCCGGGCGTCCGTAGCGACGTCCAAGGCCGAGAATGAATCATCGAACAGGTAGACGTTGGGTTTCGTCACCAAGGCACGGGCAATGGACAGCCTCTGGCGTTGTCCACCGGAGACGTTGGTTCCGCCCTGGGCGATGCGCCGGTTCAGGCCCGAAGACTTTTCCTCCACGAAGCCCTTGGCCTGCGCCGTTTCCAGCGCTTCCCACAGTTCCTCGTCAGTGGCATCCGGTTTGCCGAAGCGCAGGTTGTGCTCGATGGTTCCGGAGAACAGATACGGCTTCTGCGGAACGGCCGATACCCGGCTGGTGATTTCCGAGGCATCCATGTCGGTGACGGGGACGCCGTCGAGCAATACATCTCCGGAAGCGACATCGTAGAGTCGCGGCAGCAGCGAAACCAAGGTGGTCTTGCCCGCACCCGTGGAGCCAATGATGGCGAGGGTCTTGCCCGGCTCAGCAGTGAAGGAAATGTTGCTCAGCACCGGGGCCTCGGCACCGGGGTACTTGAAGGTGACGTCCCGGAATTCGACGCGTCCCTTCTTCTCAGCGGGAACCACCGGCGAGCTGGGGTTGTGGATGGAAGGCTCGACGTCGAGAACCTCGCCGATGCGGTCTGCACAAACCGAAGCGCGGGGAATCATCATGGCCATGAAGGTGCCCATCATGACGGCCATCAGGATCTGCAGCAGGTATTGGAGGAATGCCGTGAGCGCGCCCACCTGCATCTCGCCGGAGTCCACGCGCTGTCCGCCGAACCAGAGAACGGCAGCAGTGGAGAGGTGGAGGATCATGCCGATGGCCGGGAACATCAGGACAAACAGGTTGCCGATTTTCACGGAGACTGCGGTGAGATCCTCATTGGCATCGCCGAAGCGCTTGGCTTCGTGGGGTTCACGCACAAACGCACGGACCACGCGGATGCCGATGATCTGCTCGCGCAGCACGCCGTTGATGGCGTCGATCTTGGTCTGCATGGAGCGGAAAAGCGGCATGAGCCGGACCACGAGGTAGCCCACAACCGCTACCAGGACAGGAACGGAAACCCACACGAGCCAGGAAAGGTTGAGGTCCTCGCGGAGCGCCATGATGATGCCGCCAACGCACATGATGGGCGTGGACACCATGAAGTTCAGGCCCATGAGCACCAGCATCTGAACCTGCTGGACATCATTGGTTCCACGGGTAATCAGTGTGGGGGCACCAAACTTGTTGACATCCTGGGCAGAGAAGCTGCTGACCTGGCGGAAGACACTGCGGCGCAGGTCGCGGCCGATCGCCATGGCAACGCGGGAGCCGAAGTACACGGCGACGATGGCAGTGAGTACCTGCCCAAGGGCGACGGCGAGCATGAGCGCACCCGTCTGCCAGATGAAATCGGTGTCGCCGCGGGAAACTCCCTCATCAATGATTTTGGCGTTGAGGCTGGGGAGATAGAGCGTGGCGATGGTGGATGCCAACTGAAAAATCAGCACGGCCACAATCTGCGGCAAATACGGCTTGGAGTAGCGCCGTATAAGGGTGACAAGCATGCCCACGGGTCCTTAGAAAGAGTGCGTGAATGAGATAAGAGAAGTGTCGCAGCCGGGGCTGACAGTATTAGCCTCCCTACTCTACGAAATCCGTTGCCCCGGCGAAACAACTTACGGAAAAGATCATCCCAGCGGAGTATCCGCCGTGTCGCGGGTACTCCGAAGCAGCAACGGACGCCAGAGCCCCGGGGACGGCTAAGCGCCGGCTGGAATCCCAGCCGGCGCTTTTCAATCCCGCCCTTGTTGGCCATGCTCCCCGTAGTACGTCAGGAGTTTCGGACAGAGGCGGGATCCGTAGCGGAGTCAGCCTGCGTGCTTGCCGTGGTCCGGACGTGCTTCCACGCCTTGGAGGAGCAGCAACGCCATACGCTCCTGCTGCCTGCGTTCGCGCTTGAGTTCTTTCCGGATCGCTGCGAGGTCCTCGGCAGTGTGGGCCTGCTGCTCTGCGATGGCCTGCTGCTCCCGCAGCCTTGCCTGCAGTTCCACGTTGGCGCGGCTGAGTTGCAACTGCTGTTCGGCCAGGACGTACTGGGTGCGGGACAACTGCTCCTGCACTTCCCTCACGTCACTTGCCGCGTGCGGGCGTTCCTGCGTGAGGATCCTGGCGAACTCCAGATCCAGGTCGGAACCGGAGTCCGGGCCGGAGGTAGGGCGTTCGGTGCGCGGAACCTGACGTTCGCCCACCGGAACCTGACGCCCGGCACCCAAGGTGCCAGCGCCGTCGTCGTCCGCTTTCAGTCCGTCCGCCCTCAAATCGTCCGCCTTCAGCGCGTCCATCGATGCCGTGTCCAGGGACATCCCAGCGTCCGAGGAGGCCGTGGCAATCAGTTCCTTCTCCGGAGCCGCATCCACGGTCCGGCGCAGCGGCCGTTCCTTGATGAAGAGCACCGCCAGGAGTGCCACGACGCTGATGATCGCGGAGATCAGGAAGATCTGTGCGGTCGCGTCACCATAGGCAGCCCTCATGATTTCGGCGACGGGGGCTGGCATATCAGCGAGGTCCATGCTGGCCCCGGACGCGCCGCCCTGGACAGGAATACCAGCGGCGGCCATGCCTTCAACGGCCAGGTCCTTCACGTGGGTGGACATGATGGCACCCAGGACGGAGACACCGATCGCGCCACCAACCGAGCGGAAGAACGCCACGGAAGCACTGGCCGTTCCGATGTCCTTTGCCTGGACCGTGTTCTGCACGGCGAGGACCAGGTTCTGCATCAGCATGCCAAGGCCCAGGCCGAAGACGCCCGTGTAGATGGCTACGATCCACAGTTCCGTGGTGTGGTCCATGGTTCCAGCAAACGCCAGGCCGCCGATCAGCAGGACGGAGCCGGCGATCAGGAACCTCTTCCACTTACCGAAGCGGCTGATCAGGATGCCGGACGCGACGGACCCAATCAGGTTGCCGGCGATCATCGGCAGCGTCAGCAGGCCGGCCTCGGTGGGCGTGGCGCCGCGGGCAACTTGGAAGTACTGACCCAGGAACGTGGAGGAACCGAACATGGCGATGCCGACGGCAACCGAAGCAACGATTGCCAACGCCGTGGTGCGCTCGGAGATGATCTTCAGCGGGATGATCGGCTGTTCAACCTTGGTTTCCACGAACACCAGCACGGCCAGCAACGCTACGCCGCCACCCACCATGAGGGCTGACTGCCAGGAGAACCAGTCGTAGTAGTCCGGGTTGCCGGCGAAGGAAACCCAGATCAGGAGCAGGCTCACGCCGGAGGTCAGCAGGATGGAACCGAGCCAGTCGATCTTGGCGGGGCGCTTGATGTGCTGGATCTTCAGGGTCACCTGAAGCAGGATGAGCGCGACGACGGCCAGCGGCACGCAGACGAAGAACGTCCAGCGCCAGCCGAGCGGGCTGTCCACGATGAAGCCGCCCAGCAGCGGGCCACCGGCAGTGCCCACAGCCATGACTGCGCCCATGTAGCCGGAGTACTTGCCGCGATCACGCGGCGGGATCATGGAACCGATGATGGCCTGCGCCAAGGCGGTGAGGCCACCCATCGCCACACCTTGGATGACGCGTGCGGTCAGCAGCAGCGGGATGGTTTCGGACAGGCCTGCCATCACCGAGCCGGCCACGAAGATAATGATGCTCAGCTGGACCAGGAGCTTCTTGTCGAAGAGGTCCGCGAGCTTGCCCCAGATGGGCGTGGTGGCCGCGTTCGCGAGTAGAGCGGCCGTGATGACCCAGGCGAAGTCGGTTTGGGTGCCCTTGAGCTCGGACATGATGGTGGGCAGGGCGTTGGCAACAATCGTGCTGCTGAGGATCGCCGTGAAGAAGGCTGCCAAGAGCCCGGTCAGGGCTTCCATGATCTGCCGGTGGGTCATGGGCGCGGCGGCCTTGCTGGCCGCGGGGCTCGCTGAGGCGTCCACCGCCTTGGTGTTCTGAACTGCTGGTGTGGCCATGGTGGCTCCTAAGCTGTCTGGTGTGTTGTGATGGAGCCGGCCGCCGTTGCCCGGATTGAGTCCTTGAGGGACTCCGTGAGTTTGTTGATCACCTGGGAGGCCTCGAGGGCGTCTGCCTCGCTCCAATCCGCCAGGTAATCCCGCAGTCTCACGCTGCGTTGTTCTTCAAATTCGCGCAGCTTGGCCGCGCCGCTCTCTGTCAGGGCGAGGAGTTGGGCCCTGCCGTCCGCAGGATCCGGTCGCCGCACCACAAAGCCAAGGTCTTCCAGCTCGGTGATGTGCCTGCTCAGGACCGGGGCGCTGACGCCCAGGCGGGTGGCCAGTTGGGTAGCCCGCGTCTCCCCCTCGCCAATGAACCGCATGACTCCCTGGACGGCCATTCCGACGTCGGGAACGCGGGCCATGTGGGCGGTCACCACGCAGCGCAGCGTGCGCTGGAGATCGAATATTTGATGCACAAGATCGGTCGCTGTGGCAGAACCGACGGACATGGAAAACACCCCTCTTTTTGTTTGCCTAAAGCAACTATAACTCAGATTGATTGCTTTGGGAAACTAAAGATGGCTTCGGTTCGTGTTGCGGGGCCCGCTCCACGCCCTATTTCCCCGGTTTGGGGCGCAGAGCAGGCCTCACAACGCAGCCAGCCCCCGCACGATGTTCCGTGCGGGGGCTGGCTGTTTTGGGGCTTTTAGTCGCGTCTGTTTAATCCAAATGGGTGGGGCCGAACATCTTCAGCAGCGTTTCGACCACGACGACGTTGGGTCCGTCCGCTTGGAAGGACGCCTTGAGCGCGTCCCCCACTTCCTCCGGGGCGACCCGGCGGGCCGGGACGCCGAAGGACTCGGCAAGCTTGACGAAGTCCGGGCGGGCAAGCTCGGTTGCGGTGGCTTGGCCGAAGGCGCCCACCATGTATTCGCGCAGGATGCCGTAGCCGCCGTCGTCCACGATCAGCCAGGTCACCGGGACGTTGTGCTGCTTGGCAGTGGCAAGTTCGGAGATGGAGTACATGGAGGAACCGTCACCGGAGACAGCCAGCACACGGCTTGGCTTGCCCGTGGTTTCCAGTCCCACAGCCCCGCCGATTGCCGCAGGGAAGCCGTAGCCGAGGCCGCCGGCGCCCTGGGCGGAGTGGAACTGGCCCTGACGGGCGTCCCAGCAGCTCCAGCCCCAGTAGGCGGAGATGGTCATATCCCAGAACGTCTGCATGTCGGCGGGGACAGCCTCGCGGATGTCGGCCATGAACTTCAGTTCCTTGGCCAGGTCCTGTGATTCCAGGCGTGCCGTGACCTTGGCCAAGGATTCCTTGACCACGTTCTCGGGGCTGGTGCCGTGCCAATCACGCTTGGTTGCGTCCGCGGCACCGGCTGCTGCGAGGGCTTCGTCAAGTGCTGCGAGGGCCTGGCCGGCGTCGGCGCGGATGCCCAGGCCGGGCCGGTTGGATTCCAGGACGCGGGGTTCGGCGTCGATCTGGATGATGCGGCCGCGGGGTTCGAACGTGAAGTAGTTCGAGGTCACTTCGCCCAAGGAGGAACCAATGACGATCAGGACGTCGGCGTCTTCCAGGACGTCGGTCATGTACCGGTCCTCGATCCACGACTGCAGTGACAGTTCGTGGGTCCACGGGAACGCACCGTTGCCGCCGGGGGTGCAGATCACCGGGGCGCGCAGCTGCTCGGCAATCGAGAGCAGCGACTTCTCGGCCCGGCCACGGCGCGTACCGCCGCCTGCGATGATCGCCGGACGTTCCGCCGTCGAGAGCCATTTCACGGCCTCGCGGATCAGTTCGACGCGCGGCGGGTTGTCGAATGCCTCGGCGAGGGCGTCCTCCACCGGGGGAACCATGATGGGATCCAGCAGGACATTCTGCGGGATTTCGATCCAGACCGGGCCCTGTGGCGAGGAAATCGCTTCGGTCCAGGCGTCCTGGATGGCCGATGGGATGCCGGAAGCATGCTGGATCAGTCGCTGGCTCTTGGTGACGTTTGCCGCCGAAGCCTTCTGGTCATCGAGCTGGTGCAGCATGCCCTTGCGGCGTGCGCCCAGGCCATCGAGCGGGATCTGGCTGGCCACAACCACCATAGGCACACCCGTGGCGTACGCCTCCTGCAACCCGGCCAGGGACGTCAGCGCGCCGGGACCGGTGGACAGGAACAACACACCCACCTCTCCGGTTGCGCGGGAATAACCGTCAGCTGCGAACGCCGAGTTGTTCTCCACGCGGGAGGAAACAAAGTGCAGGTTACCGCGGCCCATGGCATCGAAGAGACCCAACGCGTGCTGCCCAGGGATACCGAAGACCGTCTTCGCACCCAGTGCTTCAAGGGTCTCCACGACGAGGTCCCCACCGTTGCGCTGGTTGGTGCCCTTCGTAGGAGCTGCTGTGCCGGGGTCGAAGTCGATCATCGCTGATCCCCCGTTGCCTTGGCGAGCTCTGCGATTCGAGCGCCGAGGGCCTGCTGCGCGTAGCCGTTCGGAGCGCCGAGGCGGTCACCTTCCACTGCGTTGTCGGCCATGAGGGTCACGAGCTCGTAAGCTACGTGGCTGCCTGCAACGCCGGTGATTTCTGCGTGGTCGTAGGCCGGGGCAACTTCAACGATGTCCGCGCCGACGAGGTTCATGCCGCGGAAGCCACGGATGATCTCCAGGAGTTCGCGGCTGCTGATGCCACCGGCCTCGGGAGTGCCGGTACCCGGGGCATGGGCCGGGTCCAGGACGTCGATGTCCACGGAGATGTACAGCGGACGGTTGCCGATGCGGTCACGGATCTTGGCGACCGTTTCCAGGACGCCCTGGTAGTAGACATCTGCGGAGGTGACGATTCCGAAGCCGAAGCGGTGGTCGTCGTCGAGGTCTTTCTTTCCGTACAGCGGGCCGCGGGTACCCACGTGGCTGATGGCTTCGGTATCCAGGATGCCTTCCTCGACGGCACGGCGGAACGGGGTGCCGTGCGTGTATTCGGCGCCGAAGTAGGTATCCCAGGTGTCCAGGTGCGCGTCGAAGTGAAGCATGGCGATCGGCTCACCGGCGCGCTCCGCTGCTGCGCGGAGGAGGGGCAGGGCAATGGTGTGGTCGCCGCCCAGAGTGACCAGCTTGCTGCCGTTGGCCGTGAGGTCCATGGCATTCTGCTGGATGGTTTCGATGGCCTCGTTGATGTTGAACGGGTTCACAGCCATGTCGCCGGCGTCGGCAACCTGGATGTTCTCGAACGGGCTCACGTCCCAGGCGGGGTTGTACGGGCGCAGCAGACGGCTGGCCTCACGTACGTGGTTGGCGCCGAAGCGCGCGCCGGGGCGATAGGAAACGCCGGAGTCGAAGGGGACGCCTACAACAGTGACATCAGCCTTGGCCACCTGGTCCAGGCGGGGCAGGCGGGCATAGGTGGCGGCACCGGCATAGCGCGGGATGCGGGACGAATCGATGGGACCAAGGTTGCCGTTGGCCTCAATACGGAGCTCTTCCAAAATGCGCCACTCCTTAGTGGATAGCTGGGATGACTGTGACACCCATCATACACTCAAAGTTTCCTAATATGCATCACCTGTTTACAAGTCAGATTTGAAGGCGTGCGTCCTGAGATGCCGGTCACAGTGGGCGTAAAGATTCCATAAAAACCGGGGTCCCGGCGTCGAACGCGGCCATACGCTCCTTGCGGAAGCAGCATCGTGCTGCACGAAAGGACACAGTGACCACCTTGTCGAGGCCTCCGGCCGATCCGGCCAACCGGCCAAAGAACTCCTTCAAGCTCAAGCCCTGGCTGCTGGAAGGAATGCCGGACACCTCAGGCAAGAGGCAAGGCCCCCACGGCCGCCCGTCGGACTCTCACAAGCCGCAAGCCTGGTGGAAGGTCATGTGCCTCACCGGCCTGGACTACTTCTCCACGCTCGGCTACCAGCCCGCCATCGCGGCCCTGGCAGCGGGCTTGCTGTCCCCTTTGGCCACCCTGCTCCTGGTGCTGGCAACCCTGGCCGGCGCACTGCCCGTCTACCGGCGCGTGGCCCGCGAGAGCCCTCGGGGCGAAGGCTCCATCGCCATGCTGGAGCGGCTCCTCCCCCGCTGGGGCGGCAAGCTCTTCGTCCTGGCCCTCCTGGGGTTCGCGGCCACGGACTTCATGATCACCATCACGCTCTCAGCTGCCGACGCCACAGCCCACCTGATCGAGAACCCCTTCGCGCCGCACTTCCTGGAAGGCCAGCAAGTTGTCATCACACTGGCTTTGATCGCCGGGCTGGGCGTGGTCTTCCTTCGCGGATTCAAGGAAGCCATCAACGTGGCAGTAGTGCTGGTGGCAGCGTTCCTGGCACTGAACCTCGTGGTCATCGCCGTATCCATGACCCATCTCTTCACCGAAGCCGGAGTCATAACCGACTGGTGGACCGCACTCACCACCTCCCACGGCGATCCGATCATGATGGTTGCCTTGGCCCTCCTGGTCTTCCCCCGCCTGGCGCTGGGACTCTCCGGATTTGAAACCGGCGTGGCCGTCATGCCCCAGATCAAGGGACACGCCACAGACACCGAAGCCAACCCGGCCGGCCGGATCAAGGGCGCCCACAAACTGCTGACCACTGCGGCCATCATCATGAGCTCATTCCTCATCACGTCCAGCTTCACCACCGTCATGCTGATCCCCGCCGCCGAATTCCAGGACGGCGGCAAAGCCGAAGGCCGCGCACTCGCCTACCTGGCGCACAAGTTCCTCGGCGACGGCTTCGGTACTGTTTACGACGTCAGCACCATCGCCATCCTCTGGTTCGCCGGCGCGTCCGCCATGGCCGGGCTTCTGAACCTCGTTCCGCGATACCTGCCCCGCTACGGCATGGCTCCAGCCTGGGCCCGGGCACTGCGCCCGCTGGTCCTGGTGTTCACTGTGATCGCCTTCATCGTCACCATCATTTTCAAGGCTGACGTCAATGCCCAGGGCGGCGCCTATGCCACAGGCGTGCTGGTCCTCATCACTTCCGCTTCCATCGCAGTCACCTTGTCCGCACGGCGAAAGAAGCAACGCGGCCAGTTCATCGGCTTCGGGATCATCTCCCTCGTCTTCGTCTACACCACAGTGGTCAACTCGATCGAGCGTCCTGACGGCCTGAAGATCGCAGCACTCTTCATCCTGGGCATCATGGTGGTCAGCTTCATATCCCGCATGCGGCGTGCCTTCGAACTCCGGGCAACCCACATCAAAATGGACGAGAAAGCACTGGAGTTCACCGCCAACGCTTCCGAGGGACCCGTCCGGATCATCGCGCATGAACCCAAACACCTCAGCGCCAGCAGGTACCGCGAGAAACTGCAGCACGCGCAACAGGCCAGCCACCTGCCCGTCGACTGCGACGCCGTCTTCATCGAGGTCATCGTGGACGACAGCTCGGACTTCGAACAGGAACTCCAGGTTGTGGGCAAGATCCGGCACGGTTTCAAGATCCTGGAAGTGCACAGCAACAATGTCCCCAACACCGTGGCGGCAGTCCTCCTCCACATCCGCGACGTCACTGGATTCATGCCCCACATCTACTTCCGCTGGACCGAGGGCAACCCGATCTCCAACCTCAGCAAGTTCCTGTTCTTCGGCGAAGGCGAGATCGCGCCGGTAACCCGTGAAGTGCTGAGGGAGGCCGAGCCGGACATCACCCGCCGGCCGTGGGTGCACGTGGGCTGACCACCTGCTCCCCCGCCGCCGAAACTACAGTTAATGCCCATGTTTGCCGCAAACATGGGCATTAACTGCCATCTCGCGGGGAGAAAATCTAGCGGCTTGCCGCCGGCACCAGCACCCAGAGCACTTCGACGGTTTCGTCCGTGGGGTTGATCCAGGTGTGCGGTTCGCGGCCGGGGAAGGAGAGTGTGTCCCCTTCTTCAAGGTCGTACTCTTCATTGGTCAGGATGAGCTTGATCCTGCCCTTGACCACGTGCAGGACATCGACGTCGCAGTCTACGGCGTAGAGCTCGTTCTCCCCACGGCCCCGCGGCTCTATAGTGGCCTGCAAAATCTGGAGTCGACGCTCTGAGCGGGCCGTCAGCAAACGCTCCACAATGCCCTGGCCACCCAAGGAGATGCGCGGACCGTCGTCGCGTTTGGTCAGGTGCGTTTCCGGGGCGGCGAACAAGTCGCCTACGGACACCGACAGGACCTGGCACAGGGTGACCAGAGAAGCGACCGACGGCGATGTCAGGTCACGCTCCACACGGCTGAGGAAGCCCTTGGTCAAGCCGGTAGCATCAGCCACTTGCTCGATGGTGAGGCGCTGCGCCTGCCGGGCTGCGCGGATTCTGGAACCGATGGCAACGGGAACATTGCTCGGTTCAACGGGGAGAGCCTTCATTCACGAACCTTTCAGGCCTGTCATGTGGCCCTGTCATTGGAGCAATAGTAGCCGGGAGACAGGCCAACACGACCAGAATCCGCGGAACCATGACCAAAGCACCTTGACTGTTACTCCGATCACAACATATCCTCATAGGCAACAAGTGTTGTCTGTGAGGCACACAACACCTCCCCAATCTCCAACCATCAGCACAGAGACTTCGACGCTTCGCAGGAGTATCGTCGAAAACCCCAACCTCCGTGCATCAGCTCCAAGGACCGTTCATGGAATCTTCGGCTATTAACATCGCAATCGTGGTGGTGTACCTGCTCGCCATGCTGGCATTCGGCTGGTGGGGCAAGTCCCGCACCAAGAACAACAGCGACTTCCTGGTGGCCGGCCGCCGCCTGGGACCGTTCCTTTACACCGGCACCATGGCCGCTGTGGTCCTCGGTGGCGCTTCCACCGTGGGCGGCGTCGGCCTCGGCTACAAGTTCGGCATCTCCGGCATGTGGCTGGTGGTGGCCATCGGATCAGGCGTGCTGCTGCTCAGCCTCCTGTTCGCCGGCACCATCCAGCGCCTGAAGATCTACACGGTCTCCCAGATGCTGAGCCTTCGCTACGGCAGCAGGGCCACACAGACCTCAGGCATCGTCATGCTGGCGTACACGCTCATGCTCTGCGCTACGTCCACCGGCGCCTACGCCACCATCTTCGTGGTGCTCTTCGACTGGGAACGCTGGCTGGCCATCGCCGTTGGCGGCGCGATCGTCCTGGTGTACTCCACCATTGGCGGCATGTGGTCCATCACCTTGGCCGACCAGGTCCAGTTCATCATCAAGACTGTCGGCATCTTCTTCCTCATGCTCCCGTTCGTCCTGAACGCTGCCGGCGGCATGGACGGCATCCGTGAGCGCCTCGACGACACCTTCTTCCAGATCGATGGCATCGGCGCCCAGACCATCATCACGTATTTCGTGGTCTACACGCTGGGCCTGCTGATCGGCCAGGACATCTGGCAGCGCGTCTTCACCGCCAAGACCCCCACGGTTGCCCGTTGGGGTGGCGCCACGGCCGGTGTCTACTGCATTCTCTACGGCATCGCCGGCGCCCTGATCGGCCTGGCTGCCCGCGTGGCCTTGCCGGATATCGATGTCGCCAACCTCGGCAAGGACGTTGTCTACGCAGAGGTAGCCACCCACATCCTGCCCGTCGGCATCGGCGGCCTGGTCATGGCCGCGGCTGTCGCAGCCATGATGTCCACCGCTTCCGGCGCCCTGATTGCCGCAGCAACGGTGGCACGTGCGGACGTTGTCCCGTTCGTGGCCAGCTGGTTCGGAAAGACCATCAACACCGATGACAGCGAAAACCCCGAGCACGACGTCAAGGCAAACCGCTACTGGGTTCTTGGACTCGGCATCGTAGCAGTTCTGATTTCCATGGCAGCACAGGACGTGGTGGTAGCCCTCACCATCGCTTACGACATCCTGGTAGGCGGCCTCCTGGTCGCAATTCTGGGCGGCTTGGTGTGGAAGCGCGGCACGGGCATCGCCGCTGCGTGGTCCATGGCAGTGGGATCGGTGTTGACTCTGACGCTGCTGATCCTCTTCGCCGTGGGTGTCATTCCGAGTGCGGACGGCGTCTACGCCAACGAACCGATCTACTTCGGCCTCGCTGCCTCGTTCATCGCCTACGTCGTGATTTCACTGCTCACCCCGCCAACGGATCCCGCCGTCCGCGCGGCCTGGGACAAGCGCGTTGCAGGTGCCGTCTCTGAGGAACTCCCGCCTGAGGCCCACCCGGTCAGCAGCCACAAGTAACGCAACAAGCAACAGAGCAACGTTCGACGGCGGCGCCTCCCCTTTCCGGGGCGGCGCCGCCCTTGTTTTATGCCCGCCGTTGTTTTGCCTCCGGGAACTGGGCGTTGCGTGGCCCGCTTTGCGCCCTAAAGCCCCGCCAAAGCACGCAGAGCAGGCCTCACAACGGGAGGGGGTTGGGGTGCTGTGGGGTAGGGTGGTCCCAGCTTCAAGAGATGTGGTGCCAAGCTCCGACTGGCCACACACCAACCCCATGTTCACGGGTGGTTCGGATGAGGAAGCGGCCCGTCCCGGACCAGAGACAACCGAGCGGGCAAGAGCACTCCCCCAAGGAGCAGTCCCTTGCCATACCAAGGCGATACCACCCCGGCACCAAGCAGTCCGGCACCAAGCACCCCGGCACCAACAGCCACGCCCACAGTTACGGTGATTCCCGCCGTCGACCTTTTCATGGGCACGGTCACCATCACCGCGAAGGCCGGAACCCGGCGGTTTGGACATCCCCAGCCGCACCTGATCGCGCAAGCGTTGGCCCGGGCCGTCCGTCCGACGCGCTGGTGTGAGTCGTCCAAGACACTCACGGTGACTGTTGCCGCCGTCGGCGAACGCGAGGGTGTGCGGCAGCACTACACCCTCACCCGGGAGGACTAAGCCTGGATTTCCTCGTCCTCGTCGCGGAATTCTTCGGTTTCATCGATCGGGACCACGCGTTCGTCGTCCTCCGGGGCGTCCACTTCTTCCACCCAGGCCTCGTCCACTTCCTGGTCCTCTGCGTAGTCGTAGGCCGGATCCGACTCGATGGTTGCCCGGTCCGGGTGCTTGGCGTGTGATTCGGTGGTGTCCATGCTGCAACCTCCGTCTCGTGGGCTGCYCAAAGCCCAGTTGAACGTGTGCGGGGAGGGCCCCCGCCCCTGTCCTTCCATCTGAGCACCGGCTCAGTCGAGGGTCAAGGACGGCCGGAAATTACGGTGCACCGAACATTCCAGCTAAGGAATACCAGCCAAAAATCCGCGCGGATAAGCGGTAGTGTGGGGCGTGCAATGGGGCCGCAACTACCCCACCCAGCACAGGAGAGAAAGTGCAACAGCACCAGGAATCCCCCGGTTCGTCGAGCCCCGCTCCGGACCCCACCCCGGAATCGGCAGCCCCCGAAAACGACGTAACGCAACCGCCGCCGCCCTCGCACGCCGACATCCGCCGGTGGCGTCAGTACCTCGCCGATGAGCGTGCCGAGGCCGCCGTGTACCGCGAACTCGCCCAGAGACGCGACGGCGAAGAACGCCAAATCCTGCTGGCCCTTGCCGAAGCCGAAGGCCGTCACGAGGCCCACTGGCTCAAGCTCCTGGGTGAGCACGCCGGAATGCCCAAGGCCGCATCATCCCGAAGCCAGTTCCTGGGCTTCCTGGCCCGCAACTTCGGGTCCGTCTTTGTGCTGGCCCTGGCCCAACGAGCAGAGGGCCGCTCCCCCTACGGCACCGAACCCGCGGCAACAGCTGCCATGGTGGCTGACGAACAGATCCACGAAGAGGTGGTCAGGGGACTGGCCACCCGCGGCCGGAACCGGCTTTCCGGTACTTTCCGTGCCGCGGTCTTTGGCGCCAACGACGGTTTGGTGAGCAACCTGTCGCTGGTCATGGGCATGGCTGCCACCGGCGTACCCAGTCCGGTGGTGCTGATGAGCGGTGTGGCAGGTCTTTTGGCCGGCGCACTGTCCATGGGCGCCGGCGAGTACGTCTCGGTCCGCTCCCAGCGGGAACTGCTCAATGCGACCCTGCCAACCCAAGCCACCCTCACGGCTGCACCGTCGTTGGACATCGAGCACAACGAATTGGTGCTGGTGTACCTCGCCCGCGGCATGACGCGCGAAGCCGCTGAGCATCGCGCCGCAGAGCGCATGGGCGTGTTCAGCTGCGACTGCGATCCCAGCCTCTCCTTGCAGCCTGAGAAACCTGCTACCGACGAGCACGAATCCGTCGGCTCCGCGTGGGGCGCCGCGGTGTCCAGCTTCTGCTTCTTCGCTTCCGGTGCGGTCGTTCCCATCCTGCCCTTTATCTTCGGCATGACGGGCTTTGCCGCCTTGATGGTGGCCGGTGTCCTGGTGGGCATCGCGCTTCTGGCGACCGGCGCCGTCGTGGGCTTGTTGTCCGGAACGTCGCCGCTGAGCCGCGGACTGCGCCAGCTCGCGATCGGCCTGGGAGCTGCGGCCGCCACCTACGGGCTGGGCCTGGTGTTCGGGGCAACCATCATCTAGTTTGGACGGCTCCCCCGCAGCCCGTAATGTTGGTTCGTCCTCCGCGCTGCCCCGCGTGACCAGGGCGTGAGGAATGGAGAACCGTGGACTCGGAGCGGGAAACGCGTGCGCCCAAGCACCGGCGTGCCGGGACGGCCTGGCGCATTCTCCGCGGCGTGCTGATGGCCGGAATTGCCGCTGTGGTGGCAGTGCTGGTCAGCGGATTCCTGCATGGAGACCCACGGATCACCGCCCTTTTCCCGGGTGTGAGCGTCCCAGGTGCCGCGCAGGACGGGCACCCCGGGCAGAAGCAAACGGCGCCTGCACGTGCAGCAGACGCCCCGCCGCCCGGAGTTGAGGAGGCGGACGCCCCGTTGGCCTCGCCGAAGGCGCCGGAAACTACCAACGGTTCGTATAAGTTCCTGGCCACCAACGACGACGGCACTCCGGTGGGGTACTCGCCATGCCGGCCGCTGCACTACGTGGTGAACAACGCTTCCGCGCCGGAGGGTTCCGATGCACTGTTGGAGACAGCGATCGCCAATGTCTCCGCCGCTTCAGGGATCCAGTTCGTCAACGACGGCACCACCGACGAATTGCCGGTAGACCGGCGGGAGCCATACCAGCCGGCCAAGTACGGCGACCGGTGGGCGCCCTTGCTGATTTCGTGGACCACGCCAGAGGCCGCTCCGGCTTTGGCGGACAAAGTCATTGGCACCGGCGGCAGCACCATGTACTCACTCAACAACGGACCCAAAAGCTACATCACGGGCAGCCTGGAGCTGGACACCCCGCAGGTCTCCGAACTGCTCGCTGACCCCGAAGGCGCCGACTACGTCCTGGCGGTCATGCAGCACGAATTGGGGCACGTCATGGGTTTGGACCATGTGGAAGATCCGGTCCAGCTGATGTACCCGGAGATTGGCGCCCCTGACGGTCTTGCGGCCGGCGACCTGACCGGACTGCACCTCCTTGCCTCGGCCCCCTGCCGCGAGGATATCTAAGAGCCCGTTCAGTCCGCCATGGACTCCCGGCGGTACCGGACTTATGCTGTCGGGAACGGCCGACGACGGCGCCCCACCTCCCGTCGCAGCCTCCACGTCAGGGGGTTCCATGGAACCTTACGGGTCGCCCGAGTGGCAGGACCCCGATCCTTCCCGCCCCCATGATCCTCCGCATGGCCCCTACCGGCCCGAGGGAACGCTGGCACCGCCGGTCCGGCAACCGGCCACGCCACGGCCGCCCGTCAAGCACAGCAGCACCGCCGCCATCCTGTTCTTCCTGGGCATCCTCGCATTGGTGTGCGCGGGGGCGTATTTCAGCGGCGACCTGCAGCGGTTCCTGTACGGCTCCTCCGCCACGCAAAGCCAGGCACCCCGGCCCGGGTTGGTGCCGTTCGGGCAGCGCCAAGACCCTCTGCCCGGTCTGGAAGAAGCCGACGCGCCACTGGGAACTCCGGCACCGGTGAACCGGACCAGTACCTCGTACAAGTTCCTCGCCGTGAAGGAGGACGGAACGCCCCTGGCTTACTCCCCGTGCAGGCCCATCCACTACGTGGTGAACGCGGATCTCGGGGATCCGTCCTGGCAGCCATTGGTGGACGAGGCCATTCGCCAAGCCAGCGTCGCCACCGGATTGAAGTTCGTCTACGACGGCCCCAGTTCCGAGGTCCCGTCCACCAACAGGCAGGGATACCAGCCCGCCAGATACGGTGACCGGTGGGCGCCCGTGCTGATCGCGTGGAGCACTCCGGAGCAGGTACCGCGCCTGACGGGCCAAACCGTGGGCTTGGGTGGCAGTTCCTCGATTGGCCTGAGCGATGGCTACAAGGCCTATGTCACCGGAACCGTGTCCCTGGACGCCCCACAGTTCGCCGGCATCGTGGACACCTCCGAGGGCAAGGAGATCGGGGTAGCGGTGATCATGCACGAGCTGGGACACCTGTTGGGCCTTGACCACGTGGACGACCCCCGGCAACTGATGTTTGACCAGGCTTCCTGGGTCCGGCAGTACGCTGCAGGCGACAGGACCGGCTTGGCCCAACTCGGCTCGGGCCCCTGCAGCAAAGACTTCTAGCTGTGCCTCACGCGTGAGTGGAGACCACTGCGAGCGCTTCCTCCACGGTGTCCACCAGGAAGATCTTCTCCTCCATCGGTTTTCCCGCGGCGAGGCTCTGCAGCATCGGCCAGGCTGGGAGTGTCCGTTCCCAGTGTTCACGTCCCACCAGCACCATGGGACTGATGGTTTCGGGTGCTCCGTAGTAGTTCTCGCAGGCGTCCTGGAAGATCTCCTGCACTGTGCCTGCGGCGCCCGGAAGGAAGACGATCCCGCCGGTGCACAGTTCCAGCAGGATGGCTTCCCGGACGGCATTGGCGAAGTATTTGGCAATGTGTGTGGCGAACAGGTTCGGTGGCTCGTGGCCGTAGAACCAGGTGGGGATCCCGAGTGTCGCGGTGCCCTCCGGACAGCGTTCGACGACGGCGGCTGCTTGCCGCGCCCAGGTCGTCACCGAGGGCCTGAACCCCGGTACTCCGGCGAGGGTTTCCAGCGCGGCTGCAGCATCGGCGTCGGACGTTCCGCTCAGGTAGGCGCCCATGTTGGCTGCTTCCATGGCCCCGGGTCCGCCGCCGGTGGCGACAGCGAATCCTGATTGGGCGAGCAGCCGGCCCAGCCGTGCGGCGTCGGCGAAGTCGCTGGTCCCGCGCTGGGCGGCGTGTCCACCCATGACACCCACTGTTTTTGTGCCGGAGAGTGCTCCGTGGTCCAGGAGTTCGTCCAGGGCGTCGCCGATTGCGTGGTCGTGCAGGGCCGCGGCGAGGGTGGCATCCAGGCTTCCCCGCTGCCCGGGGAGGATGCTCCACTGGTAGACCCGGGCGTCGAGGGTTGTCTCGTACTCTGTGGAGGAGATGTCCGGGTAGAGTTCCGCTGCCGTGTACAGGCTGTTCCGGTAGGGGTCGAACGGCACGCCCTGCATCGTGGGAAAGATCAGCGCTCCACGGCGCCGCAGGCTCTCTTCCACACCCTCGTCGAAGGTGCATCCCAGGAAGATCGCGCCCTGGGCGTCCAGGGACTTGAGCTCCCGTGCGTGTCCCCGCAGGTCCAGTGACTGCGCGTGCCAGCCATTCATGGACCCGGCTCCTGCGGTCACCAGATGGTGGAAGTGGACCACGCTTTCTATGTCGAGCGTCCGCGGGCTCGGGTTCAGGGCGCCGGTGCGATTCATGGTTTCAGCGTAGTATCGCCAAGGCTGTGACGCGGGCGTTTGCGCACCGGGCAGCTGTCCAGTGCATCATGAAACATGAAGAGTTCAGAAGTTGCCCGTCCGCGCATCGGTGTTCCGGTACGCCTCAGCAGTTCGGACACCCCCGACGCCCGGGTGGGCGAAGCCAATCAGCTCTTCACCTTCATCGTGGACCTGCTGCGCGAGGCCGGTGCCCAGCCGGTCCTGCTGACGCCGGTTTCGGCGGACAGCGCAGGCCGCTTGGCTGCCGAGATGCAAATGCTCGACGGCGTGCTGCTCCCCGGCGGCGGCGACATCAATCCCCGTTTGTACGGCCAGGACCCAGAAGACTCCCTGTATGACGTGAACCAGGAGCAGGACCACCTGGACATGGACGTTGCCCGCGCTACCATCGACGCCGGCCTGCCTCTGCTGGGCATCTGCCGTGGCCATCAACTGCTGAATGTTCTGTATGGCGGGACGCTGACCCAGGACATGGCCCCGACCTCGGTAAACCACAGTGGCCTGGATCCACACGATCCCGCAGCCAGCGAGTGGTCCTGGCATGACGTCCGGCTCACCCCCGGATCCAAGGCTGCGGCCCTCTATGGCTCCCCCGGCGGGTCCACTGTCAAGGTCGCCTCGGGGCACCACCAGGCGGTGGCCAGGGTGGGCGAGGGATTGGCTGTCACGGCCATCGCCGCCGACGGTACGGTGGAAGCGCTGGAAGATCCATCCCGGTGGGTTGCCTCCGTACAGTGGCACCCCGAAGTTTCCCAGCTCGCCGACTCAGAACGGCTGGTGCCTTTCACTTCCTTTGTGGAAGTGTGCCGGCACCCTATCCAGGCTCGTCCTGGTGGAGTACAGTAGCGCTCACTGCATCGCTTTCAGCGTCATCGGAAGTTCAGCCAGTACCAACTTCATTCATCAAGGCGTCCAGGGGGCGTCGTAAGTTTGCCGGCTGGGGGGCCCAACATCTGCTCAAAGGAGCATGGTTGTGGACCGTCCAAAATACGCCAGTCGTCCTCTTCGTCCGAATAACCGCCATTCTTTAATAAAACGCATTCTGGGCCTTCTCCTGGGGCCCGCGTTGGTCATGGGCGGGTTCGCCCTCACCACCGCTGCTCCCGCTGCTGCTGCTGAACCGCCGTGCGCGGGCACGGGCGGCGCCATGCAGATCGTTGCCCACACTGATGATGACCTGCTTTTCCTCAGCCCGGACTTCATGCGAGATATCCAGGCGAAGCGTTGCGTTCAAACGGTGTTTGCCACCGCCGGCGAGGCAGGTGAAGGTGCCACCTACTGGCGCAGCCTCGAATCAGGGATCCAGGCCAGCTACGCCAAAATGGCCGGAGTATCGAACAGTTGGACGACCTCCGACGCCGGTGTACCAGGACGCCCGCTCACCCTGCGGACCCTCAACGGTGCCCCGAATGTCTCCGTGGTGTACATGCGACTGCCGGACGGCTTCCCCAATGGCTTGGGCAGCGCCGCGTACAACAGCCAGAGCATCCTCAAACTCTGGGACGGCCGGCTTTCCTCCATCCGCCCGGTGGACAACGCTGCTACCTTCACCAAGTCCCAGTTCCAGTCAGCGTTGAACCGGCTTGTGGCCAACTTCCAGCCCACCACCTTCCGCACCCAGGACTGGACCGGAAACTTCACCACCCCGTACGACCACAGCGACCACTGGGCTACCGCAAAATTTGCCCAGCTTGCCACCCGCAGCTACACCGGACCGCACACGTCCATGGCCTACGATGCCTACGTCATTGATGAATACGCCCAGAACGTGACCGGCGCTGAGCTCACCGCCAAGGTGGACACGTTTGTGCGATTCGCCGATTTCGACATGTACGTCTGCAGCAGCCCCGGTGAGGGCTGTCCGGATTCCCCTTATGACGAGTGGCTGAAACGGCAGTACATTACAGCCATCGAGTGGGTGGGCAACGCCGCCAAGTCCGCAGGAACCACCGTCACTGCGTCGTCGCAGAAGGCTGCGGCGCAAAGCCCTGAGAAGGTCCGTGACGGGTACCACTGGGGCGCTCCGATGGATGCAACCCGCGAATGGGTCTCAGCCGGGGAAAAAGCCGGCAGCTGGATCCAATACAACTTCACTCCCACCCGGACCATCAATGCGGTCACCCTGTCCGACCGGCCCCTCCTGACCGATCAGATCACCGGCGGCAACCTGCAGTTCTCGGACGGAAGCACTGTGGCGGTCCCGTCCCTGCCCAACAACGGATCGGGCCTCACCATCAAGTTTCCCGCCAAGACAGTGAGCTCGGTACGGCTCAACATCACCTCCGTCAGTGCCGGCACCACCAATGCCGGACTGGCCGAGTTCGAGGCCTACCTCGGCACCGATAACGTGGCCCCCGTGGTCACTGCGGCGCCCCCGGGTGGAACCTACGCGGCGGGCCAGGCCGTCACCCTCACCGCCAATGAAACGTCCACCATCTACTACACCACCAATGGAAGCACCCCCACCACGGCCAGCAGCAAATACACCGCTCCGCTGATTCTGAGCGGCCCGCTGACCCTGAAGTACTTCGCCGTGGACACCGCCAACAATTCATCGGCTGTGGTCACGCAGACCTACTCCACCGGCCCGGACGTCACCAAGCCGGTGGTCACGGCCAACCCCGTGGGCGGCCAACACGCAGCGGGAACCACCATCACACTGACCGCGAATGAACCGGCCGAAATCCGGTACACCACGGACGGTACCGATCCCCTGACGGCCGGGCTCACCTACACCGCGGCCATCCCCTTCAACGGTCCCGGTCCCATGACGTTGAAGTACTTCGCCCGGGATACCGCCGGGAACGTCTCCGAGGTGGTGACCCAGACTTACACCGTGCCACCTGACACGACCGCTCCCACGGTCACGGCCAACCCCACCAGCCGAGCCTTGGCCAGCGGAGCCACCATTGCCCTGTCAGCGAACGAACCTGCCGCCATCTACTACACCACCAACGGCAGTACGCCAACGGCTACGGAATCAGCCACCAACATCAAGTACAACCCCGCCAATCCGATCGTCATGGGCGGCACCACCTTGGTGGTCAAGTACCTGGGTGTTGACACTGCCGGCAACACCTCGGCCGTGGGCACCCAGACCTACACCGTGCCGGCAGCCGGACCGCCGTCGGCCCATGATTTCAATGGTGACGGCCGGGCGGACGTGCTGGCCGCTGATACGGCCGGGAACTTGTATCTCTACCCCGGCAACGCCTCCGGCGGACTGGACACCAGGAAGATCGCCCTGGCCGCGCCAGCCTGGTCCACCGTCACGGACACCCTCACCCCCGGCGACTTCAACAAGGACGGCAAGCCCGATCTCCTGGCACGGGCGGGCGATGTCCTCTGGTTCTACCCCGGCGACGGTGCGGGCAGCTTCGGGGCACGGACCCAGGTCAGCACCGGGTGGAGCACCATGTCGCAGCTCTTCTCCCCCGGCGACTTCAGCGGCGATGGCATCCCCGATTTCATCGGCCGTCGAAGCAACGGCGAGCTCCGGCTGTACGAAGGAAACGGCACCGGTGGGCAGCGGACTCCCTACACGGTGGGCTGGGGCTGGGACGTCATGAACGCCATCTTCAGTACCGGCGATTTCAACGGCGACGGCAAGGGAGATGTACTGGCGCGCCGTGCGGATACAGGCGCATTATGGCTATATCCGGGCAATGGCACCGGGGGTTGGCTGCAATGGACGCAGATCGGGACGGGCTGGGGAACCCGCACTGCGGTGGCCGGGCCGCGGGACCTTGACGGCGACGGCAGGAACGACGTCGTGGGCCGCATCGGAGACACCTTGTGGCTGTATCCCGGATCGGGCGGCGGGACGTTCAGCAACGTACCGCCGGTCAGCCTCGGCACCGGCTGGCAGGCCTTGAAGATCATCGCCTAGCCGGCCCCATGAACCTGGCGCGGGTCGGAGTTTTCCCCCAGACTCTTCGGCCCGCGTCAGCCGCGTTAAAGTACGACGACGGCCCGGTACCTTCCGTGGGGAAGGCACCGGGCCGTCGTCGTACTTCAGGTGCCTTACGGCAGCCTAGCTAGAGCGTTGCGAAAACTTCACGCAGCAGCTTGGCGGTTTCGGACGGCGTCTTGCCGACCTTCACGCCAGCAGCTTCGAGAGCTTCCTTCTTGGCCTGTGCGGTGCCAGCGGAGCCGGACACGATGGCGCCTGCGTGGCCCATGGTCTTGCCCTCGGGAGCCGTGAAGCCGGCAACGTAGCCCACAACCGGCTTGGTGACGTTGGCCTTGATGTAGTCGGCTGCGCGCTCTTCAGCATCGCCACCGATTTCGCCGATCATGACGATTGCCTTGGTCTCGGGGTCAGCTTCGAACGCAGCCAGGGCGTCGATGTGCGTGGTGCCGATGACGGGGTCGCCACCGATACCGATCGCGGTGGAGAAGCCGAGGTCGCGGAGTTCGTACATCATCTGGTAGGTCAAGGTACCGGACTTGGACACGAGGCCGATGGGGCCCTTGCCCGTGATGTTCGCCGGGGTGATGCCCACCAGGGCTTCGCCCGGGGTGATGATGCCGGGGCAGTTCGGCCCGATGATGCGGGTGATCTGCTTGCCGTCAGCGTCAACCTTGGACTGGGCCAGTGCCCAGAATTCGGCGGAGTCCTGAACCGGAACGCCTTCAGTGATGACCACAACGAGGCCGATGCCGGCTTCGATTGCTTCAACAACGGCGTCCTTGGTGAATGCCGGCGGGACGAAGACGATGGAGACGTCTGCGCCGGTTTCAGCGATGGCTTCCTTGACGGTGCCGAAGACGTTGATTTCCTTGTCGCCGTGCAGGACCGTGGTGCCGGCCTTGCGGGCGTTTACGCCACCAACAATGTTGGTGCCGGCCTTGAGCATCAGGGCGGTGTGCTTGGTGCCCTCGCCGCCGGTGATGCCCTGAACGATGACCTTGGAGTCTTTGTTGAGGTAGATAGACATTGTCGCGTCCCTTTACTTAGCTGCGTTGGCGAGCTCGGCAGCCTTGTCGGCGCCCTCGTCCATGGTGGCGGCCAGGGTAACCAGCGGGTGGTTGGCCTCGGTCAGGATGCGGCGGCCTTCCTCAACGTTGTTGCCGTCGAGGCGGACTACCAGCGGCTTGTTCGCGGAGGAACCAAGCTCAGCAAGTGCACCCACAATGCCCTTTGCCACGGCGTCACACGCAGTGATGCCACCGAAGACGTTCACGAACACGCTCTTGACCTGGGAATCGCCAAGGATGACGTCCAGACCGTTGGCCATGACCTCGGCGGAAGCTCCACCGCCGATGTCCAGGAAGTTGGCGGGCTTGACGTTGCCGTGGTTCTCACCTGCGTAAGCGACGACGTCGAGGGTGGACATCACAAGACCGGCGCCGTTGCCGATGATGCCTACTTCGCCGTCCAGCTTGACGTAGTTGAGGTCCTGGGCCTTGGCCTTGGCCTCGAGCGGGTCAGCTGCGTCCTTGTCTTCCAGCGTGGCGTGGTGCACGTGGCGGAAGTCAGCGTTCTCGTCCAGGGAAACCTTGCCGTCGAGGGCAACGATCTCGCCTGCACCGGTGCGGACCAGCGGGTTGACCTCAACCAGGGTTGCGTCTTCCTTCTTGAAGACGTCCCAGAGCTTCAGAATGACGTCGGCCACTTTGCCGCGCAGTTCTTCAGCGAAACCTGCAGCTGCGACGATCTCGTCGGCCTTTGCCTGGTCGATGCCCACAGCGGGGTCGATGGCGATCTTGGCCAGGGCCTCGGGACGCTCGACAGCAAGCTGCTCGATCTCCATGCCGCCTTCTACGGAGCACATGGCCAGGTAGTTGCGGTTGGCGCGGTCCAGGAGGACCGAGAAGTAGAACTCTTCGGCGATGTCGGCGCCCTGGGCGATCATCACCTTGTTGACGGTGTGGCCCTTGATGTCCATGCCCAGGATGTTGGTGGAGTGCTCAAGTGCCTCTTCGGCAGTCTTGGCAACCTTGACGCCGCCAGCCTTGCCGCGGCCACCAACCTTAACCTGTGCCTTGACGACAGTTACGCCGCCGATCTTCTCGGCAGCTGCCTTTGCTTCTTCAGGAGTGTGCGCCACGATGCCGGCGAGCACGGGTACACCGTGCGCTTCGAACATATCGCGCGCCTGATATTCAAACAGGTCCACGGTTTAGTGTCCTTCTACGTCGAAGTAGTTTTCTGTTCAGCCGGGAACCGCGATGACCGCGATAGCCAGCTGCGGAAAGTACGCGGTAACAACCAGGATTGAAGCCGGTCACATTGCGTAAGGTCCTCTCGGAACTTTAGCCCTATGAGGAGTCCCGCCAGCTACACACTACCTGTTAAGTGAGTAACCTTACACTTCTATCGCCTGTAGAAAAACCGCAGAATGACGCGGTTTTTGGGCCATTCGACGTCCGTCATGAGGCCTGCTTAAGGTTCCCCGTGACTGTTTTGCCGCCGTCGGAAATCAGCTGGTACCCCTCGGGAGTCACGAAGAAAGCCACGCCACCGGAGACGTTTCCGCAGGCAACACCGCCGTTATAGGCAGAGCAGCGCAGCCCGTTGCGCTCGATGTTCTGCCCATCGGCCAGCTCCCGCAACTTGGAGATAGGCCCGTTGCGGCTGCCTTTGGGCCCGAACTCCGACTCCATTTGTGTTACGCCGGAACGACATGAGCCGTAGACGGCCTTGTCCGGCGAAAGGAGGACCGTGCCACCGAGGTAGCCCAGGCCCGTTCCGGCGCAGTCGTCGGCGATGTCGGCCAGGTCAGGCTTGGCATACTTCGCCAGTTCGCAATGAGCCACGGGAACAACTGCGAACTTGTTGTTGGCGGCGTCCGAGTAGGAGTTGGCCTCGTATGGAAGGTTCAAGTGGCCACCCCTGGCGGAAGTCAGGGCGCAGACAATGTTCTTATCAGCCGTGACAAACGCAGTGACATCCTCGCCCGCAGCCAGGGTGGTCTGCTCGGTGACCGGAACCTGCTGCAACTGCTCCAGGGGCGCCAACGGGGCAGGAGGAACGTAGTCCGGATCCTCGGTGGCGAAGGAGCACCCTGTGGTCAAGACCAAGAGCGCGGCAGCAAGAATCCCCAGAACAGTCCGTCGCATGCCACCAATTATGCCGGTAACCGGATGCCGGCGAAGATCAAGCGTCCAGTTTGGTCAGCGGCGCGTACCGCAACAGCAGGCGCTTCTCGCCGACGTCGAACTTCACCTTGGCCACTGTCTTATCGCCAGCGCCCTCGACGCCCAGCACCACGCCATTGCCGAAGCTCGTGTGGTTGACCTTGTCCCCCACCACCACTGAAATGACTTCTTTCTGCGGCTGCACCCTGTTGCGTGCGACGGCGGCAGGAACGTCGGCGTCGAACCCTGCAGTGGGGCTGGCGGCAGCACCGCGCGAGGTGCCGGCTCCCCAGAACGAACCGCCATAGCGATTGGAACCGATCGGGGCGCTGCCCCATCCGCCCGCCTGGCGGCTCATGCCTTCGCGCTTCCACTCCACCAGCTCGGAGGGTATTTCTTCGAGGAACTGGCTGGCAGGGTTGTACTGGCTTTGGCCCCACATGCTGCGGACTTCGGATCGCGTGACGTAGAGTCGCTTGCGGGCGCGGGTGAGGCCCACGTAGGCAAGGCGGCGTTCTTCCGCGAGTTCCTTGGGGTCTGTGGCCGATCGCTGGTGCGGGAAGATCCCGTGCTCCATGCCGGTCAGGAAGACCACCGGGAACTCCAGGCCCTTGGCGGTGTGCAGGGTCATGAGCGTGACCACGCCCATGCGCTTTGCCTCGGCCACGGCGGCGTCGATGTCAGCGCCGGGTGCATCCGGGATCTGGTCGGCGTCGGCTACCAAGGAGACCTGTTCCAGGAACTCGCCCAAGGAACCTTCCGGGTTGTCGCGTTCGTACTCACGGACCACGGCCACGAGTTCGGCGAGGTTCTCCACACGGGATTCATCCTGAGGATCATTACTGGCCCGCAGCCCGGCGAGGTATCCAGTCTGCTCCAGGACAGCTTCCAGTGCGGCAGCGGCACCGGAACCTGACGCGACCTCGGCGAGATCATCCATCAGCTTCACGAAGCTGAGGACCAGGTTGACCGAACGGCTGGCCATTCCGGGCGCTTGGTCCGCACGGCGGGCAGCAGCCATGAAGGAGGACCGCTCGCGTTCTGCCAAGGCAGCTACGGCGCCTTCGGCCCGATCACCGATTCCCCGCTTGGGTTCATTGAGGATACGGCGCAGGTTGACGTCGTCATCCGGGTTGACCAGGACGCGAAGGTAGGCCAAGGCATCCTTGATTTCCTTGCGTTCATAGAAGCGGGTGCCGCCCACGACTTTGTACGGCAAGCCCACCCGGACCAACACGTCTTCGATGGAACGGGACTGGGCATTGGTGCGGTAGAAGATGGCGACGTCGCCCGGACGGAGGCCGTCCTCATCCTGCAGGCGGTCGATTTCCTTGGCGATGAACTGGGCTTCGTCGTGCTCGTTCTCGCCCACATAGCCAACGATTTTTTCGCCATCGCCCTCCGCCGTCCACAAGCGCTTTTCCTGACGGTTGGGGTTGCGGGAGATGACGGAGTTGGCGGCGCTGAGGATGTTCTGGGTGGAGCGGTAGTTTTGCTCGAGCTTGATGGTGCGGGCATTGGGGTAGTCGGCCTCGAACTCCACAATGTTGCGGATGTCCGCACCGCGGAACGCGTAGATGGACTGGTCGGAGTCGCCCACCACCGTCAGCTCGCTGGGTTGGACGCTGGTGTCAGTTCCCACTCCAACGATTTCCCGGACCAAAGCGTACTGGGCATGGTTGGTGTCCTGGTACTCATCCACCAGGACGTGACGGAATCGGCGTCGGTAGGACTCTGCGAGCGCGGGGAAGGCGCGGAACATGTAGACGGTCTCAGCAATGAGGTCATCGAAGTCCATGGCGTTGGCTTGGCGGAGGCGCTGCGTGTAGCCCTTGAAGACCTCGGCCACGGCGGTGTCGAAGGGGTCGTTGTAGTTGGCGGACGAGGCATGGGAATCGGCGTCGATCAGCTCATTCTTGAGCGCCGAGATCTTGTGCTGGATGGCCTTGGGCGCGAACTTCTTGGGATCGAGGTCCAGGTTCTTCGCTACCAGGGTTATCAGGCGCAGGGAATCCGCGGAGTCGTAGATGGAGAAATTCGAGTTCAGGCCCACCGTGGTGGCTTCCCTGCGCAGGATGCGGACACAGGAGGAGTGGAACGTGGAGATCCACATGGCCTTGGCCCGGCCGCCAACCAAGGCTTCGATGCGTTCCCGCATTTCCGCTGCCGCTTTGTTGGTGAAGGTGATGG
This sequence comes from Paenarthrobacter sp. YAF11_1, assembly GCF_052113445.1. Classification (NCBI taxonomy): domain Bacteria; kingdom Bacillati; phylum Actinomycetota; class Actinomycetes; order Micrococcales; family Micrococcaceae; genus Paenarthrobacter; species Paenarthrobacter sp. YAF11_1. The sequence goes on from NZ_JBFRDF010000011.1 coordinate 103,623, forward strand.
CCAGGATTTCCCCGTGGTGTGCGCGCTTGGTGGCGATCAGGTAGGCGATCCTGTTACTGAGGACACGGGTTTTGCCCGATCCCGCGCCGGCCACGATCAGCAGGGGGCTGCCGGCGTGCTTAACGGCCTCTTCCTGCTGCGGGTTCAGCCCTTGCACAAGCGCATCAGCAGACAAAAGTCCCGACCCGCCGGTGTTGCCCCATCCTCCCGATGCCGGGCCCGCCGCAGTGTCCGACGACCCACTGCTGCCCCCTTGGAGGCGGGCGCCGGCAGCGCCTCCCCCTGAGTGGGAAAGCTCCGGGGCAGCCTTGGCTGCGGCTTTGGTGCCTGCTTTGAAGGGTCCGTCTGCGTAGGGGTCAAACAACATATCCATGGTGCCTACCAGTCTAGGCGGTGGCCCCGACACAATAAGGCACCGGGTATCCGGCACCGGTTCATCGACGCTTCACACGCCTCAGCGACTAAGCAAACTGGGGAACCGAGGCCAGTGCGGCACTCAACTCGCGCACCGCCGTCGGGCCTCCAGCGACGAACCAGTTCAGTCCGTTGACCTTCACGACGGCGGTGTCCCCGCCTGCTGCGCGGACGATCGCTTTTCCGGGCAGCCAGTCCCATTCCGGGCAGCTGTGCTGGAACCAGCAGCCGAGTTCGCCGTCGGCTACGCGGCCGAGGTCGCACGAACCCGAGCCGAACATGCGCAGGGACGCCGCGGTGACCGCAGCGGCGTGCCACGGCATGGCCGCGCGGGGATCCGCCAGCCACGTGGGGTGGATGTAGGTGGCCGCGCTGATTTCTCCCACGGCGCGATCGCCCGAGCCGGAGATCGGTTCGCCGTTCAACGTCGCGGGGTGTTCTTCCCCGCCGAGCCACAGCTTGTCCAGCTCAGGCTGGTAAATGGCGCCGAGCAGCACCTCCGGATCGGCAACGGGGTTGGTCCCGTCCTCGGAGCCGTCCCGCTTGAGGGCGATCGCCGAGCACCAGTAGGTGGATCCGTGCAGGAAGTTGTAAGTGCCGTCCACGGGATCGATCACCCAAGTCCGGCCGCTCGTTCCCGCCACCGACGCACCTTCTTCGCCGAGGATGCCATCCTCGGGCCGGCAGCGCCGCAACTGTTCCAGGACGTAGGCCTCGGCGGCGTGATCGGCTGCAGTGACGACGTCGGACACTGAGGTCTTGCGTTCGCCCTGCAGGCCGCCCATCCGCATGAGCAGCGCCAACTGGCCTGCCTCACGGACCAGCGCGCTGGCCAGTTGGTAGTCATTCAGTGTTGGATCGAGTTCAGTTGCTGTGTGCCTGCCGGTGGTCATGGTTCCAGCTTATGTGGACGGATAATGAATGACATGGCCAAGACACCAGCCCAGCGCATCAAGAAGCACGGAGCAAAGGCAGTGGTTCCCGATCACACACTGCCTCCCGTGATCAACACCACCACCCAGCGGACACCGCAAAAGGCGCAGAGCAACTCCAAGCTCATCGTGATCGCGGGCGTGGTGGCCAGCCTGTTCCTGTTCTGGTACCTGCACTTGCTGACGTTGAACCAGATGACCCAGCTCTCCGGCGGCTTGGCTATGCCGGATTCATTGATCGGCGGATTCTCGCAGGAATACGTCGGCCAACTCCGCGAGGCCATGGACGAATCCGCGCGCGGCCAGCTGAACTACGTGCATAAGACCGCAGGCACATTGTTTCCCCTGATTTTCGGGTTCAGCTGGCTCCTGCTCATCGGCACCAACGTGGCCCGGAAGTCATGGCGTTGGGCTATGTGGGCGGCTCCCATGCTGTTCGCCGTGGCTCATCTGTGGTCCAACGTCGCCATCGATTCGATGTTGGCATCGGACGCGCCCGACGCCGGTTCGGTGGCTTTGGCGTCCGGCCTCACCATTGCGTCGTGGGTACTGTTCCTGGTCAGCCTCGCGTGCGGCGTGCTGGCTGTTTTCCTGGGCCGGAAGAGCGCAAAGCCCTGACGGCTTTCCTTTGCTTCGTCACGCGTCGTGCCACCACAAGGCCCACCATGGATAGCCCCATGATGATCGGATAGGCCATGGTGCGTTCGATCGCGCCCGGCTCCTCCACGCGCAACCCCACTGCGAGGATGTAGATGGTGGTGCCCAACGACACCGCACCGCAGACAAGGACAAACCAGGACATCTGCGTATGCCTGCGCCACACGACGCCCAGGATCGCCAAGGACAGTGGGCCGGCGATGAAATACATGCCGGCGCCGACCAGATGCAGTGCCAGGTCCGTGTCCTCCGGGACCAGTCCAACCATTGCCTGGCCAATGCCCGCCACGAAGATCAGCACCCGCACCGCCCCGGCCGCGATCCAAGGAAAAGACTCGGCCGTCCTTTGGGATTCCGAGGCCATCCGGGGAGTGATAACACGCGCGCCAGGCTGGGCTGCGATGGACAACACGGCCGTATTCACCAACACGGCGCCCAGAATCATGGCTACGCCCTGAAGCACGAACGAAACATTCATCAACCAATTGAGCGGGGAGCAGACTTCGTACCCATTGAAGGGTCCACAGTGGGCCGCGCCGAGATCGCTGATGACGTGGGCCCGCCGTTCATAGCCCGGGCTGCCCAGCCAGGCGGCTATCGCAACGGCTTCCACAATGAAGTAGTGGATGGGCGTGATCGCTGCCCATCCCCCAACCAGCTCGCGTCTCCCGGCGAGGTCGGGCAGAAGCCCGCGGTCAATGCCGCGCGGACCAGCCGCCGTCGTCATATCGACAGGATAGACCTCGCGTTCACGCGGCGCACCACTTGTTCGCCAGAGCCGCACCACTACGCGCCAAACGCACCAGAGCTTACGGGCGCAATCGGCGCCAACAGGTGCGCTCCCCGAAAACAACCGCCGCACCACTACCCGCCAAACGCACCACTCGTGCGCCAACACCGCACCACTACGCGCCAAACGCACCACTTGTTCGCCAGAGCCGCACCACTACCCGCCAAACGCACCACTTGTTCGCCAGAGCCGCACCACTACGCGCCAAACGCACCAGAGCCTACGGGCGCAATCGGCGCCAACAGGTGCGCTCCCCTCAGTGCGACCCCATCCGCAATCGTGCCGCTTTCCGTTCCGTGTGCACCCGCTGCGCGACGACCAAACCGGCAGCAGCCAGCCCAATGGTCACCGGATACCCCATGAACCGCTCCAAAAGGCCAGGCAAGGGCACCTCCATCCCAGTGAGTCCGCCGATAATGAGCGCAGCGATACAGAGCAGGCCGCACACGCCAAGGAACCAGCTCACCGGTGTCTGACGGAACCACAGGATGCCCAACAACAGCAGTGCGAATCCGCCACCGATGAAGAACATCAGGGCACCAGCAAAATGCCATGGCGAGTCGAGGTCTTCGGGCACCAGGCCAACAAGGACGGTTCCAACGCCGGCCACTCCTGTGAGGATACGGATGGCCACAGCAAGGATCCACGGCACGGTGAGCACGCGGGCGGCAGCAGAATCAACCGCAACAGACCGGAACCGGCGGGCAGCAACACCAGGCTTTGCCGCGACGCACAGAAGTCCCGCGGTCAGGAACAGCGCACCCAGTATCAGGGCCAGCCCCTGGACCACGAACGAGGCATTCATCAGCACGTGCAACGGCGAGCACACGGCCCGGTCCTCGTACACGCCGCAGGACACCGCTCCGAGGTCGCTGATGTATCCGGTTGCGCGGCTGTAGGGCTCGGGACCGGCCCACGCCTGAATGACGGCGGCCTCGGCCACGAAGTATTGGACGACGCTCAGCTGCGCCCACCCGCCGATGTTGGCCCGGATGTTACGGACGTCGGGAAAGAACGATCCGGCCTGCGCCGGTACAGTCGAGGGCCCTGTCATGCTCGCCAGCCTAGCGGTGTTCGGGCAGCGCCCCGGCAGCTTGTATGCTTGTAGTCGTGTCCGGGCCCTTGAGCTCCAGCAGTGGGATTCAGAGCCATGGACATACAGGCCCTCGTAGCTCAGTGGATAGAGCACGGCTCTCCTAAAGCCGGTGTCGTTGGTTCGATTCCAATCGAGGGCACTTGAATCACCAGCAACCCACCCAGGACTTGCAGGCCTACCTGGCCGGCAGCTGGAGTGTGGAGCGAACCCTCCTGGACCGCGCCTCAGGCACCAACGGTACGTTTACCGGCGTCGTGCGCTATTCGTTGAATCCCGACGGCGGCCTGGACTACCGCGAAGACGGAACCATGCACTGGCCTTCCCATTCCGGCCCTGCTTTCCGCGAGTATGTCCTCACACCAGGCGCCACAGCGGATTCGATGGACGTGTTCTTTCCCGACGGCAGGCCTTTCCACGTCATGAGCTTCTCCGAGCAAGGCAACCAGGACAAACACTGGTGCGATCCCGACGATTACCGCGTCAGCTACATCTACTTAGGCCCGGATTCGTTCAGCTTCACGTGGGATGTCCACGGACCGGCGAAGGATCTCCTGCTGGAATCGCACCTGGTCCGCATCGATGCCGGGAGGCAAGCATGAGTGGAACCGGCACGGACCTGATCGTGGTCAGCGCCGTGTGCGTCTACAACACGGACGGCCAGCTGTTAACCGTCCGGAAGCGTGGCACGGACAAATTCATGCATCCCGGCGGCAAGCCGGAACCCGGCGAAACGGCGGCTGAAGCAGCGTCGCGGGAACTGCATGAAGAGGTGGGCATCGAGGTTGCGCCGGACCTCCTCCAGCCGCTGGGTGTCTGGCTCGCGGTGGCCGCCAACGAAGCGGCGACCAACATCGAGGCCACCGTTTTCACAGCTCCCGGCACCTGGGAAGCCCACCCCTCGGCGGAGATCGCCGAGATCCGCTGGCTGGACCTCAACGGGCCTTTGCCCAGCGATCTGGCGCCGCTGCTAACGGATCACGTTATCCCGCTGCTGACCACGCCCACCTAAGGACAGCGCTACAGCTCCGGGACAGCTTCCTGCGCCACCGCCGTGGCCTCCGCGAACTGCGTTTGGTACAGCTCGGCGTAGCGTCCGTCGGCGGCCAACAGTTCGGTGTGCGTGCCGCGCTCCACGATCCTGCCGTCCTCCACCACCAGAATGGCGTCGGCCGCTCGGATGGTGGACAACCGGTGTGCAATTACGACGGCGGTACGCCCCTCGAGCGCCTCACCCAGGGCCGCTTGGACTGCGGCCTCGTTGGTGGAGTCCAGCGCTGCCGTGGCTTCATCGAGAATCACCACGCGCGGCTGCTTGATGAGCAGGCGGGCGATGGTGAGCCGTTGGCGTTCGCCGCCGGACAGACGGTAGCCGCGCTCCCCCACCACGGTTTCGAGGCCATCGGGCAGGGACCGGATCATTGGTTCCAGGCGTGCCCGCCGGAGCACGTCCCACATGTCTTCTTCGGTGGCATCCGGCCGGGCAAGGCGCAGGTTGGAGGCGATGGTTTCGTGGAACAGGTGCCCATCCTGGGTCACCATGCCCATGGTGTCCCGCAGGGAATCGAAACTGAGATCGCGAACGTCCACACCGGCTCCTTGCTCTCGTCCGCCAAGGCGCACCGCGCCGGAGTCGACGTCGTACAAGCGTGAGAGCAGTTGTGCCACGGTGGACTTGCCGGCGCCGGAGGAACCCACCAGAGCTACGGTCTGTCCAGGTTCAACCCGGAAGCTGAGCCCGTGCAGGACTTCCTCCCCGCCCCGGGTATCCAGGGTGGCAACGTCTTCCAGGGAAGCCAGCGACACCTTTTCGGCGGAGGGGTAGGAGAAGCGGACGTCGTCGAATTCCACGGCCACGGGGCCTGCGGGCACGGTAAGGGCGTCAGGCTTCTGCGTGATGAGTGGCTTCAGGTCAAGGATTTCAAAGACCCGCTCGAAACTGACCAAGGCACTCATGATTTCCACACGGGCGTTGGACAGGGCTGTCAGTGGGGCGTAAAGCCGGGTGAGAAGGAGGGCCAGGACCACTACATCGCCCGGTGCAAGCTGTCCGCCGAGCGCCAGCCAACCGCCCAGGCCGTAGACCAAGGCCAAGGCCAAGGCCGACACCAACGTCAGGGCCGTGACGAACGTGAACTGCAGCATGGCGGTCCGGATTCCGATGTCCCGGACCCGGCCCGCCCGGTCGGCAAATTCACGGGATTCCTCATCCGGGCGGCCAAACAGCTTCACCAACGTGGCCCCGGGGGCAGAGAACCTTTCGGTCATTTGCGTGCCCATGGCGGCGTTGTGCGCGGCCGCTTCACGGCGGAGGTCGGCCAGTTTTGAGCCCATGCGCCGGGCCGGGATCAGGAAGATCGGCAGCAACACCATGGCCAGCACCGTGACCAGCCATGAGGTGTTCAACATGACCACGAGGGTCAGGGCCAATGCCACCACGTTGCTGACGACCCCGGACAGCGTGCCGGCGAAGGCGGACTGCGCCCCGATGACATCGTTGTTCAGGCGGCTGACCAAGGCACCGGTCCGCGTCCTGGTGAAGAACGCGATGGGCATGCGCTGCACGTGGTCGAACACGCGGGTGCGGAGGTCCACAATGACGCCCTCGCCAATGATGGAGGACAGCCAGCGGGTCACCAGCCCCACACCGGCCTCGCCCACCGCGACGATGGCGATCAGGACCGCAAGCCAGATGACCGTGCCCACCCCGGCGTTGGCAATGATGGCATCCACCACCTGGCCTGCCAGCACGGGCGTGGCGACAGCCAGGAAAGCACCTGCGATGGAAGCGATCACGAAGGCAATGAGCTTGCCCTTGTGCGGGGCGGCGAAGGCCATGACCCGCTTCAGGGTTTCCTTGGAGAACGGCTTGGATCCGCTCTTGGCAGTGGTGATGTTGTACAGCGAGCTCCAGGCCACGCGGTCCATGCTCATGGTTGCTTCTCCTGGCTGGGGGTGTGGTGCAGTTCTTGGACCTGTCCGTTTTCAAGGTGCCAGCGTGAATCGAGCCGCACGTTTTCCAGCAGCCGGCGATCATGGGTGACCAGCAGGAGTGCGCCTTCGTAGCTTTCCAGCGCCTCTTCGAGTTGCTCGATCGCCGGGAGGTCCAGGTGGTTGGTGGGTTCGTCCAGCACCAGCAGGTTCACGCCGCGGGCCTGCAGCAACGCAAGGGCCGCACGTGTCCGCTCCCCCGGAGACAACGAATCCACAGTGCGCGAGGTGTGGTCGGCCTTGAGTCCGAACTTGGCCAGGAGCGTCCGGACATCGGCGCTGTTCCAGTCCACCAGCACCGCTTCGACGGCGTCGCCAAGCGGCTGCCCGCCGTCGAGCAGTCCACGCGCTTGGTCAATTTCGCCGATGGCTACAGAGGCACCCATGGAGGCATCGCCGTCGTCCGGTTCCTGCGTTCCAAGCAGCAGGCGCAGCAGTGTTGATTTGCCGGCGCCGTTGGGTCCTGTGATGCCGATGCGTTCGCCGCCGTTGAGTTGGAGGTTCACCGGTCCCAGCGTGAAGTCACCTTGGCGCGCGACGACGTCACGCAAGGTGGCGACGACGGCACTTGAGCGGGGTGCCTGGCCGATGCTGAACTGCAGCTGCCACTCCTTGCGCGGTTCCTCCACCTCGGTCAGGCGGGCAATGCGCGACTCCATCTGCCGGACTTTCTGGGCTTGCTTCTCCGACGACTCGCTGCTCGCGGCGCGACGGATCTTGTCATTGTCCGGGTTTTTCTTCATGGCGTTGCGGACACCCTGGGAGCTCCACTCCCGCTGGGTGCGTGCGCGGGAAATGAGGTCTGCCTTGGTGTTGGCGAACTCGTCATACCGTTCACGGGCGTGGCGCCTGGCCACGGCGCGCTCCTTGAGGAACGCCTCGTAGCCGCCGTCATACACGGCCACGGAATTCTGGGCCAGGTCCAATTCCACCACGGTGGTCACGCAGCGGGCCAGGAATTCGCGGTCGTGGGATACCAGGACAACACCGCCACGAAGGCCCTGGACAAAAGCTTCGAGGCGGGCCAGTCCGTCCAGGTCAAGATCGTTGGTGGGTTCGTCAAGGAGGACTACGTCGAAGCGGCTGAGCAACAGTGCTGCCAGAGCCACGCGTGCAGCCTGCCCACCGGAGAGCCCTGTCATGAGGGCATCGGCACCCAGTTCCAGACCGAGATCGGACAGCACGGCCGGTATGCGGTCTTCAAGGTCCGCCGCCCCCGAGGCCATCCAGCGGTCGAAGGCCAGGGAGTAGGCGTCATCGGCTCCCGGGGCCCCGGACCCGAGGGCTTCTGCGGTGGTTTCCATCTCCACAGTGGCCTGGGCGCACCCTGTCCGGCGCGCAACGTACGCCGCGATGCTCTCCCCCGCGGTGCGCTCGTGTTCCTGGGGCAGCCAGCCCACAAACGCGTCCGAAGGCGCCAGGCTGACGCTGCCCGCCTGCGACTGGTCCACGCCGGCAAGGATGCGAAGCAGCGTGGACTTCCCGGCGCCGTTCGCACCCACGACGCCCACAACATCGCCGGGCGAAACGGTCAGGGAAAGGTCGGAAAAAAGGGTGCGATGGCCGTGGCCACCGGCAAGATCCTTGGCCACCAAGGTTGCTGTCATGTGTGTATCCTCCAGCAGGGAAACGCAGGAATTCAGGCCGCGATTCCCGCAGGCATGGAAAAACCCGTTGGTCCGGACTTGGGGGGTGTACGGACCAACGGGTTCAAGCATCAAGCATAATTCAATGTGGCGTCGGCGTAAAATCGTTTCGTACTCCCACTTACGGCTTCCTGAAGTCCTGCCCCGCGACCCGTCACGGAAAGTTCCCCATGCCCTTACCCTCCAAGGCGTTCCAGCGCTGGCTTCACGGCGTCGCGCCCGATGCCAGCACCGCTGATGTCTGCAGGATCGCCGGCATCAAACGAACAACCCTGGCCCAGCAACTGGTCCGCGGCAAGGTTGCCGAGTCAACGCTGGTGAGCATCAGCCGCGGATTCCAGGTGGATCCGGTGCAGGCCCTGGCCACGTTTGATCTCTATGCCGATCTCAGGGGCGGCCCGGTTCCGCCGACGCCCTGCGAACTGGTCAGCCAGGTCGCCACCATCGATCTGCTGCGGGCAGTGGTGGAACGCAGTGAGCCAAGCCCGACCCCCGCCGCGTTTCTTTCTGAACCGCCGCACCCCACATCAGTGCGGAACTGGGTGGACGCGATCGACGACGGCGAGTTGCGGCACCGGGTCAGCGAAGCCACCGGGATTGCGCCGCAGAACTTCTCTGCCCATCTGACTGCCAACAGGCTGCCGCCTGAACTGGCCATCGCCACTTCCCGGGCTGCCGGCGTCGGACCTGCCGGGGGGCTGGTGGCTGGAGGGTTGATCACCGAGGCCGAGGCCGGGTGGCCACCGAATGCCCGCCGGGAAGCCCTGGACCGAATGACCCGAAGCTCGCTGGTTACTCTGGCCGGCGAACGGCTCCTGGCACTGGGCAAGACCCTGAAACGCCAGGAACAAGACCACGAACGTACTGAACGAATTTGGGAGAACCTCGGATGACGGCTGTGCTGCCTTGGGTGACGCTGGTTGTATGCCTGGCTGTCACCGTTGCACGGATCCCCAGCGCGTTGCGGGGCGAGAACCGCGTGGTGTTCTATATTTTCTCGTTGATCTCGCTGAGCATCTTCATCAGCATCGAAGCGCCTTATCTGGTCCTCGACGGCTGGCTTGGTGGAATAAACATCGGCAATCTGGTCCTCCGCTTCCTCCTGTACGCCACGTTCTTCCTCATGGGCATCAAGATCGCCACCGCGTTCGGTTCCCCGTCCGCCGTCCGTGCCATCCGGGGTCCGGTTGGTCTTACTGTCGGGGCCATCGTGGCCATCCTGACCGTGTACTTCTTCGTCATTACGGACACGCGAGGGTCCTCAGCGGGCATGAGCGGACTGACGTGGGGGCCGTCGCTGGAGGCCTATGCGTTCATGGGCCGCTTCTACCCGGGCTTCGTTGCCGCCTGCCTGGTACCCGCAATCTGGCGGACGGTGGCGAGCGCGGCACCTGTCCTGCTCCGGGTTGCTTCAGCGTTGCTGCTCCTGGGGCTGGGCTTGCTCCTGCTGTCCCAATTTTTCCCGTTGATCCCCTTCTCGGAGGCGTGGCTGAGGGTGCTCATCAACTACTCGGCAGCCATGTCCACGTGCATCGGACTGGCCGGAATCTGGTTCTCCAAGGCCTATTCGCGACGAAAACGACGTCTCGCAGCGTAAGACTTTCACAAAAGCATTAGATCGTGGCACAATCATGAATGTGTGAACACGGTTGCAGCCTGACACCGGAATCAGAGAACGGGTTTCCGGTGGATGTGGCGCCCATGGGATCACAATTGGGGGGATGAGTGGTGGCGGGCTGTTGGGGACCGCCCCCACTCAGCCTTTTTAACGCCCCAGCGGCCCCACACCCAGCAAGGCTCCTTACGGTGGCTAAGATGGCTCCATGAACAGCCTTCGCACCCGCCGCTCCGTCATTGCCGCAACTCTGGCCTCGGCCGCCCTTGTGCTCACAGCGTGCGGTGGAGGTTCAACTCCCGCGCAGTCGGGCGGAGACACCTCCCTTTCGGACGTCAAGTCCAAAGGTGAGCTGGTCATCGCCACCGAGGGCACGTACCGCCCCTTCAGCTTCCATGCCGAAGGCGCCGGGGACCTCACCGGTTTCGATGTCGAGATTGCCCAGGCTGTGGCCGGAAAGCTCGGCGTGAAGGCAACGTTCCAGGAAACACAGTTCGATGGCATCTTCGCCGGCCTGGACTCCAAGCGCTTCGACACCATCGCCAACCAGATTTCCATCAACGACGAACGCAAGGCCAAATACGAGTTCTCCACCCCGTACACCATCTCCACCGGAGTAGTGGTGACCAAGTCGGACAACACCAGCATCAACAGCTTCGCGGACCTGAAGGGCAAGACCACCGCCCAGTCGCTGACCAGCAACTTCTACAAGATGGCAGTGGAAGCCGGCGCCAACGTGCAGGCAGTGGAAGGGTGGGCACAGTCCGCCACGCTGGTCCAGCAGGGCCGCGTGGACGCGACGGTGAATGACAAATTGACCTACTTGGACTACGCCAAGAACACACCGGACTCGGGCCTGAAGGTTGCTGCAGAGGCACCGGACAAGACTGAAAGCGCGTTCGTCTTCCGCAAGGGTTCAACGGAGCTCACCTCGGCCGTGGACAAGGCCCTGGCCGACCTCCAGGCAGATGGAACCATGGCGAAGATCTCCGAAAAGTACTTCGGCGCGGACGTCACCAAATAGATGAACTGGGACCTCATCTGGAGTTCCTTCGGCCCGCTCATCACCGGCGCCGTCACGGGGACCATTCCGCTGACGCTCGCTTCCTTCGCCTTCGGCCTGGTGCTCGCCTTGGTGGTGGCCCTGATGAGGCTGAGCCCCAACTGGCTGCTGTCCGGGATCGGCCGTTTCTACGTCTCGATCATCCGTGGCACTCCGTTGCTGGTACAGCTGTTCGTGATTTTCTTCGGCCTCCCCAGCATTGGCATCCGGCTTGATCCCTGGCCGAGTGCCATCATCGCGTTCTCGTTGAACGTGGGCGGTTACGCGGCCGAGATCATCCGGGCAGCCATCCTGTCCGTGCCCAAAGGCCAATGGGAAGCCGGCCACACCATCGGCATGTCCAGGCCGCAAACCCTGGTGCGCATCATCCTCCCCCAAGCAGCCCGGGTATCCGTTCCCCCGTTGTCCAATACCTTCATCTCGCTGGTGAAGGACACCTCGCTGGCATCCCTGATCCTGGTGACCGAACTGTTCCGCAATGCCCAGCAGATCGCTGCTTTCAGCCAGGAGTTCATGGCCCTGTACCTGCAGGCCGCCTTGGTGTACTGGGTCATCTGCCTGGTCCTTTCCACCGCGCAATCCGCCGTGGAAAGGAGATTGGACCGCTATGTCGCCCACTAACGAATCACGTTCCCCATCGGTCCTGAAGGCCCGGAACCTCGCCAAGGCATTCGGCAGCAATGTGGTGCTGCGCGACATCGACGTCGATATCCGCCGCGGTCAAGTGGTGGCCTTGATCGGGCCATCGGGATCCGGCAAGACCACCGTCCTGCGATCACTCAACGGCCTTGAAATTCCCGACGGCGGCACGGTGGCCTTCGGGGACAGCGACGGCGGCGGGGAACTCGCCATCGACTTCGGCGCGAAGGTTGGCAAGAAGGATTTGGCCGCCTTGCGTGACCGCAGCGCCATGGTCTTCCAGCACTACAACCTGTTCCCGCACATGACGGTCCTGAAGAACATCACCGAAGGCCCCATCCAGGTCCAGAAGAGGCCACGTGCCGAGGCCATCGCGGAGGCAGAACGGCTCTTGGAACGCGTGGGCCTGGCCGATAAACGCGACGCCTACCCCTTTGAACTCTCCGGCGGCCAGCAGCAACGCGTAGGCATCGTCAGGGCGCTGGCGCTCAAGCCCCAACTGCTGCTGTTCGACGAACCCACCTCTGCGCTGGACCCCGAACTGGTGGGTGAAGTCCTGGGTGTCATCAAGGAACTCGCCGAGGAAGGCTGGACCATGGTGATCGTGACCCACGAGCTCGCCTTCGCCCAGCATGTGGCGGACGAGGTCATCTTTATGGACGGCGGGGTGGTGGTGGAACGGGGCCCCGCTGCCGAGGTCCTGCGTGCGCCCACGCAGGAACGGACCAAGCTTTTTGTGAAACGGCTCCAGCACGACGTCTAGGAGAGACAAGAAAATGGGGGAAAAAACTTTGGATACAGCAGCCGATCCCGGCCGCAGGAAGTCCCGTCGCACCGTCATCATCGCTGTGGTGGTTGCCATCGCTGTAGTGGCTGGAGGGCTTGGCACGTGGTTTGCCCTCTCCCGCCCGGCAGGCGTCCAGCGCGCAGATGTTGTCCGCCTGGACAAGGAACGGGTAATACTGGACAACTCAATGAATCTCTACGACCCGCTGTTCAACCAGTTTTCGCTCCGCTACTCCAGCGTCATGTCCGAAAACGCGGAGCAGCAGGAAAAGGACGAGGTCCTCAACCGGGATGGTGAACGATTGAAGCGCGAGTCGCGGACCAACCTGGACCGGCTGGAACGGATGGGATCCTCTGCGGCAGTGAAGGAACAGGACATCAGCGACGCCTTCAACGGCTTCAAGGAGCACTACGGTGCTGTGATCTCCTACAACGACCAATTGGTGATCAACACGGCAAACATCACCCAGTCCGTTGGGGGTCCCTGCGCACCATTGCATTCAAGCCTGAACGTTGGCGCCGAGTCGTATTCCGAAGACTACGTCAAAGGGGCCGATGCCTGCCTCGGCGCGATCGCCGCTGCCAAGGACAACACCGATGCTGAAACAACCGAATTGCTGACTTCTGTGGAAGGCATTATCCGCGGGCAACGTGATAAGCAGCAGGAAGTCCTGGACGCCAAGGACGACTTTGAGCGGCTCGCCAAGCGCACCCTGGCAGGCCTGGCCATGCTGGACATCAATGATGCTTTGGCCAAGGCCGAAACCACGTATGAGGGCTCCGCGAAGGCGAAGTACAACCAACTGGTGACCAACGCCAATGACTCCAACAAGGCGTTTGAAAGTGCCCTCAAGAAACGCACGGATCAATTTGATGCTGCCGGCAAGGACGGGAAATAGGCCATGACGATTGAACCCGACCCCACGCAACAACCCGATCCCCTGCAGGAAACCCCTCCCAGCCAGCAGCCGACCCCCAGGAAGCGCAGGCTGGCACTGGTCTTGACCTCTTGTGTTGTTGTCCTCTTGATCGTTGCCGCGGTGGCTGTTGTGGCCGTGACGCAATTCTCCGGACAGCAGCGCAAGGAAAACCTGCAGCTCCTGAAGGAAGACAACCTTACTGCCCTGGTGGACGCACGGAGCAAGCTTCAACCCGCAGCCAATGCCTACCTTGCCGCGTATAAGAAAGCACGGAACGCCCCAGCCTCACAGGAGGAGGCGGAGAAGAACTCCGTGAAGGAGCGGGACGAGTTCCAGCAGGCTGCGGACGCGGCCAGGGCAGCGATGGCGAAAGTGAAGTCCGGCCACGACTCCGGTGGGGACGGAATCGACGTCGCAGTGGGACAACTCGAAGAGTCGTACCAAGGCTTCATTGACCACATGGAGGGCTTGGTGGAGTCATACCCGCAGTTTGAAGGTCTGTTCAGGGCTGACGGGGCAGGCTGCAACGGCCTGTTTGTCGGTTCCAAGGCCGCCACGCTTCGGGAACGTCAAACCTTGCTGGGCCAGGCCGCAGCCCCTTGCCGCGAAGCAGCCGGCCAGCTCAAGCAATCCAAGAACGTGGCCTACGTCGAATTTGCCCGAACCTTTGACAACCGGGTGGCACAGCTCGAATCCAACTCCGAGATCACGGCCAAGTCTGAAGAGAACTACAACGAATTTGTAAAGCTCAAGGACCAAATGGTCCAGAAGACAGCTGAAGCGACCGCGCGCAACGCCTCTGAGGAGGAATTGTTCAAGATTGCCGACGAAGCCAAGGCCCTCAACACCCGGATCAAGAACAACAGGTCGGAGTTTGACTTTGCGGCCAAGCGGTACCTGTCGGGAGTCAAAGACATGCCTGTCCTGGTGGAGGAAGTCTTCACGAAGAAAATCGCGGCCGAGATCAAGAGCTACGACTCTGTGATCCCCCTGCGTGTTCAGATTCTGAAAGACGCAGTGGACGTCGAATTGGTCCAATAACCACCCCGGCACCAACACAAAACGCCGACGGCTTTGCAGGATTTCCCTTGCAAAGCCGTCGGCGTTTCTTCTGTCCTTCCGGGTCAGCGTGCGAAGCGCAGGGTCACCAGTTGGAACGGCCGAAGCACCAACTCCACCTCTGAGCGTTCCCCAACAGTCACTCCAGGCGCCTCTGCAACGCGTTCAAGCAGATCGGTGGCAGTGGCACCGGCCGCCGCAAATCCGGGCCTTACAGTGGCAGCTGAGCGCTCCCCCAGCGACTCGTAGAGCCGGACGATCACGTCGCCGGATCCGTCCTCGGCCAGTTTCACGGCTTCCACCACAATGGCCGGGTTGGAGACCAACACCAGTGGTTCCACAGAGTGCCCACCCGTCACGAACCGCGGCTTCAGGTTGGTGCGGTAGCCCTCTTCCACGGCATCGGCGATCGCAGCGCCGGGCCTGATGGAAACCTCCAAGGTGTGTTCTCCCCGGTCTGCTTCAGGGTCCGGGAACCGGGCCGAGCGCAGCAGCGAGGTGCGGACCGTCGTCGTGGTTCCGCCGTCGGTGCGGACCGCCCTGGTGACGTCGTGTCCGTAGCTGGAGGAGTTGCTGACCGCTACCCCATAGCCGGGCTCGGCGACATGGATCCAGCGGTGCGCGCAAATTTCGAACTTGGCAGCTTCCCAGGACGTGTTGGTGTGGGTCGGCCGGAAGACGTGGCCGAACTGCGTCTCGGACGCCGAACGATCCGCCCTGACGTCCAGCGGGAAGGCGACCTTCAGCATCTTTTCGCGTTCCTGCCAGTCCACCGTGGTGGCGATCCCCAAGGACTTGGCACCGGCGTCGAGCGTGATGCGCTGCGTGATGGTGGAGGCGCCCACCTTGCGCTGGACCACCACGACGGCGCCAACCGGCGTGCGCTCGAGGTCGATGGTGTCCGCTTGGGTCAGTTGGGTGACGTTCCTGCGATAGAACTCTTCGATGTCCCACGCGTCCCACTCGTTGGGCGTATCCCGGAACAGCTCCAGCAGGTTGCCGGCCTGCCCGGGGGCTATGGCGTCACGGCCGCCGGCATGGTCCACCAGGGAGGTCAGCAGGCCGTTCCCGTCCAGGACTGCACGAATGATGCCGTTGTCCAGCACGAAGCCTTCACCGGATTCCTCCACCTGGACACCGGTGCCGGATCCATTGGCTTCAGCGATTGCCAAGGCGGGCACGCCGCTGCGCGAATGCGGCGCTGCGTTGAGCAGGTAGCTTGTGCTGCCAGTCCCCACCAAGGCCTGGGCGGCATGGCTGATGATGGCCTCAAGGTCACGGGAAATGGCCTCATAGTTGCGCTCGGCATCCTGGTGGACCCAAGCGATGGAGCTGCCCGGCAGGATGTCGTGGAACTGCTGCAGGAGCACCAGCTGCCAGAGCCGCTTCAGCTCGGCTTGGGGATACGTGTAGTCCGCACCGAGACGGACGGCGGCTGTGGAGCACCACAGCTCGGCTTCGCGCAGCAGATGTTCGCTGCGGCGGTTGCCGCGCTTGGTCTTGGCTTGGCTGGTGTAAGTTCCGCGGTGCATTTCCAGGTACATCTCGCCCACCCAGACCGGCAGGTTGGTGTATTCCGCCTCGGCCTTGGTGAAGAAGTCCTTGGCAGTGCCCATCCGGACCTTCGGCGAACCTTCAAGGTCTGCAGTGCGGTGCGCGGCGGCCACCATTTCGCGCGTAGGTCCGCCACCGCCGTCGCCATATCCGAATGGCACCAGGGACATGGTTCCGCGGCCGTGGTCGCGGTAATTGCGTTCGGCGTGAGCCAGTTCGCGGCCGTGCAGTTCAGCGTTGTACGTGTCCACCGGCGGGAAATGCGTGAACAGCCGCGTTCCGTCGATGCCCTCCCAGGTGAAGGTGTGGTGCGGCATCCGGTTGACCTTGTTCCAGGAAATCTTCTGTGTCAGGAACCACCGGGAACCGGCCTCCTTCACGATCTGCGGGATCGCACCGGAGTAGCCGAAGGAGTCCGGCAGCCAGGCCTCCTGGCATTCGACGTCGAATTCCTTCAAGAAGAAGCTCTTGCCCTCCACGAACTGGCGGGCCATGGCCTCGCCGCCGGGCATGTTGGTGTCCGATTCCACCCACATACCGCCCACGGGGATGAACTGACCTGCCTTAACCTTTTCCCGGATCCGGACAAAGAGCTCAGGGAAGTACTCCTTGATCCACGCCATCTGCTGGGCCGAGGAGCAGGAGAACACAAAGTCAGGATCCTCATCCATGAGTGCCACCACGTTGGAGAACGTCCGGGCACATTTACGGATGGTCTCACGGACGGGCCACAACCATGCGGAGTCGATGTGGGCGTGGCCTGTAGCCAGGAGCTGGTGGGCGGAAGCATAGGCGGGCCGGCCCAACACTTCCTTCAGCGCTTCGCGACCGGCCGCCGCAGTCCCGGCGACGTCGTCCGGGTCCATGACGTCCAGCATCCGTTCCAGCGCCCGCAGGATTTCATGGCGGCGGGGAAGTTCCATGGGAAGTTCATGCATGAGTCCACTCAGCGTCCAGATGTCCTGGTTGAGTTCCCACACGGTCTCGTTCAGCTCTGCCATGGCGATGCGGCCCAGGCGGTACCGGGGCTCGTCGCCGGACGTAGCTTTGTCTCCCAGCGGAGTGGGAGCAAAGGACCATCCCTGGGCAACGTCGGGGTTCGCTGCAGCTTCAACATAGAAATCCACTGAGTGTCCGCCGCCAAGCAGCTTGACGGGGACGTGATAGTTGCGCGGCGAGATCGCCTTGATGATGCTGCCGTCGGCGCGCCAGGCAGTGCCTTCGCACTGGAACCCGGGGACATCGCTGTTGAAGCCGAGGTCCACAATGATTTCCACTGACGTGGATTCAGCCATGCCCCAGTCCTGCGGGACTTCACCCTGCAGGTGGAGCCATTTGGTGCTCCAGGCCTTTCCCCACGGGGCGCCGTGCTCCTGCGGGGTGAAGAGCTGGCGCACGGCCTCGGCCGCCGGCACGGGCTCGCCCGGAACATCCCAACTGCTGAGCTGCAGCGGTATGGCTCTGCCGTAAATGGCCGGAAGAATGCGTTCCCGAACGAATCGATCGAGGCGCTGTTCAGTGATCCGGCGGTCGTCGTGCAATTAATTCCCCTTTGGGCTTTAGCTGAATTTCACGCTTGGCACACGCACCAGGGGTGCAGGTTCGGACGGCGACTCTGGGTTCGCCGCGCTTCCAATCGATGGATAAAATCTACGTTGTTCCAGCCTATTAGCCAAGTGATTGTCGGCTATCTCCCACGGACACCGCGTCTGCCGGGGCAGGTTCCGCGACGATTCTGTCCCGCCCGGCGTAGACATTGAGACTGTGCCCACGGCTGAACCCGGCCAATGTAATGCCCGTTTCTTCGGCCAATTCGGCCGCGAGGCTTGAAGGTGCGCTGACCGCGGACAGTACGGGAATACCCGCCATGGCCGCTTTCTGGACCAGTTCAAAGGACGCCCTGCCGGAGACCTGGAGGACCGTGCCACTCAGCGGCAGCATGCCCGCCCGCAAAGCCCAGCCCACTACCTTGTCCACCGCGTTGTGCCTGCCGACATCTTCCCGCAGGCAGAGCAGCTCGGTAGTGCCGTCGTCGTGGATCCGGAAAAGTCCCGCAGCATGGACGCCGCCTGTTTTATCGAAAACCGCCTGCGCCTCCCGGAGACGGTCCGGCAAGGCGGCCAGGGCGCGGACCGGGACCGTGACGTTGTCCTCGTGCGGACTGTGATGGGAGGACTTGCGGACAGCTTCGATGGAGTCCGTGCCGCAGATTCCACAGGAGCTGGAGGTGTAGACGTTCCGGCCGGTGTCGGGCCGCACCACGTCAGGCCGAAGTTGGGCGTCCACCACGTTGAAGGTCTGCACGCCGTCTTCGTTCTCCCCCGCGCAGAATCGCTCGGAGATCAGTTGGGCAGGCTCCCAGATGATCCCTTCCGAGACGAGGAATCCCGCCACGAGGTCGAAGTCGTCTCCGGGGGTCCGCATGGTCACGGAGAAGGACATCTCCCCCAACCGGATCTCCAGGGGCTCCTCCACTGCCAGGACGTCTTCCTTATATCGGACGGGATGCTCCAGCGCTTGCGGGGAGCCATCCAGGACAAACTTATGCACCTTGCGGCGCTGGGTCACACGTCCCATATCAGGCTCCGCCCTCCTCTGTCTTCACAAAACGTACGGTCATGGCTTTGTAGCCGGGGGTGTTGGATTCCCGTGCCACCAGTTCGCGATGCACCAGCGCGTTGGCCTCAGGGAAGTACGCCGCGGCACAGCCCTTGGCCGTGGGGTACCCGATGAGCCGGAACTTGTCGGCCCGCCTTTCCGTTCCCGCGAAGGTGGAGATGACATCCACCAGGTCCCGGTCCTCGAAGCCCAGTTCCTTCAGGTCATCCGGGTGGACCAGGATGACCCGCCGCCCCTCCGAGACACCGCGATACCGGTCATCCAAACCGTAGAACGTGGTGTTGTACTGATCGTGGCTGCGGACGGTCTGGAGGATCAAGTGGCCCGGCGGTGCCTCAAGGTACTCAAGCGGCCGCACGGAGAAACGTCCCTTGCCGATGTCCGTGGCGAAGGTCCGCGTATCCCGGGGCGGGTTGGGCAGCACGAAGCCGTTCTTGGTCCGAACCCTGGCGTTGAAGTCCTCGAAGCCCGGTATGACCCTGGAGATGTGGTCCCGGATCACGTCGTAGTCCTCGGCCATGGACCGCCAGTCCACGCTATGGTCATCGCCCAGGGTCGACTGGGCCATCCGGGCGACGATCACCGGCTCACTCAGGAGGTGCTCAGAGACCGGCTCCAGCCTCCCCTGCGTCTTGTGGATGACGGACATGGAGTCTTCCACGGACAGGAACTGCTTGCCCTTGGGGTGTTTGTCGTCGGTGTCCGTCCGGCCCAAGGTGGGCAGGATCAGGGAGGTCTTGCCGTGCACCACATGGGCTCGGTTGGGTTTGGTGGAGATGTGGACCGTCAGCCCTGCCCGCTTCAACCCCTCTTCCAAGGCTGCCGTGTCGGAGCCCGCCGCAGCGAAGTTTCCACCCATGGAGACGAAAACATCCACGTCACCCTTTTCCAGGGCGTGTTGGGTCTCCACGGAGTCATAGCCGTGGTCGCGCGGCATGTGGAAGCCGAATTCCTTGTCCAACGCAGCCAGGAATGATTCCTTGGGTTTCTCCCAGATCCCCATGGTGCGGTCGCCCTGCACATTGGAGTGTCCACGGACGGGGCAGGCTCCGGCGCCACGCTTGCCGAAGTTCCCTTGAAGCAGCAGCAGGTTGATGATCTCGCGCAAGGTATCCACCGAGTGCGGCTGCTGGGTCAGTCCCAGGGCCCAACAGATGATGGTTGCCTTGGATGCAGCCATCATTTCCGCGGCCTTGGTAATTTCTGCACGGGTCAGGCCGGTGGCCCGCTCGGTCTCCGCCCAGTCCAGCACCGAACGTGCGTCCTTATATGCGTCGAATCCCTCCGTCTGCGCCGCAATAAAGGAATGGTCGACGACGGTGCCCGGGTTGCGCTTCTCTTCCTCCAAGAGGAGGTGGCCCAGTGCTTGGAACAATGCGAGGTCGCCACCGACCTTGATCTGCAGGAATTCGTCCGCGATGGTGGTGCCACCGCCAATGACGCCGTTGAGGGACTGCGGGTCCTTGAAGTTCAGGAGGCCGGCCTCGGGGAGCGGGTTGACGGCAACGATCTTCCCGCCGTTGTTCTTGCAGTCCCGCAGTGCGGACAGCATCCGGGGATGGTTGGTTCCCGGATTCTGGCCCACCACCAGGACCAGTTCAGCGTGGTGGATATCCTCCAGCGAGACTGTGCCCTTGCCGATTCCAATGGTGGGGTTCAGGGCGCTGCCAGAGGATTCATGGCACATGTTGGAGCAATCAGGCAGGTTGTTGGTGCCCAGGCTCCGGGCGAACAACTGATACATGAAGGCGGTCTCATTGGCCGTGCGGCCGGAGGTATAGAAAACGCATTTGTCCGGCGTGGTGGCGTTGATGTGCTCGCCGATCAGGGCGAACGCCTCGGTCCAGCTGATGGGCGAATAATGGGTGTCCCCGGGCTTGATGACCACGGGTTCGGACAATCTTCCCTGGCTCCCCAGCCAGTATTCCGTCTTGTTTTCGAGGTCAGCCAGGGAGTGTTTCGCCCAGAATTCAGCGCCCACAGTGCGGGTAGTGCTCTCCTCGGCGATCGCCTTGGCGCCGTTCTCGCAGAACTCGGCGGGGCTGCGCCTGCCTGTGATGGATTCGGGCCAGGCACATCCCGGGCAATCGAAGCCGTCGTGCTGGTTGACCCTGAGCATGGATCGGACCGTGCGGGCTACACCGGCCTGGGCGTAACCGCGTTCAAGGGCCACCGTGACAGCTTTGAGGCCGGCAGCGGCCTGTTTGGGCGGGTGGATTTGCAGGTCATCTTCATTGATGTCCTGTTCTGGAGCATGCCTGTTCATGAGTCCATCATTGCACTTTGTCGGCACCCTTTACCCGGTTCGCTGCAGTGCTCCGGAGTCCAGCGCTCAAGCGTCCAGCGCGCTCCAGTCCACCGGGCCGGAGGGGGCCTTCTTTGCCTGGCGCGCAGGAGCCTTGCGGGGTTTGTCTTCCGCGGCTTTGGGTGCGGGCAACGATTTGCCCCACGGCAAGGCAAACGCCGGGACCAGCTCGCCCAGCTGGACCCCGTGGGGCGGAACCACCATGATCCCGTCCGCGCCGGCCAGGCCCCGCATCATCCCGGGACCCGTGTGCTGCGCCGGCGACGCCAGGCCATAGACCAGCTTGAACGGCATCAGCCGGGTCCGGCCGGGATCCGCCTCGAGCATAGCGCCGCAAGGAACTTCACCTACACCGTCCAACTGCCGATGACCCAATGCCGCCAGCAACGGAGCACCCACCGTCAACAGCGCCATCATCGCGGCAAGTGGATTTCCCGGCAGTCCCAGCACAAACCGGCCATCGGGCAGTTCAGCCAACACGGCAGGATGACCGGGGCGCATGGCAATGCCGTCGATCAGCAGCCGGCCGCCAAGTTCCGCCACCGCCCGCCTGAAGTGGTCGGTCCCCGAGCGACCTGTCCCGCCAGTAGTGATGACGACGTCGGCCGGGGGTTCAGTCTCTCCGTAGGGGTCATCCGCTGTGAGTCCGCCCAGGGCCGGCTCGGTGTCCTGGAGGGCGGAGATCCACTCTTCATAGTTGTCGCCGACCCTGAGCTGCTCTCCTGCGATGCCACCCAGAAGCTCCACAACAGCACCCAATTGCGGGCCGAAAGTATCACGCACTTGTCCGGGCCGAGGGACCCCCTGGGCCACAACCTCGGAGCCCGTCAGCAGAAACCTGGCCAGTGGCTTGCCGAGGACCTCCACATGGTCCAATCCGGCCAGCGCGGCCAAAGCGATGTGGGCCGGATTGAGCACGGTTCCGGTGGTAAGCAGGACTTCCCCCTCCGCTGCCTCTTCTGCGGCTTTGCGGATGTGCTGGCCGTTGCGGGGTTCGCCGGGCTTGGCGCTTCCGCCCAGCGCAAGGACCGGGAGGCCGTCGTCGTCCGTGGTGATGACGCCGCTCTCGCTGCGAAGTACTGCCTTGGCGCCCGGCGGAATCAGCCCTCCCGTCACAATGGGACTTGCCTGGTGGGGGGCAAGCCTCTGGCCTGGTTCGCTAAGGATCCACGGCCCGCTTCCGTTGACGGCCCAGCCGTCCATGGCTGAGGAAGCGTAGTGCGGCATATCCTGCACTGCCAGGGCATCGGCAGCGAGGGTGCGTCCGAGGGCTGAGCTGAGCGGCACAGGACCCGCAGGGATGGGAGTGGCAACATCGAACGCGCGCTGCCGGGCCTCCTGCCACGTGTGTGCCGCGTGATGGCCCTCTGCAGGGGCCTCCGTCATTCGGCGTCAGCCTCGGACTCCGAGTACTCCTTGGCAATCTTGCGGGCCAGTTCCAAGGCGGCGTTCATGGCCGCGTCATCGCTTGCCTGGCCGATGCCGCGGGCCATGCCTGCCGCGTAACCGGCGATGAAGGTGGTCAAGGGCGCTGCGGGGCGCACCACTGAATGCGCGGCCACTCCGGCAACGGCGAGCACTTCGTTGACGTCCACTTCAACGCCTTCAAGCTCGAATGCCTGCAGCAGTGTGCGGCACCATTCCTCGAGCGTCTCTTCCTGGCTCTTCACGTCCGCCTCCAACTTGTAGTCAATGCCCAGGGCCGCAGCGTCCTCCCATGTATCCACGTCATCCGTGGAGCCTGCGGGGACGCCAACGTCCAGCAGGTTCAGCCTAGCAAGCAGGCGGAACACTGAAGAGTCCGTTAACCCGGAACCTTGGGAAGCTACGGCCACTTCGCGGTCCAAGGCTGCGGTGTCGTATACCCCCAGGAGCGGTTGCTTCCGTCCGTCCTCGGAAACTGCCATGGCACCCTCCACTCCGGGGTGCGCTGCCAGCGCTTCCCACAGATGGGAGATTCCACGGGAGGCATGCGGCATGTCGCAGGCGAGAATCAAAGTCCACGGGGCGCCCGCACCGCTGCCTTCCAGCGCAATCAACCCGGCAGCAATAGCAGCGGCCGGACCCGCGAATGCCGGTTCCTCCCGTGCCCGCAGCACTTCGACCGGCAGTGTCCCACCGCCCGTTCCTGAAGCATCAGGACCTACCACCACCACGGCCGTTGCACCCCGGACCGATTGCAGGGCACGCGACAGGAGCGTTTCGCCGTCGTACGTCAACGATGGCTTGGGCACACCACCAAGGCGGGTGGCCCTGCCACCCGCCAGAATCACGGCATTGAACTCCATCCGCCCAGATTACCGGGGCGGCCGGAGTTCAGCAGAAATCGATCAGGCAGCGGATTCCGGCAACAGGAACGGGTCCCAGTCCGGCGCAGGTTTCTCGAGTTCTTTGATCTGCCACATGGTTCCCTGGGGCACCCCGGGCGTGAAACGGAGTTTCCAACCCATTTCAGCCAGCGTGTGGTCACTCTTGGCGTTGTTGCATTTCAAACACGCCGCAACCAGGTTTTCCCAGGAATCCGCGCCGCCCCTGGATTTGGGGTGGACGTGGTCTATGGTGTGGGCTGTTTTCCCGCAGTAGGCGCAGCGATGGCCGTCGCGGCGAAGGACCCCGCGTCGGCTCACGGCGGTAATCCTGTTGTACCGGGGACGGATGTAGCGGTTAAGGAGGATCACGGAGGGGCGTCCAAGAATCTCCTGTGGCCCGACGACAGGCTCGTCGCCTTCGGCCACTACGCTAGCTTTCCCAGTCAACACAAGGACCAGCGCCCGGCGGAATGTTATTACCGCCAGCGGTTCATATCCAGCATTCAGAACGAGTGTGCGCATGCACGTACCTCTTCACGGCCGCACCCGTCAGGGGCACGAGGGCCGGCTGCCCTCTGCTTGTACGGGCTGTGGATCGACAAGATAAGGGTAAGCACTCATATGCCGTATCAACGAATTTTTCCGTCGTTTCCCGTGCAGTGTCGTTAAGAGTTCATGCGAGGTTAAGGCGTCGGGAGCCGAATCCGTCCGTTAAAGCAGAACACCCCGCCGGCCTGAGCCTGCGGGGTGTTGCTGTCAAAGCGGAATGCTGGATCAGCCGTTGACGCGGATGAAAACCGGGCCGGAGCCGACGTTGACGCTGAACAGTGCCGTGGTGGATCCGTTCCATCCACCGTGGACTGCCTGGCCGTTTCCGACGTACACAGCGATGTGGGCCTGTCCGGCGAGACCGCCGTTGGCGTAGTAAGCGAGGTCGCCGGGCTGTGCTTCCGCTGCGCTGACCGTGCGGCCAAGGGAGAGGTAGCCGGCCGGCCAGTCGTGGAAGTTGATGCCAACTGCTGCCAGGGAGTTCGTCACCAGCATGGTGCAGTCCTGGGTGACGCCGAGCTGTGCGTAGGCGGCAGCGGCGATTGCAGCGCCAAGGCCACTGGCAGCGGCCGGAGCCTTTGCCGCAGGAGCCGCGGGGTTGACGGCCAACGTGGCGTTGCCGGCAGTCGCCGTGCTTTCTGCGGTCTTCTTGGTTTCTACCTTCGCAGGAGCCTTCTTCTCTACGGGAGCCGGAGCCTGCACCGTGGTGACCACGGGGCGCTCGTAGGAGATGGCAACGGTGGAGTCCGCAGCGATGGTGGCCTGGACTACCGACTGGACGTCAAGGGTGGACGTCGAGGTGGACTCACGGTCCACGTTGGTGTCGGCGGCGTTGGCAGCAACACTGCCGGTCAGGACCAGGCCTGAAGCTGCGGCAATAACAGCCGCCTGGCGGCCTACGCCGCCGGCGTTTTCACTGACGGCCTTCGCGATCACGGCAAGCGAGCTGGTCTTGGGGGCCTCAGCGCGATGCCGTGCAACCTTGGATGCACTGGTCATGGTTTTCTCTTTTCGTATCCGCGTGTAGTTGGGGTACACGCGGCTCATCGGTGCGCCAGCACTTGGGGGCATGCTGGCGAACCCCGAACCGGATTGTTTCTAGCGGAGGGTAAAGAAGGAGGACGTGCCCGTGGAGGCAGCCGAGTGCAGGAGCGTGCCCTGTCCCGGGTTCAAGGCGCTGATCATCATGCCGTTGCCAACGTAGATGCCTACGTGTGCTCCGCCGTTCTGCATGACCAGGTCACCGGGGGCAGGAGTGCTGGTGGGCTTCATGGCAGTCCAGGCGTTGACGCGCGGGATGCTGATGCCGGCCTGGGCGTAGACCCACTGGGTGAAGCCGGAGCAGTCCCATCCGTTGGGCGTGGTGCCGCCCCAAACGTACGGGTGGCCGATGCCGGTGTAGGCGATCGCGGCGAGGCCGGAAGCGGCAGCGCTGGAAGCAGCGTCCTTGGCTTCGGACGACTTCGCGGTCACAGCGCCTGCGGTGGTCTGGTTGCCATTGGCCGCGGTCCGCTGGGTGGTCTGCGAAGCGCGCTGGACAACCTTGGGAGCTTCCTTGGTGGCCACTACAGGGCTTTCGAAGGAAACAGTGGCGGTGGGCTCTGCGGTGACTACCGCAGTGGTGACCATCTGCTGGGTGCTGGAGGCTTCCGACTTGGAAACGTCGGTGTCCGCTGCCTGGGCCGGAAGACCGACACTGAGGACGAGGCCTGAGGCTGCTGCCAGGACGACGGCCTGACGGCCAACGGTACCGGCGTTGGATGAAACAGCCTTGGAAAGCGTGTTCAAGGGGTTCGTGCGAACCGATTCAGCGCGGTGGCGCGCAGGGGTAGTGCGTGATGACACGTAGGTAGCCTCTCCCAATGCCTGCGAGGTGAGCTGTCGGATTCGGATGGGAGTCATCCGGCCACGCTGCTTCAAGGAAGCTTTGCGACTTAACCCCAAGGCCTTCTTGCGAAGACCAGAAGTGGTTCCCCCGCCCCTGCCAGACGATTTATGCGAACGGACCTCGAGTGGTGGCAGAGCTAGGCAATCCACTCAAGTGCACCGGCCCCCTAAAAAGCCGATGCGCTTTGTACGGTACAACAGTTGAACGCGAATGTCACATTCAGGTCACGGGGTGTGTCACGAATGCGAGAGACAACCATCAACTGTACTTAGAGCCAGCCCATGGGGTCAACGACTTCACCGTTGACCTGTACTTCAAAGTGGAGGTGGCAGCCTGTGGAGGCGCCCGTGGTGCCGCTCAGCGCCACAGTGTCGCCGCGGCTTACCGTCTGGCCTACTTTAACGGTGAAGGACGACAGGTGGTTGTACGTGGTCTCCAGGCCGTTGCCGTGGTCTACCACAACGCGGTTGCCTCCGCCGTACTCGTGCCATCCGGCAAAGGTGACCTTGCCACTGGCCGCGGCATGGACGGCGGTGCCGCACTGGGCCACGAAGTCCTGGCCGCGGTGGAAGTCGCCGGAACCACCCGTGAGGGGGCTGACGCGGTAGCCGAACGGGGAAGCCGTCGTCAGGGTGTCCAGGGGGCTGGCCATGGTGCCTGTGGACGAGGCGCGCTGGATGCTGCCGGCGGACTGCGCGCTGAGCAGTTGCTTCAGCTTGCCGTCGGGGTCGGCTGCGGTAGCTACTGCGGCACGGCTGAAATCGATCTTGGCTGATGCAGCGGCCGAAACCTCGGGCTGGCTGCCACCGGTGACGGCCAGGGCCGACTCGGTCTGGCCGGATTCCGAGGTGGCCATGACCGGGCTCGTGGCCGGCAGACCGACAGTCAGGGCAAGTCCGGTGGCGGCAAGCGCAACTCCGGCCTTTTGCCCGACGCCACTGGCTGCGGCGAAGTCGGCAACCTGGCGCAACGGGCTCTTACGGCGACGCACCTGGCGTTCGGTGTCGCGTGGCCGGATCTCCGATACGACGCGGGCTGGCCGCAGCTCAGCAGCGGGGCCGGACGCGCGGCGGCGGCCCCTGACGTTCTGCGTTGTCAAACTCTGTTCCTCTCTGAAAAGCCTGCGAAGTTAGCTGTCGGATTCGGGTCAGAGAGTTCAAAGACCCGGTCCGCACGAAGCGCTCACGGCACACAGGTATCCCAGGAGGGACTTGCGTCAATGGGCACTTCTGCTGCGGACTTCACCCCAAGGCTGCTTCTTTAGACAGCCGCTTGTGGTTCCCCCGCCTCTGCCAGTGGTGGATGACACACCTGTTCCGCTGGCAGAGCTCGGCTCCGGAACAGGTAACGCTTTGGTATCAGCGCTAGTAGATAACTATAGGCGATTAAGCCCCGCAGTAATAAATTCGTTATCAACAGGAACAGGCATGGCGCGGCGGTCCCTTATCACTAATCCTGAAAAACCGCAGGTCACACGCGCGCCAACAGCTCGAAAGTGAGATATGACACCGCGTGAAGGGAAGGGGGCGTCAGCTGACGGAGACGAAGACGTGCGCCGCCACCTCGGGCGGAAGTTCCAGTGCACCCTCGATGCCGGGGACCCGGACGGAAATGTACTCTCCCACACGCTCCAGCGAGACGGCCGCGCCGGGGCGGATACCGCCCTCATCCAACTGGGTGAGGAGTTCAGGCTCAACCTGGATGGGCTCCGCCAAACGGGTGACCGCCACGCGGGAATTCGGCGCATAGCCGTCCATGGCCTGCAGGAGGTTGACGTCGAGGCGGGGGAACGGTTGGCTGGCAAGTCCACCGAGCGCTTCAAGGCCCGGGATGGGGTTGCCATACGGGGATTCGGTGGGGTGTTCCAGGAGTTCGTAGAGCCGGCGCTCCACACGCTCGCTCATCACGTGTTCCCAGCGACATGCTTCGTCGTGGACGTAGGCCCAATCCAAGCCAATGACATCAGCCAGGAGACGCTCGGCGAGGCGGTGCTTTCGCATGACCTCGGTGGCGCGCTTCCGCCCCACCTCGGTCAATTCCAGGTGGCGGTCGTTGGAAACAATCACCAGGCCGTCGCGCTCCATGCGTCCGATGGTCTGGGAAACAGTGGGTCCGGAGTGCCGCAGCCGCTCGGCGATGCGGGCCCTGAGAGCCACAATGTTTTCTTCTTCAAGCTCCAAAATGGTCCGAAGATACATCTCAGTGGTATCGATCAGATCCGTCATCCAGCTCAGCTCTCCTCGAACGCAGTTCCTTGCGTAATCTCCACCGTACCGCGTCCCTTGCCGGGTGGACGGTGTGCACCGCCGCCCCATGAACGCCAACCACCAGCCTAGCTTATTTGGAATTACTCTGGATAATTCCGGTCGCATATGGTTGGCCGGCGTTCCACGTGGCGGACTATGACGGCCACGTGTTCCTGCCTCCGCGCCCGGTCAGGCAGAATTGGGGTGTCGAAGGGGCAGATAATGCCACCTGCCACGACCCATCTCTAGCCGATACCCATTGGAGCCACACGTGAGCGACAACAGCATCACCATTCCCGCCGATCTGCTGCCCAAGGACGGCCGCTTCGGCGCTGGACCGTCCAAGGTCCGTCCGGAACAGATCGAGGCCTTGTCTGCCGCGTCGTCCACCATTCTCGGCACGTCCCACCGCCAGGCTCCGGTCAAGAACCTTGTGGGTTCGGTCCGGGAAGGCCTCAGCCAGTTCTTCCGTGCGCCCGAAGGATATGAAGTTGTCCTCGGCGTCGGCGGATCCACGGCATTCTGGGATGTCGCCGCATTCGGCCTGGTGGAGAAGAAGGCCCAGCACCTCTCGTTCGGCGAGTTCGGTTCGAAGTTCGCTGCTGCCACCAACAAGGCGCCGTTCCTTGATGCCTCCTCGATCATCAAGGCCGAGCCTGGCACCCGCCCGGTGTCGCAGGCCGAAGCCGGCGTTGACGTTTACGCCTGGCCCCAGAACGAGACCTCCACGGGTGTTGCGGCTCCCGTCAAGCGTGTCCAGGGCGCCGACGACGGCTCCTTGATCCTGGTGGACGCGACGTCCGCTGCCGGCGGCCTGGATGTCGACGTCGCCGAGTCCGACGTCTACTACTTCGCCCCGCAGAAGAACTTCGCCTCCGACGGTGGTCTCTGGCTGGGCCTCTTCTCCCCCGCCGCCCTGGAGCGTGCGGCACGGATCAAGGCCAGCGGCCGCTGGATCCCGGACTTCCTGGACCTGCAGACGGCCATCGACAACTCCAAGCTGAACCAGACGTACAACACGCCTTCCCTGTCCACGTTGGTCACCTTGGACGCCCAGGTGCAGTGGCTCAACAGCAACGGTGGCCTGGACTTCGCCAGCAAGCGCACGGCGGACTCCGCCAACCGCATCTACTCCTGGGCCGAGGCCTCGGAGTACGCAACGCCGTTCGTCACGAACGCCGAAGACCGCTCCAACGTCATCGCTACCATCGACTTCGACGACTCCATTGACGCCGCAGCCATCGCCAAGGTCCTGCGCGCCAATGGCGTGGTGGACACCGAGCCTTACCGCAAGCTCGGCCGCAACCAGCTGCGCATCGCGACGTTCGTCGCCATCGAGCCGGACGACGTTTCCGCCCTGCTCGCCAGCATCGACTACGTGGTGGGCGAACTGAAGAAGTAGCACCACAGGCTGCCAGTCGGCGTCGTTCGGAAAGTTCCGGACGGCGCCGCTGCCGTTTAACGCCGCTGCCTGTTAAGCCACGACGACTAAGCCGCCACCCACGAGAGCCCGCTTAGCGAACCAGCCCCGGGCCGTCGTCGTCCTCGGTGACCGGACGGGCCAGCAACGACTCCACCCGGAAATGCCGCAGGCCACTGGCGCGGCGGTCGAAGCGGAGGCGCAACTGCTTGGCGCGGATGATCCAGGCCAAACCCACGACGGCGGCGCTGACGCCGGCCAACGCTGCAACGCCCACGGCCCACCGCGGCCCGCCAACGTTGGCCACCCACCCCACCAGCGGCGCTCCAATCGGGGTGCCACCCATGAAGATCGCCATATACAGGGCCATGACCCGCCCGCGCATGACAGCCTCGGTGGTGGACTGCACGTAGCCGTTGGCGCTGGTGATCAGGGTCAGGGCGAACAGGCCGCAGGGAACCAGGGCCAAGCCAAAGAGCGTGGCATTGGGGGCCAGGGCCGCCAACGCGCTGGCGACGCCGAATCCACCTGCGGCAATGAAGATCAGACGCAGGCGTGGCCGTCCGCGTCGGGCAGCCAGCAGGGCGCCGGTCACGGATCCGATGGCCATGACCGAGTTCAGCAGCCCGAAGGCTCCGGCATCCATCCCGAACTGGGTGCCCACCATCGCGGCAATGAAGAGGGGAAAGTTCAGTCCGAACGTGCCCACAATGAAGACGGCTGCCAGAACCACCTGGATATCGGGTCTGTTGCGGACGTAGCGGAGGCCCTCACGGATCCGCCCTTTGCCCGCGGCTGCCCGGGGCTGGACTCGAAGCGAGGACGCCGGAATGAGCTTCAGCGCCCAGAGCATGGCAACAAAGGACACAGTGTTGATCAGGAACACCCAGCCGGGACCCACCAGCACCGTCAGCACACCGGACACGGCCGGTCCGATCATCCGTGCCACATTGAAGGAGGCACTGTTGAGGGCTACTGCGTTGGGCAGGTATTCGTCGGTCACCAGCTCGGAGACGAAAGTCTGGCGGACGGGAGCGTCCAAGGCCGTCACGATGCCCAGCAGCAACGCGAAGACATAGACGTGCCACAGTTCAGCCACCCCCAGCAACACCAGGATGCCCAGGCCCGTGCTCAGGAGCGCCATGGCTACCAAGGTGATGAGGAGCAGTTTCCGCCGGCTGTAGCGGTCGGCCAGCAGCCCTGCCCAAGGGGCGAGGAACAGCTGGGGACCCAGTTGGAGGGCCAAGGTAATACCCATGGCTCCGGCGTCGTGCGCGGTCAGGTGGTCAAAGACCAACCAGTCCTGCGCGGTACGTTGCATCCACGTGCCGATGTTGGAGATCAGGGCACCGAAGAACCAGATGCGGTAATTGAGGATTCCGAGTGACCTAAAGGTGGACATCAGCGTCCGCCTCCACTCTGGTCACCCCGGGTTTCCGCAATGCTTATTCAGCCCCGGCTTCGTCGTAGTCCTCGTCGGAGTCTTCGGACTCGTCCGCGTCCCCGGCATCCTCAGCGGACTCAGTCGCCTCGTCTTCGTCGGCCTGCACGGACTCTTCCGTGACATCCCCCACGGTTTCCTCCACCAACGGTGTCTCGTCCTCAGGGCGGACACGCTTGGCCCACGGCACCCATTCGGGCGCCAGGATGGAGTCTTCGGAGGGCAGCAGGCCAAGTTCGCTCACGGTGACAATCTTGGACCGTGAATTGCGGGTCACCACGGCATACCACTGCCACCCACCGTAGCCGGCAAGCCTGGATTCAAACAGGTGGGTCACCACACGGTCGCCCTCGGACTTGGCACCGAGGTGTGCCCCGACTTCGCCGGGGCTGGCAATGCCCTCCACTGCCTCACGGGCAACCTCGACGGCGGCAGCGAGGAAGGCGTCCGGCTTGCCGATGCGCCACACGGGCAAACCGGCACGCGGCCTGTCGGCAACCGGCTTCCGCGCGGGGGCTTCCCCGATGCCAGGAGCCTGGGCAGCGTCAGGACCGGCTGCAGGGTTTGCCTGGGCGCCCCTTCCGGCCTTTGTTTCCTGTGCGGATTCCGATGTCATGGCCAGTCCTAGGCTTCCAGCTCGTCGGCAACCTTGCGCAGCGCCAGGCTGATGGCCTTGGCCTTGTTGCCGTCCGGGTATTTGCCGGAGGACAACGAGCCGGAGAGATTGTCCAGAACAGTCACCAGGTCCTGCACCATGGGGGCGAGGTCCTTGGCGTTCATCCGCTTGGCCTTGGCAAGGGAAGGCGTCTTTTCCAGGACGCGCAACCCCAGTGCCTGTGCTCCGCGGCGGCCGTCTGCCACACCGAACTCCACGCGGGTTCCAGCTTTGAGCTCCGTTACGCCCGCAGGCAGGGACGTCTTGGGCAGGAATACTTCCTGGCCGTCCTCAGCCGCGAGGAATCCGAAGCCTTTTTCCTTGTCATACCACTTGACCTTGCCGGTAGGCACGTAATCAACCTTCTTCGTTTCTTGCTCTGGGAGACACGCCGGGCCAAACACCGCATCCGCAGGGTTCTGCGGGATCGAGGGTGACAGCCCGGTCCGTGTTGGTCTGTTCCTTCAAGGTTATCCTGCCCGGCCCGCTATTCCCGCCTTGCCGCGATCACAGAGGGCCGGAGCCGTTCCGAAAGGGCGGCCTCGACGCAGCAATACCTCCCATTC
Source organism: Paenarthrobacter sp. YAF11_1 (assembly GCF_052113445.1). Lineage (NCBI taxonomy): Bacteria > Bacillati > Actinomycetota > Actinomycetes > Micrococcales > Micrococcaceae > Paenarthrobacter > Paenarthrobacter sp. YAF11_1. Next base: position 135,780 of record NZ_JBFRDF010000011.1, read on the forward strand.
CGGCGCTGCTGCTAGCGTTGGGGACATGACTTCCCCGGGTTACCGCCGCCCCCTCATGATCATCGCCGCAGTGATTGCGGTGGCCTCCTTGGCCTCCGTCGGCGCCGTCATGGCGATCGCTTACAACAGCGGAACGGCCCCGGCGTGGATTACGTCGACTGCCCTTTACGGGCTGCCCGTAGCCTTCATGCTCGCGGTGGTCCTGGTGCTGGACGCTGTCCGCCAGCGCCGCCGGCAATAACCGCCCCACTGACAACCAGCTGACCTGCTGACAGGCAGCAACGGCCCGGGGGCGGTAACGTTGGATTGATGTCCCTCATACGCGCGCTCAGCAAGGAACTGGAAGCGCGCAGCGACGATTCGCTGCGGGCCTTGTTTGCTGCGCGACCGGACCTGATCTCCCCCATGGCCCCCGACTTCGCGGCCCTGGCTGCCAGGGCGAGCGCCCGCGTCAGTGTGCAGCGGGCCTTGGAACGCCTGAACAAACCTGAGATGCAGGTCCTTGAAACACTCCATCTCTGCACCAACGCCGATACCGGCCACAGCATCTCCGCAGCCGGCCTGAAGAAGGTCATTGCCGGGTCCACTCTTTCGGCGCTGGACCCGATCCTCGCCAAATTGCAGGATCTGGCACTCGTCCATCGGGCGGACCCACCCGCTGGCGCACCGGCCACCTCCTCGCGCCAGCGCTTCTACCTTCCGGTGGGCAGCCTCAAGGACGTCATCGGCATATATCCGGCAGGACTGGGCAGGAGCTACACGGAATTGGTGCGGCTGCAGCCCGCCTTTGCCCAGCGTGTTGTGCAGTTGGTGGCCGAACTCCACCAGAGCGGTGCCGGCATCCACCCTGCCAGCACCCCCATGGATGCTGCCCTTGCGCTCCAGCGCTGGACCTCCACACCGGAAAGCCTGCGCTCCATCCTGGCAACGGCACCGGAGCGGACCGTTGGCCTCCTGGACAAGTTCGGCAGCTGGGCCATGGGCGCAGTACCCCAGGCTCAGCGGCGGGCCTCCGTCACCCACGAAAGTCACGACGTCGGGCCTATCGACTGGCTGTTGGCGCGCGGCTTGCTGGTCCCCTTGGACGCCGGCCACGTGGAGCTCCCCCACAGTGTGGGCCTTGCGCTGCGCGGCGGCGCCATTGTGGATGACTTCACGTTGTCGCCGCCGGTTCCGGAGCTGGGCCACACCAGCGCTGCCCTGCGGCGCAACGCTGCCATGGGGGCCATCGCGGAGATCCTGCGGCTGACCGGTGAACTCCTGTTCGCTGTGCGGGAGCAGCCCTTGGCCACCCTCCGGAGTGGTGGTGTGGGTGTGCGCGAACTGCGGCGCCTTGCCGAGTCCATCCGTATGGGCGTCCATGAAACCGCCGTCCTCTTGGAGTTGTGTGCCATGGCCGGGCTGCTCCGCCTGGACGTGGACAGCTCCACTTGGGTGCAGCCACCGTCGCTGGAGTGGCTCAACCTCCCCCGGCAGGAACAGTGGCTTTGGTTGGTCAATGCCTGGCTGGCCAGCGAGCGTGCACCTTCCCTGGTGGGCCAGCCTCTCACCGGTCCTGCGTCGTCGGCCTCCCATCAAGGCGCCGCCGGTACCACCATCAACGCGTTGTCCGCGGAAGCGCAGCGGCCTGATGCCCCGGTGGTCCGACGACGCGTCCTAGAGATCCTGCATGAACTCACCGCGGAAGCCGCCGCACCGGATGGCAAAGCGCCCGTCCTGGATGCCAGGGCAGTGCTGCAGCGGGCCGAATGGTCGCAACCGCGGATGTCGCGGCGGTTCAGTTCACTGGTCCGCGGCATTCTTGAGGAAGCCACGCTTCTTGGCCTGATGGGTTCAGGCGCTTTGACCCAGTTGGGTGCCGCTATTGCCGACGCCCAACCCGAACAGGCCATGACCATCCTCGGCGAGCATCTGCCCGCCGCGGTGAACCACATTCTCCTGCAGGCCGACCTCACTGCCGTGGCACCCGGCTACCTGGCGCCGGAGCTGAGCGAGACACTGCTGTTGATGGCCGACGCCGAGGGCCAGGGCCCTGCGTCCATCTACCGTTTCTCGGCTGCCACCATCCGCAGGGCGCTCGACGCCGGACAAGATGCGGAATCGCTGTTGGCGTTCCTCCGGGAGCACTCGGCCACGGAGGTGCCCCAGCCCTTGGCGTATCTCGTCCAGGACACGGCGTCCCGGCATGGCCGCCTGCGGATCGGCACGAGTGCCAGCTTCATCCAAAGCGATGACGAAACGGCCATCACCGATCTGTTGCGGGAGGCCCGTACGTCGGCATTGAGCCTGGTGCGTATCGCCCCGACTGTCCTGACGTCCTCAGCCAGCCCCCGGGAAACTGCCCGCGTGCTGCGCGAGCTGGGACTTTCCCCTGCCGTGCAAGAGGCCGAGCCCGCCGTCGTGCGTTTCAAACGGACAACAGCGGTGCCGGGCAGTGCCCGCCCTGTCTATACCGCGCCGCGGACGGCTCCCCCGGACGACGACGTTGACGCACAGTTGTCGGTCCTTCGGCAGCACCGCGGAGTGCGGTCCGAAGCGGCGGGCGAGGCGTCCACGCAGCTCGGCCTGGAGACGCTGCAAACCGCCATCCGACTCAAACAGGCCGTCACCATGAATGTGGTGGACAGCTTGGGGAATGCCAACACCGAAACCGTTGTTCCTGTATCCGTCTCCGGTGGACGTGTCAGGGTGTTCGACCCCGCGAAGGACACCGAACGGGTGCTTTCCATCCACCGGATCATCGATGTGGAACCCGCAGGAGAGCTGCGCTCGTGAAAAGGACTCAACAGTGACCGACGGTCCGCTGATCGTACAAAGTGACAAGACCATCCTGCTGGAAGTGGACCACGAGCTCGCCACCGAGGCACGCCATGCCATTGCCGCCTTTGCAGAGTTGGAACGCGCCCCCGAGCACATGCACAGTTACCGGCTGACACCGCTGGGCCTCTGGAACGCGCGGGCCGCGGGGCTGGACGCCGAGCAGGTGCTGGACACCCTGCTGAAGTACTCCCGCTTCCCCGTGCCGCACGCCCTGCTGATCGACATCGCAGAGACCATGTCCCGCTACGGTCGGCTGCGCCTGGAAAAGGATGCCCAGCACGGCTTGGTGATGCGCACCGACGACTACCCCGTGTTGGAGGAAGTCATCCGTGCTAAGAAGATCGCTCCGCTGCTGGGGCCCAGAATCGACGGCGAAACGGTGGTGGTGCACTCCTCGCAGCGGGGCCAATTGAAGCAGCTGCTCCTCAAACTTGGGTGGCCGGCGGAAGACCTGGCCGGGTACGTGGACGGGCAGCCCCACCTCATCATGCTGAACGAGAGCGGCTGGCAGTTGCGCCCGTACCAAAAGCTGGCCACGGAGAACTTCTGGGCCGGCGGCAGCGGCGTCGTCGTACTCCCCTGCGGTGCCGGTAAGACGCTGGTGGGTGCGGCCGCAATGGCGACGTCCTCCACCACCACACTGATCCTAGTCACCAACACCGTCTCTGCCCGTCAGTGGAAGGATGAGCTGCTCAAGCGGACCTCCCTGACCGAAGACGAGATCGGCGAATATTCCGGCGCCGTCAAGGAAGTCCGCCCTGTCACCATCGCCACGTACCAGGTCCTCACCACCAAGCGTGGCGGGCTCTACCCACACCTGGAGCTCGTGGACGGGCACGACTGGGGACTCATCATCTACGACGAAGTCCACCTCCTGCCCGCCCCGATCTTCCGCATGACCGCCGACCTCCAGGCGCGGCGCCGCCTTGGCCTCACGGCCACCTTGGTTCGGGAAGACGGCCGGGAGGGCGAGGTCTTCAGCCTCATTGGGCCCAAGCGGTACGACGCACCGTGGAAAGACATCGAAGCGCAGGGCTACATCGCCCCTGCAGACTGCGTGGAAGTCCGCGTGGATCTGCCCCGCGACGAACGGGTGGCTTACGCCATGGCCGACGACGCGGATAAGTACAGGCTCTGCGCTACCTCGGAAACCAAGACCAAGCTGGTGGAAGACCTCGTAGCGGTCCACAAGGGCGAACAGCTGCTGGTGATCGGCCAGTACATCGACCAGTTGGACGAGATCGCCGAACGCTTGGACGCTCCCCTGATCAAGGGCGAAACCACAGTCAAGGCGCGGCAGAAACTTTTTGATGCCTTCCGCAAGGGTGAGATCCATACGTTGGTGGTGTCCAAGGTGGCCAACTTCTCCATCGACCTCCCCGAAGCCTCAGTGGCCATCCAGGTGTCGGGCTCCTTCGGCTCACGCCAGGAAGAGGCACAGCGGCTGGGCCGGCTCCTGCGCCCCAAGCAGGACGGCCGCGCTGCCCGCTTCTATTCATTGGTAGCCCGCGACACCCTGGACCAGGATTTCGCCGCCAAACGGCAGCGTTTCCTGGCCGAACAGGGTTACGCCTACCGGATCATGGACGCCAAGGACGTGGGCAACGACGTGGGTCAGGAACAGTAAAGCCCCGGCCTGAAGCGGCAAACCCTTGCTATTCATGTCCAGCAACTTTACGATTCCAAGTGAAGCTCTCCGCCCTTAATGGTTGCCCCTGGTCCAGGCATCCAGGCGGCCAGCCGTCGGCGGTGGGGGAAGCCCGCAGCCAGGGAGCCGGCGGTTCGAAGGCCTAGAAGAATCTGAGAATTTTCCACCAGAGGATTCCCCAATGCGCAAAGCCCTCCTGGTCCTCTCCGCGATTGTCCTGCTGTCAGCACTCGCACAGCTGTTCTTCGCCGGATACTTCCATTTCCAGAACACCATCGAAGCCCAGCGTGAAGCGGGCGTCTACCACGCGGTGAACGGACAGTACGTACTCCGATATTCAGCACTGCTCGCCGCGATCGTCGCTGCCATTGCCCGGGTGGGATCCCGGACGATCTGGTTGGCCGCAGGCATTTTCCTGCTGACGTGGCTCCAGTTGTTCATTTTCATCATCGGCGGCATGCTGACAGGTTCTTCGCCGGAATTCATCACCCCGGCAGGTTCGTGGGTTGTCTCAATCCACCCCATCGTCGGCGTGATGATGATCTTCATGTCGTACTGGCTGTTCATCCGCGCCCGGGCGGCAGCCCTCAACCCACAACCTCTGCCTCCCAAAGCTGCATCCACGGATGCTTCAACGTCGCCCTCCACAGCCTGACCAGCGGCAGCTGTGACCACCTCACAGCTGTTGGCGGTTGACCTGGTGTTGTCCGTCCTCGCGGCCGGCGCCTGGATCACCGCTGTTTGGTTGACTGTTTCCTCAACCAGGTCCACCACCAACCGCGCTGTGGACGCGTCACGGGCAGCCGGCCTGGGCGTGCTGGTGGTGGGTGTCGCCGTCGCATTGACGGTGGCGCGTTATGCCTTACTTCCTGCTTTGGTGGCCGGCAGTTGGTGGTTTGCCAGCGAACGCACAACCATCAACCTGCCTCTGACCGCCATCCCCGCGGCTTGGGCCGCGCTGGCCGGTGTTCCGTACTTGCTGAGGAGGCGGAACACCGGCTCCACTACTGAGGGAACAACACCGCCGCACCCGGCCCGGGAACACCCGGCCCGGGAACACCCGGCCCGGGCCCGGGAGTGGGCAGTCCTGGCCGTGGTGGCGGCTGCGGCGTCGGCCGTGGCTTCGCTCGCCCTGACGTTCATCCTCGGACCTTTCCCAGCACCGTGGAGCGTCGCGGTGCTATTGGCCCTGATGGTGTTGACGGTGCTGCTGGCCAAGCTCGTGCTGTTCACGCCCCGCCGCCTCAACCGGACAGGGGGTGGAGTTGAGGGCGACGTTGCGGCAGGACTTGAAGGTCGCACCAGCGGCGCTCCGCCATGGGGCAGGCGTCCGACGGCGGCTGCCGCAGTTGCCGGGCTCATGGCGTGTACCGCTTTGGGCTCCGGAGTCTTCGCCTGGCTTGGGAGCCGGTCAGCCGACGGCGCGGTGATCGCGGCCGCCGTCGGGCATCACGAGGGCGGCAAGGCCGCGTCCGTTGCGAATCCGACGCCCGTGACCAGCCTGCTGGGCGAGTCCCCTGCCAATCCCGCGGTCAGGCGCTACGAACTCACGGCCCGGGTGGAGCAAGTGACGCTGCCGTCCGGTCAGCACACGGAAGCCTGGACGTTTGGCAGCCTTCCGGGCCCTGCGTTGGAAGCGACGTTGGGCGAGGTGATGGAGGTGGAGCTCAAGAATCGTGATGTGACTGCCGGCGTCACCCTGCACTGGCACGGCTACGACGTTCCCAATGCCATGGACGGAGTAGCCGGCGCAACCCAGGATGCCGTGATGCCCGGGCAGTCCATGACCTATCGCTTTACGGCCGCCCAAGCCGGCACGTACTGGTATCACACCCACCAGGATTCAGCCGAGGGGGTCCGCAAGGGCCTCTACGGCACCTTCGTCGTGCACGATCCCACCGTGTCCCGCGCAGAAACGGACATCGTGGTGGCCGGACACGACCTCAGCGGTCTGGGGTTGCTGGGCTCCTCAGACCGCACGAGTACGTACTCGGCCGCGCTGGGATCGAGCGTAAGGATGCGGCTCATCAACACCGATTCCCTGCCGCAGCGCTACCTCGTGGAGGGTACGTCCTTCAAGGCGGTGGCGGTGGATGGAACCGAGGTGAACCAGCCTGGGGAGGTGTCCGGCCAGCTGGTGCGGCTGGGGGCCGGTGGCAGGGTGGACATCGCCTTCACCATGACGGACCGGCCCGTGACCCTTCGCTCCGACTCCGCGTCCAGCGCTGTTGTTGTGGCAGCTCCGCCCGATTCCCCTGACGTCACCGTCCCTGAGAAGGCCCCTCCCGGGATCTTCAACACCACCCCTGTGCTCGACCTGCTGGACTATGGCGAACCGAGGGCCGGGTCAGGGCTGGAGGAAGCCACCCTCACCCGGGAAGAGGTGGTTGTCCTGGACCGGCAGTTCCGTTTTGTTGACGGCATACCGCGATACGCGTTTACGGTGAACGGGGCTGCTTACCCACTGGTTCCGTCCATCGATGTAGCCCTGGGCGACACCGTGAAAGTGACGGTGGTGAACCGCACCGCGGACCCCCATCCCATGCATCCCCATGGACACCATGTCCAAGTGCTCAGCAGGAACGGTGTGGCACCCACGGGGTCGCCACTTGTCCTGGACACCGTGGACGTGCTGCCCGGCGAAGTGTGGGAGCTGCTGCTCCACGCTGACAACCCGGGGATCTGGATGGACCACTGCCACAATCTGGATCATGCCGCCGAAGGAATGATGATGCTGCTGAAGTACCAAGGCGTGTCGTCGCCGTTTGTCCATGGCGGCCATGCGGGGAACCGGCCTGAATAGTGCAGGCGGTTCAGCGCCTAAGCAACCATCCGGCGGGTGTTCTGGACGGTGACGTGGTCCACCACGGCCCAGCAGTCCTCGTCACGGAGCTGGGCACTGGCGAAGCGCTCGGCGGCCGCGAGGTCATGGAAGTCCTCCCGCCTGACCCTGCCGGTTTCGCTGTCAAGGTAGGTCACATGGAACTCGGTTTCCACCGTGTCCTGGTGCTGGTGAATGCTGACTGGAGCTGCTGCGTTTGCCATGTTTAAAGTGTGGAACGGGGCACTGACATTATTGGAAGCATCCCCGGGCGTGTTCGGAATTAATCGCATTCAGGCGGCGGTGAGGTACCGCGCGGATACTTCACGCACTGTATCGCTGAGAACGTCCAACACCCTGGAAGCCGTCTTCCATCGCTGCCAATAAAGCGGGACATCGAAAGGCCTATCCGGGGCAAGTTCAATGAGGCTGCCGTCGGCAATATCGGGTCCGCATTGGACCTCCGGGATCAGCCCCCAGCCCAGGCCAAGCCGGATCGCGTCACCGAAATCGTGGGAGGCCGGAACATAGTGGCGGGGCCCGCGTCGTTCCGTCACTGGTTTTCCGGCTTCGCCCGGCCACGACTGCACAAAGGCCCACTGATAGGTGTCCTTACGGTCGAAATCCACAGTGGGGGCTGCGTTGAGGGCCTCTCCGTCCAGGCCTTGGGGGAAATCAGGGAACCACCGGTCCACATAGCCCGGCGCCGCGACGGCCCTGTACCGCATGACGCCCAGGCTTTCCACACGGCACCCTTGCACGGGCTCGGGGGTCGCAGTCACCGCAGCCATGACTGTACCCGAGCGAAGGAGGGACGTTGAGTGCTGCTCGTCGTCCCGGTGGAGGTCGAACGTGACGTTGAGATCCTTGGGGACGCCCGCCAGCGCCTGTAGAAACCACACGGCCAGCGAATCCGCGTTGACCACGATCGGCACGGCAAGCTGCGCCCCGTCCGCACCCAGCCCGAGCTCCCTTCCTGCATCCGCTTCGAGCTGGGCCACCTGGCGGGCCAAGCGGAGAACCACCTCGCCTGCTTCGGTGGCTTTGGCCGGATTGCTCCGCTGCAGCAGGACACGACCCGCGGACTGCTCCAAGGCCTTCAATCTCTGGGACACCGCGGAGGGCGTGATGTGCAGGAGGCGTGCTGCGGAGTCCAGTGTGCCCTCGGCGAGGACGGTGGCGAAGGTCAGCAACTGTTCGGAAGGAAACTGTGGCATAAGAGAATCTTATGCCACATCAGAATCATTAGCTGGTCTAAAGGCAAGGCCGCCCGTAGTTTCAAATGGTGACTTATACCGACTTCCTCCATTCCGCAGGCCTCGGCCTTGCCACAGGCCTGGCCCTCATCGTCGCCATCGGCGCACAGAACGCCTTCGTGCTGAGGCAGGGCATTCGTGGCGAGCACATTGTTCAGGTTGTGGCGGTCTGCGCATTGTCCGACGCCGTGCTGATCGCTGCCGGCGTCCTTGGCACCGGCGCCCTTATTACGGCAGCCCCGGCCGCCGTCGTCGTTCTTCGCTATGTGGGGGCCGCCTTCCTGGTGACGTACGGCACCATGGCCGCACGACGCGCTCTCCGACCCCAGACCCTGACGACCAGTAACGAATCGACCCACGACGGCGGCGCGAAACGCGGCGTCGCAGCGGCCGTCACCACCGTCCTGGCGCTGACGTGGCTCAATCCGCACGTCTATCTGGACATCGCCCTGCTGGGTTCGATCGCCAGCGCGCAGGGTACCCCCCTGCAGTGGTGGTTTGGGGCCGGTGCCATGCTGGGCAGCATCCTCTGGTTCTGCTCGCTGGGCTTTGGCGCGCGTTTTCTCCGTGGCTTCTTCGCGAAACCACTGTCGTGGCGGTTCCTGGACGGCGGCATCGCCGTGACCATGGTGGCGCTGGGCGCGGGCTTGGCGTTGGGTACCTGAGGTGCCGCGTTCGTGCGGGGCGTGAGCCCCATCCAGCCACGCAGTCCGCTCACATGCAGCATCCAGAGAACTCCCAGTTTCTGGGAGCATCATGGATGTCATGAAAAAGAACGGCCCCGAAGCCAAGCTCCTTGTCGTCGATGACGAACCCAACATCCGCGAGCTGCTCTCCACGTCCCTGCGTTTTGCAGGTTTCGAGGTCGTTGCCGCGTCCAATGGCCGCGAAGCCCTCGCCGCAGCCGATCTCCACTCTCCGGACCTCGCTGTCCTGGACGTCATGCTCCCGGACATGGATGGTTTTACGGTGACGCGCCGCCTCCGCGCGGCCGGCAAGCACTTCCCCGTCCTGTTCCTGACCGCGAAGGATGACACCGAGGACAAGGTCACCGGCCTGACCGTGGGCGGGGACGACTACGTCACCAAACCGTTCAGCCTCGACGAAGTGGTGGCACGCATCCGCGCCGTCCTCCGCCGCACGCAGCCGCTGGAAGACGACGACGCCGTGATCCGTGTCGACGACCTTGAACTCGACGACGACGCCCACGAGGTCCGCCGCGGCGGCACCGTCATCGAGCTGTCCCCTACCGAGTTCAAGCTCCTGCGCTACCTTATGCTGAACCCCAACCGGGTACTTTCCAAGGCCCAGATCCTGGACCACGTCTGGGAATACGACTTCAACGGTGACGCCTCGATCGTTGAGTCCTACATTTCGTACCTGCGCCGAAAAGTGGACATCGATCCCGATGCCGCCGCCCTCATCCAGACCAAGCGCGGCGTGGGCTACGTGCTGCGAACGGCAGAGAAGCGCTGACCTTGCTGCAACGGTGGAAGTCGGCGTCCCTGCGGTCGCAGCTCGTCGCCATCATCATGGGCCTTCTCCTGTTGGCCCTGGCGGCGACGGGCGCGGGAACGCTGACGCTCGTCAAGAGCTACCTGCAGGGCCAGGTGGACGACAAACTCAAGGCCGCCGTAGCGCTGGCGCAGGACCAACAGTCCTTTGATAAGTTGACCCAGCCGAACCCCACCGCGCCCAACGACTCCGCTGTGCCCACCGACTACTCGCTGACGCTGTATGTCCCCGGGCTTGATCCCTACCCTTTCGGCGGCAGCCAGACTGACCGTCCCGCAGTCTCCAACATCACCTCGACCGAGGCCAAACAGCGTGGCAATACCCCCTTCCAGGTCAAAGGCACCGCAGGCACCAACTGGCGTGTAGTTGCCGTAGGCGTGGTGGCCAACGGGCAAAATGGCGTGGTCATCATCGGGCTGCCGCTTACCCCGGTGGACAAAGTCATGGAGCACGCTGTCCTGGTAGTGGTGGGCGTTGGCCTGTTGACGCTGGTACTGGCCTTCTTCATTGCCACCTGGACGGTGGCCCGGTCCTTCCGGCCCTTGGCCAAGGTGGAAAAGACGGCCGCTGCCATCGCTGCGGGAGACCTCTCCCGCCGTGTGGACATCGATAACCCCCACACTGAGGTCGGCAGGCTCGGCGGTTCCCTGAACGCCATGCTCGCGCACATTGAGGCCTCCTTTGCGGCCCGCGCCGCTTCCGAAGGACGTATGCGTCGCTTCGCGGCCGATGCTTCCCACGAACTGCGCACACCTTTGGTGACCATCCGCGGTTTCTCGGAGCTGTATCGTCACGGCGCCTTGGCCACGGAAGAGGACGTGGCGATGGCGATGGGCAGGATCGAAAGCGAAGCCAAGCGCATGGGCTCCATGGTGGAGGACCTGCTGATGCTGGCCCGATTGGACGAGCAGCGTCCGCTGCAACTCAAGCCCGTGGATCTGCAACTCCTGGCACACGATGCCATGGTGGACACCAAGGCATCCTTCGGGGACCGCAGCATCACGCTCACAGGACTCGACAGCGCCTCCCCCACCGCGGCTCCCGTCCAGGGCGACGAAGCCAAACTGCGCCAGGTCATTGGCAACCTGGTGGGCAATGCCTTGAGGTACACGCCGGAAGGAAGCCCCATAGAGCTCGCTGTCGGTGTTCGAACAACGCCCACCGAGTCAGTCTCCGTGATCGAGATCCGCGATCACGGACCCGGCATTCCGGATGAGGAAACCAACAAGATCTTCGAACGGTTCTATCGCGCGGATACGTCGCGCACCCGGGAAACGGGTGGCAGCGGACTGGGTCTCGCTATTGTTGCCGCCATCGTGGGCTCCCACGGTGGTACCGTGCGGGTCACGGAGACCGACGGCGGCGGGGCCACCATGGTGGTCAGCCTTCCGTTCCGTGAGGAGCCGGCCGAGCTGGTATCAAGCTAGCGCACGCTGTTGTCCACATAACTGTGTCGTCCGGCAGTTGTCCACATAGCGGCGAAGGTGTGTTCCAGGGTTGCAGGCGGGTGCCTAGGCTCAATGATGTGGCCCACGCATCCCACCGCAACCTGCGGAACATCTTCGTCGAAAGGCACCACCCATGAGCGTCATTTCCGTCGACACCGAGTTGCTTCAGCTCAAGTCGGCCAATGTCAAAGGAACCGTAGATCGCATCAGTTCTGATGTGCTGACCATGAAGCGGGGCCTGGACGAACTCGAGGCAACGTGGCGTGGATCTGCCGCCACCAACTTCCGGTCCTTGGTCCTTGAATGGTCCATTACCCAGGGCAAAGTTGAAGCCTCGCTCGCCTCCATCAACCTGGCACTGTCCTCGGCCGCAGCGAGTTACTCCGAGGTGGAGCAGGGAAACACCCAGCGCTTCGCCTACTAACCATCCCACCCATGAGCTCCTGCGGGGCCGGCTGTCTTCCCCCTGTGCATGCCGGCCCTGCAGGTCATGAGTCTGCGGGATAGAGTCCCCCGGGCTCCAGCTTCGCTAGCTCTCCAGAGTCCCCTGGTGGAACCGGAGCCGCCATTGGCCACGGTCCAACATCCAGACTGAACTGCGCAGGGCTGATCCCGTGTGGGCGAGGCTGCGATAGTTCAGCAGGATGGTGTTCTCGCTGAGACGGTCGGCACTGAGCAGCTCGAGGTCAGTGGGCTCGCCTGGATCCTCTTCCAAGGCCATCATCATGGCGTCCCGGGTCCAGAACCGTCCCGAGCTGCCGATCTCTGCGAAGTCCGGATGGAGCAGCACTCCGATCCTGCCAATGTCACCGCGAACATCCGGCCGAAGCAGTTCCCGCTCCAAGGCAAGCACCGTCTCCTCGGCGGAGAGCGCCTGGGTGGAAGCATCCTCGAGTTCGCTGAAGAGATCAGGCTGGCCAAAGATCCCGGACTCTCCAAAGAGCGTCGGCTCAAAATGTGGTCGGGAGCTGCGCTCGGCCTTCGATGGAGCGGACCCAACTGTTGCTCTGGGAACGTTCGCCGATCCCAGGGAGGCGGGCGTTGCCCCCACAACCGCTGCCCCTGCAACAATGGGCTCTGCAAGCCGGGGGTGGGTTTCTACCAGCGCATCCGCCTGCAGCTGCGCCTGAGCGGGTCCCTGGGCGCTTACCGTGGCATCCAGCGGTGCCTGGTCCCGCCGCCCTTTCGCGTCGCCCTTCCCAGGGGCGCCAGGGAACCCTGGGCCGCTCCGGTGCGCGACACCCTGCTGGTAGGCCGTTGCAGCGGCGCGTGCACGCTCATCGGCGGCCTCGTTCAGGTCATGTCCGGCGTGCCCCTTGACCCATTCGAACCTGTACTTGCGGCCCACGATCGCCTGGTCGATGTCCTTGAGGAGGTCCACGTTCAGCACAGGCTTGCCGTCGGCTTTGCGCCAGCCTTTGCGCTTCCATCCCGGCATCCACTTGCTGATGCAGTTGATGACGTACTGGCTGTCGCAAAGGATCAGCAGGTCTTCCTCCGGCACATGTGCCGTGGAACGGAACAGATCCAGGACGGCCATGAGTTCACCCTGGTTGTTGGTGCCGTGCGGCCAACCTCCTGCGCGCCAACAGGAGTCATCAACGTACCAGGCCCAACCGGCCGGCCCAGGATTGCCGAGGGCGGACCCATCAGCGGCAGCAATAATTGTCATGACCTTAATCCTGCCAGACCCCACCGACACTGAATCCGTGCTAGCACAGCAAGACGGCGGCCCCCACCTGGTGGGGACCGCCGTCGTTTGCTCTAAAGCGTGACGCTTGGGCGCTGTATTGCTACAGCGTGGGGGCTTAGAAGCCGCCCATGCCGCCCATGTCGTCGCCGCCGGCAGCCGGAGCGTTCTTCTCAGGCTTGTCGGCAACTACAGCCTCGGTGGTCAGGAACAGACCAGCGATGGAAGCAGCGTTCTGGAGAGCCGAGCGGGTGACCTTTACGGGGTCGTTCACACCAGCAGCCAGAAGGTCTTCGTAGACACCCGTGGCAGCGTTCAGGCCGTGGCCCGAAGGCAGGCCGCGAACCTTGTCCACCACAACGCCGGGCTCGAGGCCGGCGTTGAAGGCGATCTGCTTCAGCGGAGCGTCGATGGCAACCTTGACGATGTTGGCACCCGTTGCTTCGTCACCCTGGAGGGTGAGGTTGGCGAATGCCTTGGCGCCGGCCTGGATGAGGGCTACGCCACCACCGGCAACGATGCCTTCTTCAACAGCAGCCTTGGCGTTGCGGACTGCGTCCTCAATGCGGTGCTTGCGTTCCTTGAGCTCAACTTCGGTTGCGGCACCGGCCTTGATGACTGCAACGCCGCCGGCCAGCTTGGCCAGGCGTTCCTGCAGCTTCTCGCGGTCGTAGTCGGAGTCGGAGTTCTCGATCTCGGCGCGGATCTGGGCCACGCGGCCGGCGATCTGCTCGGCGTCGCCGGCACCTTCAACGATGGTGGTCTCATCCTTGGTGACAACAACCTTGCGGGCGGTGCCGAGGAGTTCCAGGCCGGCGTTTTCGAGCTTGAGGCCAACTTCTTCGGAGATGACCTGGCCACCGGTGAGGATGGCGATGTCGGCCAGCTGGGCCTTGCGGCGGTCACCGAAGCCCGGAGCCTTGACGGCGACGGACTTGAAGGTGCCACGGATTTTGTTGACGATCAGCGTGGCCAGGGCCTCGCCCTCGATGTCTTCGGCGATGATCAGCAGCGGCTTGTTGGACTGCATGACCTTCTCCAGAACCGTGACGAGTTCCTTCACGTTGGAGATCTTGGAGTTGACGATCAGGATGTACGGGTCTTCGAGGACCGTTTCCTGGCGCTCTGCGTCGGTGACGAAGTAAGCGGAGATGTAGCCCTTGTCGAAGCGCATGCCCTCGGTGAGCTCAAGCTCCAGGCCGAAGGTGTTGGATTCCTCGACCGTGATGACGCCTTCCTTGCCCACCTTGTCCAGGGCTTCGGCGATGAGGCTGCCGATTTCCGGGTCACCGGCGGAGATGGAAGCAGTAGCTGCGATCTCTTCCTTGGTTTCGATCTCCTTGGCGGAGGCCAGCAGTTCCCTGATGACTGCCTCGACAGCCTTCTCGATGCCGCGCTTGAGGGACAGCGGGTCGGCGCCGGCGGCAACGTTGCGCAGGCCTTCCTTCACCAGTGCCTGGGCGAGGACGGTTGCAGTGGTAGTACCGTCGCCAGCGACGTCATCCGTCTTCTTGGCAACTTCCTTGACCAGTTCTGCACCGATCTTCTCGTAGGGGTCGTCCAGCTCGATCTCCTTGGCGATGGAAACTCCATCGTTGGTGATCGTGGGGGCGCCCCACTTCTTTTCGAGGACGACGTTGCGTCCACGCGGGCCGAGGGTGACCTTGACGGCGTCTGCGAGGATGTTCAGGCCCCGCTCGAGGCCGCGGCGTGCCTCTTCATCAAATGCAATGATCTTGGCCATAACGGCGGTAGTCCTTTCGGGACAGTCGTTAAGAAGGTACCTGTCAGATGGGGTGCCCGCGACGGACGGTCCTTTGCCCGCGGCCTCTGTATGCCCCGCGCTCCGGACCTCACCCCACCAAGGTGTTTCTTGATCCTCCGCTGGAACGAACACCGCCCACCGCCGGGTTAAGCCGGGCTGGACTTAGCAGTCGAACCATAGGAGTGCTAAATCAATAATTAGCACTCGACCGGGGAGAGTGCAAGCAGAGATGCCACTTTGCTCTATAAACAAAGGGCTTTCAGCCGAGGGCTGACGGAGATGGGTCGAACCCGACAAGGCGCTACGCGACGCGCACACCTTCGGCTTGCGGACCTTTTTGCCCCTCGCCCAGTTCAAACTCAACCCGCTGACCCTCTTCAAGGGCGCGGAAGCCGTCCATCTGAATGGCGGACCAGTGTACAAAGACGTCGTCACCCGACTCATCCACAGTGATGAATCCGTAGCCTTTTTCGGCGTTGAACCATTTGACGGTTCCCAATGCCATGATGCCCACACTTTCGCAGTAGCCAAGACCGGTTGCCGGGATCTCCGTACCGGAATCAATCCACTGTAACCACAGTCACTCTGCCGGCGCTCCCACGGAGGCCCGGGGCATCACTTTTGTTATTGAGGCTTAACCGAGTTGGGGCTTCAGGGCCACTTGGAGGCCAGAGGTTTTTACTGGTAGCCCGGTCCTGCCACAACAACCAACTGCTGCTGCACCTCGGGCGATTCAACGATCGTCTGGATGCCCAACAAGGTGCCCAACGCCTCGGCGTTAACCTTCTGCTCAGGCGCGTTGTAGAAGATCACGGATGTCTGCTGCGGCAGGCCGCCCCAGTTGCCTACGGTGCTCAGCGTCCAGCCGTCGGCTTCCACCAGGCCGGCCACGCGGCCAGCCAACCCAGCGGTGCCGGCACCGTTGTACACGGCAACCGGGGTGGACTTGTCGACCGGCGCGGAGGACGACGTTGCAGACGGGCTCTCTGAGGGCGTCGGCTCGCTGGATGCGGACGGTGCACTGCTGGATTCGCTCGGAGCAGCAGAGGGCGAGGCATCAGTCTGCTGCGGGGCCGGCGTGGAGACGCTGGGCGCGGCATTGGGGGCCACCACGCCGAGGTTTGGAAGGACCAGGAAGGCCACCAGCCCCAGAACCAGGGCTACCGCCCCAACGGTCAGGACCGGCCACAACGTGGGACGCATGGTTTCCTGGGCATCACGGTGAACGCCCTGCCGGGAAGTGTTCTGCGGGACCTGGTCGAATTCGTCCTTGGCATATTTGGTCATGGTGAAGCGTTGTCCTTGCTGGTTGCTGCTGACAGATCAGCCTGGCGATTTACGCGTCGGACCCCAAGCGACGTGCCGTCCGCGCACGCTGGCGGGACGTACGTAGTCTACGCAATCTCTTGACGAGCATGGGATCGTGGGCCAACGCGTCTTCGGTATCTATGAGCGCGTTGAGGATCTGGTAATAGTGTGTTGCCGAGAGATCGAACAGTTCACGGATGGCCTGCTCCTTGGCCCCTGAGTACTTCCACCACTGCCGTTCCAAGGCCAACATCTGCTGGTCCCGTTCGCTGAGCGGGGAGTCACTGAGGGTCCCGGCCGCAAGGTCTGCGAGGGCAAACCCGGTTGACTGCGGCGCCATCGGTTCCGGTGCTGGTTCTGCCACGGCACACTCCTTCGACGCGTGTTGGGGGAAAATGTCCTACCCCCATGTTACGGGCGAATAACAACGCTGTCATTCGCCGGGCCGGGACTGCGCAGGAGACAATGGCGTGGTGAATGGCGAGGATGCACTTTTTGACCTTGAACCGACGGACCTGGACAATGCCGGTTTTGCCGGGCTCCCTGACCGCCCGCTGGAAGAACTGATGGCGCAGGACTGGGCTGATGCCCTGCGTCCCGTTGAAGGGCAACTGCGGAGCGCCTTGGACTTCGTCGCGACCCAAGCCAAGAACGGAACCCACGTCCTTCCCTCGGCCGGCAACCTTCTGCGTGCCTTCCAACAGCCGCTGGCAGACGTCAAAGTACTGATTCTGGGCCAGGACCCGTACCCCACGCCGGGACACGCCGTCGGGCTTTCCTTTGCCGTGTCGCCGCAGACGCGACCCATCCCGCGCAGCCTCGCCAATATCTACCGGGAACTGCACGACGACCTCGGACTGCTTCCCCGGGTCCATGGCGACCTCAGCGCCTGGACGGGCCAAGGTGTCCTCCTGCTGAACCGTGTCCTCAGCGTCACCGCCGGAGATGCCGGCTCCCATCGCGGCAAAGGCTGGGAGGCCATCACGACGGCGGCAGTCACCGCCGTCGCCCGCCGTACGGACGGTGCGGGGCGGCGCAGCCCGTTGGTGGCCATCCTCTGGGGCAAGGACGCCGAGGGCGTTCTGCCGTTGCTGGAGGGAGCGCCGTCCATCGTGTCGGTCCATCCCAGTCCGCTCTCGGCCTCCCGGGGCTTCTTCGGTTCCAAGCCCTTCAGCCGCAGCAACGAGCTGCTGCTGGAACAGGGCGCCGAACCCATCAACTGGGAACTGCCTATCCTGTAACCTTCGACTCATCCCCAGCGGACGTGCAGGAAATTAGCTTAGGCTTACCTACATGTCTGCTCTCCCCGTGACTTCGTCCGCCACCCGCACAACCCGCCCGCAGGTCAACCTGACAGTCCTGCGGAGTGAACGCCTTTCGCCGCATATGGTGCGGATCGTGGCCGGCGGACCGGGATTCAGTGACTATGCGAACAACCAGTACGTGGACCGCTACGTCAAGATCGTCTTCCCCCAGCCGGGCGTCGAGTACCAGCTTCCGCTGGACCTGTGGGCCATCCGCGAGACCATGCCGCGGGAGCTGTGGCCGCATACCCGGACCTACACCATCCGTTGGGTAGACCTTGAAGCCCAGGAATTGGCCATCGACTTTGTGGTGCACGGCGACGAGGGACTTGCAGGTCCTTGGGCAGCCGCAGCCGAACCCGGCGATTCGTTGGTCTTCACAGGACCCGGCGGCGCCTACAACCCGGCCCCGGACGCCGACTGGTACTTGTTCGCCGGCGACGACGCCGCGATCCCGGCCATTGCAGCATGCGTGGAGGCTCTTGCCCCCGATGCCCGCGGAACCGTGTTTCTGGAAGTGGACAATGAGGCAGACATCCTGCCGATTTCCGCCCCCGCCGGCGTGAACCTGCATTGGCTGCAGCGCAACGGAGTACCTGCGGGCGCCAGTGACTTGCTGCTCGATGCCCTGCGCACCACCGAATGGTTGCCCGGCCGGGTGGACGTTTTTGCCCACGGCGAGCGGGGCTATATGAAGGGCCTCCGAGAGATTTTCTTCGTCCAGCGTGGATTGGAGCGTTCCCAGGTGTCACTGTCCGGCTACTGGGCGCAGGGTCGTGTGGAAGAAGTATTCCAAGCCGAGAAGAAGCTTCCGGTCGGACAGATCTAGATTCGGCGCAGATCTCTTAAAGCCGAACGGCGCTGCCTCATGGCAGCGCCGTTCGTGTTGTGTCGCCTATCGCCTGCGGACCCTGCGCCGCTCATTGCTGGACAGGCCCTTGGTCAATGGCCGGGCGAGGTTGTCGCCGAGCACGATCCCCGCAGCTACTCCCAGGACGATCGCCCCTGCGTTCAGCATCCCGCCCGCACCCAGCAGAATGTCTCCCTCTTCAACGGTCAAAACATACATGGACCGGAATATAGTGAGGCCGGGAAGCAGGATCAACGCGGCCGGAACTGCAACCACCAGCTGCGGCGCTCCGAGTTTGAGCGCAACTACCCGTCCCAGCAGACCAATGACCACCGCCGCGACGGCGGGTGACAGGCGGTCGCCGAGCCCGGCTGCCCCGGCCCCCCACAGAACGAAGAATCCCACTATGCCGACTGCCGCCGTCGGGATCAACAGACGCATTTGCGTTTGTTCGGTGACACCGATGGCCACCACCGCGATGGCGATCAGGATGGCCTGACCCCATAAGGGATACGCATCGGGGAATGTATCCGTGACGTCCAGGACCTCGCTGCCGATCAGCGTGCCGACCACCACTGCGACGCCGATACCCGCCACGATGGCACCGAACGTCAGCGCCGTGGAAAGGAATCGTCCGGCTGCTGTCACCGGGAAGCCGTTGATCGCATCTTGAACGGACGAGACAAGTCGACCCGTTGGCAGCAACAGGAGGATTCCGCCGGCAACCACAATGGACGGAGCAATGT
The DNA here is from genome assembly GCF_052113445.1 of Paenarthrobacter sp. YAF11_1. Classification (NCBI taxonomy): domain Bacteria; kingdom Bacillati; phylum Actinomycetota; class Actinomycetes; order Micrococcales; family Micrococcaceae; genus Paenarthrobacter; species Paenarthrobacter sp. YAF11_1. The sequence continues at coordinate 154,951 of NZ_JBFRDF010000011.1, forward strand.
CCACACCCGCCCACCGCAGCATCAGCGCGATAAAGGTGACCAGGAACGCGCACGCCATGGTGTTGAAGAAGTCCGCAGTGCGCCACCGTGCAAGCTGGCGTGAGAGCAGGCTGATCAGGATATTGGAGCAGAAAGCCACCGCGGATGCGCCCAGGCCACCGCCCAGGACCCCCACGAAAACCGCGGAGAAGATACCGAAGGCAATGGTGACCATCCAGCGCGGGAACGGCTTGGCGCTGCGGATGATTTCGTTCAAGCGGCGCACGGCTTCATCGCGGCCCACTCCGCCGGCAACTATGTCAGTAACAAGCTGGTGCACCTGCGCCAGGCCGGCGTAGTTGTTGGTCCAGGATCGAACAACGCGCAGCAGTGTGATGGGCGTCTGGTCCTTGGGCGCGTAGTTGATGGCCACCGACTGGTTGGTGATGTCCACTTCAACGTTCTTCAGGCCAAGGGCGGCCGTCACAGCGATCATGCTCGTTTCGACCTCAAGGGCGCCCGCTCCATAGCGGAACATGACCTCCGCCAGATGCAGGGCGAAGTCGATGGTCTTGCGGGCCGAAGCATCCACTCCCACTACCTGGATGGTGGGGTTGGCATAAGGGCTTCCCGCCAAACGGTCCACGATGTTCATGGGCGCCGTGGGCGGGCTGTCACCTTGGACCAGACGCATGAGCATACGTTTGGCGTTGACGTTCTGCCTGACCTGGGATGGCCTCAGCGGCTGGGTTTTGGGCAGCCCGTCAGTATGGGGCCTGCTGGCGGACCCGTCGGGGCGTTCAGTCACGCGGCGATCCTCCCTTGGCTTGTGTGATTAGCGGTTCCTCCGAAATTTTCCTACTACCGGCAATTTCTCCAGTGGCAATCGTCCCAGTACTGTCTGGGCAGCTCCTGCGAGCTTCCTGACCACGCGATAGGCGTTGAAGATGAGCGGGTTCACCGGTGCAACGAAGTCCCCTGCCAACTGGACCACCTCGCCCCCGAATCCCTTCTTGAACTCGTAGCCGCCGTGGCCGGTCTCGTCCTGGCCTTGGATGCCAAACGTGCCGTAGAAGTTGTAGCGCGAGTATCCGTTGTTGAGTGCGTGCAGCATCATGCCCCAGTACAGGGATGTAGCGCCGTTGAAGTAGATGTAGTCCTGCACGGTGCCGCCAATGACGCACACCAGTTCGTCGCCCGAGCAGGCAAAGTGGATGGCAGCCACAGTGGCCACGCCTACGGAGTCCGGGAAGCGTTCGATGTCCTTGAGGCTGCGCTCATAGCTGTCCACCAGATCCTGGACTACCTTGACCCGGTTGGCTTTCTTCTTGCTGCCGGTCTCCTCGACCTCCCGCTTGAGCTCTGCGAGGGTCTTTGATTCAGCCTCCAGCCGTTCCGTGATGGAAGCCCGATACTCCGGGATGTTGATCTTGGCCATCATGAGTTTGGTGAACTCATCCGATGTGTTGCGGAGCAGTTGCTCGTAGTACTCGCGTTCGCGGTAGGTGAAGCCTTTCTCGTCTCCGGCGGTGCTCAGCGCGCCGTAGAACTCATCCAGCGTTTCCAGAGTGGCCTGCTCCAGGTACACGCCGTTCTTCTCGGCTTTACGGATGGCCTTGCGGGTGCGGTAGTTCATGCCCATGATGAGTTCTTCGGAATCAGCGATCCCGTCGAGCTGCTTGATGAACATCCAGTTGATGTTGGCGAAGTTCATATCGAAGCCTTGGTGCTTGAAGCCCAATCCTTCGAATTCCTTCAGCAGGGGACGGTTGTCCTCCACCTCGGGGTGCTCCGCGCCCTCTTCGTCGCGCGCGATGTACCGGATGTTGGGTGAGATCCGCAGTTCAGCGGCTTTCTTCGAGGCCGCGTGCTTCTTCAACTGCTCGACGACGAAGCGAACCACTGCGGGGTCGCTGTAGTCCATCAGTGGTCCCTTGGCGCAGTCTGCGATTTTGTAGCCCAGGCGGTTGGACGAGTAGACGAGCTTTCCTGCAGCAATCAGGCTGCCCCTCTGCATGACCCCGAAGAGTTCCACTTCCTGGCCACGGGCACGCTGGAAGCGCGTGAGGTCCATGGACTGGATGAAGCTCCCCTGCGGGTGTCCCTTGGCAAAGGTCTCGAAATCAGCGTCACTGAGAATCACGAATTCCATGGCGGTTCCAGCCTCAATCGGAGTCAAAGAAATTACCTCACCTAAAAGTAGATTTGCACCCGTTGGTGGCCGGGGCGGGCCTGACGTTGTTTGGCTTGGTGGCTGCGGTGGCCGTCAGTAGAACTGGCCGCCGGTGCGCATGGTCTCGAGTCGGCGGAAGATGCGTTCCGCACCTTTGAGCCACAGCTTGTATCGGACAGGTCCCAGGGCGAGGTCGTAGCAGCCCACAAAGTCCGTGACGGTTTTGGTGAAGCTTGTCTTGAACGACCCCAGCCCGTAGAGCGGGTGGCTCTTGTCCTTGATCCTTGCAGCAGGCGGCGTACCGCAGAAGTCGTACTCCACGCAGCCCAGTTCCTGCATGCGCTGGATTGCCGCCCACTGTGCCAGGTGTGAGTCACCGTACTGCTTGCGGTTCTGGGTGGATCCGCCGTCTTTGTAGGTGGCCTTGGAGCCATAGTTGATGACGAAGGCGCCCACGCTCGGTGCCCCATCCTCGTGGACGAAGAAGAAGTGACCCTGCCCCCGGCTGCAGAACTCTTCCCAGAACTTCGCGTAATACTCGTAGCTCCGCAACGGCATGGCACCTTTGGCGTCCATCGTGTTCCGCATGAGGGCGTAGAGCTTGCGGTAACTGTCCTCCCCTGGCTCGGCCTGAACCACCTCGCACCCTTCGCGTTCGGCCCTGCGGACAGCGTTGCGGGCACGCGAGGAGATGCTGCGGAGGACCTCGTTGGCGGGCGCTGAGATATCCAATATCGCAGTGGAGTCGTTGGATTGGATGTTCGGTGCCTTAACCAAGCCAGCCGCTTTCAGTTGCGTCACCGCCTCGGGTGACTCCACGACATCGGGCTCGATCTTGATGGTGAAGACCTTCATCTTCTGTTCCTTGGCCAACGTGGCAATGGCCGTGAGCATGGGGTTGATGTCCTCCACGGCGGCAGCGTCCGGCCCCTTGATGAGGTACCAGAGCCGGCCCAGAACCGGGAACTTCTTTTCCAGGAGCAGGTTGTAGCTGGTGTAATCGGAGGCCTCCACCACCAGGCGGCGGACCAACCAGCCATTGCCGTCCTTGACGGCCGCGTAGGCGTCCGACTGCAGCATGTTGCCGCCGTTCGGATTGGCCGTGACGTGCTTGTCCCAGTTGTCGATTTCCTCGGCGGTGGCAAAGCGGGCGGTGAATTCTCGCAAGGTGGCCGTGTCCAATCTCAGGGTTTTGGTGCAGTGTTCAAAAGCGTGGTGGCATGCGGACATGCAGCCCCAAGTCTATCGGGCCGGGAAAAATCTGCTGGTTTACGGGCAAAACCGCAGTCTTGCGGTTACTCACAAGCGAATCTGGTCCGCGCTCTCCAGCTGGATGGCCTTCGGTTGCTTTCCCAGTTCCCGCTGGCCGCTGGCGAGTCGGTCCGCGTTGGTGAGCCTGCTGAGGCTAAGTCCTGTCAGGTCCGCGATCTGACCGATGGGGACCTGGAAAGTCCGGAACGGTCCCAGCGGAGGTGGCTCTCCCTCCAGAAGCTTCTGGTCGATGGCCCTCTTCAGTTCCACTTTGCCCAGCAGCGGCGACTGGTCCAGGACGAACCCGACGGCGGCCAGCGTGGCATCGTTGGTCCAGGCCGCGATCTTCCAGAACTTTCGCGGGATCTGGACGCCCCGGTAGGGCTGATCGTCGTCGAGGAAGACGGGTCCGGTGAAGACACTGAGCTTGGCGTCGTGGGCATCGGCGTGGTTCAGCACGTGATCCTCGAGCCCCACCCACAGTTCCTTGCCTTGGTTGAAGTCATCCACCTGCGGCGCAGCGTTGGTGAAGGCAAACGTGTCCTGGTTGGCTTTCTTGGCCGTGGCCGCGTCACCCCAGACTGGATCCAGCCGCCTCACCAAGTGGCCGCGGTCGAACGCGTTGTTCTTGTAAACGTCCGGGCCGGCCTGCTGTTCCCTGGGAATCCTGTCATCAAAATGCCAGGTGCCCTCACGGGCCAGCGGATTCAGTTCCTTGCCGTGGATATTGACCCCCACAATCGCCGCGAGTTTCCGGGCAGCCCGGAAACGCACGGAGAAGTGGATGTAGTCCAAAAGAATCGTCGTTGCCGACGGACTGGGCAGCTCAAGGCGTGCCCGCAAAAAATCCCTGTCGTATCCCCCGCTCATGGATACAGCATGGCACTAGGCACTGACAGTAAACAGACTCAGCATTCGACGACGTTGACGGCGAGGCCGCCCATCGCTGTTTCCTTGTACTTATGGGACATGTCCTTGCCCGTTTCCCGCATGGTCACTATGACCTCGTCCAACGAGACCCGGTGCGTCCCATCACCCCACAACGCCATCTTCGC